>JAWKKP010000013.1:0-210183 GCA_041393215.1 Draconibacterium sp.
GCTGGCAGAGAAATTTAAAGAGAAACCCGACATTTGCAATGCAATTGGAGCGCACCACGATGAAGTGGAAATGCAGTCGTTAATTGCACCCATTGTTCAGGTTTGCGACGCGATTTCAGGTGCGCGCCCCGGTGCCCGTCGCGAGGTTGTAGAATCATACATCAAACGTTTAAAGGATCTGGAAGATTTGGCATTATCATATCCGGGAGTTACTAAAACTTACGCTATTCAGGCTGGTCGTGAGTTACGCGTAATAGTAGGTGCCGATAAAATGAATGACCAGGAAACAGAGCAACTTTCCTATGATATTTCAAAACGTATTCAGGATGAAATGACTTATCCGGGACAAATAAAAATTACAGTTATCAGGGAAACCCGGGCTGTAAGTTATGCGAAATAGAGAATAGTATAATTCTATATATCGAAAAGCTTTCCTTTGCAGGAAGGCTTTTTTTTTAGAAAAGCTCAAGTAATTTTCTGACCCGTTTTTTCTTTTCAGAAAGGTTAACAGCATCGTAGGAAGCCTCCAAGGTTTCCAGTAATAATTGGATAAAATATACATCCGACTTTGGCTCGGAATACTGATGAACCGGAAGATAATTATTGGTCTTCAAATGATATTCAATTTCTTTGATACTTGTTATCGAACCTTTATTTGATGGATTGATGTAGAACAAAACATCAGATTCTACAGATGCACCGTGAACCCGGCGTGCAAGTTTTGGGTCAACGATTCCAACCAGTGGGTTTTTGGGGAAGTTAATAAACTGTGCAGGCAATTCAAGCTGTCGGGCAATAATGGTGTATAAAATTGCCATTGAAACCGGATTCCCCAATTTTGTGTCAAGTAGTTGATTTAAAAAGCAGTTTTGTGGAGAATTTATATTTTTTTGGTTGATTTCAAATTCGTAAACATGATATAAAAAATGGTTCAGAATTGTGGTTTTTTCCAATAATGTTAATGAGTTGTTTAATTCCAGCCAGATTTTTTTTCTAATATTTTCGATTTTCAACTGAATGTTTAACGGGTTTAAATCGGGATATTGAAAACGATCTACAGTAAGAAATCCAATTAAAAGTTCTCGCTCATCAGAATCGGCCATGAGCCATTTATCCATAAGATTACGCGTTTCATTAAATTGTAAGTTCTGGATAATATTTTCAATTCGTTCCTGGTAGCCGGAGTCATAACTCGATTCCCATTTTTCTTCGAGAACAGGAATAATTTGGTCACTTTCCTTTAACAGTTCTTTTTCAACCATTTCGTAAACCGTAGTATCCGGGTCATCCAGCAAGTCAATTAAGGCAGTTAGTCTTCGATTTTTCATCCGTTATTCGTTAGTTAGTTTGTCCAGCACCTTTATAATTAGTTTTTGCATTTCTTCCCTGTAATTCTCATTTGCCGTTAATGTAACACGGTTGGCAATAATTAAACAAATTGTTAAAGCTTCGTGCCCCAGCATTTTTGATAATCCGTAAATAGCAGAACTTTCCATTTCGAAGTTCGTTATTTTTAAATCGCCAAACCTAAATTCTTCAATTTGCCTGTTCAGCTCCGGCACTGCAAGCGGCAACCGAAGCACTCTTCCCTGCGGACCGTAAAAACCAGGTGCCGAAATTGTTACACCCCGGTGAAAATCGGAAGTGTCAAACTTCGAAAGCAATGTTGATGAAGCATCAACTACATAAAATGTTGGGAGTGAATTATTCCAGTTCGTGAAATTTCTGAATGCTTCTTCAAAACTGATATCGCAATAATTTCTGCGATTAGCGTAAAAATTAAGCATCCCATCAAAACCAATTGATTTTTGGGAAACAACAAATGAATTCACCGGCAGGTTTGGTTGAAGTCCGCCTGAAGTTCCAACGCGAACGATATTCAGCCGTGTGTGCTCCTTTTTTATACTTCTCGACTGTAAATCGATATTGACTAAAGCATCAAGCTCATTTAAAACAATATCAATATTATCAGTGCCAATCCCGGTAGAAATCACACTCAATTTTTTGTTGTTGTACCAACCTGTAACCGTTTTAAATTCGCGGTTTTGAACTGAAAAATCAACCTTACTGAAATAAGTTGAAAATGTGTCAACACGAGCAGGGTCACCTACCAATATAATATTATTCGAAATATTCTCCGGTTTTAAATGAAGATGGAAAATAGTACCATCATTATTAATAATCAGCTCCGAGTGTTGAATCATTTTTATTTAATTGAATGTTTTCAAAACTATTCAATTTAAAGGGAATAGCCAATGTGCACAATGAAAAAATATAAACATGTGTAGGTTTAAAATTTTGAGTTTTACCGGATTTTGTTTAAAACTTTAATTACGTTAAATAGAAATAGAATCAAAAGTTAAAATCTTCTAATAAATGAAAATGAGATAAATGGTAATTTGATAGGTTTAATTTATATTTTTGAAATTATAAAACACGAAATTCAAAACCATGTCATTTAAAATCTTTTCGCTGCAATTTCGCGGAAAAATAAAACCGGTTGAAATCATTGAGAAAAAACGAAAATCACTACTTGATGATTATAATGAGTTTTTAAAAGTAGAAGTTTCGGAGGATCTTAAAAAGTATATTGAATTGGATTCACGTGTTACTTCTGCAGAATTTAAGAAGAAGAAAGCGGAAATTGAAGCGCTTCACTTTAAGGGGAGTAAAGAGTACAATCAGTTAAAAGAATTTGAAAAACTTCAGAAAAACTCTGCGATTAAAAATTATTTCAAAATCGCCAACTCGGCAGATTTGAAAAGATATGAGAGTTTAAAAGGATCGGAAAAACTGAGCGAATATGACAAACTGCTGGAATATATGAAAGAGGGGCAGTTTACAAAAGATAAAGATGAAATAACGAAACAGGTGTTTAAAGGATCCGTTGAAGAGAAACATTTAAAAGATTTTAAACAGCTCGAGAAATCCGCCGGAATTAAATCATACAATGAATTGGTAAGTTCCGCACAGCTAAAAAAACATGAAGAGTTTTCAGAGTCTGGAAAACTGAAAAGTTTTTTACAGCTTCGAAATAATTCAGGTATCGATAAAGAGAAAGCCAAAGAATTAAAAAAGCTCAAAAATGATGCTGAAATTAAATCATATTTCAAATTTGAAAAATCGAAGAAACTGAAGCTTTATCGTGAGACAGAAGGCAGCCATGAATTAAAAAAGTACAATGAATTAAAAACCTTTGTTGAAAGTGATGATTTCAAAAAGCGGGAGCAGTTTTTAAAAGACAAGAAAAAATTTGAGCGAAGCGAAGCATACAAAAAACAGGAAAGTTACAAGAGGTTGGCTAATGACAGTGATGTAAAGTTTCTTCTGAAATTTGAAAAGTCCTCGTTATACAAAAATTATCTGAATGTTGCCGATTCTTTCGACTTAAAACGATACCACGAGCTAGAGAAGATTATTGGTTCCGATGAATATAAAAAACAAAAAGCTTATTTGGAAGACAATAAAAAGTGGGAAAAAACTGAAGAGTTCGCTTTGTCTCAGGAATATGAGCAAATGAAAAAGCTTCCGCACCTGGTGAAATATTTCAAATACAAAAACTCCAATTCGTTTAATTTTTTCAAAGAGTGGGAAATAACGTTTGAGGATGACTTTACAGCCTCAAAGCCTAATGCTGAAAAGTGGGCGTTTACATCTTATATTGCGAATAAAATGCTAGGTGACAATTACTCGCTTGGCGGTGATTTGCAGGTTTACACTTCGGGTGAAAATATTAAAACGAATGGTAAACTTTCCATTGAGGTGAAAAAAGAGAAGAAAACCGGAAAGGTGTGGCAGGTTACATCCGGATTTTTGCCTGTTGAATTGGAATATACTTCCGGAATTGTTTCAACCTGGAACAGCTTCTGGCAGGGAGATGGAATTTATGAAGCTAAAATTAAATTCAATCCGGTTAAAGAGATTGTCAGTTCATTTTATCTTTCGGGTGAAAATAACCTGCCACGTGTGAATTTGCTGGAAATGGGAACTAAAAATAGTGTTGGTTTTTCATCTGTTAATTCTTCCGGTAAAGTTGAAACAAACGGGTTAGATATTTCAAATCTCAAACCGGAGAAATGGTACATATTTACAATTGAAAAAACATCAAATAATTATACCTGGAAAATTAATGAAACAGAGGTGTTTGCTGCTCAGAACAGTGAGCCCGGGGCAAATTTGCATTTAAATGCTTCATCAATGGTTGTTTACGATGTGCCTTCTTCGAAGCTTCCTGCCAGTTTTGAAATTGAGTGGGTAAAATGTTACCGTAAAAAATGAAATTAGACGGATTGGAAGTTGACTGGGCAGAAGAGTTTGATGGTTCGGTAACTGTGTGCGATTTGAACGGAATTATTGTATATATGAATTGCAAATCGATTGAGCAGTTTAAAAAATATGGCGGCGAAAAGCTACTTGGTACAAATTTATTGGACTGTCATCCCGAACCCTCGAAATCGATGTTAAGACAAATGCTTTTAAACCCGGTAAATAATATGTACACCACCGAAAAAAACGGAGCGCGAAAAATTATTTACCAGACACCATGGATGAAAGAAGGTAAGTTTTCAGGAATTATTGAACTTTCTTTTCAGTTAGATAAAGATATACCCAATCACATCAGAAAATAGAACGTTAAAAACCTCTTTTGTTAAACAGAACATATCCAAAATTCAAGGTGAAATAGAACTTGGTATTTTCTTTTTCATAGTAATTAACTGAAATGCTTACCGGACCTACTCCGGTTTGATAAACCAAAGAGGCTGCGCCTTGCAGGTAATAATTCTCAATAATCTGGCTGGAGACCTCATACGGAAACGATTCTTTTTGTATTTCGTTTACAGGCACAAAACCATAGCCCTCAAGTCGAATGTTCAGCGTTGGATTTAACAGGAAAATAGCGTTTAATCCACCTGCCAGATAATTATTTGCATGAAAATTTTCTATAAACATTGATTTACTATGTGGCGTGGGAGAGTAACCGGGGGCTGCAAGCAGTGTTGACCGATAATTTTTGAAATTACCTTTATTGCTGAATAATGCCTCGGTTTGAATTCCTAATGTAAATTTTTGGGCCAATTTTAAATAACGTGTTGAGTGAGCCGTAACTAAAAAATAGCTGTGATTTGCTTTTGTTTTTAATTCATTTGATGATGTTGTTCCTGGAATGTTGGTCTCTTTTCCGTTAATATATTTGGCTGTAAGATACCGGTAAGAACCTTCGGTTGCAAACTGCTTGTAATTAAGTGAGTTATTTTCAATGCCAAGTTGTGTAGAGAAGGCATTAAAAGTAGTTTGGTCCGGTTCATCAGATTTGTTGAAAATATCGGTTTGATAATATTCGTCCTGAGCACTCGAGAATGAAAAACCACCAAATAATTTTCCATGCAAACCAATTGGCATTCCTGCTTCAAAACGCTGATTATTTTCGTTTTGTATAATGTATGGTGGGCGAACATCTTCAAAAAACAGTTCAGAACTCGACGTGAAAAAATCCCAGCGATTAAATGAGAAATAGCTGGCAAGATAAAATGGAAGGTTGGTTGGAAAGTCAATTCTGCCACCAAGTTTAAACGAACTGTAGAACCTTCCAAAATATATATTCGATGTTAACGAGTATGCCCGGCGTTTATAAAAACGGTAATTGAAGCTTGTAAAACCCTGGTTAATAGGTTTTGTTGAAATATTACCCCCGACTCTTACTTCACCCTTTTTACTTGGTTCTACTCTTAAATGCAGGTCAAAATATCCTGTTTCTTTGTTGAGCCGCGCAATGGGTATAATTGATTTTATATGTTCATCGGCAATCAGTTTAAAATATTCCTTTTTTAAAGAAGATAAGGTAACTACATTGTACCGGTGTTTTATTGAGTTTATAATATACTTTCGTTGTTCCGGATCTTCAATTCCTTCCACCTGGATATTCTGAAAATAAAGTTCCGGCTTTTTATTGTTGAATTGGTTCCTTTTTTCGTTAACAAATTCTGTTGAAACTCTCCTTTTTATGAGAAGTTTGATGCTGTCCAGTGATTGCAACGTTGTTTTTTCCCCGGTTTCAACAATATTATCTATTTTTTGAAAATCGAGTAAGCTTACATTTTCGAAACTCGATTTTAGCAAAATTCCCTCCTCTGGTGAGATATTAAAATTTGTGGGGCGCATCACCAGATTTGATATCTGTTGCAATAAATCATCCGCATCTGCCTGTTTTGTGTCATCCGCAACCTGGTGTCCAATAATAATATCAGGGTTGAAAGTTTTCTTCATGATATCATGAGGGAAATTGTTTACAATTCCTCCATCGAACATTAACGCCCCATCGATAATAACGGGTTTGAAATAAAGGGGGACGGTCATCGAAGCCCGGACAGCTGAACCCAAATCTCCGTTTCTCAAGATCTTTGGAGCACTTTTGTTCACATCAGTTGCTACACAAAAAAAGGGAACCATTAAACTATCAAAGTTATAGCTGCAGGCAGCATTGGTAGATGCAAGTAGTTCCATAAATGCAAAATCCATCTGTTCCGCTGGAATAAAACTGGTAGGAGGCAGAATTTTTAATTTTTCATCTCTCTTTTCCAGATTCAAATCAATCCATGATGGATCTTCTTCCTGGCGCATAAAATAATAACGATATTCTTTTTGAATCCTTCCGGTTGACCAAAAATAAAAATCGTCAGATTTAAAAAGTGTTTCCATTTCATCGGGAGTATATCCGGCAGCATAAAGAGCGCCAACAATTGCCCCAATTGATGTGCCTGCAATATAATCGATCGGAATATTGTTTTCTTCAAGAATACGAATAACACCAATATGAGCCATCCCTTTTGCCCCGCCACCGCTCAGTACCAGTCCAACCGATTGTGCATTGGAATGCAACAATGGTAAGAATGCAAATACGATAAGAAGTAAAGTTTTATTGTTCATGGTGCGGAACGCAAATTTTCGACAGCACGTAAATTTACAAAAACAGCAGAATTATAGTTTTATTTTCAGGCGAATTACAGATTTTTCTCGATAAATAAAGAAAGACATCACATTAAAAATACATAAGTTGCTAACGATTGGAAGTATAAGTTCACTTTGTTTGAAGAAACTATTCGCTATCCATTTTTAACTTAAGGTTTTGAAAACCTTCGCCAAGTATTTCCCTGGTGTCCATCACTGTAATAAATGCATCCGGGTCTATTTTACTGATGAATTCTTCCAGAATAGTTAATTCACGCCGACTTACAACGGTATAAATTATTTGTTTTTCTTCTCCCGTAAACATGCCTTCACCGCGAAGATATGTTCCACCCCGTTCCAGATCATATAATAATTTATGTTTTATTTCAGCATGTTTTTTTGAGATAATCAGTAGTGCTTTGTTGTAGTCGGCTCCCTCAATTGTTAGGTCGATGGCGCGCCCTGTAATATAAATCACCACCCACGAATAAAGTGGAATGTGCCAGTCCTGAAAAGCGACAAGAGCCAGCAATACAATGGTTGAATCCACATAAATCATTAATTTTCCCAATTGCAAGCGTGTATATTTCGCAATAATCATAGCAATAATATCAGATCCTCCGGAAGTCGCGCGGGATTTAAAAATCAGACCAAGCCCAAATCCGATTAAAACACCACCAAAAACACAAGAAAGCAGTACGTCGTCAACTAAGGCAGCATTGCCATCGGGGCGCATCCAGGTAATTCCATCAATAAAAACGGAGGTGAGTACAAAACCAACAATCGTTTTAATTCCAAAACGTGGCCCTAAGATTTTGATTCCTGCGATGGTCAGCGGAATATTTAGAATTAATCCAAAAAGACCAATTGGAATACCATCGGGCCAAAAAGAAAACATTCCTACTGAAAGGTAGTGAACCACAATTGCGATACCGTAAACTCCGCCGGGGACAATTTTATGTGGCGTTATAAAATATACAAATCCCGCCGCAAGAATTAATGAACCAATAAGGATGTAAAAATAGTCAATAAACCATTTTTTACTGAATAATTTGTCTTTTGTCAGGAATGCCATAATTCGCTATTTTTTTTGCAAAGCACTTAAAATTAGCAGACAAATTCATTGATAATTATCATTGAAAGGGCTAGGGCTGAAAAATTTTTTGAAATATCAATCGAGCACAAACCGATAAGAAATTGTACCCTGTTGAAAAGCGGGTGCATTATCGCTTGTATTAAACTTAGCTTTTAAGGCCGCCTGTTTTGCTTCGTTCCAGAATTGTTGGTTCATTATGGTAGTTCCCTGTACACCCGGCTCGGCGCTGGTTACTTTTCCATTTTTATCAACCGTAATTTTAACTACAACTGTACCTTCGTCGTTTCCCGGATAATTTGGTCTTGGTAAAGACACTGCCGATCTTCCTGAGAGGCTAAAAGATGTTCCGCTTCCCTGACTTCCCGAGCCGCTTCCTCCTTGTCCATAATTTCCACTCTTTCCTCCGGTTGGAACACCTTGGTTTCCTCCCGGGAAAGTTACTCCCTGGCTCTTGCCATTCCCGCTGCCCTGGCCACCGCTGCCATTTCCATTTTCGGCAAACGCTCCCTGAACGCGTGAATTAATTTCGTTTATTTTTCGCTGTTCTTCTTCTCTTGCTTTTCTTTCAGCTTCCGCTTTTCTTATTCTTTCAGCTTCAGCTTGCTGTTTTCTAATACGTTCCTGTTCGGCCAATCTTTCCTGTTCTGCTTTTATTTGTTGCTGACGTTTTTGTTCTGCTAATTGCTGGTCTTTACGTTTTTTTTCTTCTTCTTTCTTTTTGGTTTCTGCAGCATCAATTGCAGCCGTTTTTTCATAATCCTGCGTTAATGCTTCCTGTTTTGCCGGAGTTTCTTTTACCGTTTTAGGAGTGGTTGCTGCTGGCTTTGTTACAGGGGGAGGTGGAACTTCTTTTTTTTCTTCCTTAACGGCTGGTTGTGCGGGAGCCGGATTATTTCTGGCCGGACTTGGTTCAACCTCCCCAAAACCTTTATCGCTGGTACCAAAGTCAACAAGCATCCCTTCTTCGCCAGGGAGAGGTAGCGGAGTGAAAAAACCAAGAAACAGAAGCAGCAGCAGAACTGTTACGTGAAAAACGGTTGTGCCAATAATTCCTTTTCTATGTTTATTGAAATAATCCATCTTTATGTTTTAACGAAGAAAATTTGAATTCTGTTTTCCGTTAGGAATTAAATTTTCATCTTTCAGGAGAAGTTGCCAGTATCATTTTATACTTATTCCGACGGGCAATGTTCATAATTTTTACCACCTCGTTTACCGGAACGGTTTGATCAGCATGAAGTGAAATAAAAATATCATCATTTCCAACACCATAACGGTTTCGAAGAAACGGTTCGATTTCTGAAAAGGAAACTCCTTTTAATTTACCGTCATCGTTAATGTAATATTTTAAATCTTTTGTAACTGAAATTGTAGTTATGGGTTTTGCAGCTGTTTGATTATTACTTTGCGGTAGCAATAGCTTCAATGCATTTGGTGCAATTAAAGTAGATGTAACCATAAAAAATATCAGTAACAAAAAAACAATGTCGGTCATTGACGACATACTAAAGGCGGCATCTACTTTATTTCTTCGTTTTAGTGCCATTTTCTGTAATTATGCCGGTTCGTTTAATAAATCCATGAATTCGGAAGTGGTTGCTTCCATTTTAAAAACTACTTTTTCAACATTCGATACCAGAATATTGTAAGCAAAATAAGCGATAATACCAACAATCAAACCGGCAACTGTTGTTACCATTGCCTGGTAAATACCAGCTGAAAGTAATGTAACATCAATATTATTTCCTGCATTTGACATATCGTAAAAAGCCTGGATCATCCCCATAACTGTTCCAAGGAAGCCAATCATAGGGGCACCACCGGCAACTGAAGCTAAAACAGGTAATCCTTTTTCAAGTTTTGAAATCTCGAGGTTACCTATATTTTCAATAGCCGCATTAACATCTGTTAGAGGACGGCCAATTCTACTAATTCCTTTTTCAATCATTCTTGCAGCAGGATTATCATTACTTCTGCAAAGCGCAACGGCAGCATCAATCTTCCCACTGGTAATATAAACCTTTATTTTTTCAAGTAAACTCGCATCGAATTTTCCTGCTTTTTTTATGGCGAAATATCTGTCGAAGAAGATATAAACGGCGATAACCGAAAGCAAAAGAATAGGGATCATAATCCATCCACCCTTGATTGCCAGATCGAAAAACTTAGTTGAAATTCCTTCGGGTTGGGTGGCAGCAGTATCTAAAGCACCGGGCATATCTGCCTGAATCATTAATAGTTTAAACATGAGCTTTTATTGTTTATTCTTTTTTTTACACATTAAAAACGAGGTATAACTTTAAATATTATACCTCGCTAAATTAAGTATTATTTTAGAACACAAATGTGTTTAATTCTTAGCAGAATCGTAAGTTATGAACAATCTTTTTTTGATATTTTATAAATGATTGAACTGGATAAAATATACACCTGCGCCGGCCAAATATCCAATCAACGCCAACCAAGATATTCTTTTTAAATACCATATAAAATCTATCTTTTCAAGTCCCATTGCCGCAACGCCGGCAGCCGAGCCAATAATTAGCATGCTACCCCCGGTTCCTGCAGTGTAGGCAAGGAATTCCCAAAAAAGACCGTCCTGAACAAAAAATGCATCGTAACCAACTGCTCCTGCATCAGCAATCGGATACATTCCCATTGCACCTGCAACCAAGGGAACATTGTCAACAACTGATGAAAGAATACCAATGGCAAGATCAATCAGATAAATATTGTGCAGTTTTTCATTTAAATATTGCGAAAGAACGTTCAATTGCCCTGCTGATTGTAAAGCTGCCACTGCTGATAGAATTCCAAGGAAAAATAATACGGTTGGAACGTCAACACGTCGAAGGATATTAACCACTTTTAACTGGTCTTTGATTTCTTTTGGTTTATCGCGATGAATAATTTCGCTTACCACCCATAGTATGCCTAATGAAAGTAACATCCCCATATAGGGAGGGAGATGAGTCGTTGTTTTGAACACAGGAACAAAAAGAAGACCGCCCACACCAAGTATAAGGAAAAGTATTTTTTCTTTTGGAGTTGTTATATCTTCTTCGTCTTCATCAATTTTCGGGCGATTAACATTGCCTTTCATCGTAAATGAAAGGATTACTAATGGCACTACCATACAAACCAAACTTGGAAGGAAAACGCCTTCAATTATGCGTAACGCGGTTACCTGGTTTCCAATCCAAAGCATAATTGTAGTAACATCACCAATTGGCGACCATGCACCACCTGCATTGGCAGCAAGAACTACCATACTCGCAAAGAACCACCGGGTTTGTTTGTCGTCAATTAGTTTTCTCAACAATGCAACCAGTACAATTGTAGTAGTTAGGTTGTCTAAAAGAGCTGACATGAAAAAGGTAAGAAAACTTAGGATCCAAAGCAGTTTTACTTTTTTTGTTGTCTTAATTCTGTCGGTTATAATTTTAAAACCTTCGTGCTGATCGACTACTTCAACAATCGTCATTGCACCTAAAAGAAAGAACAAAATCTCGCCGATTTCCCCAATGTGATGAATAATCTCATTTTCTACAATAAACTCATGAATAGCGTGCAATCCATGAACATCAGGATGAGCAGCTAAAAATGCAGCCCATGAAGGACTAAATCCGAGGTGCAGAATATCTTCGGCACCAACAATATAGGCTACCCAGCAAAGCGTGCCAATGATCAGAGCAGAAGCGGCTTTATCTACTCTTAGAGGATGTTCAAGAGCAATCGCGAGATACCCGAGAACAAAAATCACAACCATTAAAATGAACATAATATTTGATTTTATATTGGTTAGAAAATTATGAAAAAGAGATACAAATGTATATTTTGGGTTGAATAAAAAAAAAGAAAATAAACAGTTTTTGCTTATTTTGAACTTAATTTTAAAATTTACATAAACGTTTTTGCCAATAAAGAATCCAGTCTAGTCTTCTTTTTTCCTAAATATTGAGCCTAATTTGTGCAAAAGTTCCCCAAATGTGTTGTATTCTTCCTTTACTGTAATGCCAATTCCCTGGGTGTAAGGGGCGGTTTCATAAATGAGGTTATTGTTGGAATGATTAAAAGCTTTAAACTGCACTTTCCCGCTCGGGACCAATTTTACGCGAATATCAATATCTCCAATAATTTGACTGCTGTTGTTCGATTCGGGGTTTACATTGTTTCCAATATTCCCGTCGAGTGTAACCCTGTCATTGAAAATCTGTGTACTCAATGCAAGTTCCAATTCGTCGTTGGTTATGCTGTTGCCAGGTCGGTATTTAAACCCGACATCAACGTTGTTGCTGATTTTTGAAAGCCAGTTGCTAAGCTGGTTTGAAAACAATTCGCTGGCCGTTGTGCCAATCATATTTGGGTTTTGCGATGTGTATTGGCCGCCACGCATATATTCCGGTGTATAAAATTTCCCTAATACAATCAGTGAAAGTATCTGTTTGTTTTTTTCTTCTTCGGTATTGAAATATTGTTGCAGTTCATTTTTTACCCCTGCATTTTCATCCGGAAAGTCAACTTCAAAATTAATGGTAGGGTTTATCAGTTCATCCGTTAAATTAATGATACATTCAACCGGAATCCGTTGAGAAAGATTATCGGCCGTTGTAAAACTACTGGTCGGTAAATCACTTAACGAAGCCTTTAGTTTATAGATGGCCGAAATGTTGATGTTTGCATTGTAAGGATCGCCCGACCAAACGATATTTCCTCCCTGGGCAATGGTAAACCTTTTGTTTACAACATTCTGAAGTGTAAATAAATAGTCTCCTTTGGTGACCGTATAATCACCCGAGAGCGAAATTTCACCATCTTTATTCATGTTGAAAAATAAAATACCTTCTCCCTGGGCCTTTATAATGTCACCAATTTGCGAATTATAAATTAGCTGAACCTTAGATTCAGGTGTCGCTTCCACCGTTAAATCCATACTGAAATCGAATTCAGGGCTGCCGGCAAAAAAATGCTCTTCATTAACGGGTTCCTCCGTATTTACAAATTCAAGAAAGTCATATTGCTGCATGTCACTTTCATATTCCATCGAAATATTTACGTTGGTTCCCTGCAGAGTTGTGGCAGTTCCGGAAAGTTTTAGCCGATTTCCCTGACCAAAAATTTTTACTTTGCTATTTGCATAAATATCGCCATAAAACTGTTCGTTTGCCTTTGCGGTGGTATTCAATGCCAGAATTTTCGGAGAACTGATTGTTAAATCATACAACATGTTTTTAAAATTATCATGAACCAGGATCCCGTCGAATTTCCCTGTATTATTCCGTTTATCTGCAATTGTAATGTTTTTGAACCAAATGGTATCGGTTTTAAACCTGACTGAATCGTCTAAAAAATATTTTACCTGTGTATAATCAATTTTTACTCCGGCATTAGACGCTTTTGCTGCACCATTCATGGTAATTTTATCCAGGGTGCCTCCAAATTTTACAGTTCCACTTGCTGTTCCCGAAAAATCGTTTAAATCGGATGATATTACTGTTTCCAGCAGTTTTATTGGAAGACTGTCGGCCTTGGCGGTGTAATTAATCTTTTTTGAAAAAGGGCTATAAAACCCAGTTGCTGTTAAACTGTTTTTTTTGTTACCAACAATCTCCAGGTCTGAATTAATTGTTGAATTGATTTTATCCCAGTAACTGGTTAAAAAAACGTTGCCAATATATTGATTTTTAAAACGAAGACTGTCGATGGTAACGTCGGTAATAATTACCGGTTGCCGGTACAGATCAGATAAATTAACAGTGCAATTTAATACTCCCTGGAAAGATTTATTGTCATCTAACTTTTGTGTCAAATCTTCCAGATTAATATTTTTGATGTCAACTTTTACAACTTCAGTGCTGTCTTTCGAAATATTTCCGCTTATTTGAACTTTTTGATCTCCATGAGTTAAATTGAAATTATTGATTTTAATAAAAGAAGAATCAATTACCGAAACAAACCTTTTGTATTGCCATTTGGCATCTGCAATATAAATTGAAGATGGAACAAACTCAATCCAGACTTTTGGAAAATTTGATAAGGTTGAATTACTTTTTGTAAATACAGACCTGGTTTTAATCGTACTGTAATGAAGTGAATCATTTTCATTTCTCCATTCGATTTCGTTGTCAATTACATCGTAAGCAATTTCAGAAGTAATTGAAAAATCAAATAAATGTATGCCCCGGTTATGACTGACTTCACCAAAATTAAACTTGGATGAATAATGATCATCAATAATTTTGTTACCAATGAATATATTTTTGATCGATACATTTTTGTAATCCATTTTAGGGATACTTCCTTCAAGCTCAAAGGTAGCTTCCTCCGAATTCATTTTTCCATAAAGAAAAAACGGTGTTTCGAACTTTAGCCCTGGAGCAAATACCTCGGTGATTTCATTAATGTTTTTTACATTTAATTTGAAATTAAAAATATTGGCTTCAAGGTTTTTAGGTGTTTTAAAATTAAAAGAAGGAAGAAACTGGTTGACGTTTTGCTGAAAAGCATAAGCAATATTCTGAAACTCATATTTCCCGTTAATATCAATGTCAAAATAACTTGAAGTAAATTTTAGTTCCGATGATACTTCTCCCGGCACAGATAAAAGCTGCAGCCCTTTTAAATCAAAATCTCCGAACCTGTTTTTGTAATAACCATCTTCAACAAGAATTGCTCCTTTTAAGTTGTCAATTTTGTCACCACTGAACTTTGCCTTCATGTTCATGGCAATTTCTGCATTCGGATAATTTTTACTGAGGTTTAATTTTGCAGGGCGTATTTTATTTAGATGGAGATTAAAATCGAATTCCGGAATTTCAGTGCCAAAATCGGCTCTTCCTAAAAAGGTAAATTGCAGGTTCGAGTCGTTCATGCTCAACATTCCGTCAAACATTTTGTCCATGTATATTCCATCCAGTTTTATATTCCGATATTCATAATTATTGGCTTTAATCTTTTCTATATCGCCTTTAAAAAAGCCTGCAATTGCTTTGTTTGATATTTTGTAGCTTCCGTTAACTTCTCCGTTAAATGTAATGTTTTCAATGGTTTCTGTGTTTAAAAAATTTCCGAGTTCGAAGTCTTCGGTATTAATCCGGCCATTGTATCTGAACGATTTGTTCTCTTCAGGAATTAAAGAAACATCGGTTTCAATGGAGCCAAAATTACTTTGCAAGGTTCCGAAGGTAACAAAGTCGGAAAGAAAACCGCTAAAATTACCATTGAAGCGGAGTATTCCGGCTTCCCCGAAATTCTCAGGAAAATCGAGCGTGCGTGTTTTTGATGTGTATGGTAACTTGAATGATTCTAAATCATTGAATGTGGTTTCAAGCCTTTTTAAATCAAGAAAAAGATACATGTTTTCTGTATCGGTAATATCATTTATATAGAAATCCAGAATTGCGTTTGTGTTTCTGCCGGCTCTCAAAGTAAGGTCTTTCCCTTTTAAATCGTTCAAATTTCCAAAAATATGTCCTGAACACTGAACGGTTTCATCCATTCCTTTTAATTGGGGAAAGATTGAAGCCAGCTCGGCGAAATCAACAACAGAGTTCGATAATTGAATATCAAAATTCATATTTTCTTTTACGTCAACAGAATCCTGGTATTCGACTGTGATTTTCAGATTATTTACCGTAGAGTTATGAGTTTTCAGATTTACCGATGATAATTCCAGTTTATTATCAGTGGCTTTAAAAAGGGCAGAACATTGCTCCAAATAAATATTCTTCCCATCGTTAAATGTTAAATCATTTATTGTAAACTGAAGTGAATCTTTTTCATTAACAAAATCAAGTACATTCAAATTCATTTCATGAATAAAAATGTTGGTATTGTTAACCGGAATAAAATCGGTGTAGCTTAACGTTGAATTCTGAAACATAAACTGGTTGCAACTTATTTTCCATAGTTGGGAAGATGAAGGGGGCCTTTTTGCTTGAAGCGAATTCAGAATAAAACTGAAGTTGTAATGATTAATGGAATCGCGATACACTGAAATCTTGTTGTCTTGAAAAGAAAGTTCACTAAGCGAAATTTTGTGTTTTCGTAATTTTAGCGTATCAATTTTGGCTGAGATTAAATGCGTGTATAAAATTGTGTCGTTTTTTGCATCGGCAAAAAGTACATCATTTAGCACAAGTTTATTAAAAAAAGTAAAATCGACTTTTCCAATTCGAATGGTTGCATTGGTTCTTTCAGAGAGTTGATGAGTAATTTTACTAATGATAAAGGTTTGTACTTTACTGTTTTGTAAAAGAATGTAAGATGTTGATAACAATGCTAAAAGCGTTGCTACAACGAATATCAGTATTTTCCAACCTTTTTTGATAATTTTACCCCCTTTAAAACGACGAACTTAATCTTTTTGAAAGAATTAAAAGTTATGGAATCCATAATTTTGTTAACGACTTATTATTAATAAAACAAAAAATGAACCACAATTAAATCCTGTGGTTTTAGAACGTAGAAAAAGAGCTCTAAGTTTATGGAAGAGAAGAAAATAGTTATTTTAGGAATAGAATCATCGTGCGACGATACATCGGCAGCAATTATTGAGAATGGAGTAATCTTGTCGAATGTTGTTGCCGGTCAAAAGGTGCATGAAGAATATGGAGGTGTTGTTCCGGAACTGGCTTCAAGGGCACACCAGCAAAATATAATTCCCGTTGTTGATTTGGCTATCAAAAGGGCAGGCATCTCAAAAAGTAATATTTCGGCTGTTGCTTTTACCCGCGGCCCGGGTTTGCTTGGTTCTTTGCTTGTTGGAACTTCTTTCGCCAAAGCGTTTTCGCTGGCTGCCGGAATTCCGTTAATCGAAGTGAATCATTTACAAGGGCATGTTCTTGCTCTTTTTATAAAAGAAAAACTCGTTGAATTCAATCCGCCCAAATTTCCGTTTTTATGTTTGTTGGTTTCGGGTGGAAATTCACAGATTATTCTTGTGCGCGATTACCTGAATATGGAAGTTATCGGTCAAACCATTGATGATGCTGCCGGCGAAGCTTTTGATAAGTGTGCAAAAGTAATGGGATTGCCTTATCCGGGCGGGCCTCATGTTGACCGGCTGGCGAAGGAGGGAAACCCGCATCGTTTTGAATTTTCGAGACCCCGGATTCCGGATTTGGATTACAGCTTTAGTGGATTGAAAACGAACTTCCTTTATTTCCTTCGTGATAATTTAAAAGAAAACGAAAATTTTATTCAGGAGAATCTGACCGATCTTTGTGCATCACTTCAATATACGATTATCGATATTTTATTGGCAAAGCTGAAGAAGGCAGCAAAACAAACCGGCATAAAGGAAATAACAGTTGCAGGTGGTGTTTCGGCAAATTCCGGTTTAAGAAATGCCTTAAAAGAAAACGCTCAGAAATATCACTGGAACCTTATTATCCCGAAGTTTGAATATACGATGGACAATGCTGCTATGATTGCCATTACTGGGTATTACAAGTATTTAAATAACGAATTTGCCAGTCAGAATGTAGTTCCTTTTGCACGAACTCAGCTATAATTTTTTAGTATGGTTTTTCCTGAAAAGCTTGTTCACGGAACCCTGATTCAGCGATATAAACGGTTCTTAGCCGATGTGAAACTGGATGACGGAACTGTTGTAGTGGCGCATTGTACCAATTCAGGTTCAATGAAAAGCTGTATCGAGAACGGTGCAGAGGTTTATCTTACTCCGGTAAATGATCCGAAAAGGCGGACAAAATTTACCTGGGAAATGATAAAAATTAATGGTGATTGGGTCGGGATAAATACCTCCAATCCTAATCGGTTAGGGTTTGAAGCTGTAAAAGAAGGTAAAATTGAAGGTCTTTCAGGATATAAAAGTGTGGCTCGCGAAGTGAAATTTGGAGATTCGCGTTTCGATATTTTTGCTGAAAATGAAAATGAGAAATGTTTCATAGAAGTAAAAAATGTAACAATGAAAGAGGGGCGTTATGCTCTTTTCCCTGATGCGGTAACCACCCGCGGGCAAAAACATCTGAAAACATTGATGGAAGTAAAAAGTGCCGGAATAAGAGCCGTAATGCTTTATATTGTTCAGCGAATGGATGTTGGTGTATTTGCACCTGCTAAAGAAATTGATCCGGGATACGCCGACGCTTTAAAAGAGGCCGTTAATGCCGGAGTTGAAGTTTTTGTCGTTCAGGCAAAAGTTACGCCAGAAAGAATAGAAATAGGGGAGCAACTGCCATTCGAAATTTAAAACCTGTATCAAAATTACCTTTCAAAATGTTTTAACCGGTTTTGTAAATGGAAGCTCGCTTGTAGGGAAAAATAGTTGCTAATTAATAAAAAGAGACTGCTTTTATTGAGCAGTCTCTTCTTGTAATTTGCTGTTTAAAAACGGATTTATTTTTTCTTCTCTTCTTTCTTTTTTATCTCTCCATAATAAGAAATTGCCTGTCGGTTTGTGCTGTTTACGGACAACACAGTTGAACCGGTTTCTGAAACCTGGAATGTGTAATCCATATTGTCAGAACCTTTTTTTACTTTTATTTTGATTGTATATCCCTCTTTTGCTTCTTTCGAACTGTAATCTACAATGGGCGAATCAAAAGTCATCGGAGATTCAGTACTACCATAATCCACACTGTAGGCTCTCCCAAAATAGGGAAGGTAGGAGAAAAGTGAATCGTTTTCAACTCTTACTTCGTACTGCGTTGTTAAAGTTCGAGTGCCTCCTCTCATCGGATTAACAGTTCTGGCATCAAATACAAAAGTTTTATTATCAACCAATGCTTTTGTTTCTTCAGCCAGCTTGGCATTTTTTTCCGCCTTAAGCTCTTTTTTCGATTTTTTCTTTGAATCCTGTGCATTCACGGAGATTGTTGCAAGTATCAGGAATGCTAAAATAATTATGTTTTTCATCGCTAATCTTTTAAATAATTAGAATCAGATTTTATAAAGATAGTTTTCTGTTTAGTAACAAATGTAACTCAATCTATACCTTTTATACTGATATTTACATGATTTTGTTTTGTAGTAAAATATGATGACTTCTGAATTTTCATATTGTTAGTTTAAATTTTATTTTCGGGAAAACTTACGGCAATTATGCCGTATGAATTTTTTAAGGTCGATTTATGAAATATATAGGGGCACATGTAAGTGCATCGGGTGGGGTAGAAAATGCTCCTGTAAATGCCAGCGAGATTGGAGCAAGTGCATTTGCTTTGTTTACAAAAAATCAGCGTCAGTGGGTTGCGAAGCCATTAACCGAAGAAAACATCAATGCTTTTAAGGAAAACTGCGCGAAATATGGTTATCAGCCTAATCAGATTTTGCCCCACGATAGTTACCTTATAAATTTAGGACATCCTGAAAAAGAAGCGTTGCAGAAATCAAGAGATGCATTTTTAGATGAGATGCAACGATGTGAACAACTTGGGCTTGATCGCCTGAATTTTCATCCGGGAAGCCACTTAAACAAAATATCGGAAGGTGAATGTATTTCAATTATTGCCGATTCGATAAACTGGGCATTAAAACAAACTTCGGGTGTAATTGCCGTAATTGAAAATACCGCAGGGCAAGGTTCAAATTTAGGCTATTCTTTTCAGCAATTGAAGAAAATAATTGATTTAGTGGATGATAAAACCAAGGTAGGAGTTTGCATTGATACTTGCCATGCATATTCGGCCGGCTACGATATTAAAACAAAAAAAGGTTTTGAAAAAGTTTTTCGTGAATTTGAAGAAGTTGTTGGTTTTGAATATTTAAAGGGAATGCATCTGAACGATTCGAAAAAAGAGTTGGGGGCGAGGGTCGATCGCCACGATAGTCTGGGAACCGGTACCTTAGGAATTGAACCGTTCAGGTTTATTATGACCGACAGCCGTTTTGATGGGATTCCGCTTATACTCGAAACTCCAAACGAAGAATTGTGGGCAGAAGAAATCCGAACTTTAAAATCGATGTAAAAATGAGTGAAACAGTTTATTTAAATGGCGAATTCATATCACCGGAAAATGCGTTGATTTCGCCTAACGACCGGGGGTTTGTTTTTGCCGACGGAGTTTACGAAGTAATTAAATATTACAACGGGAAACCATTTCGGTACAAGGAACATATTAAGAGACTGGAAAGAAGCCTTTCTGAATTAGAATTGAAATATAATTCTATTCGCGAACTGGAATCTGTTTTTTCGCATTTGCTTACTAAAAATGGTTTGCAAAATCAACATGCAGGAGTTTATCTGCAAATAACACGAGGCGTGAATAAACGTATTCACAGCTTCCCTGAAAATATTAGTCCGACCGTTTATGCATTTGCTTTTCAATTGCCATCGTTTAAAGAAAATCTTGAAAAGGGAATTAAGGTTATTACCCAGGAAGATATCCGCTGGTTGCGTTGCGATATAAAATCGGTATCACTTTTGCCCAATACGATGCTGTATAACAAGGCCGTTGCAAGCGGTGCGGGCGAAAGTATTTTAATCAGGGATGAGGTTGTAACAGAAGCAACACATTCAAGTGTTTTGGGAGTTAAAAATGGCGTGGTGATTACGCATCCCATTTCGAATTTGATTCTGCCAGGCATTACCCGTAAAGCAATTCTTGAAATTTGTGCCGAAAATGGAATTCTTGTTGAAGAAAGGCCAATTAAAGAACATGAATTATACGAGTTGGATGAAATTATAATTGCCGGTACAGGAAGTGAAATTACTCCCGTCATTCAGGTAAATGAAACGATTATTGGCAATAAAAAACCGGGCAAAATAACCCGGCTTTTGCAAAAGAAATTTTTCGAATCGATATAATATTTTTAAGCGATGTGCATTCCGTCAAAATAACCGGGTTGCATCCACTGTAAATTTTTGCTTTTATAAAACGGGTCAAGCGCAACATGCAGCTCCTGCATTCGTTCGTCACTTAATGGTTTAAAACTTTTAAGTGTTTCAATGTTCTTCTTCAAAACGTCAACACTGTCAGTTCCGATTACGGCGGCAGTTACATTTTTCAGAGAAAGTGCATATTTTATTAAATCGTCAGGGCTTAATCCATTTACCGTTTCACGCGGACGAATAACTTTCATTGCCAAAACTCCCATTCCTTTTTGCGCTGCAAATGGCACCGGTTGTTCTTCAAATGGTTGTTTCCCCTGTTCCTGGTGATTTAGTGCAATTAGCATGGTGTCAAAATCGTACATTTCGGCAGCCAGTTTCATTGCACTTGCCGATGTGTGGCCTGTAAATCCTATGTGTTTGATAATGCCTTCTTCTTTAAATTTTTGCAAAACGGGCAAAACACCGTCTTTTGCACCGAATTGTTTTACTTCTTCTTCGGTGGTAATACTATGAATTTGGTACAAATTAATGTAATCAGTATTCAATCTTTTTAAGCTTGTTTCAACGGTTCGTTTGGCGTCATCTGCATTTCTGTCGCTCACTTTTGTTGATAGAAAAACTTTATCACGGATAGGCCTCAGAATTTTACCGATCCTTTCCTCGCTGTATTGAACATCGTTTTTGTAAATAGCGGCCGTGTCCCAGTAATACAATCCACTATTGAGTGCAGTTTCCAAAACCTGTAATCCTATTTCTTCTGAAGCAGCCATAAAGCGACTTCCAAGACCAAGAACCATTCGGGGAATGGTAACTCCTGTTTTTCCTAAAACAGTAGTCGGAATACCTTTGGGATCGAAAGGTGAAGTGGTACAGGCTGCAGTTGGCGCCAACATAACTCCGGCAGTAATCGCACCGGTAGTTTTAATAAAATCACGACGGGTTAAATCTTTTGCTTTCATTTTAGTTAGTATTAGAGATTGTTGAATATACAAATTCGGTAATATTATTCAAACGCCAACAGCTTTCTATTGTTTATTTAACATATCCCAATAGGCTTGATTTACTGCCAATCCCAATTGTTTTGCCACCAACGCATCTTTTAAAGCATTTTTTTTGTCTCCTTTGGCATTAAATGTATAGGAACGGTTAATATAGAATGCTGCATTAGAAGGATTGATTAGAATTGACTGGTTATAAAACCGTAAGGCAGTATCATAATCTTTCATATTTGCATAACACAGCCCCACCATGTTAATGATATCTGCATCGTTGGGTACTAATTCTAAATATTGTCTGCAATCTTCAACCGACTTTTCAAATTCCCTGAGATTATAGTATACAAATCCCCGGTTTGATAAAGCATTCTTGTTTTTCGGGTTGATTTTCAGTGCCCGGGTTAAATCCATCAGCGCTTTCTCGTATTGTTTTTTCTTGCCATAAACGGCACCACGATTGGCAAGCGCTTCCGAAAATTCAGGTTCTATTGCAAGACTTTTGTTGTAATCTTCCAATGCCAAATCATATTCACCACGATCAAAATAAATTTTACCTCTGTTATCATAAGCCTGAGCTTTTTGTGGGGCCAGACGGATTGTTGTATTATAGTTTTCAAGTGCTTTATCCGTTTCACCTTTTACGCGGTAATAATGTCCCAGATTATTATAGGCAATTGCTGTAGTCGGTTCGTTTTGTATAACATCAGTCCAAAGTGTTTCACTGTTTTTCCACACTTTTATTTGGTTGAATGCCATTGCGAAAAGAATCACCATATAAATTCCTAAAGCAGAATAAATGACGAACTTTTGTTTTTGAAATTTTGTAATTGCTTTTTCAATAAAAATCGCATAGATAAAAAACAGCCCGATGTAGGGAATGTAGGTAAATCTGTCGGCAATAAATCCTTGTCCTGCTCCAACAATTTGCAGTACAAACACAATATTCAATGTGAAAAATAGAATTCCGAAAGTCAGGCTTTTTTGTGTTTTGTATGCCAATATTGAAAGCAAGAAGATTGCTGCGGCTGGAATTATGCTGAGATAATGGATGAGCGTAACTTTCGATGGAAAAGGATAAATGGCAGACATCTCGAACGGAAAAACTGATTTAATGAGATAAACTATGTAGGAATAGCTTCCAATAAAGAGCCGCTGAAAAAACGGGAGAGTGGTTTCCGTATCGAGCGAGCCTTGTTGACGAAGAAAATATATTCCAATAAGTCCGGTAGCTAAAGAAAGTAAAAAGAACGGAACCTTTTCCAGGTACAATTTTACATTCTGTTTTCGGTTTAACCAGTAATCGATTATTAACAATGAAAAGGGGAGTGCAACAGCCTGAATTTTTGATAAAAGCGATAAAGAAAAAATGAGAATCGATAAAAAATATAAAATGCCTTTTCTTGTTTTGATATAGGAAACATAAATAAGAATGGACAATAAATAAAAGAGACTAAAAAGAACATCTTTTCTTTCGGTAACCCAGGCAACCGATTCTGTTCGCATTGGATGAATTCCAAAGAGCAGGGCAATAATAAAAGAAGTAAAAAAAGACAGTCCAAGCCTTTTCATTAAAAGGAAAACCAACAGGGTACAGATAATGTGCAGAATAACATTATTGATGTGATACCATTTGGCATCATCCTGAAAAGCAGAATATTCAACAGCAAAAGTTAAGTTCGAAAGCGGATTGTAGTTCCCGATAACATGCTCTGTGAAAATTCCTTTTATATTGAAATCCACTACATTCTCGTTTTCATAAATGTTAACATCATCGTCCCAGTTTACAAAATCAAAACTGAATGTTTGTGAGTACAACACAAGAATTACAACGGTTAGAAAAATACTTCCGAATAACCACTGTTTTTTTGCTTGTGGCTGAATGTTCCTGTTTTTGATTTCTCGTTCTGATTTTTGTTTTTTCATTGATTGATAAAGTATGGTTGATTAGCTAATTGAGCTCCAGTCAAACTCCGTTTGTTTTTGCGAAATAAGATTTTTTATCAAAATTCTGTTTTCTTCACTTTTTAACCCCGGGTCTTTTTCAAGTATGTCTGAAGCTGTGTTTCTTGCTAATTGCAAAATCTCACCATCTTTTCCGAGATTTGCAATCTTCAGATCGAAACCAATGCCGCTCTGCTGTGTTCCTTCAATTTCGCCTGGTCCACGGAGTTTCATATCCATTTCGGCAATTTCAAATCCGTCGTTGGTGCGAACCATCGTTTCCAACCGTTTTCGGCTTTCGTTACTAATTTTATACGAAGACATTAAAATGCAGTAGGATTGTTCTGCTCCCCGCCCAACTCTGCCGCGTAACTGGTGGAGTTGTGAAAGGCCGAATCTTTCAGCACTTTCGATAACCATAACCGAGGCGTTTGGTACATCAACTCCTACCTCAATTACAGTGGTTGCAACCATTATTTTAGTTTCACCATTTTTGAAAGCCTGCATGGCGTTTTCTTTTATTGCCGGCTTCATTTTTCCATGAACCATACTTACTTTTTCATCAGGAAACGCCTCAGTAATCTGACGGTAACCTTCTTCAAGATTTTTTAAATCTATTTTTTCCGATTCCGAAATTAAAGGGTAAACAATATAAACCTGCGTTCCTTTTTCCATTTGTTGGCGAAGAAAATTATTTACCTGTTTTCTGCGGTTCTCAAAAAAGTGCATCGTTTGAATCGGTTTTCTTCCTGGTGGAAGTTCGTCGATTACTGAAACATCCAAATCGCCATAAACCGTCATTGCTAACGTTCGTGGAATTGGCGTGGCAGTCATCACCAAAACATGCGGCGGAATTAAATCATTTTTTTGCCAGAGCTTGGCCCGCTGAGCCACTCCAAAACGGTGTTGTTCATCAATTACTACCAATCCCAGATTTTTAAAAACCACGTTGTCTTCAATAAGCGCGTGTGTCCCAATCAGAATTTGAAGACTTCCGTTTTCCAGTTTTTCGTGCAGAATATTCCGCTCACGTTTTTTTGTGGAACCGGTTAACAGTGCTACTTCAACATTCATTCCGTTCAGAAATTTCGAAATGGAATTGAAATGCTGCTGTGCCAAAATTTCGGTTGGCGCCATTAATGCGCACTGAAATTCATTATCGAGTGCAATTAACATTGTTAACAGGGCCACCAGGGTTTTTCCGCTTCCCACATCACCTTGCAGCAAGCGGTTCATTTGAACATTTCTGTTAATGTCGCGGCGAATTTCTTTTACTACTTTTTTTTGCGCATTGGTAAGCTCAAACGGAAGAAAATCGTTATAAAATGTATTGAAATTATACCCAACATTTTCGAAGCGGTAACCTTTAAATTTATTTTCGCGATGATGTTTTAACGCCAGAATCCGAAGCTGAATGTAAAAAAGCTCCTCGAATTTTAACCTGAAGGTTGCATTTTTTAAATCGAGTGTATTTTCCGGTTTGTGAATGGTGATTAAGGCTTTTTCAAGCGAAATAAGTTTCAGTTTACGAATCAGACTTTCGGGGAGCGTTTCCGGGATTTTCCCAACAGCTAAACCGGCAAGTGTGAGTTGTAATTTATTAATGGTTTTCGAGTTGACATATGTTTTTTTCATGTTTTCAGAAGTAATATAATACCCCTGAAAAAGGCCTGCCGGTTTTAACTGGTTTTCTTCTTCCGTTTCCATTTCAGGATGGACAACATTCAGCTTTCCGCTGAATTCTCCGGGCTTTCCGAAAACAATATACTCTTTATTCAGTTTTAAGTGCTCTTTCTGCCATTTAATGGCTCTAAACCAAATTAGTTCAATGGTTCCGGTATTATCATAAAATTGTGCACTTAGCCGTTGTTTGTTTCCCGTTCCAACAGTTTCAAGCGAACGGATTCTTCCTTTTGCCTGGATGTAAGGCATTTGTGAATGAATCTCAGAAATGTTATAAAACTTGGTTCTGTCGATATATTTGAAAGGGAAATAATAAATTAAATCACGATAGGTTTTAATTTTTAGTTCCTTATAAAGTAAATCAGCCCTTTTCGGCCCCACTCCCGGAAGAAATTTTATTTCCTGATCAAGAAATTCTGGCATAAGGCAAATATACAGAAACAAAAAAAACGATTTCGTTAAATAATGAGGATAATAGGTACAATTTTTGTATGACTTACAGAATTTCTCAAAAAAGTTAACAGCTGTTAATATTAAACAATAAAATACTATTTCGTTCGGTTTTAAAAATATTTATACGAATTTTACTTCTGCACAATTTGTAATATATTCAATTAACTATTTACTGATGTAAAAACTAAAGCTCATGAAAGAAAAAATCATTCACCTCGAATCAATCGTAAAAAATTATAAGGTGGGAACACAGGTTGTTCGTGCTTTGCGATCGGTATCTCTTGACATTTATAAAGGCGAATATGTTGCAATTATGGGTGCTTCCGGTTCCGGAAAATCAACGTTAATGAATATTTTAGGTTGTTTGGATACCCCCAGTGGTGGTAAATATATTTTAAATGGAAAAGATGTAAGTCATTTGTCTGACGATAAGTTAGCCGAAATTCGAAATTCCGAAATCGGTTTTGTTTTTCAGGTATTCAATTTGTTGCCCCGGAGTACTGCATTGGAAAACGTAATGCTTCCTTTGATATATGCAGGAAAAAGAAAGCAGACCCGCAAAGAAATGGCAGAAAAAACATTGATCGATGTTGGGTTGCAAGATCGTATGACTCATAAACCAAACGAACTTTCTGGAGGACAGCGCCAGCGCGTTGCAATTGCGCGGGCATTGGTGAATAGCCCTGCTATTCTTTTAGCCGATGAACCAACAGGAAACCTTGATTCCAAAATTTCAGAGGAAATTATGAAACTTTTTTCTGAGATTCACAAAAAGGGAAATACCCTTGTAATGGTAACCCATGAATTGGATATTGCACAGCATGCACATCGTATTATTCGGTTAAAAGACGGAGAGGTTGAATCAGACATTATCAATCCAAATCCGATTTATTAATTTATGACAAAACGAATTAAAATTTATACCAAAACCGGTGATGACGGTACAACGGGTTTGGTTGGCGGAAGTCGGGTGAAAAAGAATGATGTTCGGCTGGAAGCTTACGGAACAGTTGACGAGTTAAACGCAGTTATCGGACTTTTACGTTCTTCCGATTTATCCAATGATATTTCAGAATTACTTATTCGAATACAAAATAAACTTTTTAACATTGGTTCGCGTCTGGCATCCGATGAAAAAGGGGAAAAATTTACTGCTGATTTGGCAATAAAAATGGCTGATATTGAATTGCTTGAAAGTTCAATTGATGCTTTTGAACAATCGTTGCCCGAATTAGCTCATTTTATTTTGCCGGGCGGCGAGCAAACTTCGGCACTGTGCCATTTAGCCCGAACAGTTTGTCGTCGGGCTGAAAGAAGAATTCTGGAATTTGCCGAGCAGGGGTCTGTACAACCTGAAATCATACTTTACGTTAACCGTTTGTCTGATTTGCTTTTTGTGCTTGCCCGAAAATTAGCTATTGAGAAAAATCTCGAAGAAATAAAATGGAAAAAAGATTAAAGCCTGAAATTTTTTAAAACTCAACGGCATTAATCCGCTAATTCTGTTGTTTTGTTTAATTTGTTGTTTTTCAGTTGTTTGGGTTAGTGTGGAAGAGTGTCTGCTATTAAGCCATTTTAACCAAATTGAGAGCCCGAAGGAGTTTTTCCAAATCTGATTATTTTTTTGTTTGTTAGTTTCTTTTTTTTATTATATTCGCGCCATTGTAAAAAATGAGTTTAACCGCTTAAATTTCAAGAAATGTATTGGACTCTAGAATTAGCTTCGAAACTTGAAGATGCACCATGGCCTGCAACAAAAGATGAATTGATTGACTTTGCAATTCGTTCGGGAGCGCCACTGGAAGTAATTGAAAATCTTCAGGAAATGGAAGATGAAGGTGAAATGTATGAAAGTATTGAAGACATCTGGCCGGATTATCCGAGCAAGGATGATTTCTTTTTTAATGAAGACGAGTATTAATTGACGAAAAATCAATATGAAAAAGCATCTGTTCATTAAAGCAGGTGCTTTTTTGTTTGGGATCAATCAAAATACTTTGCTGCTAAGTAATCTTGTAGAAATAATGTTTTACAAGCTTAACGTTCTCCAGCCTTCTTTCAGATAGCTTGTCAGAGGAACTCCCATTCCTTTTACATCTATTCCCATTTCTGCAAGTTGTTTATCCACCTCATACATCCGGGCGCAAGCCATACAAGCTTCTACTTTTACTCCGGCTTCCTGCATTTTTTTTACATAGTCCTGAAGCATTTTATTTTCTGATAACAATTTTGCAGAGGGCCCCCAAACGATAAGAACAACTTCGTCAAACCAACCCTGTTTTTTTGCATTGTAGGTGTACATAAATCCCATTTTCTCGGCTACGTCAGGATCGCCACTTGTCCAAAGAACAGCTAATTTGTTTGAATTGTCTTCCATTTTTTCTTTGTTTTGAGAAATGCTACACTACTTACCAGAAGTGCCAGCAGTATAAAAACTTTTTCTTTCATTTTCCGATGTTTTGGTTATTGAAATCAGAACATCGTTAAAAATAAAAGGTTTATACACTTGCTAAAAGCCCTCCATCAACATATAAAATATGCCCGTTTACATAATTTCCTGCTGTTGATGCAAGAAATACAGCTGCACCAACCAGTTCTTCAGGTTTTCCCCAACGCCCGGATGGTGTTCTGCCGCGAAGCCATTTGTCGAATTCCTGATCTTCCATGAGTGGCTTGGTCAATTCTGTCTCGAAATATCCGGGGCCGATTCCGTTGACCTGAATATTATATTTTCCCCACTCTGCGCAAAGCGCTTTTGTTAGCATCTTAATTCCACCTTTTGATACCGCATACGGAACAATTGATGGTCTGCCCAGCTCACTCTGCATAGAACAGATATTGATAATTTTTCCTGATTTTCGCTTAATCATTGCCGGGGCAACTACCTGCGATACGATCATAGCTCCCTGTATATTGATATCAAGAATCTTTTTCCAGTCGGCTTCTTCAAATTCTTCGAAGTTTTTCCTGATATTAATACCTGCATTGTTCACTAAAATATCTATTGGGCCAATATTCTTTTCATAATCTTCAATTGCCTTTTTTACTTCTTCGGAATTGGAAACATCAAAAATAAGGCTGGTTACTTCGTAGCCTTGTTTTCTTATTTTGGTTTTGGCTTCAGCAAGCTTTTCTTCATTTCGGCCGTTTAAAATAACTTTGGCGCCGGCTCCCGCAAGGCCTTGTGCCAATGCAAAACCGATTCCACTGCCTGAACCTGTGATTAGTGCAGTTTTTCCCTGCAGACTGAAAAGCGATAAACTATTCATAGTTATTTTATAAGTGTTCTGATAATTCTTTTAGCGGAATCAAATCCGTTTCGTTAAACTCCTTTTCTTTAAAATATGAAATAAACTTTTTATTCAGTAAAAATAATTTGCTGTTAAACCGGTCCATGGGTATCGTGTTTTCATCACTGAATTCATCAAAATCAAAATCAGTAAAATTCAATTCACAAGCCGAAAGTTCCCATTCACTATCGTCATTCATGTACAAAAGTGGCAACCCATGAGTTCTGCAAATAACGGGCCTGTTTTCATAAATTGTACAAGCGTGGTTATTTAAAAAAGCGCAGCTATTCGCGTCTGCCTTCTCTACAGGTTTCACTATTGTTTTGTTCGCTTTTAGCTGATTTAGAATCGTATAAAATTCAACAGGGAAAATACTGTAATCCATACAACATAAATCGCATCCCTTTTTGCATTGCAAATGTTTTGAGTGAATAGATGTTAGCCGGTGGGAGATACTATCAATTTCATTAATTATTATCTTGTACTCTTCCCCATATTTTAATTGCTTCTCAGTCATCTTATTCCTTTTTGATAGTTTACAAAATACGGTATTTTTTACCGGATGCTTTACCAAATTACTATTTTTACCATTAAAGAACAGGAATATTTAAACCTATGAAGAAAGTACTTTTCTTAATCATGCTTGTGGTTGGCTTGAATTCGGTAAAAGGCCAAAACGAAAATTTCGAGTTTTTAAATACGAATTTACCATTGGAAGAGCGGGTTGATTTGCTGGTTTCGCAATTAACCATCCAGGAAAAAGTAGATCAACTGGTGTTTACAGCAAAAGCAATCGACCGGTTGCAGGTGCCGGAATACAATTGGTGGAATGAATGTTTACACGGGGTAGCCCGGGCTGGTTATGCAACGGTTTTTCCACAATCGATTACTATTGCGGGCTCGTGGGATAAAGATTTGATGCTTCGTGTGGGAACTGCCGTTTCTGATGAGGCAAGAGCCAAACACCATGAGTTTGTCCGTCGGGGAAAAAGGGGAATGTACCAGGGATTAACATTTTGGTCGCCCAATATTAATATTTTCAGAGATCCAAGATGGGGGCGTGGCCATGAAACTTACGGAGAAGATCCCTATTTAACAGGCCAGCTGGGAACTCAGTTTGTAAAAGGGTTGCAAGGAAATGATCCGAATTATTTAAAAACGGTAGCCACTGCAAAACATTATGCTGTTCATTCCGGGCCGGAGCCGGTGCGGCATGAATTTAATGCAACTGTGAGTGAACGCGATCTGCGGGAAACTTATTTGCCTGCCTTCCGCTCGTTGGTGATGGATGGTGAAGCTTATTCAGTAATGGGAGCTTACAATCAGTTTCGTGGCATTCCGTGTTGTGCCAGTCCTGAACTGATGAATATTTTGCGCAACGAATGGGGGTTTAAAGGTTATGTAGTTTCCGATTGCTGGGCAATATCTGATTTTTATATGTTTCAGAAATTCTCGAAAAATGCAGAGGAGGCAGCAGCAGCAGCTGTTATTGCCGGAACCGATTTAAACTGCGGAGTTGCTTTCTCACACCTGAAAGATGCGTATGACCAGGGATTGGTAACTGAAGATGAATTGGATGTGGCAGTAAAACGATTGTTTACAGCCCGGTTCAAATTAGGAATGTTTGATGGCGATAAAGATCCGTATTCGCATATTCCTTATTCTGTAAACTGTTCCGATGAAAACGATAAGCTGGCATTGGAAGCAGCACAAAAAAGTATTATTCTTTTAAAAAATAAAGATGGAATTCTGCCGCTCTCAAAAGATGTTAAAACCATTGCGGTTATCGGGCCAAATGCGGATAACTGGGAAGCATTGATCGGAAATTACAACGGTATTGCAAAGCACCCGGTAACTGTACTGGAGGGGCTAAAAAACAAGTTAAAGAATAGCGAAATGCTTTTCGCTGAAGGATCAAATCTTGCTGAAGGAGTAAGCAACTTGCATCCAATTCCTGAGAAATATTTAGTAAACGCTGAAGGAAAACCCGGAGTAGCCGGTGAATATTTTGCTAATTCAAAACTGGAAGGGAAACCTGCTTTTACACGTATTGACAAGGATATTAATTTCTATTGGGAATCTGGGTCTCCCGCACCCGGGTTGGACGACGACAATTTTAGTGTCCGCTGGACAGGATACATTGTTCCACCGGTTACCGGAACTTATAAAATAGGCTGCTGGGGAATGCCAACTCTGGATATTTGGTTTGAAGGTGAAAAAATATTAAGCCATAATTCTGAACACCACGCATTTCATCATGAAAAGGCTGTGGAGATGGAAGCCGGGAAAAAATACAAGTTTGTGTATGAATATAAAAACTGGTTTGGAGATGGCGATGCAAAATTATTGTGGGCTATTCCGGATGCTGATATGCAAAAAGAAGCTGTTGATGCTGCTAAAAAAGCGGATGTTGCAATTGTAGTTTTAGGATTGTCTCAACGGTTGGAAGGAGAGGAGATGCCCATTAAAGTGGATGGTTTTGCAGGTGGAGACCGTACGCATTTAAAGCTGCCAAAAACACAACTTGAATTGATAAAAGCAGTTAAAGCAACCGGAAAACCTGTAGTTCTGGTTCTTTTGAACGGAAGTGCACTGGCTGTAAATTGGGAAAATGAGAATGTTGATGCGATAATTTCTGCAGGTTACCCCGGACAGGAAGGTGGAAATGCGGTTGCAGATGTTCTTTTGGGAGATTATAATCCGGCAGGTCGTTTGCCCGTAACCTATTATAAATCGGTTGAACAACTTCCCCCGTTTGAAGAATATGATATGAAAGGCCGGACTTACCGATATTTTGATGGCGAACCTTTGTATCCGTTTGGTTATGGATTGAGTTATACCACTTTTTCCTACTCCGGTTTAAAGCTGGCAAAAAAAGCGAAAATTGGTGAGAGTGTTACCTTGAAAGTAAATGTTACGAATACTGGAACGATGGCAGGTGAAGAAGTGGTTCAGCTGTATTTAAAAGATGAGGAAGCATCGACACCCCGGCCAAAAGTGCAATTAGAAGGTTTCGAACGCATATTTTTGAATCCCGGCGAATCGAAGGTTGTAGAATTTAAGCTATCGCCACGGCAATTTTCGATGATTGGAGAGAAGGATAAAAGAGTTATTGAAAATGGTTGGTTTACTATTTATGTTGGTGGCGGACAGCCTACCGATAAAAATGCAAATGCTGTTTCATCTAGAATCGAATTAAAAGGCAAAAATATTGAAATTCAATAAATCCGCATTTTACATAAAAGTAAAGGCTGACAGGATTCTGTTAGCCTTTTTTTGTGTTTTTAAAATAAAAGCAGTAAACAATGAGTAAAGCAAAAGCCAAAGTTACTGATAATGTAAATTTTGAAATTCCTCTCGAGCTTCCGGTTAAGGCCCAAAAACTAAATAGAAAAGGCAAAATTAAAGCCACGGCATCAATATTTAACAGTATTCTTTTCCCAATTAATTTTCGGGAATACATGGCAAAACAAATTGCCAATCCTAACCATTTAATCCATGTAAATAGTTGAAGCTTTGATAAAATTGGAAGCAATTTTTCATTTTCTATTTCAGGATAATAAATCTTCGTTATTTTAAGCAGAAGCAGGTTTTCTGAAAAATCACTTAGCAGTACAATCATTGAAATTACTGTTCCGGTTAAAAGCCATTTATGATTAAATATTTTTGCAGCCTTTCGAAAGAATAGAAAAAGAAATGCACTGTAAGTAAACATAAAGCCAAAGTCTATGTAGTTGCCCTTGTCTATTTTTCTTAATATGGAATTATCAAAATCTTTGAATAAAAGATGAAGCTGATCCGGGGTTCTCACAAACTCAAAAGCAATGATAAAATTTTGAAATCCCTCGGGAGAACTTTTGGGGAAAAGATTCTCCATCACAAGCATAAAAATTAGCATGGGAATTCCTAAAAGTCCGATTTTGGCAAATGGATAATTTGTAAAAAATTCTTTCATAATCTGTACTAATTATCGAAGTAATTTTGTGTTAATAAAGAATTTGAAGAATAATTCTTCCTGCGAGAAAATCATCCATTTCAATTTTCAATCATCAAAGCATTTAATTTGTATGGGCTAAATATATGATTTAGTTTTATTTAACAGGGAAAATTAATGTTAAGGTTTATCCCGGGCAACGAAATCATCATTTTCTGCATTTAACAGGTAAACAGAGAAACGTGACAGAATCGTTAATTTTGGAAAACTCAGAATTGCTTTGTGAACGGTAAGAAATTAATTGAGAATTGTGGAAAAGGAAATGCTAAAGCACAAAAGGTGTTTTACTACAGGTATGTCGATATTTTGTATGCTACTATTCAACGGTATGTGAAAGATTCTGCCGAAATCGATGATATTCTGTATCAGGGATTAATGAAGATTTTCGATGATTTAAAAAATTTTAATTACATCAACGAAGCTGCATTGGTGGGCTGGTTGAAAAAAATAGTTATCAACGAATCATTAATGTTTCTTCGTGCTGATTTCAGAACAATTTACAAGGTGGAAGAGATTTCTGAAATTGATACAAATAGCCTCACTTCGGACGACCAACTTGCTGAAAATGATTTAACTGAAATAATTAATCAGTTGCCCGATGGTTATCGAACAGTTTTTCTGTTGCATGCGGTTGACGGTTATTCTCATAAAGAAATTGCACAACAATTGGCAATTGCGGAAGGAACTTCACGCTCCCAGTATTTTAAGGCGAGAAATCTGCTTCAACAACGATTAAAAAATGATTATGGAAAAGAATTTGGAACATGAAATAGTAAAAGCTTTTCAGGAAAAGGATTCCCGGCAAGCTTATCCACGGAAAGATAGAATTTGGCAGCAGTTGGAAACCAACCTGAAAAAAACAAAAGGGACTCATATATTTTGGAGAATAGCAGCCATTGTTTTGGGATTCTTTTTAATAGCCGGCGCTTTTGCCGCTATCAGCATTGTTAATCATCAAAAAAACGTAAACAAGCTGTTACAAAAAGAAAATATTAACCTGCTACAAGCAATTGATTCCTTGCAAAATATTACACCAGAGATAATTACTGAAACAAAAATTATAGAGAAGGAAGTACCTGTTTACATTCAAACTGAAATTCAACACCAAAAAAACATGCCGGAGGGCGGCAGAATATTGGATTTAACTCTTGAAAACAATTTGCTTAAAACACAAATAATATCGGAAAGGGAAGAATTACAGACGAAAATTGACAGTATTTCCCGTGAACTCCTGACGCTAAAAACAAATGTTTCAAAAATTAGTGAGCCCGAAGGCAAAAATAAGAAAACGGAAATAATCGAGTTAAAATCGGAAGTTTACGATACACTTTATCAAAAGAAACCTAAAACTGAAAATCCTAAAATAAAACTCCAGCTTTTTACTAATCCGGGGAAAAAGGAGCAAATGCAAATGAATTCAAACATCTTTAATAAATAAAAAAGCCATGAAAACAAAAAAAACAATTATCGCTGTATTTATTCTGTTATCGTTTTTCCTCGTGAAAAAAAGTTCGGGAAGTGAGAAATTTAAGGGAGATACACTTCGGATCTGGTTTAACGAATTTATGATTGAAGTAAATTCTGTCGATTTAAATAAACAGCATCTTTCAGAAATTAATCTTTCAGAAACGGCTATTTCAACTTACCATTTACTCGAATCGGTGAGTGTTCCTAAACCGGAAAACGATGAAACATATCTCATCAGCATTTCCGAATGGGGCGGTAAATTAAAGCTTGAATACCAAAATGCTACGTTTGATAAAATAAAAAAGGACTCGAAAAAAATTGTTTTCTCAAAAGGGAAACTGCTGGAAACAGATTTTGGAAATTATGCCGTAAAAATTGAAAATATTGACTTTACCCTAATTTATTATCTGTACGATTTGGCAGACCTGAGCAAGATAAGTGGTGATGCATTTGATAGTCAGATTTCGCAAGCTCAAAAATTAATTCCTGCAAACAGGAAAAAAGTGAATGGTTGGTTAAAGTGGAATGGAACCGATAGTTTTGAAACTTATTTTTTAAGTGAAAGTAATCCATACACGCTCGACATGTTAAATCTTACTGCGGGAGTTGGAGCCGGAGTAATAAAAAACCAGTGGGTAAACGACGTGAATTTTAAAGTTGGGATTGGCTTTGCCCAAAAGGGGATTATGCGGAATGCTTACTTTGCGGAATATAAAATGTATTACGATTTTTCGCCAACAGGAGAAAATAAACTTTTTTCGGTAAACGGATTTCTTTCGTTGGGTTATGAGCACAATTTTTCCAATAATATTGACAAGGAAAAGTGGATAGGTTTTTCGCTTGGCTATCTTGTTGACCGCAAAACTGAGTTTTTTAACAAGAACACGTGGCGACTCTCTCTGCAAAAAAGAATCAATCAAACCATATCGGTAAGTCCGGAATTGTATTTCGACGGATTCTTTAAAAATGTGTATCCCGGGGTTCAAATCGGAGTCAGTCTGTAATTTTCAGGTTCCAAACCGGTGCGAAAATTTAGCGATGAAAATGTTGTTTGCTCCTTCGCCAAATAAACCTTTTACCTTATTTGAAAAATAGAAAGGTCAATTGTTGATGTACATGTTTCTGTTGTGCAACCAATCTGAATCGGTACAATTATATGGGGGAGGTTACGATGAGAAAGGTAAATGAAGTGTTGCTAAAATGGTGTATGCTTTCTTTTAGTCATCTTCCAAAATAGCAAACTGAAAGTTGTCTTTCCATTCGCCCCTGATAGGTAAAATTTTCCTGCGGATTCCTTCATTGGTCATTCCTGCTTTTTCAAGCACTTTTATTGATGCGAGGTTCTGTGTAGCAACACCAGCTTCTATCCGGTGCAGTTTAAAATCATTAAACCCAAGTTCGATGAGCCTTTTGGCTGTTTCTGTAGCATACCCGCAGCCCCAAAATTCAGGAAAGAATTTATAATAAAATTCCGCCATTTTGAATCTGTCATTGGATAAAAACATTCCTGCTAAACCAATGAATTTATTGTTTTCTTTTAAAATGATTTTCCAACAAAATCGCGATCGTGGTGATTTACTTTGATCGTCAATATCTTTTTGAATAATACTTTTTGTTTCGTCCCGGTTTTTTGGGATACCAAGTGTGTTAAACTCATCCACTTCCGGAAGTGAATGCAATTTGTGAATGCTTTCCAAATCCTGATTCGAGATTTCTATTAATGCAAGTCGGGGTGTTTCTAAGTGGGTCATTAACTACACTTTTTAGAATCCTGCAATGTTCCATCCATCGCGGTAAACACGACTAAGTAACTTTTCCGTTTCCGGTGAATTTGGTATTTTCATATTTTTTGAATCCCATTCCAGTAGGGTATCAGGTTGGCGAATTGCAACGGTTCCCAGAATTATTGCTTCCGTCATCGGGCCGGTTTGTGCAAAATGCGATTCATTTTTATCAACTCCCAAGCATGCGTCAACAAAGTGGTGATAATGATTACGGTCTTCAAATTTTGGAAGTTTATACTTTTCGAATTTTTCATGAGGCAAAAGCGCCAAATCGTTTCCATGAACCACTAATAATGCACCTTCTGTGCCCACTAACATTGCCGATTCCGGTGGATATGGATCTCCCGGGAACAATTTTCGAATTTCTTCAGGCGGGAAAAATTCTCCATCGAACCATTCAACAGTCAACTCATCGTTTTCGGTTAGTTCATTTCCTGGAAACATCCAGGTAATATGGTTTGCCTGGGGCCAGTTGTCCGAACGACGTTCCGGAGATTCCTTCCATGATTTCTGGACTTCAGCAACAACTGTTTTTGGCGCTTTTAAATTTAATCCTTTCCAAACCGCATCAAAAATATGACAGCCAATATCGCCCGACCAACCCGTGCCAAAATCGAGCCAGCCTCGCCACAAACTCGGATGGTAAATTTTGGGAACGTATTCGCGCATAGGGGCGGTTCCAATCCATACGTCCCAATTCAAATTATCAGGTACAGGTTCACCCTGTTCTGGTCGTGGACCCGCTAACCGATAGTTTTCTACAGCACCAGGTCGGTTGGAACACAAGTAAACGTGCTTTATTTTTCCAACTGCGCCCTCTTTTAATAACTGCACAGCTCTTCGATCGTTTGCTGAAGAGGCGTGTTGCGTGCCTAATTGAGTTACTACACCTTTTGAAATGGAAGCCTCGGTTAATTTTCTGACCTCGGCAACATCGTGGCACATGGGTTTCTGACAATAAACATGCTTGCCTTTTTGAATGGCGGAAAAGGAAATGATAAAATGATTATGGTCGGGAACTGTAACATTTACTGAATCGATATTATCCATTTCTTTTTCTAATAATTCGCGCCAGTCTTCATATTTCCGTGCATTCGGGACTAATTCCGCGGCTTTTTCCAGAAAGTTTTTATCTACGTCGCAAATCGCAACAATTTCCACATTGGGATGGCTTATAAAGTTTTTTAAATCGTTTAAGCCCATCATGCCTCCAACTCCAATGCTTGCGTGTCGTAACGTTCCTTTTGGTGTACAGGATTCTAAAAGAAACGGTGCTGCAATTGCTGCGGTAGCTGTTGTCTGGATAAATCTTCTTCTGGTAAACGGTATGTTTTTTTGATTCATTGCCGGTAAATTAGGTTGATAGTTTAAATCTTTAATTTATTCTGTTAAAATTAGATAATTTAATTCCGATTAACAAGCAATTACTTGTTGGCAACTGTCATATCGATTTTGGTGGTTCCCAAATAAAAAAATGTAGCTGCGATGGACATTAGAATATGACTGACTGCCATGTAGTTAAACCATTGGTGGAGCGATATTTTATTCATGAAAAATATGGCTGCCAAAGCTGCAAATCCTACGCCAAACAACATGAGCTTACTTCCTTCGTTTTTTGTTTTTATATATAGGAATCCTTCAAGCGAAAGAACCACAAACATCAGTCCGTAACCGGAGTGAAATTCAACAAAGAAGAAATTAAGCGTGGTGATTGTTAATGTTAGAAACGTGAGAAATTCAATGATATTGATGATTCCGAAGATTTTCACTACGGAGCTTTTTAACCTGATTCGTGTGTGCTCAATGGCAGCACGTTCCACAAACATAATCGAAATCATACTGGTAATCCAACCCGGAAGTTTCCAGTAAAACGTAAATGCATATAAAAACGCATGACCAATAATTCCACCCAGAAATGTGGCAATTCCCATTGAAAAAAAGTAGATTTTGAAGTACAAAAAGGTTTTTCCCTTTTTACCTGACTGGTGAATTTTCCAGGCATACAGAAAACAAAGCACAGATACAAGTAAATCGGTTATTGTAACGATGGGCTCGTCAACGCGGATTCCAAAAATGTGTATTGTATTTATTTCATTCATACTGAAAGTCTCGGGATTTTGCAGGCATTTTATGTCAGATTTTCATATTTGTTAAAATAAGGAACTGCTGAATTATATCAAAGTATTTTGCCTGGTATAGCTGAAATTTTTGATTATTTATGAATTTTTATAGTTAAATACGATTAAAAATTAGTTGCTGAAAGTTACCTGCAATGTTTTCTTTGCCTGATAAAAATCAAAAGTGCTTTGAAGTTGTATGCATTTTTACTCTATTGACCAAGGAGTATTGGCCTGTATTTAGAAGGCTGAAAATGTAAAAAATAGTTGGGAGAACGCAGTGTCCAATATTCCTGACAAGCGGGTAAGGAGCATCCGTGAGGACCCGAAAATAAAATATCTTATCTTTTTCTCTGGTAACGAATTGGTGCATTTGTATCACAAAATGGTGGGATAATTGTGAAAGGTTACCAGAGAATTTGCCGAATTCTAATCCATTTAAATTTTAGCAGCAAATAATTAAAAATGAAAAAAAGTACTATCCCGTTTTGTGTTTAACGTTAAGTAGGTTTTGTTCTTTATTCTTTATTCTTCGGGTTTAATACCTGTATTTATTTGCTCTTTCTAATCCTTCGGGAAACCGATTTTAGAGGATAAATTTCCTGACTTACAAATCGAACGTCTTCAATTGTGTAAAATGCATTCGGGTTAAAGAGTTTAATCAGGTCAACTACTTTGGGAAGTTCGGTTCGCTTGATAATCGAATAAATAATACTAACATCTTCACTTCCTCCCTTGGCATCGTGGTAAGTTAAACCATAGCCGGCATTCCGCATATTATCAATTAACTGTTCGGCAGTTTTTCGTGTTATAATCTGGATTCGCACAATTCCCATTGCCAGCTTTTCCTCTAATTTTAAACCGATAAAGTTTCCGGTGGCATATCCCAGCGAATATCCGAGATAACAGGTCCAGTTGTCGAGGTTTTCAAATATGCGTGAAATAGCAAGCAACCATATTAGTATTTCAAAAAAGCCAAGAATGGGCGCCCACATTTTTTGCCCTTTTGCAACCATTACAATACGAATGGTACCAATGCTAACATCGCAAATCCGGGCTAAAAAAATCAGAAACGGAAGAATAAAATAATCAAACAAAGCGCTGTCGTAAAAGGTGCTAAGTAAAGTCATTTTTTTATTTAAAGATATTAAAATTCAGACGTAAAATGGAATTTGATGTTCTTAAATTCGTCTTGGGCCATTTGCAGAATAAATTGTGAGTCAGCCATAAATACATCGCGACCCAATTTGTCTTTTGCCATTTTCTGATGTTTCCTTTTCTTAAACTCATCCAGTTCTTTAGGATTGTCACTTTCAATCCAGCAGGCCTTGTACATTGATAACGGTTCGAATCGGCATTTGGCATTGTATTCATGCTCCAACCGGTACTGAATTACCTCGAATTGGAGTTGACCGACGGTTCCCACAATTTTTCGCCCGTTAAACTGGCTGGTGAAAAGCTGAGCTACTCCTTCGTCCATCAACTGGTCGATACCTTTATTTAGTTGTTTGGTTCGCATGGGGTCGGCATTTTCCACATAACGGAAAAGTTCGGGCGAGAAACTTGGAAGTCCTTTGAAGTGAATATTTTCTCCTTCTGTAATTGTATCGCCAATAATAAAATTTCCGGTATCGGGAACACCAATAATGTCGCCGGGATAAGCTTCTTCCACAATTTCTTTTTGCGATGCCATAAAAGCCGTCGGACTTGAAATACGAACCGTTTTATCCAATCGAATATTTTTATAAACATTATTCCGCTCAAACTTACCCGAACATATTTTTACAAAGGCAATCCGGCTCCGGTGGTTGGGGTCAATGTTGGCATGAATTTTAAAAATAAAACCTGAAAATTGGTTTTCTTCGGGCAAAACAGTACGTTCTTCTGTGTAACTTGGTTTTGGCGGTGGAGCAATTTTTAAAAAGGTGTCCAATAATTCCTGTACTCCAAAGTTGTAAAGTGCACTCCCAAAAAATACAGGTGCAAGGTTCCCTTCAAGATAGGGTTCGCGTTCAAATTCAGGATAAACTCCTTCAATTAATTCCAGCTCCTCGCGTAAAATTTTAGCATCATTTCCAATGTAATCTTCCAGCAGCGGACTTGAAATGTCTTCAAACTTAATTCGTTCCTGTATCTCCTGAATGTCGGGGTTGAAAAGTTTCAGGCTTTTATTAAAAATGTTGTAAACTCCTTTAAAATCGGGACCGTTATTAATTGGCCAGCTTAACGGGCGAACCTTTATTTTTAATTGTTCTTCAATTTCGTCCATCAACGAAAACGGATCCTGTGTTGGGCGGTCCATTTTGTTTACAAAAACAATAACCGGCGTTTTTCGCATGCGGCAAACGTTCATCAGTTTTTCGGTTTGCGGCTCTACTCCTTTGGCGGCGTCAATAACTATAATTACGCTATCAACCGCGGTGAGGGTGCGGAATGTGTCTTCCTGGAAATCCTGGTGACCGGGCGTATCTAGAATGTTAACCTTGTAACCGTTGTATTCGAAACCCATTACCGACGTAGCTACCGAAATACCTCTTTGCCGTTCAATCTCCATGAAATCGGAGGTCGCAGCTTTTTTTATTTTGTTGCTTTTTACAGCGCCGGCTACCCGAATTGCACCACCAAATAACAGCAATTTTTCAGTTAATGTTGTTTTCCCGGCATCGGGGTGACTTACAATTCCAAATGTTCGTCTTCGTTTAATCTCTTCCAGAAAGGTCATTTTTCAATCCTTTTTTATTGAGGCGCAAAAATAAGGAAAATGTTGAAAGACAAATAGTGAAATAAGCACTTGATTTCTAAACGTAAGAAATACAGAATTATTAATTTAAAAAAGCATTAGATATTGAATGGAAATGAGAAATTTTTGTGGGGATGATCGATGTTGTTTTCAATTCGAAAAAAGAGAAATAATTTGTTTAGAAAACGTCCAAACTAACCAGTAGCATTGTATTTCAATTCCGTTCGCCGTAACTTTGGTTTTTGTAAACCCAGTTATGAGTGTCGCCCGAAATAGAGCGGGACTCATAATTTTTAGAGATGCTTTTTGAAACAGCTAAGTGTTAAAATCATTTTATAACCTTTAAATCGTTGCACCATGAATTTTATTAAAGTAAAAGCTACGGGTCGTCCTGTTAACGGAACAGAAAAAGATAATTTCGAAAAGACATTTTATATCAATTCAAGTCTGATAAAATTGATAACAGAAGAAGGTCAGGTTTTTTTATTTGACAACGGGTGCGATTCAAGAGACAATTTTCTTTGGAATGAACATGAGAAATTTTTTGATATTCGCATTTTTGATATTGCCGAATTTGAAAGTAAGCTCTCATATTTTGACAGCGAAGCAATTCATCATTAGAAGAAAAGCCTTATCGTCGGCGGAGATAACTTTGCTTGGATGATCTTGTTCAATTCTTTTATAATAGAATTTCATGAAAGTAGAAGCAAGCTCCGCCATGTCCAATAATCCTGAACTGCGATTTGTTGAACCTAAAATATGACCACTGTTCCACTCTCCCGGAGTTCTGGCATCAGGAACAATAAAATTAGGATTAGTTTCATTGGCCTTTATTAAACTATCACATCGCATTGCTGTTAACTGCCCGTAAAGATTGGTTGCATAATCTGTTTAAAAGGGAAAACTGCAATAATTAAAAACAAAATTATTGAAGTGACCGGACGAAATATGATTTGGGTTTGCATAATTCGTGAATTTTGTTGAAAAAATACCAATGATACATTGAAAGCTAAAATCGCAAATAAGAATTTTTAACATTGTGTATAATTTTGATTTTTAGATGATTAGTAAAAGAGGTTATAAAGCATATTTTTTCTGACATAAATAGTTCTTATATTGCAGCACAGTACAGGACAGTTTGGCTTTGTAGGAGAATTTATTTTTCTGAAATAAGACTAACTTTCTGATAAACAATTAAAAAAAAAATACATTCATTTTTAATTTCAAAATAGTCAACAAAAAAATAAAAGATGGCAAACAGATTAATTGGAAGACTTCCCAAAGTAGGTATTCGTCCGGTAATTGATGGGCGCGAAAGGGGAATTCGCGAATCACTTGAAGTTCAAACCATGAACATGGCAAAAGCTGCGGCTAAACTGATTGAGGAAAATCTTCGGTTCCCGAGTGGCGAAAAAATAGAATGCGTTATTGCAGATACAACCATTGGCGGTGTAGCAGAGGCCGCGATGTGTGCCGATAAGTTTGAACGCGAAGGTGTTGGTGTTTCATTAACAGTTACTCCCTGCTGGTGTTACGGAACTGAAGTTATGGATTCGAATCCGTGGATTCCGAAGGCAGTTTGGGGATTTAACGGTACCGAACGTCCGGGTGCAGTTTACCTGGCAGCAGCGCTTGCAGGTTATACACAAAAAGGATTACCTGCTTTTGGTATTTATGGCCGCGATGTGCAGGATTCGGGTGACCAAAATGTTCCGGAAGATGTGAAGGAAAAAATTCTTCGCTTTGTAAAAGCGGCTTTGGCAATTGCTCAAATGAAAGGAAAATCGTATTTGTCACTGGGATATACTTCAATGGGGATAGCCGGATCGACGGTTAATCCTGACTTTTTCCAGGATTATTTGGGAATGCGTACCGAATTTGTGGATATGACAGAAGTTAAACGTCGTATTGACCAGGAAATTTATGATAAAGAAGAATACGAAAAAGCACTGGCCTGGACAAAAATAAATTGTATTGAAGGCGAAGATCATAATGCGCCGGAAAATCAATCTGACAGGGCTCGCAAAGATTGGGAATGGGAAATTGTTGTAAAAATGACGCTTATTTTCCGCGATTTAATGATTGGTAACCCAAAACTGAAAGAAGCTGGATTTGGCGAAGAAGCACACGGAAGAAATGCAATTGCCGGGGGTTTCCAGGGACAGCGCCAGTGGACCGATTATTATCCAAATGGTGATTTCTCAGAAACAATTTTAAATACTTCGTTCGACTGGAACGGAATTCGGGAAGCCTTTGTTTTTGCTACCGAAAACGACAGTTTGAACGCTGTTCCAATGTTATTTGGACACTTGTTAACCGGAACTGCTCAGATATTCTCTGATGTTAGAACATACTGGAGTCCGGATGCTGTTAAGCGGGTTACTGGAAAAGAATTAAGCGGCCTGGCTAAATTTGGAGTTATCCACTTAATTAACTCTGGTTCAACAACGTTAGATGCTACAGCTCAGCAACTAGATGAAAATGGTCATCCTGTAATGAAACCTTTCTGGGATGTAACCGAAGAGGATGCTGAAAGATGTTTACAGAATACCCGCTGGTGCCCCGGAAGTAAAGGATATTTCAGAGGTGGCGGTTATTCGAGCCAGTTTAAAACATCGGGTGAAATGCCGGTTACCATGTCGCGTGTAAACTGGGTTAAAGGTCTTGGACCTGTAATTCAGATTGCAGAAGGTTTCACCGTTGATTTGGAAGAGGGTATCCACACTATTCTTGATAAACGTACCGATCCAACATGGCCAACAACCTGGTTTGTTCCAAAACTTACCGGAAAGGGAGCATTTAAAGATGTTTATTCTGTAATGGCTAACTGGGGAGCAAACCACGGTGCAATAAGTTACGGTCATATTGGAGCCGATTTAATTACACTTGCTTCCATGTTGAGAATTCCGGTTTGTATGCATAATGTGGAAGATGATAAAATTTTCCGTCCAAGTGCATGGAACGGATTTGGTGAAGATAAGGAAGGTTCAGATTATCGCGCTTGCGAAAATTTCGGGCCGCTTTATAAATAATTAAGACAGCTTAAATCAGGGAGTTATCCTTTTAGAACAGGATAACTCCCATTTTTTTTCTTAGCGAACAAACTAACCAAAGAAATAATGAAAATGAATAATCGGATAATAAACCTGTTCCTTCTGTTGGGAATAGTTTTGTTACAGGTCGCCTGTCAACCAACCACTAAAAAAACAACAAATACCAATGAGACACTTGAAAAAGGAACTTACGGATATGATTTGGAGTTTCTGAAAAAATATACAAAACCAATTGAGTTAAAAAATGAAAATGCCCGTGTAGTGGTTTCGCCCGAATACCAGGGACGGGTTATGACAAGTTCTGCAGATGGTTTGCATGGAATAAGTTTTGGTTGGATAAATCACAAATTAATTGAGTCGGGTGAAAAACTGAAACATATTAATCCGGTTGGAGGGGAGGAGCGTTTCTGGCTTGGCCCCGAAGGAGGGCAATTTTCGATTTTTTTTCCCGCCGGAAGTAGTTTTGGTTACGATGATTGGCAAACGCCGGCATGTATTGATACAGAAACTTACGACTTAGTTTCGAGTAGTGCAACAGAGGCAGAATTCAAAAAATCCATCCAATTAAAGAATTACAGCAATTTTGAATTCAAGTTTGATGTAACAAGAACGATTTCACTTTTGTCAAACAACAACATAAAAAATGAATTGGGAATTGTTTTTCAAAACAATCTGAAAAGTGTTGGTTTTACAACAACAAACCAGCTAAAAAATACGGGAAACGAGGCTTGGAAAAAGGAAACAGGTTTGCTCTCCATTTGGTTGTTGGGTATGTTTAATCCTTCGGACGAGGTTACGATTATTATTCCATATAAAGAAGATGCTATTTCTGATTACATTGTGAAAGACGACTATTTCGGAAAAATACCTGCCGACCGGCTTGTGCTGAAAGATGGAATAGTCTTCTTCAGAGGCGACGGAAAACAACGGGGAAAACTCGGTATCCCGCCACAAAGAGCAATTTCGGTTTTAGGAAGTTACGATGCCGCAAATAAAATATTAACGGTTGTAAAATGCCAGATTCCCGATGATGTAGAAGACTATGTAAATTCTGCATGGGAAATACAGGAACACCCGTTTAAAGGTGATGCAATTAATTCTTATAACGATGGACCGATAGAAGATGGCAGCCAAATGGGGCCGTTTTATGAGTTGGAAACTTCTTCGCATGCTTTGGCGCTACAACCAGGTGAAAGTGCTGTTTATACACAATTAACCGTTCATTTTCAGGGAACGGAAGAAGAACTGAATGCTATTTGCCAGCAGTTATTTGATGTTACGCTTAATGAAGTTAAGTCGGTGTTTTAGTGTCTGTTATTCCATTCAATATCAATGAATCGGCCGGGCAAACCAAACTACAGCAGTTAGTAAATTCAATCGCAGAAGCAATTTCAGCCGGGAAACTCAAGGAAGGCGATGTTTTGCCTTCGGTAAACCAGCTAAGCAACGAGAGCGGTTTTTCCCGTGATACCGTTTTTAAGGCATATAATATTCTGAAAAGAAGAAACCTGGTTGAATCGGCACCACAAAAGGGATATTTTGTTGCCAACGAATCACAGAAGATTTTTATGCTCCTCGATGATTTTAGTGCATTTAAAGAGCAGTTGTACCAGTCGTTCAGGCAAAATCTTCCCAATTCGTTTTCTGTCGATTTGCTTTTTCATCATTATAACGAGGAAGTTTTTCATCAGTTAATTGAAAACAGCATCGGTCGGTACAGTATTTATATTATTATGAATATTGACCATAAATCGGTTGACAAAGTATTGGATAAAATTGATTCCAATAAGTTGCTTATTCTGGATATGGGAAGGCCGGCAAACGGAAAAATGAATTATCTCACCCAGGATTTCAATTTGTTAGTAAAGCAAAGCCTGGAACAGGGAGTAGAATCCTTTAAAAAATATAATGAAATTGTTTTGGTTTATGAAGAAAACAGCACGCCTCATCCTGTTGAAACCGTTTCTGCCGTGCGGAGTTTTTGTAATAAGCATAAAATTTTATTTCGAAAGATAAAAAGACTGACCGGGAGTGAGGTTGAAAAAGGAAAAGCATATTTTGTAATTCGTGAATCGGATTTGGTTACTGTAATTAAAACTTGCAGAGAAAGAAACTACCGGTTGGGAGAAGATGTTGGCGTAATTTCATATAACGACACACCTATGAAACAAGTTGTTGGAGGTGGTATTTCCGTTATTTCTACCGACTTTGAAATGATGGGGACTTTGGCTGCCGACTTTGTGAAAAATAAACAACCGATTCAAAAAGTGCTACCAACTTTTTTAACTTTGAGAGATTCATTATAAACCTACTGCAATGAAAAAACTAAGCTTATTCATCATTATTCTTTTAACATCTTATTCCATGCAGGCTCAACAAATGTTCTCCAAATATGCCGGTCAGGATGTTGGAAATCCGAAACTAAAAGGTGGTTTCCTGTTTGACGAAAAACTGCAAAAGTTTACACTAAGCGGTGCAGGGTATAATTTGTGGTTCAATCGGGATGAATTTTATTTTGTGTCGCAGGAAATAGAAGGAGATTTTATTATTTCTGCTAATTTAAAATTTATTGGTGAAGGAACCGATCCGCATAGGAAAATAGGTTTGATGATAAGAAATTCAAACCAGGAAAATGCGGTTTATATGGATGGTGCTGTTCATGGCGACGGATTAACTTCTTTGCAATATCGCGAAAAAGAAGGTGCCGAAACACTTGAAAAGGCTTTGGAGAAAAAGGAAATTCCGGCCTTTGTGCAGTTGGAAAGAAAAGGAAATAATTTCACTTTCAGGATTTCTAAGAATGGGCAGCCATTAACCGAAGTGGGAACTGTTTCGCTTGAAATGAGGGAATCGGTTTTAGCCGGAATGTTTATCGGTTCTCATAATGTTGATGTTATTGAAAAGGCTGAATTCTGGAATGTTAGAATTGAGGTTCCTGCTAAAGAAGGTGTTGATGGTTATCGACAACTTTCTCCAAGTCGTCTGGAAATTCTAAATGTGGAAACGGGTTTCCGTGAAGTTATTTTTGAAACTGATACACACATTGAAGCGCCAAACTGGTCGAGAGACGGAAAATACCTAATTTATAATTCGGGTGGTAAACTGTATAAGTTTGATTTAAAGAATAAAAAACCGGAAGTTGTTAATACCGGCGAGGTTATTTCGAATAATAATGATCACGGAATTTCTTTTGATGGAAAAATGCTGGCAATTAGCAGTGGAACAAAAATGGGTGACAGAAATGTTTCCATGATTTATACTTTGCCGGTGGAAGGCGGTACTCCAAAAAAAATTACTGAAACAGGACCATCATACTGGCATGGCTGGTCGCCCGATGGAAAATGGTTGAGCTACTGCGCCGAACGAAACAATAATTACGATGTTTACAAAATTCCTTCTGACGGCGGCAACGAAATTCGTCTTACAACTGCTGACGGATTGGATGACGGACCTGAATATTCTCCCGATGGAAAATACATTTATTTTAATTCAACACGCACCGGAATGATGCAGATTTGGCGAATGAATCCGGATGGTTCAGAGCAGGAGCATATTACGGATGATAATTTTCAGAATTGGTTTGCACATTTATCGCCGGATGGAAAACAATTTATAATGATTTCCTACCTGCCCGAAGTTCCGGCAAGTTCCCATCCGCACAATCAACGGGTAATGCTGCGTTTGATGCCCATTAATGGCGGAGAAGCCAAGGCAGCTGCATTTTTGTATGGCGGACAGGGAACCATTAATGTCCCTTCATGGAGTCCTGATTCCAAACGGGTTGCATTTGTTTCTTATACATATTAAAGTTTTTTAACTACAACTAAAATAATAACATTAAAACCACAATTATGAAACGATTTTCGATTTTTATGGCTTTTGTTTTTCTTGGTATAATGGGTTTGAAAGCCCAGGAAAAATACAATGGATTGAACAGTAATCTTTCGAACTTATTTCGAATGTCAGATGCCAAAACCCGTTCTATTAGCCCCGAAAATTTTACCGGAGAAAAAGGAAAAGGAGGAATGGCTACACTTGAAAATGGAACGGCAAAAGAAGCTGCGCGCGACCTGGGACAAGGTTGGAAAGTAAACCCGTTTATTAATATTGAAGCCGGACAAACGTTTACTTTAGCTGAAATTGATGGTTCGGGATGTATTCAGCACATTTGGATGACCCCAACGGGAACCTGGCGTTATTCCATTTTAAGAATTTACTGGGACGATGAAAAGGAACCATCCGTTGAATGTCCTGTCGGCGATTTCTTTGGAATGGGGTGGGGCGAGTATGCTCATTTAAATTCACAGGCAGTTTGTGTAAATCCCGGGAGCGCTTTTAATTGTTACTGGCAAATGCCATTTCGCAAAAAGTGTAAAATTACCATGGAAAATATTGATGAAAAGGCGATGCGGCTCTATTATCAGATTGATTATTGTTTGACAGAGGTTCCAAATGACGCTGCTTATTTTCATGCGCAGTTCCGAAGAGTTAGCCCAAATGAGTATAAGCAACCATATACCATTGTTGATGGAATTAAAGGAAAGGGACAGTATGTTGGAACTTACATGGCCTGGCAGGTAAATAATAACGGCTGGTGGGGTGAAGGTGAAATAAAGTTCTTTATGGATGGAGATAAAGATTTTCCAACCATTTGTGGAACGGGTACTGAAGATTATTTCTGTGGTTCTTATAACTTTGATAGAAACGGACAATATACCGAATTTTCAACTCCATACGCCGGTTTGCATCAGGTAATCAGGCCCGATGGAACTTATAAAGCAAATCAGCGGTTTGGATTGTATCGCTGGCACATTACCGATCCTATTCGTTTTGAGAAAGATTTAAAAGTTACGATCCAGGATTTGGGGTGGAGAAGTGGAGGCCGCTATTTGCCGCAGAAAAGCGATATTGCATCTGTTGCCTACTGGTATCAGGCAGAGCCGCATAATACTTTTCCTAAACTTTTATCAAAAGATGAGTTGGAAGTAAGATGATATAATTATAAGAAGTTAGCATCGATACAGGGGTATTTAATACTCCTGTATTTTTTTAGTTTAGCATAATTTCTTCTATTGAATTAATTTTGTTCAGAGGTAAGGTTTTTAAGTTTGAAGCGGGTAAAGTAAAGTAAAACTTCGAACCATTTCCATCACCTAAACTTTCAATTCCTACTTTCCCATCCAGTTTTTCAACGATTCTTTTTACAATTGAAAGACCTAACCCATATCCTTCAGCTTTTTGAGGATCAAGCCGCATGAAGTTCTTGAAAAGTTTCTTTTGATCTTCAGGTGAAATTCCTTTTCCATTGTCTTTTACCCAGAACATAACGTTTCCATTAGGTAGAAAATGGGTACCTATTTCAACTACCGGCGGGTTTCCACCATATTTTATGGCATTGCTTATATAGTTAGTCCATACTTCTTCAATCCAGGGAGCGTATCCAAGAGATTTGGGCCAGGTTTCAGGTTCCTTAATTTGTGCACCTGATTTAACGATTAGTTCGTCTAGTTGTTTTTTTGCTTCACCAAATATGGCTTTCATATCCAGTTCTTTACACTCAATATTTTGTTTTTCAGTAGTTGCCAATAGCAACAGTTCATGGGTAATCTGAATTGATTTTCCGGCGGAGTCATTAATTAAATTAGTTAATTCGAATAATAAATTTTTATCATTTTCTTTGATAATTTCTTCCATGATTTCACTGGCAGAGAAAATAGAGCCGAGAGTGTTTCTTAAATCATGTGCAACTGTGTGGGCAAAGGTATCCAGCTCTTCAATTAGTTTTTCTCGTTTTTCAATTTCGATCAACAATTGGCTGTTTGTCTTTTTTAGCTCCTCTTCAGCGTTTCTCAAGGAGGTAATATCATGAAGTATCAAAAGGTTGCCTGTGAAATTATTATTTCGCAGAATAGGAGATATTTTAACCTGATAATAAAAAGTATGGTTACCCTGCCTGATCTCCAGTTGTGTGCAAGCCATTCTGTTTTTTACAGCATCGATTAGCATTTGATATTTTTCAAAAATTTTATCAAACGGTTCGCGAATAACCGAATTCTTTTGTCGGTTTAAGATGGTATATACAACAGGATTACAATCTTCAATTATTCCTTCTTCGTTTACTATAATCGCTCCGTCATTCATGGTTTCAAACAATTTGTTTTTTGCCAGCGGTACAATATCAAACATTCGGTACTTCGACATTCCTAAAGCAATTGTAAAACCGGTGAGCACAAACGAAACAGGTGTCCAGTCGAAGCCAGGATATGGATTTAAATTGGTAATGTAAAGAAGGTTTCCTACGATGGGGAACAGAGAAGCGACCAATAAAACACCTATTTGCGATTTATAATAAGCTGTAAATTTATAAATGGAGTAGCCAAGATTGTACACTCCTAAAAATATAAGCAGTTGTGTGTACCCAAAGAATACCCAAAACCACACACCATGATGATAATGGGCCATATTATTTGCCTTGTCGAGTGTTACATCCGACCAAACTAAATGGTGGCTTTCATTTGTAAATACTAGTCCAAGAGTAATTAAAGGTATAATTGTCAAAAATGCAATTTTCCGCGAATTTATTATGTTGTTTTTCTGACTAAAAGCTGTAGTAAACAAAAAATAGCAAACAGGTAAAAATGCAATTCCCAGATACGACATTTTGGACCAAAAGATTTTAGTAACCAGTTCTGTTGATGCAAATTCAAATGCATATGTTAATGCCCATATTCCGGCAAATACTTCAAGATAAATGAGGAACTTAACTTCGAGTAAATTCCTGAATTTCCAAAGTAACATTATAATATTTACAGCTGCCAAAGCAGTAAGAATCTCTATCAAACTATTGGTGGCTAAATTATGTATCATTGCCAAAGAGTAAATGTTAGTTGAGATGATTTAATAGTTAAGTGCAAATGTAAAATAAAATTTGATTTTAAAATGTTAAATTTCAAATTTTTACATCATATTTGTTCATTGTAGATGAATCTATTTTTGTTGAAAATAAGAAGTTTATAGAATAAATTTGGTTCTATTGTTATGTTAATAATAACGTCATAACAAGTGCATCATTTCTCAGTTCAGTTGTGTTTTTAATCCTGGTTTTTTCCCGCAAACTTTCCCGATATGTAGCTGCAGTGTGAAACGTTATTCCCGTTTTTGCTTAATCTCTATTAAGGTTAATCCCTCAAATAGTAATTGTGAAATTTTCCTTTCTCTTTTTTTGTAAAATAAATCTTGTTTCCTTCTATGTTGGTTATAGCATGTTCAATTAATGGGTAATTGTTAGTTTGTTATCCGTTAAAATAGTCTTTGGAAGTTGGGAAATTTACAGAGGCGTAATTTCAGTAATCATATTTGCAAAAATATATGAAGTTCTTGTCGTGTTGAATGCCACATTTTAATGTACAATCCAGATGGTAAAATACACCGAAATAATATTTACAGTCTTTGGGTGCAGCTTGATAACTTTTTGTTATTGCAATAGATTGGTTTTCATCGTAACCGGGTAATATTCTGGAAGCATGATTTTAACAGCTGGGGTATCCCAAAAACTTTCAACATAAATATTGCAAGTATTTATCCAAATCCGGCAACTGGCAAAATATTGGTTAGCGCTGAATTGGATGAGTTTGGCAGGAGCGTAATTTATAATTCAATAAGGCTTGGAATTTATCAAAACAACCCGGATTCAAATTCGCTTTTAGTATAATTCAATATTCTATTTGGTTAATTATATGGTACTTATACGGAGAAATTGATTATTGTGAAAAAAACGATTAACTATACTTTTTCACAATCCTGTTCATGGCCTCAAACTGTTCTTCCATGCTTTGAAGTAATTTGTACTGAGCGCGGGTACGAACGAGGTTATGATCCGGAGATTTTATTTTATAATAATTGTCACCGTCAATGTAATCCATTAAAAAGCGCAATACCTGCTCGAATGTGATAAATTTAGCTGAAAATGCAAGATATTCAATTTCTTTTTCGGTGAGGAAAGATTTGGTTTCTTCCAGATAACCTTTGGTAAAAGCTTCAAAAATTTCCAGGTTCATTGAAACATTGTTCAGGTTAATGTCGTCTTCAGCGCCGGTATTGGTATAAGTCCTCATGGCATCGCCGTAATCGTTTAAAACGGTGCTGCTTAAAACTGTATCCAAATCGATGACGCAAAGAACATCACCATTTTTATCGAAAAGGATATTATTGATTTTAGTGTCGTTATGACTAATTCGAATTGGAATAGTGCCATTTTCAATCAATTCGTAAAAATTAAGCATCTCGAAACGCCGACTTTCAATCCAGCTTATTTCTTCTCCTACCTCTTTTTTTCTTTCTACCGGATCTTTTGTCAAAATAGCGTCCCATTGTTTAAATCTGAATCGCATATCGTGAAAACCCGGTAAAATATTGGTAAGCGGGTCTTTTAAATCTGCAACAAGATTTTGGAATTTACCAATTCCTTTTCCACCTGCGTAGGCCAACTCAGGAGTTTTTGCCGATTCGTAGGCAATGGTATCTTCAATAAAAAGACTTACTGCCCAGAATTCTCCTTCATCATCCAAAAAATATGATTTCCCTTCTTTGGTCGGAATCACTGTCATGGCTTCCCGCATTGGATCACCTCCGGCTTTTATAACTTTCTTTTTTATATGGTTACACACTTTTTGTATGTTTTCCATCATGGCCGGAATTGGCGAAAAAATATTTTTGTTTTTTCGTTGAAGAATATAGTTAGGAAATCCTTTTTCAGTTGTAATAATGAAGGTGTCATTAATAAAACCTTCACCTAAATTTGAAATTTCAACAACATTTCCTTCTAATTGAAATTTGTTGGCTATGTTAATAAGCTTTTCATTCATTTTGTTATGTGTTTATTTCCAAAGTTTTTTCGGGTATTCTCCTTTTGCAATCAGGCCATTTAGTTTCTCAATCACAAATGGTTTGTCTTCTTTATAAGTTACACCAAACCAGGGAGAATCGGCTTCCAATACTTTTGTTGTTGCGCGTTTTTCATTAATTAAATCGAAAACCACTGAGGGAATATACATTTCCGATTTAGGTTTATCGATTTCGGCAGATAGAAACTGTATAAATTTTTTCTCCAGCTCCTCAAACACAGATGGTTTAAAACCCCAGATATTCATTGAAGCACTTTCTAATCCGGTAAGCTGAGTTTCGCTTCCATCGCTTTCAATAGAAATTATTTCATTTCCGCGTTTTATAATTTTAATAGTCTCAACTATTTTTCTCAGGTTATTGTTTTCGTCCACTTCGCAAATACCTCGTGATACCGAGCCAAAATCGGAGAGTGTATTTTTTAACTGGTAACCTACCATTGAATATTCATGGTCATTTTTGGAAGAAGTAAGGAAATCGGCCATTACCTTGTAAGCGTTGTATCCATAAAAGTCGTCGGCGTTTAATGCACAAAACGGTTCATGAATAACATCTTTGGCAACCAGAATTGCATGCGCAGTCCCCCATGGTTTTTCACGTCCTTCGGGTAATGAAAAGCCTTCCGGAAGCATGTTTAATTCCTGGTAAACGTATTCAACATCAATTCTTCCTGCCAGTTTTTTATCAAATTTTTCTTTAAAAGCATCGGCAAAACTTTCGCGAATAATAAATACTACTTTCCCAAATCCTGCTCTTATTGCATCAAATATAGAATAATCAATTATCGCTTCACCATTTGGACCTACCGGTTCAACTTGTTTTAGTCCTCCAAAACGGCTTCCCATACCGGCAGCCAAAATTAAAAGTGTTGGTTTCATTTTCGATTGTTTTTTATAACGAGGCGTAAAAGTAAGAAAAGGAATATAGGAAAAAAAGTAAAAGAAAAAATCGTGATAATTTCTGAATCGAAAGTTAATTCACTAGATCAGGTTTACCTTCTATTATGCAGAATCCACGAAACCCGCTTTGAACTTTAAAATCTGAACTTACTCTTTATACCATCCGGCATACATTCCGTAAGCATTTGCAATTCGATGTATTTCGCCTTCCAGAAGTTCGGTACTGATTTGCTTGATTTTTTTTGCAGGAATTCCGGCATAAACGCAACCCGATTCCACAATTGTACCTTTTGTTACTACAGAGCCGGCTGCAATAATTGAATTGCTGTTTACAACGGCATCATCCAAAATCACGGCATTCATCCCAATCATCACGTTATCACGAATTGTGCAACCGTGAACAATTGCACCGTGAGCAATTGTAACGTTGTTGCCAATATTGGTGGGCGATTTTTGATAAGTGGCATGAATTACCGCATTGTCCTGAATGTTTGTGTTATTACCGATTTTTATGTAATGAACATCACCTCTGATTACGGCATTAAACCATACACTACAGTCGTTGCCTAACTTTACATCGCCGATTAATGTTGCTGTTTCAGCAAGAAAACAATTTTTACCAATCTCGGGAGTTATACCTTTTAATGTTTTAATTAAAGCCACTATTTTTAATAATTTTAAATTGGTTTCAAATATATCAAAACCTGTAAATAATTGTATATGTCTTAACTAACTTGTTAAATAATGGTTATTTTTGCCTAGGTAAATTCGATGAAGATAACCACTGGAATCGATTTCAAAAGCTACTTTTAGTCAATTTTTGAAATCGGTTTTCTTTTGGGACAAAAAAATAATTATAAAAAGTATTTCAATGAAAGACGCAAAAGTCATCGAGCTGGAAGAAGTGGCCATTCGTTTTTCGGGTGACTCCGGAGACGGAATGCAGCTTACAGGCACATTATTTTCGGATGCAACAGCGCTGCTGGGAAACGATATTTCCACATTTCCAGATTATCCTTCCGAAATTAGGGCACCGCAGGGAACTGTTGGCGGAGTTTCAGGATTTCAGGTTCAGTTCGGACAAAAGAAGATTAGTACCCCTGGCGATTATGCACATATTTTAATAGCAATGAACCCTGCAGCCGTAAAGGCCAACGCAAGGTTTATGAATCCAGGTGGAACGATTATTTACGATTCGGATTCCTTTAATGAAAAAAACCTTCAAAAGGCAAAATTTGAAACCGATGATCCGTTTACTGAATGTAATCTTCAGGATTATTTTAAGATACCGGTTCCAATTTCATCTTTAACCAAGGAAAGTTTGAAAGATTTCGGATTAGATGCGAAGAGTGTTCTACGGAGCAAGAATATGTTTGCATTAGGTTTGGTCTGCTGGATGTTCAACCGTCCTCTTGATTATATTGATGAATTTATTAAAACTAAATTTGCCAAAAAACCGGTTGTTGTTGAATCGAATATGAAGGTGCTGCACGATGGTTATAACTATGGGATGAATATGCAGCATATGACTCCAAGTTATATTGTTCATCCGGCTAATATTGAAAATGGTACATACCGAAATATAAACGGAAACCATGCAACGGCGTGGGGACTTTTAGCTGCTGCCGAAAAAGCAGGTTTGGAGCTGTTTCTTGGTTCATATCCGATTACTCCTGCTACCGACATTCTTTCTGCACTTTCTGAACGTAAGGATTTAGGCGTAAAAACATTTCAGGCAGAAGATGAAATTGCAGGTATTACTTCTGCAATTGGTGCTGCCTTTGCCGGGGATTTAGCTGTTACCACAACATCTGGCCCTGGTTTGGCCTTAAAATCAGAAGCCATTGGTTTGGCTGTTATGGCCGAACTTCCTATTGTAATTGTAAATGTTCAGCGAGGTGGCCCATCAACTGGTCTTCCCACAAAAACGGAACAATCGGATTTACTGCAAGCACTTTATGGCCGAAATGGTGAAAGCCCTGTAGTAGTTTTGGCGGCAAGTACACCTTCAGATTGTTTCTGGTATGCTTTTAAGGCGGCTAAAATAGCTTTGGAACGAATGGTTCCGGTTATTTTATTAACAGATGGATTTCTTGGTAACGGAAGTGAACCATGGAAAATTCCCGCAATGAAAGATTTACCTGAAATTAAGCCTCGTTTTGCTAAAAATGCCGATACGTTTAAGGCTTATGAACGAGATTCAGCTACATTGGCAAGAGAATGGGCAATTCCGGGAATGGCGGGTTTCGAGCACCGAATTGGGGGTCTCGAAAAGAACAAAGTAGGAACCGTAAGTCACGATCCGGAAAATCATCAGGTAAATAGTGAAATAAGGGAAGAAAAAGTTGAACGTGTGGTTGATATGCTTCCTGATTTAGAAGTTTGTGGCGATGAAGATGGTGATGTTCTGGTTGTTGGTTGGGGTGGAACTTATGGACATTTAATCAGTACTGTTCGTGAATTACGTAAAGATGGAAAAAATGTGAGTTTGGCTCATTTCAACTATATTCGTCCGTTACCGAAAAATACTGAAGAGGTTTTTAGCAAGTTCAGAAAGATTATCGTTTGTGAACTAAATCTTGGCCAATTTGCAGGCTATCTTCGAAATAAATTACCACAATTTACCTATTATCAGGCCAATAAGGTAAAAGGATTACCTTTTACTGTTGCTGAGCTGAAAGAAAGTGTAAACAAATTATTGGAGGAATAGAAAATGGCTGAAATACAATATACCGTTAAAGATTTTAAAAGCGAAAATGAAGTTCGCTGGTGTCCGGGGTGTGGCGACTATGCAATTATGAACGCTGTTCAGCGTACTATGGCTGACATGGGAATTCCACGTGAACAATTTGCTGTTATCTCAGGAATTGGTTGCTCCTCCAGGTTTCCATATTACATGAGTACATTTGGTTTTCATACCATTCATGGAAGGGCCGCAGCCGTTGCTTCAGGTGTAAAAATGGCAAATCCTGATTTGAATGTTTGGGTAATTACAGGTGATGGTGATGCGATGGCAATTGGTGGAAATCATTTTATCCATTTGCTCAGAAGAAATATTGATGTAAATCTGATTTTATTTAATAACCGGATTTACGGGCTAACAAAAGGTCAGTATTCTCCTACCACGGACAGAGGAGTTAAAACAAAAACTTCTCCTTTTGGAACAATAGAGGATCCGTTTATTCCGGGACAGCTGGTGATAGGGGCACGTGGAACTTTTTTTGCAAGAACAATTGACAGTAATGTAAAATTAAGTCAGTCGGTTTTTGAGGCGGCAGCAAAACATAAAGGAACTTCGGCCGTGGAAGTATTACAAAACTGTGTAATTTTCAATAATGGAATTCACGATGCAATTACAGACCCAAATCACAGGGCCGAGCGTCAGTTGATTCTGGAACATGGTCAGCCAATGATTTTTGGAGCGAATCGCGAAAAAGGTCTTGTGTTTGAGAGGGGCAGATTAAAAGTTGCTGTAATCGGAGAAAACGGTGTTACCGAAGATGATATTCTTGTGCACGATGCCTTTGAAGAGGATCCAACATTGCATATGGCATTAATAAACATGCAATTGCCTGATATGCCTGTTGCATTTGGTGTAATAAGAAGTGTTACTTCTCTTGTTTACGATGTTGAGATGAAAGCTCAGATTGAAGAGGTTCAGCAAAAAAGAAAGATAACCAACGTTGATGAGTTGCTGAATTCAGGAAATACATGGGAAATTACAGGTAACGATGCAGTCGCAGAAAAAGGTTGCCTGGGAAAGAAGTTGGAATAGATTAGTAGATATTGATAAAAATGAAAGGCTTTGCAATTTGCAAAGCCTTTTTTTGTCCCCTAATTTAATTCGAACCACTTTGTTTTGTATTAACATCTTATTTGATAAGAGAATATTCAAAAGTGGTTAATGCCTCTTTATATTTCTTCTTGGTTTTTTTCTGTAAAAATGAATTCAGATAATTTAAATACATTAATACAATGCAAATTTATGCGGAAGTTTCTTTTGTTCGGTATTCGAAGTGCTGAAATGAAGGGTTCAAAATGCTGAATAATTTTTAATTGTAATCCGATTGGGAATAGTAGTTCAGAATCCGATATTTTCGATATTAATTACCGGCATATTTTCGAAATTCTGAATAGCGTTAATTAACCCTGCTTGGCTATATTTTGCCAAATCTTGAACTGTAATTGTACATACTTTGATTTTATTTTCTGTAATCAACTTTGCTCTTTGTGTTCCGGGTAGGAGTGGAGTATTTGGGGTCCACCAGTCTTTACCATCAAAAAAAATTGAATTAGCTGTAAAACTATCGGTTATAAAACCATTTTTTACGATTAGAATATCGTCGCAGTTTTCCCGTTTTTGAAAAAGAATGTTTAGCTTTTCCCGGTCAGAGTATTTAAAACAGTATTCAATATCATTATCAGTTACCAGTTTCAGACTGTTTACCTTTCGGATAGCGTGTGGAATGAATTCGATATTTGTAATTTCAGGCGAGTAAGTTACCCTACATCGAAAAAGGCCCTTTTTGCAGTCTTGGGGAACTGCCAGGATCTCTTTCAAAGAAACGGGTTCCGGTGAACCAAAATAGTTTTTACGGGCGAAATCAAACCTTTTTTGATGGAATTCAAGATTGCAAATTACTCCGTCTTTAACTTTTAAGGTTTCAAACAGTGGGTACATACACTTTTTTTAGCAGTTCATCGTATTCTTTTTCGGCTTCGCTCATAAATGTTATTCCTCCTCCGCTTTTGTATATAAGCTGGCCGTTTTCGTTCTCAATAAATCGAATTAGTACACAACTATCCATATTCTTCCCGTCAAAAATTCCGAAAATGCCGGTGTAGTAGCCGCGATCGTAGTTTTCAACGTTAGAAATGATTTCCAGCGTTTTGGCTTTTGGCGCTCCTGAAATGGAACCGGCAGGCAGAAGTGTAAAAAGAATATCACCGATTTTTTCACGGTAGTTACCTGGTAAATCGCCTGAAATTTCTGAACTCACCTGCCACAGATTGCGATTGTTTGTTTTTAAGTAACTCAGAAAACGGAATTTCTCAACAGTTACGTTTTCTGCAACTAAACTTAAATCATTCCGAATTAAATCAACAATGGTGTTGTGTTCAGCAACTTCTTTCGAGTCGTTTAAAATTTGAATATCCGCATTTTCGAGATCGGCGTCGATTGTGCCTTTCATCGGATAAGAATATATTTTCCCATTGACAATTTTTACAAAAGTTTCTGGTGAAAAGCAGACAAACCGATTTCTGAAATAAACTTTGTAAAGTGCTTTTGCTGAGTGAAAAATTTCTTTTAACGAAAGGTTTGCATGCACAAAAGTAGGTTGGGTTAAATTTAATAAATAGGTGTCTCCATTGTGAATGTGATTCATCACTTTGTCGAAAGCCGATTTAAATTTCTCAAAAGTTACCGGTTCTGTCTTCCAATGCTCTAATTGGCTGGTTTCTAATTCTGTCTCTTTTCTTTGAAAACCAGGAATATCCCAGAAAATATCAGAATTTGGTTCGTCCAAAGGAAAAACAATCGGTTCTTTTCCTTCGAAATCAATAAGAAAAACAAACGGCTTTTGTTGCATTCCCCACTCATTCAACTGACTTACTATTTCTGCCGGTTTATTCATTTCTGGGCGGTAAAGGTAAAAATTTTTGTTTCTCTTAAATTCAAAAAAATGCCGGCTAAAACATTCATTATTTATATTTTTACTGAAAATATTTTAGAATGGATATTGCAGCGAATATTGCAGAAATAAAGAAGGAAATTCCGGAAAGTGTACAACTGGTGGCTGTTTCAAAAACTAAACCCAATTCAGATATTCTTGAAGCTTACCATTCAAATCATAAGGTTTTCGGAGAAAATAAGGTTCAGGATTTAGTGGAGAAATACGAACAACTTCCCAAAGATATTCAATGGCATTTTATTGGCCATTTGCAAACCAATAAAGTAAAATATATTGCCCCATTTGTAGCTCTTATTCATGGTGTTGATTCGATGAAGTTGCTAAAAACAGTGAATAAGGAAGCCCGTAAAAATAATCGTATAATTTCCTGTCTTTTACAGTTTCATATTGCAGAGGAATCCACTAAATTTGGCCTGTCTCTGGAAGAGGCTCTGGAACTGCTAAATTCTGATGAATATAAACAGTTGAAGAATGTTGATATTACTGGCGTAATGGGAATGGCAACATTTACCGAAAACGAAAAGCAAATTCGGAGCGAGTTCAAAACATTAAAAAAATATTTTGAAATATTGAAGCAGGAATATTTTGCTGTATCTGATAAATTCTGCGAAATTTCAATGGGAATGTCAGACGACTATTTAATTGCAGTTGAAGAGGGGAGCACAATGATTCGGGTAGGAAGCAAAATTTTTGGTGAAAGAAATTATTAAACAGAAGACAAAACTTAAATATTCAACTTAAAATCAATTCAATGGCAAATTTTGAAACATCATATTTAGGATTGAAATTAAAGAATCCGTTAGTTGCAGCAAGTTCAGGGTTAACAAGTTCGGTAGAAAAAATTAAAGAACTGGAAGAAGCCGGGATTGGAGCTGTAGTTTTAAAATCGATTTTTGAGGAGCAAATTAACAATGAAGTTACCGGAATGATTGCAAAAGATCTTCAGCATAATTCGTATCCGGAAGCCGAAGATTACATCAAAAACTATTTGCGCGACAACACGGTTCGTAAACATGTTGAATTACTTGAAGAAGTTAAAAAGACGGTGAAGATTCCTGTAATTGCGAGTGTGAATTGTGTTTCTGCATCTGAATGGACTTCGTTTGCAAAAGAATTTCAGGATGCCGGTGCTGACGCGCTTGAATTGAATATTTTTTATATTCCTACCGATCGGAATGAAAAACCGGGAATGATAGAACAATTGTATCTCGATGTTTTGAAAAAGGTAAAGTTGGAAGTATCCATTCCTGTTTCAGTTAAATTTGGCGTGCATCACAGTAACATTGTTGGAATGGCAGAGAAGCTCAAAGGTGCCGGTGCATCGGGAATTGTAATGTTTAACCGGTTTTACGAACCCGACATTAATCTCGATACTTTGGAATTGTCATCTTCTGAAGTTTTTAGTTCACCTTCAGATATACGCCGTACTTTGCGTTGGGTGGGAATGATATCTTCCGCTGTAACTAATCTTGATATAGCAGCTTCAACGGGTATTCATGATGGGAAAGCTGTTATTAAGCAATTGTTGGCTGGAGCAACCGTTGCGCAATTGTGCTCAACATTATACATTAACGGGCCTGGAGTGGTTTCTGAAATGATGTCGGATATTTACGAGTTCATGAAAAAATGGAACTTCAAAAAAATTGAAGATTTCAGGGGACGTCTTTCTTATAAGAATATTCCTGATCCGCTTTTATACGAACGGTCGCAGTTTATGAAGTATTTTTCGAATAAAAAATAACCTCCTAAAATAAATTTCTCCCTGTTTTGTTAGCTTCGGTTTGCAGGAATAAACTTTCGTTTTGGATTTAAAACCGTAAATTAAAGTTTTTATATTATGCATAAACTACCACCGGTATGTTTTACACTTTATATTTTAGTTTAATCTATTTGTTAGCAAATAGCAGAAATTTGTTAAAAAATGATATTAATGTTTAAAATCATGTTTTAAGTTAAAACAAAAAATAATCTAGAGCGTAATAAATAGTGTTATGAAAACAAAAGAAGGACACTATTACGATTTTGGAAGTAGATCATTGTATCAGGAAGATTCTGACGTTTCTAAGAAAGAGAGGGACTCAAGAAAAATAGAATTTCAACAATTTGTTGTTCCATGGCAAATGAATAAAACAAAGAAAGGTCAGATAAGGATAGAATAGATTTACTGTGTTTAAGAGCAGAGACTTTTATTAGTTTGTTCAGAGATGAAGTCCAATCCAAATTGTGGGTTGGACTTTTTCTTTACATCCAGGAAGTTTTGTTATTGTTCCTGAAGTTTTATTGCAATTTCGTTCAGGAAATATTGTTTTTGCGCATTTGCAGTTTTTTGCGAATGACGAATTTTTTCCAAAGCAATATTTACAATAGCTTCCGATGGGAGAAATTCAAGATTATCGATAACGGTAAAAGCTTCAAATGCAATTTCCCAATCTTCATTGATTACCTGGTCTACAAAAACGGGGAGAAAAGTGCTAAAATCCAGTCCGTTTTGCCAACAGGCAATTAGTATTAGTTTCCGGATTGATTTGTACCGTTCGTCTTCAACTGCACGCATAAAAGTATTTACCGAATCTTTCTCTTTCACCGTACCCAAAAGTTCCGTAATTTCTTTTTCCACTTCTTTGTCAGGATCAGAGGTCAGAACTTCGAAAAGTAAAGGCAGATATAAACTGTTCCCTTTTTCTTTGATTTCACTGATAGCCGAAATAACAACCTGGTTGTTTGCTGAAAAAAGGTTTTGCTGGATTCTTTGATCGATTTTTTGCTTATTCATTTCCATGTCTTTCAATATTACAAAGTTAAGTTTAAAAGAGGTTCCTGCAAGTACTGTGTTTCGAAATGTTGCCGGATAATACTTACTTTTGTTCCCCATGAAAAATATTCAGGAATTAAGTGAAGCAAATATTGGCAGATTAATGCTGAAATATTTTGTTCCTGCTTTTGTAGGAGTATTCGTGAACGCTTTGTATAATATTGTTGATCGTATTTTTATTGGTCAGGGAGTTGGAGCAGAGGCGCTTTCCGGTATTTCCGTAATTTTCCCGGTAATGCTGATAATGATGGCTTTCGGAATGCTAATTGGTATTGGAAGCGGGGTTATTGTTTCTATTAACTTAGGAAAGAGGGAAATGAAAAGGGCGGAACAAACACTTGGGACAGGTTTTTTGCTCATGTTAGTAGTTTCGGTAATAATAATGATAGTTTTTTATGTGCTGAAAGTACCTATTCTCAATTCCTTTGGTTCAACACAGGAAACTTTTAATTATGCCAACAACTACCTTGATATTATCATAATTGGAATTCCTTTTATGGTTGTTGGTTTTTCGCTGAACAATGTAATTCGGTCTGAAGGAAACGCGCGGATTGCAATGATTTCCATGATTATTAGTTCTGTTGCCAATGTTATTCTTGATGCTGTTTTTATCTATAAACTCGGCATGGGAGTAAAAGGTGCTGCATATGCAACAATTATATCCATGTTTCTTCTGATGGTGTGGGTGTTGATTCACTTCAGAAGTAGACGATCTGTAATAAAATTAAAAGGGAAAAACATTAGAATTGATAAAGAAATTGTTGTTGAAATTGTTTCAATTGGAATGGCTCCGTTTTCAATGCAAATTGCCAGTAGTTTTGTACAAGGGCTTCTTAATAAGAAACTTATTCTTTATGGTGGTGATTTAGCTGTTGGAGCAATGGGGATTTTAAACTCGGTATTGACCCTTTTTATTATGGCAATTGTAGCCATAAATATGGCTTCTCAGCCAATAATCGGATTCAATTTTGGGGCAAAATCAGTAAAACGGGTTAAAGAATCACTTAAGATTTCGATTATTGCAGCTACCATTATAGCCGTTGCCGCTTTTGTTTTTATTGAAGCAATTCCGGGGGTAATCGTAAAATTGTTTAATAACGACAGCGAACAATTATATAATATTACCGTGAAAGGACTTCGGATTGTAATTCTTGCTCTTCCGATTGTAGGATTTCAGATAGTTGCTTCCAATTTTTTTCAATCGGTAGGGAAGGCCAGATTAGCCATTTTTTCAACCTTGTTCCGGCAGGTAATTGCACTTATTCCTTTACTTTTCATATTGCCCGGTTTTTGGGGAATTAATGGAATATGGTTTGCTTTTCCGTTATCAGATACAATATCGGCAATTGCTGTCTTTTTTATTCTGAAAAGGGAATGGGAAAAACTGACTAACATAGAATTTTCTGTATATGAAAAAAATTAGTTCAATTATATCGCTGCTTGTATTTCTACTTGGTTTATATATCCTTTTTTTTCAATCGGGATGGTTAGTTATTAGTTTGTCCTCAAAAGCAGAATTTCCGTTAGGAACTTTGGTTTCCTGGGGAATGATTATTGCATTTTCTTATTTTGTCTATTCTGTATTTCCTTCTGATATAGTAACAAAATCCGGAAAAAGATACCTCATGCTGGCAAAAGTTTTTTTGTTTACAGGGGTCTTCTGGGGGATAATTTCTTTCCTGTTGTCCGGAAACTGGAACTGGTCGTTTCATCATATGCCACTATTTTTTATCTGGACTGCTATAACTCTGCTCCAAATATTGGTGCCGTTTCTAATTTTAGTTATTCTTATTTTTAAAAGGAACTGGAATAAGGAGATTTAGAAATTGTGTTCGAATTGATTTATTATGAAATTATGTTCATAATATGCTTTATGTCATATTTTGTTTTTCGCTATTTTGTTAATGTTGTTAATGAATTAATAATTATAAAATAACAAATATGGCTATTTCAAAAATTAGAGTAAACGCTTCCATGGGGTCAGGTTTTAAAACCCAGGTTGACTGTTCTCATTCATTCATTGTAGATCAACCTAAAATGGCAGGAGGTGACGATCAGGGGCCAAATCCTCTTGAACTTTTTTTGTCGAGCTTACCGGCATGTATTTGTGCAATTGGCAGAATAATTGCCAATCAACGGAGAATCGACCTTCGGGGCATTGAAGTGGATGTTGAGGGCGATATCGATAAAGACTTTCTCTTGGGAAAAACCACCGAAGGCCGGGCAGGATTTACTGAAATCAGGAGTTTTGTAAATATTGATGCAGATATGACGAAAGAAGAAAAAGAATCCTTCCTGAATGACATTGCCAAACGTTGTCCTATTGCCGATAATATGGCATTTACTACTGTGGTAAAACCAGTGGTAGTTGAAAAAACTATGGTTTAGTTATTTTCGGTTAATCTTGTGAAATGCCATTTTGTATTTGCAGAATGGCATTTTACTTTAGCTTTTCTTTAAGTGCCTGACCTGTGTAAGATTCTTTTACTTTTACCAATTCTTCAGGAATCCCTTCAAAAATAATCTCGCCACCTTTGTCACCGCCTTCCGGTCCTAAATCTATAATCCAGTCTGCGGCTTTAATAATATCGAGGTTGTGTTCAATAATGATGATGGAATGCCCTCTCGAAATTAATGCATTAAAAGAATCGAGTAATTTTTTTATATCGTGAAAATGCAAACCGGTTGTGGGTTCATCAAAAATAAAGAGGGTAGGAGAATCTTTTTCTTTAGCAAGGAAAGAGGCTAGTTTTACACGTTGGCTTTCACCTCCGGAAAGTGTACTTGATGACTGTCCCAGTTTGATATATCCTAATCCAACATCCTGTAAAGGTTGTAAACGCTTAACAATCTTTTTTTCTGTAGAAGACTTTCCTTTGGAAAAAAGTTCGAGCGCTTCATTTACGGTAAGATTCAGAACATCGTCAATGTTGAATTCTTTATATCGAACTTCCAAAATATCCTCTTTAAAGCGTTTGCCATTGCAGCTTTCGCATACAAGAAAAACGTCGGCCAAAAACTGCATTTCTACTTTTATGGTTCCTTCGCCCTGGCATTCATCGCAACGTCCGCCATCAACATTAAACGAAAAATGTGAAGGTTTTAGCCCTTGTATTTTTGCACCTTGTTGCTCCGAAAACAGTTTTCTGATTTCATCATAGGCTTTTAAATACGTTACCGGGTTTGAACGCGATGATTTCCCAATCGGATTCTGATCGATAAATTCAATGGCATCCAGTAGTTTGTAATCGCCTAAAATAGCATCGTGGTATCCGGTGCGTTCACCGTAATTCCCCAGGATTTTTGTAAGGGCCGGACTTAAAATTTTTGAAACCAGAGATGATTTTCCTGAACCACTGACACCTGTTACTACTGTCATGGTATTCAGCGGAAATTTCACGCGTAAATTTTTCAGATTATTCTCCCGTGCTCCAACTACTTCAATATAATTTGACCATTTTCTTCGCTGTTGAGGAACTTCAATTTTTTCTACTCCTGTTAAATATTTTGTTGTTAAACTTTCCGGTTTTTGCTCCAGAAGTTCGTGATTTCCCTGGAAAACTATTTCCCCACCGTGTTGTCCTGCCAGTGGCCCAATATCAATAATTTCGTCGGCAGCTCTTATAATTTCTTCATCGTGTTCAACAACTAAAACCGTATTCCCAATTTTCTGAAGTTGTCGCAAAACTTTTATCAGGCGTTCGGTATCACGAGGATGAAGCCCGATGCTGGGTTCGTCTAAAATATACAATGAGCCCACAAGGCTGCTTCCCAAAGAAGTCGCAAGGTTTATTCTTTGCGATTCGCCTCCGGAAAGTGTTGATGAAAGCCTGTTTAATGTAAGATAACCCAGGCCAACATCGCAGAGAAAATTAAGACGATTTGTAATTTCTATTAAAATTCGATTGGCAATTTCTTTTTCGTAACTGGATAGTTCAATATTTTCAAAAACGGTATTAAGTTCCGAAACGGGCATTAAAACCAAATCCTGAATCGATTTTCCACCAACTTTTACATATCCGGCTTCTTTCTTCAAACGGCTCCCTTTGCAATCAGGACAGGTTGTTTTTCCCCGGTAACGAGATAACATTACCCGGTACTGAATTTTGTAACTGTTTTCTTCGAGATATTTAAAAAAACGATTTAACCCTTGGAAATATTCATTACCTGTCCAAACCAGAAATTTTTGTTCTTCAGTTAATTCATAAAAAGGTTTATGGATTGGAAAGTTAAATTTCTCGGCCGAATAAACCAGTTCATCTTTCCACTCACTCATTTTTTCGCCTTTCCAGCACGCAACTGCATCCTGGTATATCGAAAGTGATTTGTTCGGAATAACCAGATCTTCCTCTATTCCGATTACTTTACCATATCCTTCACAAGTGGGGCAGGCGCCCACCGGATTATTAAAACTAAACATGTGTACGGACGGTTCTTCAAATTCAATTCCATCGGCTTCAAACAAATTAGAAAACGTTTTGGAGACCGTCTTTCCGTTATTAAAGACCTTGACGATGCATTCTCCATTTCCTTCAAAAAAAGATGTTTCTACGGAGTCGGCTATCCTGCTTTGAGTGTCTTCGTCTTTTTTGACGGCGATTCTATCGATAACTATATTGCAAGTTCCGTTACAAAAATTTTTATCGCCGGAAGCAATTAACTCATCTATTCGTTTGATTTCGTCATTGGTTTCAATACGTGAAAATCCTTGCTGCATCAGTAATTCCGCTTCCTGTAAAATAGTTCGTCCATTCTTGGGGCGAAGAGGGGCCGTAATAATTAGTTTGGTGTTTTCTTCGAAAGTGTTGATAAAGTCGAGAACATTGGATACCCTTTCGCGTTTCACTACCTGACCTGAAAGCGGCGAAACTGTTTTTCCAATCCTTGCAAACAGGAGCTTCATGTAATCGTAAATTTCTGTAGAAGTTCCTACTGTGGATCGTGGATTTCGGGTATTTACCTTTTGTTCAATAGCAATGGCTGGAGGAATTCCTTTAATGAAATCGACTTCCGGTTTGTTAATCCGACCTAAAAATTGTCTTGCATATGAAGATAAACTCTCCACATAACGCCGCTGGCCTTCTGCAAAAAGGGTATCAAAAGCAAGTGAAGATTTCCCTGAACCTGATACTCCGGTAATTACAATAAACTTGTTCAAAGGCACATTTAAACTAATATTCTTTAAATTATGCACTCTCGCATTCTGTATTTCTATCTGTGTTTTTTGTCTCATTTCCGGCATAATTCGGTCGGATGTGTAATAATTTGTTAAAAAAGCTTGTATTTTTCCGTAAAATGTTTCATTTTTACCGGACACAAAATTAATAATTTGTTTTACTCCAATTAAAAAAAGACGCCTATAGAAAATATTTACTTTTTGTTTACAATTAAATAGAAGGTAATGTTCGAAGAAAATTTACTGAGCGACAACGAATTAGTTCAGCAATTTATATCAGGCGATCAAAATTCTTTAGAGATTTTAATCCATCGGCATAAAGGCAGAGTATATGCTTATATTTTGCTTATTGTGAAAAATCAAGAACTTGCTGAAGACATTTTTCAGGAGACTTTTATTAAAGTTATTCGTTCGCTAAAAAGAGGGAAATATGTTGAGAACGGAAAATTTGTTTCGTGGGTTTTACGTATTTCGCATAATTTAATTATCGATCATTTCAGAAAAGAAAAACTGAAAGGAACAATTTCCAACGACAGTTTGGATGTGGATATTTTTAATTCACATAAGTTTTCGGAAGAAACAATTGAAGATCAGATGGTTAATACCCAGATTTTAAGCGAAGTGAAGGATTTGATACAGGAACTTCCTGAGGATCAGCAACAAGTGATTTATATGCGCCATTATATGGGGCTTAGTTTTAAGGAAATTGCCGATCAAACAGATGTCAGTATTAATACTGCATTGGGAAGAATGAGATATGCCTTGATTAACCTGCGAAAACTAATCGAGAAAAAGAATTTGACTCTTACCCGGTTTTAACTTTTATTAACACAATAAAACAACAAGGAGGGCGTTTTTATCAAAAAATGTTTTTAAAAATGCCTATGAGAAATTCTACCTTAATTTATTTTGTTAATCAATTTCATTTAGAGTCAGAATCAATTCCGTTAGAGTCGGAAATTGAGAATGTCGGAAATCTTTTAGCAATGATGGATAATACAGAAATATTACCATCGGAACGGACCATTGAAAATATCCTTAATTTTGCCCGTTCTTACGAAGTTCTTGAAACAGAGGAAGCGGGATACGTGGAAATGAATTTAAACTAAAATAAAGAGAGGTGCCAGATGCACCTCTTTCTATTTTGTATCTTTTAACGTTGCTTTTAAAACAACAAAAGCAATAGCACCTGCCAGTAAAGAACCTATCAAGATTCCCATTTTTGCCGAATCGATTAATGTCGGATCGTCAAAAGCCAGACTGTTAATGAAAAGTGACATGGTAAAACCAAGTCCTCCCAGAATTGCAATTCCAGCCAGTTGTTTAAATGTTACATTCTCAGGTAACAAGGCAATTTTCAATTTTATGGCCAGGTACGAAAAACTGAATATGCCAATAAAATTGCCAAAGAGCATCGCTAAAGCTATGTTTAAAGAGAGGCTTAAATTCGAATCGTTTGACAAGCTAAAGACAACGCCGGCATTAGCAAATGCAAAGATGGGCATAATAAGGTAAGAAACCCATCCGTGTAACTGATGTTCGAGATACTGAAGAGGAGGGGCTGTTTCTTCGGTTATTTCTTCCAGTTCGTCGATTGCTGTTAATTGTTTATGTGTTAATACCGTTTTTCCCTGCTGAGTGCTACAGTCATTTAAAAATTGCTCCAAAGCTTCTTTCCCCCGGTTGTAGAAAGAAACAGTGTTTGTTTTCCTTTTTAGCGGGATTGTCATAGCGAGTAAAACACCTGCAATTGTTGCATGTATCCCCGATTTTAAAAATAGAATCCATACAACGATTCCCATTAGGAAATAGAAATATTTAGAATAGTATCCTTTTAAAGTTAGAACGATAAGAAATACTACAATGCCTAATCCAATACCGATATACGACCAAACTAAATTTGAACTGTAGAAAAAGGCTATTACTAAAACAGCTCCTAAATCGTCAATGATTGCGAATGCCATTAAAAATACTTTTAATCCAGAGGGAACCTTATTCCCCAAAAGTTTCAATATCCCTAAAGAAAATGCAATATCGGCGGCCATTGGAATTCCCCAACCATGAGATCCCGGTTTTCCCATATTTAGTATAGAAAACAATACAGCTGGTACAATCATCCCGCCAATCGCGGCAAAGATAGGCAACGATGCTTTTTTTAAGTGACTCAGTTCTCCTGATATAATCTCCCGTTTTATTTCCAAGCCGATCAGGAAAAAGAAAATTACCATCAAACCATCATTAATCCATTTAAGAACGGGTTTGGAAAGTTCAAGTCCCGGAACACTGATTGTGATATAATTATTCCAAAATCCAAGAAAACCTTCACTCAACGGGCTGTTTGCCATAATGAGAGCTCCAACTGTTGCTGCAAAAAGTACAATACTACTGGATGTTTCGAGCTTTGCAAATTTGTATAAAGGTTCTTTGATAAAATTCATTTTTAAGCATTTTTTTGATTCTAACCCAAGAAAACATTTTTTGTTTAATATGTAAAATGGAATTAACAGAAATATAATAAATAAACGGCAGATTTGTTGTTTATGTAATAATAATAGCTTAGTTTAGTGATATTATTATAATATCATATTAATTAAATTACAGTATTATGGAAAAACAGTATTCCGGTATGTCAGGTTATTTATTTTTGTTTCTCGAAGTTCTTATTTTGGTTCTTATCATTTTGGGATTCTCGAGAGGAATGATTGTGCCCGCGGTAATTTTAATACCAGTTCTTATTCTGGTGGCAATTGGATTCACTGTTGTTGATCCGAATCAAAGTTGTGTTATGGTTTTATTTGGTGCTTATAAAGGAACGATAAAAACTAACGGTTTTTATTGGGTTAATCCGTTTTTTGCCAGGAAAAAGATTTCGCTGCGTGCCAGAAATTTCGATAGCGAAACAATTAAGGTAAACGACAAACTCGGAAACCCCATTATGATTGGACTTGTATTGGTCTGGCGTGTTCAGGATACTTTCAAGGCAGCATTTGGTGTGGACGAATATGAGCATTTTGTTATTGTTCAGAGTGAAGCTGCCTTGCGTAAATTGGCCGGATTATATCCTTATGACAATATTGAAGACGAAAATGCAAAGGTTACCCTGCGCGACGGAACCGAAGAAGTTAACGATGAGTTGGAACGTGAAATTATTGAACGGCTGGATATTGCAGGAATTGAAGTAATTGAGGCTCGTATTAACCATATTGCATATGCACAGGAAATTGCACAAGCCATGCTAAAACGCCAGCAGGCAACTGCAATTGTGGCTGCACGTTATAAAATTGTAGAGGGGGCGGTGAGTATGGTTGAAATGGCATTGGATGAGCTAAGTCAGAAAAAGATTGTAGACCTGGATGAAGAGAAAAAAGCTACCATGGTTAGCAATCTTATGGTTGTGCTTTGTAGTGACAAAGATGCCACACCAATTGTGAATACGGGCACACTTTATTAAAATGGATAAAATAATTTACAAAGAAGAACAACGTTTTCCGCGTTTTTGGTTGTGGTTTATATTAGTCATTTCTTTTGGTGCACCTATTGTTATTTTGATTACCCAGATGAAGGTTGAAGCAGAAGCCGATTCAAAAGAAGTGATGTTGCTTGTGTTTGTTTTGTTTTTCATTTTGGTTGTTGCTGGGCTTTTGTGTCTGCTGTTTCTAAAAACGAGGTTAATAATAGAAATAACGCAGATGGAAATAAAATTTAGATATCCACCATTTATTCTAAAATGGAAGATTATTGAAAAAAGTGAAATTGAGCGTTTTGTTGTAAAAAAATATAAACCAATTGCAGAATATGGTGGCTGGGGGATAAAAACGAAGTGGAAAAAAAGAAATATGGCATATAATATTAGTGGCAATATAGGTTTACTCCTTTATTTGAAGAGTGGCAAAAGCATTTTATTGGGAACCCAAAGAAAACAGGCAATTAAATATGCAATGGATAAAATGATGAAGGAAAACGAATAAAAAATGACAGAAAAAGCTAAAAGGGAAAATCAATCATCTTTTGTTCGAACTGTTAAGAAGTTTTTTATTCTGGAGGCAATTGAAACGGGTTTTATTATAATTTTTATCCTATACCAGTTTTTTTAGCCACACAAAAGGTAGTAGAGGAAGGGAGAGATTATGTCAAAGAAAAAAACATTTGTTCTAAGAATAAATCCTGAAATGATGGAAGCAGTCGAAAAATGGGCTGCTGACGATTTCAGAAGTATAAATGGCCAGTTGGAATGGATTATTCATAATGCCTTAAAAAGTGCAAAGCGATCAAAAACAACTTTCGGAAATAATTCAAATGAAAAATGATTTAGTTTAAATATACCTGTCAGAAAAAAGTATTATAAACAAGGAAGTTATGCTTGTTGCGAACAGATTCAAAGAGAAGCAGAGAAGCGGTCAGACTCAAGCAACTGCTTCCGAACTTACTAAAACTTCAATATTAATAGTCGAAAATACACTGTAATTGCCTGTATTCATTGTATTTACTCCGAATAGTTTAAAAGCTGTAACCAGAAGCGAAGTGCTGGATTCTCTAATAGATTAACAGGCGCCTTCTTTATTACCTTGTATATTGTTTCGTATGGCTAATTAATATGTGTGCCCCCACATATTTTGCATTTATTTCAATTATTTTTCCAAAAAATAAACTATTTATATAGAAAAAAGCTATATTCGAACCATTAATGTGTGCGCACACACTTATTTAAAAGTTATTTTATTGAGCGATTTTTTAAATGAATAAAGTCAAAAAGGTAACCATTCAGGATGTAGCAAAATATGCAAATGTTTCCGTTGGAACAATCGATCGGGTTATTCATAATCGTGGTAAAGTCTCTCCTGAAAAGAAGCAGAAAATTGAAGAGGTAATACAGAAATTAAATTTTAATCCGAATTTGCTTGCACGAACACTTGCACTAGGTAATCGTTTTCAAATTTGTGCTTTAATTCCTTCGGCTCCTTATTCAGACCATTACTGGTCAATTCCCAAAAGTGGTCTTGAAAAAGCAGAAACCATGTACAAACATTTTGGGGTAGTAGTTGATATATTTTATTATCAACTTTTTGATGAGTCTTCGTTTAACGACCAAGCTCAGAAAATTCTTAGCCAAAATCCTGATGGAATAATTCTTGCTCCGCTTTTTATTCATGAAAGCCAGCTTTTTGTTCGACAACTGGAAGAGAAAGCTATTCCTTATGTTTTTATCGACTCAGATCTTCCCGGACAAAACAGTTTAAGTTATATCGGGCCAGATTTGGAACAGAGCGCTTTTATTGCCGCAAAACTTCTCGATTCGGTTTTGGAAAAGGAAGGTGATTTGCTAATGCTTCACATGGTAAAGGGCTATGAAAATGCGGTAGCATTAAAAAGAATAGAATCCGGATTTGAAAAATTCTTTTCGAATAGAAATGATAACCCTGACAGAATTCATAAATTAACAATTAACTCAACCAACAAAGAAGCAGTTTTTAGAGAACTAACAAAGTTTTATATTAAGAATCAGAATATAAAGGGTGTTTTTGTGACGAATTCAAAAGCATTTTTAGTTTCTGATTTTCATCTTACACATGAACTCAATATTAAAATTGTAGGGTATGATTTGGTTCAGGAAAATGTCAGCCATTTAAAATCAGGCAGCATTGATTTTTTGATTTCTCAAAGCCCTCAGCAACAGGGAATGAAGGCTGTTCAGTCACTTTTTGAATTGTTCGTTTATAAAAAAGAACCCGAAAAAATTCAGAATGTCCCACTCGATATAATCATTCGTGAGAATGTAGATTTTTATCTCAACTTTAATTAACCAATAGAATAATAAATCAATAGAAAAACAATGGAAAATACCAGACGAGATTTTATCAAAAAAGCAGCTGCGAGTTCTGCACTGATTGTTGCAGGAGGAATGCTTCCCGGTTTCAGCGCAGCGAGCTATAAAAGAATTATCGGGGCTAATGATAAACTAAGAGCATCGGTAATGGGCGTGAACTCTAGAGGAAATGCACTGGCACAAAATTTTGCATTCCAGAGTGAATGTGATGTCATTCATATTTGCGATGTCGATTCACGTGCTATTGAGAAATGTAAAGCCAATGTAGGAAAAGTTCAGGAATTGAAACCGGAAGGAATTCCTGATTTTCGTAAGTCGTTGGAGAATAAGGATGTTGATATAATGGTAATTGCCACACCCGACCACTGGCATGCTCCGGCCGCACTTTTGGCAATGCAGGCAGGCAAGCATGTTTATCTAGAAAAGCCGTGTAGCCATAATCCACACGAAGGAGAGATGCTGGTTGAGGCCGCTGCCCGCTACAAAAAATCTGTTCAAATGGGAAATCAGCGGCGGTCGTGGCCCAACGTAGCAGAAGCAATTCGTGAACTGAAGAATGGAATTATAGGCAGGCCTTATTTTGGAAAAGGCTGGTACACAAACAACCGTGAGTCAATCGGAATTGGAAAGGAAGTTGCAGTTCCCGATTGGCTGAACTGGGATTTATGGCAAGGACCGGCACCACGAAAAGCATATAAAGACAATTTTGTACATTACAACTGGCACTGGTTTTGGCATTGGGGAACAGGGGAGGCTTTAAACAACGGAACTCACATGGTTGATTTACTCCGATGGGGGTTTGATGTGGATTTTCCCGTTAAGGTTAGCTCCAATGGTGGCCGTTTTCGTTACAAAGATGACTGGGAAACACCCGATTCGCAGGTAATTAGTTTTGATTTTAAAGAAGGGGTTTCCATGACCTGGGAAGGAAGAAGCTGTAATGGACGTCATATTGAAGGAAGCTCGGTTGGTGTAGTATTTTATGGTGAAAATGGTAGTTTAATGATTCCTGGTGGAAATGAATACAAGGTTTACGATTTGAAAAACAATCTTGTAAAAGAGGTTAAAGATACCCAGGAAATCGATCCGAGAGATGTTTCAAATCCGGCAAGTCACCTTGATGCCATTCACATTCGTAATTTATTTAATCAAATTCTGAAAGGTGAGAAACTGAAATCAGATATTGATTCCGGACATAAAAGCACTTTGCTTGTACAATTAGGAAATATTGCACAGCGGGTTGGTCACTCTTTGGAAATTAATCCTGAAAACGGACATATTATTGGAGATAAAGATGCCCGGAAACTTTGGTCACGCGAATACGAAAAAGGTTGGGAAATGAAACTTTAATAGTTCGGAAATGGAAACAAGAAGAAATTTTATTAAAACTACCGGAAAAGCAGCCGTTTTGGCTTCTGTATTTTCAGGCACGGCTACAAGCGTTTTGGCAAATTCGCCTCAAAAGAAAATTACTGTTGGAATAATAGGAGCCGAAAATTCGCATACTGCCGGATTTGGAAAGTTATTTAATATTGACAAGAAATTTCCAGGGGTAGAATTAAAATACGTTTGGGGCGAATCTGATGAATTTGCGCGTGCAGCAATGGAAAAAGGGAATATACCCGAACAAGTAAAAGAAACGAAGGAAATGTTGGGAAATATCGATGCTTTAATTGTCGATCACCGACATCCGAAATATCATTTGGAAGCAGCGCGACCGTTTGTAGAGGCGGGAATTCCAACTTTTATCGATAAGCCGTTTTGCTACCGGGCAGCTGCCGGAAAGGATTTTCTGCAAATGGCGAAAAATGCAGGAACTCCGGTAACTTCTTACAGCTCAATTTCTCATAGTTCAGCTACTTTCGATATAATTGATCAACTCAAATCAATGGAAAAAGTTACACAGGTTATTCGTACAGGTACAGTTGATTTGGATTCGAAATATGGCGGAGTATTTTTTTATGGTGTCCATGTTGTTGAACCGCTCATGTACATGTTTGGCGAAGATGTTCAGGAAGTTCGAATCAGCCGAAATGGAATAACCGGTAATGCTGCGTTACGTTTTGCTTCCGGATTATTTGCTACGCTTATTTTCAAGGGTAAAGCCTATGGTTGGGAAACTTACGTGGAAACCGGTAATAAGTTTGTTGAATTAAAATCGCGGGTGGAAGAAACAGACCCGCCTAAAAATTATGTGGACATGGTTGAGATGTTCCGGACAGGAAAAGAACCGCGTTCTCATCAAAGTATCCTAAATTGTATGTCGGTATTGGAGGCATTGGAAAAATCAGCAGAAACAGAAAAATGGACAGCTGTGGAATATCAGAAACTTTCCTGATTTAAATCATAAAAATTGATAAGATGAATAGAAACATTTTCGGTTATAAGAAAAGCTTTTTTTTCCTGACAACAATTGTCTTTCTTTTAGGAATGAATAAAATGAATGCACAACAAATAATTGAAGGAATTCATTATTCAACCGGAAAACCGGTTCAGGTGGAAATAAAGGATGGAAAAATCGCAAAAATCAAAGAGGTTAAAAAGCTATCGGGAGATAAAAATTATTTTATTGCCCCTGGTTTTTTCGATAATCAAATTAATGGTTTTGCGGGAGTCTCGTTTGCCTTTGGCGAAAGTGATTTAACGGTTGAAGGAATTGAAAAAGCAACACGTGAACTCTGGAAAACCGGTGTTACCACTTATTTGCCAACCTTAACAACAAACAGTCAGGAGGTTTTGGTTACTAATTTTGCATTGCTTGCAAAAACTATTGACGATGATAAATTAAAAGGTTCCATTCCCGGCTTTCATCTGGAAGGCCCGTATATTAATCCGGAGGATGGTTTCAGGGGAGCGCATCCCAAGCAGTTTGTAAGATTGCCGGACTGGGATGAATTTATGGAGATGTATGATGCTGCCGGTGGAAAAATTATGGAAGTAACCGTAGCTCCCGAATTGAAAGGGGCACAGGAATTCATCAAAAAATGTACTGATTTGGGAATTGTGATTGCAGTTGGACATCATAATGCAAACAAAGAACAGCTCGATTTAGCAGTAAAAAACGGAGCCAGAATTTCAACACATCTGGGGAATGGCTGTGCGAATATGATTAACCGGCATAATAATCCACTTTGGCCACAATTGTCAAACGACGATTTGATGATTAGCATTATATGCGATGGTTTTCATTTATTACCCGAAGAGATTAGAACTTTTTACAAAGTGAAAGGAGTGGATAAAACGATAATTACTTCTGATGTTACCAGTTATGCTGCATTAGAGCCAGGTTTTTACAATACTCAAACCGGTGAAACCATCGAACTAACAAAAGATGGGATGTTACGTTTGCCGGCTCAGAATGTTTTGTATGGTTCTGCTTCTCCAATCACCAAAGGTGTAGGTCATATAATGGAAGTTACCGGTTGTTCCCTTGCCGACGCGGTTCAGATGGCTTCCACAAATCAATCTAAACTATTCGGATTAACAGATCGAGGTATTTTAGAAACTGGTAAACGTGCCGATATCATTTTGTTTTCTCTGGATAACTATAAAGTGAATATTCAAAAAACGTATGTGAATGGAGAATTGGTTTATGAAAAATAAGATGTGAAAGCTCCAAGTCAAAACTCAAGAGATTAAATCCAATAACCCAAAAATTAAAATTTATAACAACTTTATATGAGGAATCAATCAATCTTAAAAAAAATACTTGTTGCGCTTGCCGCAGTAGGGCCGGGGCTGTTTTTAATTGGTTACAACATTGGTACCGGTAGTGTAACAACAATGGCAAAATCGGGTGCCGAATACGGAATGTCACTGTTTTGGGCGCTGGTTTTATCTTGTGTTTTCACCTTTATTTTAATGGTGGCATACGGAAAAGTGACACTGGTTACCGGAAAAACAGCTTTATTTAATATTAAGTCGGAATTTAAATATGGCTGGATTTTAGCACTATACATTTTAATTGCACTTATTATTGGCGAATTGCTTGCATTAATTGGTGTAATGGGAATCGTTGCTGAATTACTTCAGGAAGGAATTAAAATTCTCACCGGCGGCGAAATGGTTTCTACGCTGTGGATTATTCTGATTATCGTTCCGTTAATGTATTTGCTATTGTTGTATGGTGGCTATAAGCAGTTCGAAAAAGTACTTACTGTTTTTGTAATACTAATGGGGCTGTCTTTTATTGTTGTGTTCGTTATGTTGAAACCCGATTTGGCAGAAATTGTCCGCGGAATGGTTCCTCATATACCGGATAAACCAGGTGCTTTAGGATTAATAGCAGCAATGGCCGGAACTACTTGTTCGGCAGCAGTTTTTATTGTCCGAAGTACAGTAGTTGCTGAAAAAGGCTGGAATATAAGCAACCTGAAAAATGAAAAAAGAGATGCATTTGTTTCTGCATTCATGATGCTTTTTCTGAGTGGAATTATTATGGCAGTTTCAGCCGGAACGTTGCATGTAATGGGACTCCGACTTGAAAATACAGTGGAAATGATATATCTGTTCGAGCCCATTGGAGGTAAGGTTGCTGCTTTTATCCTTATTATTGGTATTACCGGTGCCGGACTCTCAACGGTGTTTCCAATTGTTTTAATTGCTCCCTGGTTAGTTTCAGATTATATGGGGAAACCAAGAGATATGAAGTCGCCCATGTTTCGCTGGCTCATGTTTCTGGGGCTGATTTTTGCTTTCGGTTCTGTTTTTCTGGAACAACGCCCTCCGGCTTTGATGATTTTTTCTCAGGCATTTCAGGCGTGTATTTTGCCGGCTGTTGCCATTCCCATTTTTATCTTAATCAACCGTAAAAAAATAATGTACACATATGTTGCCGGCTGGAAAATGAATATTGGCATAGCTGCGGTTATTCTGTTTTCATTTCTAACTACGTACTATGCAATAGCTGAATTATTTTAGAGAAACAATTAATTTCTAATGTGTAAAATTGAAATATTTATAGCTTAATGAAAGAATTAAAAAAAGACAACCTCGCAATCGAGATTTTCGAAACCAGAGATAAGCTTGGAGAAGCTGCTGCAATTTCTGTTGCAAAAAAACTGAAGGAAGCAATTGCTGAAAAAGGATATTCGAACCTGATTTTAGCTACCGGAGCTTCACAGTTTCAGTTTCTGGAACATTTACAGAAACAGGAAATTGACTGGAAAAAAATAACAGTTTTTCATCTCGATGAATACAAGGGAATGTCGATAACTCACCCGGCCAGTTTCAGAAAATATCTGAAAGAACGTATTTTGGACAAAGTACAACCCAAAGAAGTGCATTATTTGGAAGGTGATGCAGAAGATATTGATTCGGTACTTGCCGATTACGAAGCGTTACTAAAAACTCACCCGGTAGATGTGGCATGTATCGGAATCGGTGAAAATGGTCACATTGCTTTTAACGATCCGCCTGTGGCCGATTTCAATGATCCAAAATTGGTGAAAGTGGTGGAATTAGATGAGGCTTGCCGTAAACAACAACTTGGAGAGGGGTGGTTTCCTACATTTGATGATGTACCAACGCATGCACTTTCGTTAACAATTACCGCAATTATGAGTTGCAAACACATTAGTTGTGTCGTTCCTGACGAGCGTAAAGCAGAAGCCGTATTCAATACAATAAATGCAGAGATTTCTACCGCTTGTCCGGCAACAATTTTACGGAAACATTCAGATGTTATTTTGTATCTTGATAAAGATTCAGCATCAAAATTGTAAGTGGAAATTTTTTGTTTGGGAGGGTTGCCTTTAACTTTTCTTTAAATCCATTAAAGAAAAAAATCATGAATCGGTTTTAACGTCGAAATGAACTACTTTTGCGACACGTTTCAAACTGAATCAAAAAAAATAAAATGAATATTAGCGCATTACAAAAAGAAAGGGCTAAATATCAGCCTAAACTTCCGAAATCACTAACCGGTGCTGTAAAACTGGTTGAGGGAGAAAAAACAAAATCGGTTGCTGACCAGAAAGAAATTGGCGAATTATTTCCGAACACATACGGAATGCCGTTAATTACTTTTGAAGAAGGAAGTGAAGCCGGACAGAAAGCACCTGTAAATGTGGGGGTTATTCTTTCGGGAGGACAGGCACCTGGAGGGCACAACGTAATCTCTGGAATTTTTGATGGTATCAAAAAAATTAATCCTGAGAGTAAATTATTTGGATTTTTAGGTGGTCCCGGCGGGTTGGTTGAGCATAAATACATGGAACTAACAGCTGAAATTATCGATGAATACCGGAATACAGGTGGATTCGATATTATCGGTTCCGGCCGCACAAAACTGGAAGAAACAAAGCAATTTGATAAAGGTCTTGAAATTCTCAAAGATTTAAACATCAATGCTCTGGTTATCATTGGCGGGGACGACTCTAATACAAATGCCTGTGTTTTAGCAGAGTATTATGCAAATATCAACTCCGGTGTTCAGGTAATTGGTTGTCCGAAAACTATTGATGGCGACTTGAAAAACGAAATGATAGAAACTTCATTTGGTTTCGACACCGCAACTAAAGTGTATTCCGAACTGATCGGTAACATTCAGCGTGATGCCAATTCAGCTAAAAAATACTGGCACTTTATAAAATTGATGGGCCGTTCGGCTTCTCATATTGGTTTGGAATGTGCTTTGAAAACACAACCCAATATCACCTTAATTTCAGAAGAAGTAGCAAAGAAAAAAGAGACTTTGGCTGAAGTTGTGGATTATATGGCTGGAATCATTGCCAAACGTGCTGAACATGGCGAAAATTTCGGTGTTGCACTTATTCCTGAAGGGTTGATTGAATTCGTTCCCGAGATGAAAATTTTGATTGGTGAACTAAATGATTTGCTTGCAGAAGGAACCAAAACAGCTGAAATTTTTCAAGGTGTAAAACGTAGTTTCCGTCTTGAATGGATTGCTGAAAAAATTACTCCTGAATCAGCGGCTGTGTTCAAATCTCTTCCTCCTGGAATTGCAACTCAGTTGACACTGGATCGCGACCCACACGGAAACGTTCAGGTTTCATTAATTGAAACTGAAAAACTGTTGGGCGAGATGGTTAAAGCTCGTTTGGATGAAATGAAAAAGGCAGGTGAGTTTGTTGGTAAATTCGGAACACAGTACCATTTCTTCGGATACGAAGGAAGATGTGCGGCTCCTTCCAACTTTGATGCAGACTATTGCTATTCATTAGGTTATACCGCATCTGTTTTAATTGCCGAAGGGAAAACCGGATACATGTCTTCGGTTCGTAATCTTACGGCACCTGCAGCTCAATGGATTGCAGGCGGTGTCCCGATTACCATGATGATGAACATGGAGAAACGTCATGGACACATGAAACCGGTAATTCAGAAAGCATTGGTTGAACTGGATGGTGCTCCTTATAAATATTTTGTTTCGAAAAGAGGAGAATGGGCTTACAGCACAAATTTTATATATCCTGGCCCTATTCAATATTTTGGTCCAACGGAAGTTTGTGACCAAACTACTGAAACCCTAAAACTGGAACAATCTTAAAATCTACAAAAAATAGTATTCAAGGCATCTGAGAAATCGGGTGCCTTTTTTTTCATCAGAACTGTTCATTTCCAACGAATTCACGCGAAAAAATCTGTTAGATTGAAATAGATTTCTCTTCTTTCGTCATCGAAATAACAATCAATTTAATTGATTTTCTTCATCAGCCAAGCCATGTTTTCGCCCAGTGTTTTTATGGTTTGAATACCTTCGTCGTCGTTTAAGATATCCCCGGGGTCGCGTCCGATGGCAAAATTCCAATAGCTGGAGCCCGGTACAATAATCTGGTTAATCAGAAAGAAGTTATTAATAGTTTCAAAAGTATGTAATGCACCGCCTCGTCTGACTGCAATAATTCCAGCACCTACTTTCCTTTTTAGCATAAAGTTATTGGCACGAATAACATAACCGGCAACATCAATCATAGCTTTTACTTCGGGAGTAATATCCGAAAAGTAAACCGGAGAACCAATTACAATTCCATCGGCGTCAACCATTTTACGGATGCAAAAATTAAGATAGTCGTTTTTTATATGACATTGTCCATCCCGGATCTGCTTGCACTTTCCACATGCGGTACATCCGTGAACCTCTTTATTTCCCAACTGGATCATTTCGGTTTCTATACCTTCTGATTCTAAAACATCAAAGAGTTCTTTAATTAAAAGTACTGTATTTCCTTTAGTTCGGGGGCTTCCGTTGAATGCGACTACTTTCATGGTTAATTAAAACGTAAGTGCTTAAAGCGTGATTTTTATACTAAGATGCACAATTAATTTGAAAATTGGCTTTTTGAAATGGATTTTTACGTCGAAACGAACCTGTGGAAAGGAGTTTGAACTATTGGTTGAAAACGTAATCGATAATGTTTGCCCCCATTTTCAAAGCTTTCTGGCGCAGTTCTTCCGGATCGTTATGAACTTCAATATCTTCCCAGCCGTCGCCCAAGTCACACTCATAGGTGTAAAGGCAAACCAAACGTTCCTCAATGAAGATTCCAAAAGCTTGTGGCCGTTTCCCATCATGTTCATGAATTTTTGGGAGACCTTCAGGAAAATCGTATTTCTGATGAAATATTGGATGTGATGGTGGAAGTTCAACAAAGTCCTTTTCCGGAAAAACTTTCTTCATTTCACGCCTGAAATATTCGTCTAGTCCGTAATTATCGTCGCAATGCAAAACACCGCCTGCTTCCAGGTAAGTTCTTAAATTAATTACATCATTTTCCGAGAAAATGATATTTCCGTGGCCTGTAAGTTCAATATAGGGGAAATTAAATATCTCAGGAGAACCAACATCAATAGTTGATGGTTCGGGATAAATATTCGTTTTCAGATTCTGATTACAAAATTCAATTAAATTGGGCAAGGCAGTTGGATCGGAATACCAGTCGCCGCCACCATTGTATTTAGCCAGAGCAATTTTTACACCTTGGTTTTGTGCACCGGCTAAAACGGCCACAATCATAAATAAGATGGAAAGATAAATCCGCATTGTTTAAATTTTCCGAAAAATACAACTCCTCTTTGACATGTAAAAACAAATTAAAGTTCATAAAGGTAATTTTCGTCACTAAAGAATTATTAAAAAGCGAACAAAAAACTGAATAATAAACTTAACCGGTTGACTGAAGAAGAATTTCATTACTTTTGTACTACTAAAAAAACTGGATGTTTAAATTTAATTCGGATTTGGTGAGGTAAATAACCTTTGAATTTTATTCATGGGTTATATTTTGGGAATCGGGGTAGTTTCCTGCCCGGATAAATTTCATTTTAAAATCATTGTTTTTATTGATTGGGTTAACCTGATTGGTTTATCCTGTCTTACAATTTATTAAATTTAAATATCATGGAAAATAAAATAAAATCAATTCACGAATTCGATATCAACATTATCTGCGACTATTACGCCACTATAGAAAGGCAAGGACCTGGTAGTCCCGATATAACACGAAAAGCACTGAGTTTTATCGATAATCTGACTGAAGAATCAAAAATAGTTGATTTGGGGTGTGGAACCGGTGGGCAAACCATGATTCTGGGGCAGCATGTTCCAGGTAAAATTACCGGTATCGACCTGTTCCCAAAATTTATTGATTTGTTTAACCAAAATGTTATTCGCCTGGATCTTCAGAAAAAAGTAAAGGGGATGATAGGTTCAATGGATAATCTTCATTTTCGGGATGAGGAACTGGATCTGATTTGGTCGGAAGGTGCGATTTACAACATCGGCTTTGAACGTGGCATCAATGAATGGAAGAGATTTCTGAAAACCGGTGGTTATCTTGCAGTGACAGAAGCTTCGTGGTTTACGGAAAAGCGTCCTGATGAGATCAATGATTTCTGGATGGATGCATATCCCGAAATTGATACCATTTCGAACAAAGTAGCACAAATGCAGAAAGCCGGTTATATTCCGGTTGCTACTTTTATTTTACCTGAGAGCTGCTGGATAGAGCATTTCTATACGCCGCAGGTTTCTGCCCGGGAAAAGTTTTTAGAAGAAAATGCAGGAAACAGGGCCGCTGAAGGATTTATCGCCAATCAGCAACATGAAACCCAGTTATATTACAAATACAAGGAGTTTTATGGCTATGTTTTCTATATTGGAAAGAAAATTTAAGTGGTTCGTCGATAAAGGATTGTTCCGTTTTGGAGCAATCCTTTTTTATTTAAATATTTGAATTTTAAACTAATCCAACTTTAATTCCAGAATTTCACCGGGTAATCCATCAAAGTCTTTTAGTTCAACCGAATAAAAACCATTTTTTATCAGAATTTGTCGCGAAGGAATATTTCGAGGATCGATAATAGCAAATATTCGTTTGATTTGACGTTCTGATTTTGCAATTTCTATGAGTTTCCCAGCCACTTTCCCTCCAATACCTTTCCCCCAATATGCAGGTAAAAGCATATAACCCAGTTCAGCTTTATCAGCGCCGGTTTTTTCAACCGAAAGTTTAACGGTGCCAATAAAGGCTCCCGTAGATTTATCAGTAATTCGATAAGTTCCAAACCGCGGATGTATTCGGTTATTTTGGAGTATCCTTTCAAAGTTACTTTTAGCTTCCTCAATTGGAATTGTCCGTTCGGTAACCATTGCCATAACTTTTTCATCACCTACCAGTAGAAAGTAATTTTCAAAGTCAGCTGCTGTTAATTTTGTCAAATAGATATTTTCTAATGGATGGTTGACATTGTTGTCCATCATGTAATCTGTATTTTCAGGTTTCAAATTCAATAGCTTTTGTTTATTGAACCGGTGTATTAATTTCTTCTGTTTCCAGTTGTGGCATCGATTGATACCAGTTCACTACTTTTTCTGTCAACGATTTCACAATATCCTGTTGTTCATTGGCAAGGTTGTTTTGTTCTCCCGGGTCATTGACAATGTTATACAATTCAGGCCGGCTGCCATCATAGTCACACAACAATTTCCAGTTTCCCTCGCGTACGGCTAAATCGGGTAAATTTTCAATGCCATAGAAACTTTTGCGGTCGGGTGGGCGACTATAATAAATGGGAGCATTGTGAGAAGATTTTTCATTACCAAGAATTGTATTGATAAGGTTTTCTCCATCGAAATTGGCATCTTCAGGAGCTTTTGTTCCTGTAAATTTCAGTAGCGACGGGGCTAAATCGATGGCTGCAAAAACCGATTCCTTGTTTCGCGTTCCAGTTGCCTCATCTTTAACAAATGCAGGGCCCCAAACAATTAACGACGAACGGATGCCACCTTCATATAAATGCGTTTTGTAACCTTTTAATTCACCTGCTTGCCCGGCTCCCAGCTCCGGTCCGTTATCCGAACATAACAAAACCAATGTGTTGTTTCGTAGTTGCTCATCAGATTCAATAAATTCAAAAAGTTTCCCAAACTGCCTGTCCATGGCCTCCAGCACAGCCAGGTATAATCCGCGTTTGCCAGCTTCTTTGGCTATTCCGTAATCTTCAAATGGCGGCCAGTAAGGACTATGAACATCGTCGGGCCAGATATTTACATAGAACGGTTTTTCTGCTTTTTTCGAATTTTGCATGAACTGTATGGCAGCATCAATAAATCCGGTAGTTATTTCCGAGCGCTGCATCCAGGTGTACGGTCCCAGTATTTCTGCTTCTTCCCAGATTCTGCCAACTTTCCCGGTTTCGTCTTTGGTGAGCGGAAGCAACTTGGGGCCCATCCCTTCGAAGTTGGTCAGCGATTCATCGAAACCATAGGTGCTGATAGCGGGTGCTTCGTTTACATCGCGCTGTCCGCCCATGTGCCACTTGCCAAAATGCCCGGTTGCGTAGCCTGCATTTTGGAGGCTGCGTGCCAGCATGGGGGCCGAAGGATCGAGCCAGTTGGCCAAACCCCGTTCCCGGTTGTCTTTACGATAAGCCAGGTAGGAAGTAATGTTCCAGCGTTGCGGGTATGTTCCGGTGGAAATGGCTACCCGTGAGGGCGAACAGATGGGGGAGTTCACATAAAACTGATCAAAACAAATGCCCTGCGAAGCCAGCTTGTCGATGTTCGGTGTTTGTGCATCGATATTTCCAAAACACGATAAATCGGCCCATCCCATGTCATCGATAAAAATGAGAATTACATTGGGTTTTTGTTTGGGGTTATGGGTGGTGCATCCTCCCAAAACAAGTAAGATGCTGATGATAATAGCAAGGAAAGGTTTTTTCATGGTTGATTATTTTCACGAATTAAAATTAGGTTATTTTCTTAAAATCTTTTCCATGGCTTTGCCTTTTGCCAGTTCGTCAATCAGTTTATCCAGATACCGAATTTTTTGCATGAGTTTGTCTTCGATGTTCTCCACACGGTAGCCACAAATTACGCCGGTAATTTTAATTGTATTCGGATGGATTTGCGGCGCTTCAGCAAAAAAGGTTTCAAAATCGGTGTTATTATCGATTTTCTGCTGCAAGGTTTTCTGATCGAACCCGGTTAACCAGCAAATAATGGTATCCACTTCTTCTTTTGTCCGGCCTTTTTTCTCTGCTTTTTGAATGTAATGGGGATAAACACTGGCAAAAGGCATTTTAAATATTCTTGTGTTTTGCATCGCTTCTACAATTTATTACACCGACGATGGTTTATTTCTGCAATTTTAGAAAAAATTTTGTTGGGCGGTTTCCTTCGGGTGGCTATTCTTTGTTTTGAAGGTGTTTATCTGCTTTATCCTGAATTCTTTCGTTTCTTCCTTGCCGGCAGTTTGTTTTATTTCTTTATCCTTCGGGTTACCATCAGGTTTTTATTGTATTTCCGGGGCAAGAGCGACAAAACTCCGGTTGCACTTCTATTCAACAGTATATCCGGTACTTTATTTTTCGAGAATGAGTTTTAGTAGAATACTTCTGCAAACCCACTGCCTCCATGTTCTTCAGCAAAAAATCCGGCGGGCGAAAATGAGGTTTTTTTCGGAACTAAACCGGTTTTCAATGTAAGAATTTCCTTTTTTCTGAAGGTATTTATTAATGAACCGATACGGCTTTAAGTCCGACGATTGAACCAATGAGTGTGGTTAGAAAGAATATTCGCCAAAATGTTGCTGGTTCTTTGAACACAAAAATTCCAATTAAAACGGTACCAACGGCTCCTATTCCTGTCCAAACAGCATAAGCGGTTCCTATGGGTAACGTTTGCGTTGCTTTAACCAGTAAAACCATACTTATTGCCAGCGAAACGAAAAAGCCGGCATACCAAAAATACATTTCCTGTCCTGTAGTTTCTTTCGCCTTTCCCAAACACGAAGCAAATGCTACTTCAAAAAGCCCTGCTATTACTAAAATTATCCAATTCATTTTGTTGGTTATTTGGTTTATTTTAAGCCCGGTTTTAACTTGTTTGTAACTCAATTGTTTGGTTTACAGCTCGGTTGGGGTGTACGGGTGTAGTTTTGCATTTTTTTATGCTGAACTTGTTTTTTGCTACCATTAGAGTATCTGTTTTGTTCAATCCGGTTTCAACGCGCTCAATATAACAATTTATTTTTTTTGTGTTTCAAAATCCATTTCAATCATGAAAAAGTTGGCGGTACTAAAAACATAGCGTGGTTTTTTTTAGCCGCTAATTATGGTGTTGTTTTGGGGTTTCCTGCCGTTGGGTTTTTAGATTCGTCTAAAGCAGTTATTGGTTTTCAATTCGCTTTTGAAATCATCCATCAACAGCAGGGGAAAATTGAAATAGGCTGATTGAAAAGTTAGATGGTTCCTGCTTCTTTCAGCAGCTTATATCGAAGTTTCCCGATTTTGTCGGCCACGGTTCCCCGTTCACCAACCCTGATTAACAGAAATAAAGCCAGAACGAAATATCCGGGGTTGGTAACCAATTTTGATTTTACGGCTACTTTTTGATCGCGGAAATGAATGTAAGCGCTAACTCCTTCCAACGGTAGTTTTGCCATTTCGGTGGCCGATTTCCATGCCCCGTCGCGTGCTTTTTTCATGCTGAAGTTGACCAGAGAATTATCTATTCTTCCGGTTTTTGAAAGTATCCACCGCAACAGTGGCCAAATAGAGGAAAGGTTGTTTTGCACTTCATCTACCAGCGATGAAAGGATTTCGTTGATTTTGTTAAAATCTGCCTGAAGCTTAAAAATGGTTTCGCCATCAGATATTTCGGCAGCTGCAATTCCCAAATCGAGGTTAATGTGTGCATTCATACCCACTAACAGATGTTGAAAAACCAGCGGACTTTTTCGTGTTGCAAGTGTAAATGCTTTTTCCCATGACTGTGTAACCGGTTCGTTGTTTTTCCAGGCATACCAGGCGTCGATGTAACGCTTTGCAAAAAGGATATCCAGTTTTTCCATACGCGGTCCATCATCAAAATAATCTTTTTCAATTCCCTCTTTCACCACTATGGTTACCCGCTGGTAAAGCGCTGCAAAATAGCCCAACGGATTTTTTGTTTTCTCCGATTCATTAATGATTTCCCCGAGCGTGGAAATTACATCGTCGATGGTTTTTAGTTCTTTGGTTATCATTTGTTTTCAGCTTTATTCTATGTTTATTTCAGTGCTGCCCGCCGTTCAACCAGGTGTTTATCAATTTCCTCCTGTAAGACTTTGTTTACCGAAACTTTGGCTTTTTCAAGCAGGTAAACACTTGTCCCGTTTTCGCGGGCATATTTGTTTTTTATCTCTCCAACCCGTGAAACATGTTCAAAAAATGCAGTTTCGCGTTTGCGTTCACTGTCATCGTCAAATCGTTCTTTTACAAGTATAACATTTACAATTTCAAATTTGTCGAGCGGGTACCAGTTAATATAATCGGCGTTCATGGTATAGGCTTCAGAATACTTCTGTTTCGCGTAAAAATTAATTGCTCCGGCCTGGCCGTAATTATCGCAGTGAATGAGGGTACGGGTTTTGTCATCCACCAGGGTAAACGCCGAATCAACAATTGCAGCCAGTTCCTTCCAGCCCTGCATATCGGCATAATCCTGCGGAATATCATGTAACTGTCCGTCTTCCCAACGGGTGAGCCCGAATTGATCAAACCGATCTTTTTTCTGCATTATTTTCTCCGGCGACATAAAGGGCAGGGCTATACGTAACAGGGGGCCGTATATCAACACCGGAAGCAAAATTAAGGGAATTCTAAAATACCGGAGCCAGCCCGTTTTTAATAAATCTTCGAGATATACTGCACCAATGGCAAGGAACACTGGATATAAACCAATGGAATAGTAACTTTTGGCTTTCAGGTAAACAAATAATACGAGTGTAAATAAAAATGTAAAAAAGAATATCCTGTATTTTCTAAAGGGTTTGTATGCAAAAAATGCAACCATGGCAGCAATCAGAACGAATATTGAACCGGTAAAAAAGAGTGCCTGATCCAAAAGAAATCCCCATCGGTCCACGTTTCCCAATTGTGTTGCTGCCAGAGTTCGCATATGATGAACCACAGGAAAATCATTTCGATATTGCCAAATCAGGTTCGGTAAAACAAGCAGGAACGAGATTGCCGCTGCAAAATAGAAATGCTTATTGGTGAATACTTTTCGCTGCGGTGAAAGCAAAATAGCCGGGAATAAACCCGCCAACAAAAAAGCGATGTTGTATTTGTTTAAAAATCCGATGGCAAATGTAACTCCGGCAGTGTAAAGCCACTTGTTGTTTTCGGTATTCATATATTTAAGAAGAACATACAACAAAATTGTCCACATTAAAAAGTCGAGCGAATTAGGTTGATAGAGCGTATTGATTCGAACAAAAACAGAAAACAGCATTCCTGAAGAAGCAAGCAAAAGGGCAAACCATCCCCCCTTCAATTCTTCGACTGTTTTCCACACAATAACCATGGTTAATGCGCCAAACAAAGCCGGAAAAAATTTGACCCAGAAAACCGAATTGCCCAACAACCGGATAACAAAAGAAATTACTCCGGTAACCGGTGGAACAGAAAGATATCCCCAGGCAAGGTGCTTTCCCAAATCGAGATGAAGAAATTCATCGCGATGCAATTCGTAAACCGGATCGATTGCAAAAATTTGCAGCGCGAACTTGATGGCGACTACTGCAAAAAGGACTATGTTTTTTCTTCGCATTAAAAAGAATATTTGGTTTTAAAAATAATACAAACACTTCATTTTGTAAAATGGTATTTAGCCCAGGATTTACGATACTGAAGACCTATTCTTTACTTTAATTATTGCGCTTTGCTCTTCAAATTGTATCTTTACAAGGAACCAATGAACCTATCGATGAAACGTAGAAATTTTATCAAAAAAACAGGGCTGGCATCTGTTGGCTTGAGTCTGGCAGGTAACATTGCCCTTGCAAACTCAGGTTCAGTAATAAAAAATAAATTACCCCGCTGGAAGGGTTTTAATTTGCTCGATTATTTTGCTCCGGTTGGAAACGGAGGGCGTGGATTAACGAGTGAAGATGAATTTAAGTGGATGGCCGACTGGGGGTTTAATTTTGTAAGGTTTCCGATGGCCTATCCGCGATATGTAAAATTTGATCGCTCCGGAAATATTACTCCAGAAGAAGTATGCAACTTCGATGAAGAGGCAATTGAATATGTCGAAAAACTAGTGGATACCGCTAATAAATATGGTATTCATGTTAGCTTGAATTTGCACCGGGCTCCCGGATTTTGTGTCAACGCAGGTTTTCACGAACCCTATAATTTATGGGAAGATAAAGAGGCTCAGGAAGCTTTTTATTTTCATTGGGGAATGTGGGCCAAACGGTTTGCTTCAAAAACGCCGGAACAGATAAGTTTCGATTTGGTAAACGAACCCTGTACACGGGAAGATATGAACGATCAGTTCTCGAAACGCGGCCCGATTCCAGGAGAAGTTTATCGGGAAGTTGCAAAAAAAGCATTGGAAACAATACGGGCCTATAATTCCAAACATCGTGTAATTGCTGATGGAAATGATATTGGAAGCCAGGTAATTCCTGAAATTTTTGATTTGGATATCGGACAAAGTTGTCGAGGATATTTCCCTCATTATATCTCCCACTATCGGGCGCCCTGGGTATTTAAAAATCCTGATGATGCCCCAACTCCGGTGTGGCCCGGGAAAATAGACGGGAAGGAATTTAGCAGGAAAAGCCTTGAAGAACTTTACGCTCCCTGGATTGATGCAGTTAAAAATGGGGTAGGCGTACACTGCGGCGAATGTGGCTGCTGGAATGAGACCCCTCACGATGTTTTCCTTGCCTGGTTTGAAGATGTTATCGGAATTTTAACCGAAAATCAGATTGGTTATTCACTTTGGGAGTTTAAGGGAACATTCGGTATTCTGAATTCAGGAAGAAAAGATGTAAATTATGAAGATTGGCATGGTCAGAAACTGGATCGCAAGTTATTGACGATGCTTCAGAAATATTAAGCTGTTGTTGAGAATTTTAAAGATTCTGTGGTTTAACCGGTAAATTTTAAAAAATATGAAAAAAGTTGTTTTGCTTTGCACCCTGTTTTTTGCTTTTCAGTTTTCGTTTGCACAATTTGAACCCAATTACGACGAAAGTAAAATTCCTGAATTTATATTGCCCGATCCGCTGTTAACTTTTAGTGGCAAACAAATTAAAAATGTAAAGCAGTGGGAGAAAAAGGGGAGGCCCGAATTATTGAAATTCTTTACCGAAAATGTTTATGGCGAAGTTCCTGGAAAGCTGAGTATTTCTTCATTCAGAATACTGGAAGAAAGCGATGATGCATATAATGGCAAAGCAAAACGCAAGCAGGTAAACTTGTCGTTTAACAAGAATGGAAAATCGCTGGATTTTACCATCTTAATGTATTTACCAAAGAATGTGGAAAAAGCGCCCCTGTTCATCGGTTATAATTTTTATGGAAATCATACCGTCACTGACGATGTAAACGTCATTATTTCGGAAGCATGGACGATGAATAACGAATCGTTTGGCATCATTAATAATCAGCTTACAGAACAATCGCGCGGAGTTAGGACAAGCCGCTGGGCAATTGAAAAAATGCTGGATGCAGGGATGGGGTTGGCTACTATTTATTATGGTGAAGTTGACCCCGATAAGAATGATTTGACGGATGGAATACAGTCGCTATTTTATGCTGATGACCAGCAACGACCTGCTGTTCATGAATGGGGAAGTATTGCTGCATGGGCCTGGGGGCTTAGCCGTGCAATGGATTATCTGGAAAACGATCAAGATGTGGATGCATCAAAGGTTGTAGTATTTGGCCATTCGCGTTTGGGAAAAACTTCCTTGTGGGCTGGAGTCACCGATCAACGTTTTGCAGCAGTAATATCCAACGACTCAGGTTGCGGTGGTGCGGCACTTTCAAAGCGAAAAATTGGTGAAACGGTAAAACGAATCAACACTTCATTTCCGCACTGGTTTTGTGATTATTTTCAGAATTATAACGATAAGGAATCGAAATTGCCGGTCGATCAACACGAGTTACTGGCGTTAATAGCACCGCGTCCGTTATATGTGGCAAGCGCCGAAGAGGATAAATGGGCAGATCCGCGCGGTGAGTTTTTATCCGCGTTTTATGCAACACCGGTTTATAAATTATATGGAAAAAAGGGAATTCCAACAATGGAAATGCCACCGGTAAACCAGCCGGTTCAAAATACTGTTGCCTATCATATTCGTACCGGTAAACACGATGTTACTGACTTTGACTGGGAACAGTATATTAAGTGGGCAAAACAAGAGTTGAGTATAAAATAAGTTTTCGACGATTGTTTACTGAAATCTTTTTAATTTGTACGCTACTATGATAAAGTATCTTTTTCTTGCATCATATCTAATTATTTTCATTTCGTGTACAAATGAAAAGTCGTTTCAGGCAACAACTCAGGTGTCCATAGAAGGCGATAAATTTTATATTAACGGAAAACCAACTTTCGAAGAAAAAAGCTGGAATGGAGTTTCTGTTGAAGGTTTATTGCCCAATTCAAGAATGGTGCAGGGAGTTTTTGATGATTTAAATCCGGAAACAGTAACGATGTGGAAATACCCGGACACCGGTGTTTGGGATGCAGAGCGAAATACAAATGAATTTATCAAAGCAATGGGAGAATGGCGAAAACATGGATTGCTCGCATTTACCATTAATTTTCAGGGTGGAAGTCCGCAGGGGTATTCTTCAATCCAACCCTGGGAAAATAATGCCTTTGAACCCGACGGTACCATCCGGCAACCTTATTTCGATAGAATGGAACGCATTATAAAACATGCCGATGAATTGGGAATGGTCGTTATTCTTGGTATTTTCTATTTTGGCCAGGACCAGCGTTTAACCAATGAAGCAGCCATAAAAGACGCGGTGAATAATGTTTTAAACTGGATTCGGGAGAACGGCTTTAAAAATATTATTATTGAAGTGGCCAATGAATGCAATAACGGCCAATATGATCACGAAATTCTGAAGCAGAATCGTATTCAGGAGCTTATACAGCAGATTCAGCAAAAGGCACCCGAAATACCGGTTTCGGTGAGTTTTAACGGGAACACCATTCCCCCTGATCATATTGTGAAAGTAGCTGATTTTGTTCTTATTCATGGAAATGGGGTAAAAGAACCATCACGTATTACTGAAATGGTGAATGAAGTCAGGAATTTGCCTTCCTATCGACCCATGCCAATTGTGTTCAATGAAGACGATCATTTTGATTTTGATCTACCGGAAAACAATTTTGTTGCAGCAACAAAAGCTTTTGCTTCATGGGGGTATTTTGATTTCAGAATGAAAGATGAAGGCTTTGATGAAGGTTACCAAAGTGTGCCTGTCAACTGGGGAATCAGCTCGAAACGAAAGAGCGACTTTTTCAATAAGGTAAAGGAAATATTCATGAATTAAAATTAAATTAATTGAAAACCAGTTGGTTGATTGTTTGTGGAAAACGAAAATTAAAATTTTGTACAATGAAATACCTAATCTTGTCTTTTGCAATTGTGTTCATCGTGTTTTCATGCAAAACATCATCTGAAACCAAAACCATCAATTTATTTAACGGGTACAATTTAACCGGCTGGCATATGGATGTGCCTGCGTTTGATGAAAATCCGGATACCATTGTTCCATTTATCGTTCGTGATTCTTTATTGGTAAGCCTGGGAACACCCGGTGGGCATTTAATTACCGATTCTGTATTTCAAAACTACAGGCTCGAAGTGGAATATCGTTTTGCAGGCGAACCCGGAAACTGTGGTGTTCTTGTTCATGCTTCAACGCCGCGTGCTTTGTACGAAATGTTCCCAAAATCGCTTGAAGTGCAGGGAATGCATGAAAATGCCGGGGATTTCTGGTGTATTGTTGAAGACATTACCGTTCCGAATATGGAAGAGCGACGCGGGCCGAAAGAGGAGTGGGGAATTACCGAAGGGAAGCGTCGCAGAATTCTGAATCTGACAGATGGTTCTGAAAAACCAATTGGCGAATGGAACAGCATGGTAGTTGAGTGTGTGGCCGATACAATTAAAGTATGGGTGAACAATGACCTTGTTAATTTTGGTTATAACTGTACTGCACAAAAAGGTCAGATTGCTGTTCAGGCGGAAGGTTCTGAAGTTGAATTCAAAAAGCTGGATGTAACACCAATTTCGCATATTACACCCGATCCGGTTCAATAAACAGAAGTTATCAACTACTAATTTTTGACAACTCCTATAATAAAAAGAGCATTCAGTAAAATAAGGGCAAATAATATCTGAATACAATTTAAAAACTCTGTAAATTTGACGACTTTTATGTACTTGGGTTTAAAATTTAGGACTAAATGACGAAATCGCCTGTATTGTATAATAGAGAAAACGGTGAACTGGAGTATGAGAATACTTATAAAGTAGATGGGCTGGCGTTTTTATATGGTACCAAATTTGGAAAAGCTATTACCGGGTCTGTGATTAATAAGCGCAGAATTTCAAGTTTGTACGGCCGGTTTGTGAAGAGTAAAAAGAGTACAGCGCAGATTCCAAAATTTATTGACCATTATGGGATTGATACAGAGGAGATAAAACGACCACTCAGTTCATTTGTGAGTTTTAATGACTTTTTTATCAGAGAATTAAAAGAAGGCACACGACCCATTGATAGTAATCCGTCACATTTAATATCTACAGCCGATTCACGGCTACTGGTTTTCGATTTGCAAAACGAAGAAAGTTTACCTGTAAAAGGGTACTGGTACCGTTTGGATGAATTAATAAAGGATAAAAAGCTGGTGAGTGAATATGGTGATGGCTGGTGTTTTATTTATCGTTTAGCACCATCAGATTATCACCGTTATTGTTACATCGATAATGGAACTCAGGAAAAAGTTAAGCGACTTCGGGGAGTTTTAAATTCTGTTCACCCTATTGCACTTTCGGTTACAAAATCACTTATTGCCAGGAACTATCGTGAATTAACCATCCTGCAAACCGAAAATTTTGGTGATGTTTTGCACATCGAAGTTGGTGCTCTTTTTGTGGGCAAAATTGTACAGCACCAAAAATACGCTTATCATTTTCAAAGAGGAGAAGAAAAAGGCTATTTTGAATTCGGGGGTTCAACCATTGTTCAGTTATTTAAAAAAGGAACAATCCTGCCCGATGCGGATATCCTGGAATATTCATTGAAAAATATTGAAACCCTGGTTAAGATGGGGGAGAAAGTTGGCGTAAAGCTTTAGTGTATATTAACTACTTCTTTAGTTTGTTTATGGGTTTTAATAGACTTTCTTAAACTTCCAATTTCTATTTATCTCTCAAAACAGTACAACGAATGGAATCCCCTTAAGAGTAATTTATTTCCAACAATTACTGGTGATGCATGAAAATTGTCTTCGACCTTATTGGATGCAAGAACTTCGAAATCATCGCCGGCTTTAATTACCAAACAAATATTATCATCAACAATGTACATCCTGGAGTCAACTCCGGTTGGTGAAGAATACAAATCGTTAATTCCTTCGAGTCTTACTTTTTCATATTTTATTTCACCGGTTTTGGCATCTGCACAACTTAATTCTCCATTATTGGCCCTTAGGAAATAGTATTTGCCATTCATTAAAAGTGCATCCGGAGTGTAAGATGTGTTTTGATTGTACGACCAAAGAATAGTATTTGTCCCTGTGATGTCTCCTTTAGCTTTTGCCAAATCAATTGCCATCAGAGCATTTCCACGATAGCCACTCATAACATATAAAATTCCATCGGCATATTTCGGGTTTGGAATTACATTCCTGGTTAAGCCGCCACAGCTCCATATAATTTCACCTGTATTAAAATCATAGCTTCTAATCAGGTTGGTTGCAGCGGTAATCACCTGTGGTTTCCCATTTATTTCGAGTACCAGGGGTGTTGCCCAAGAACTTTTTTCATCGCGATCTTTTGTCCAGGCAATATTTCCTGTTTTGGTATCGAGGGCAAAAATATGTGAATCATCTTCGCTGTCCCACTGAATAAAAAGTTTGTCTTCATATAAATAGGGTGAACTACCTTCACCAAAGCTCATCACTTTTTTCATTTGCCCGAAATCTTTTTGCCAAAGAATTTTTCCATCAAAATCAAGACAAAAAATACCTCGTGATCCAAAGTAGGCGTAAATTCTTTCGCCATCTGTGCAGGGCGAATTGGATGCCCAGCTTCCTAGTTTGTGCGTGTTCTCTTCGGGTTTTTCACTGGTTACAGTTTTTTCCCAAATAATTTTTCCATCATTCAAATTAACCAGTAGAACTTTATAATCCAACACCAAATCGGTTGAAGTTGATGCTCTCCATTCTTCAATATCGACATCTTGCAGCTCTTTCGGTACGGCAGTCAGAACAATTATTTTGTCACCCCATACAATTGGAGTTGCATGTCCTTTTCCCGGAATAGGTAATTTCCACTTCAAATTTTTGGTTTCACTAAATTCAACCGGAGGATTTCCTTTTAGTGCTGCACCGGTATTGTTTGGCCCGCGCCACTGCGGCCAGTTATCGTTGTTCTCTTCTTGTGCCGAAATTCTGGTTATTGATAAAATAGAAATTAGGATTAAAGCAATTTTAAAGATATCAATTTTCATAATCGAAGTTTTTGAATGGTTTTTGGTTTTTGAGACTAAAAAACTATGTTCCGGTTTAATGTTAATAATGTGATTTCAATTTTACTTTCACAACTCATAATCGCATGCTGAAAAATAAGCTATTTTATTATAGAATTAGAAATATTCTAAATTGATAAATATCATCTTAATATCTAAACCCGACTGCTTTCAAAGTCTTCCAATTTATTAGATTTGTCATTTGGTTTCTGTTTTATGTTCAGCAGAATTATCTATGATACCATGAAAACACCTGTAAATCCACATTTTATAAGTAAAATCCTAATTCTTTTGCTTTTTGCAATTTTTGTTTCATGCGAATTTAGACCATCCGAAATTCCGGAAACTTTTGTGGAACAGCCGGATGAAAATGCCCCTGTTTTGTACATTGAGGTTCAGCCGGATATGGATACACTAAAACTCGCTACAGATATTTGGACAGAATTTAAATTTTTTTCTTCCGAGACAGAAGTGAGTTGGGTAAAAATCTCATTCGATGATAACACAATTTATGATTTCGAATATAATCTACAAAATAAACCCCGAATTTACTTATCGTTGGGTAATTACACTGAAGGGTTGCATTATATTACAATTCAGGCTTTTACTTCAAGCAATACCGGTAGTATAGCCGATAGAGTTGGGGCCGAAGGTTATTTGTACGAAGTTCAATGGCCGGTTGTTATTCATAAAAATGTCGACAGGTGGCTTCAGATTAAAAGTGTGAAATATGAAAAAGGTGGTGCTTTCGTGAGTTGGCAAAAATATGATTACGCAGATTTTGACTCTTACCGGCTGGTAAAAACCAGTTCTACATTGGCAAATCAGGCTTTGTATTATATTGAAAATCCATTACAAACAGCGCTTTTTGATACAACGTATCTTGAAGGTGAATATTCCGATTACCAGGTGAGTTTAAATGGAGAATATGGTCACTCATATACATTCTCAAAACCAATTGAAGCTCCGGTGATTGCTCTGACCAACGAGAACAGAATGGTTGTAACCTGGAACCGTACACAAAATCCATCAAGGTTGGGATACTATCATGTTGCGTTAAAGAGTCCAAATACAAGTTCATATCAGGAGATTATAAGTGATGATGCTGAAGACACAATTGCAGTTTATAATGTTTCACCCGGATTTGGTAATAATTACGAGTTTCAGGTTCGATTTGTCCCCAAAGGGTATGCGCAGTCTTATGTTAACTATAATTCGTCGGGCGGAAAAGCAATATTTTCTTTAGGAAATCAGATGCCGGGTTTTGGAAACGCCATGAAGATTGGTAATTCCGAAAATATTTTGATGTATAACGGTGGTAGGTTTTATAAATACAATATAATTAATCAAAATGCAATTGATTCATTTCGTGTAAGCGATCTTACCAATCCTGTTAATATCAGGGTGTCGCCTAACGGACAATTTTTCAGTTATTTTACGAATACCGATTTCGTAATGCGTAAAACTTCAGACTGGGGACTGGTAAACCAGTTTCCGGTATCCGATTTCTGGAAAGTTTCCATTTCTGACAATTATCATTTGGTTGCTATTCAGCATTTAAATGTATTAACGGTTACTGATGTCAGATCAGGGAAAGAGATTTTCCGGAAAGCTGGAAACCAGATGCAATATTTTAAAGATGCAGTTGTAAATTCAGTAGGTGACAAAATACTTTATAATCTGTATGATTATGAGGATAGAAAATGCCATTTACACCTGGTTGATTTTGATGGAAATAAATTCACCGAAATAGGGGAAACAACTGCTGCCGAGCCCGGTGCTAACTATGATATTATTCAATATGCGTTTCAGGATAACCGAATTTTGCTTCTGAAAAATATTGGTAGTTACGATTATCGTTGGGAAGAACGGGATGTTATTGATTTCTCCTTGTTAAACAGTTTTAATTTACCGCAAAGTTTTGTTCCGGTTGCCATCGATTTTGACAAAGAACAAATAGTTGTACGCTATGGCTTACATGGTAGTTTTGATAATTCCTATTCCTTGTTTTATGATTTTAAAAATAACACTTCTGATAAAATCATTCCTATTAACAGTGGGCCAAAATTTGTTCTTTCAAACCAAATTCTTGCAAATGGAAGCGGAAGATATTTACCTGTAAATGCCTTAATACAGAAATAATGAAACATGTAACCTTGATAATTATATTCGCACTTGCAGGTTTGCACGGAATTGCGCAGGAAAAACTTCCCAAAATAAAATTAGGTGGTTTTGCCGGTTATGCGTTTTATTCATTTGATAACCTTGAAAATGCAAATAAAGAAGTAACAAACCAGTTACCGTTTGATGCTGACATAATTGACAATTTCCCTTCCCGAATATTTTTTGGTGGCCATGTTTTATTAAAAATTGCCGACTGGTACTCCATTGGTCCGGCTTATGAATTTCATTCTACAGGTTCAAGATTGGGAGCAAAAGATTATTCCGGATCTTATCATTTTGATCAGATTTTATCGACTCATCAGTTAGGTATCGAAAATGAAATACGAATATCAAAGAATATAAAACCAGCTGTTTTTTTGGATTTGACAGGTGGTGTGAATTTTTCTTCATGGAAAATGGAAGAAGAACTTAAAATAGATGATGAGGTACAAAGCACTGACAATTCGGAATTTGTAGCCATAAAACCATTCGTTTATCCTTCATTTAAAATAAGCTATCCTGTTTATCGCAATTTTAACGTTTTTGCTAAAGCCGGTTATTTGTTTGATGTTGGCGGAAAGTTTCATTTGTCGGGTAACAAAGACTATCAAACAACGCAGAAAATTCTCTGGAGTGGTTTTCGAATTTCACTTGGGTTGGAATTTGATATTGCACAAGAATAGATTTATTCTGCCGTAGCAGTTTCTTCCTTTTTTTCTGAAGTTGCCAATTTCCTGATTTTAATATTGAAATAGGCAAATGCAATGGTCATTAGCGGGCTGATGATATTAAAAAAAGCATATGGCGCATATGCCATTGTATCAACGCCTAAAACTCTCGATTGTGTAGCACCGCAGGTATTCCAGGGAATCAATACAGAGGTCATGGTTCCGCTGTCTTCCAAAGTCCGGCTTAAAAGCTCGGGTGCCAGTCCTTTTTCTTCGTAAGTTTTACGGTACATTCTTCCGGGAACGACAATGGCAAGGTATTGATCGGAGGCGGTGGTATTGAAAAATACGCATGTTCCAACGGTTGAGGCAACCAAACTACCCGTGCTTTTTGCATATTTTACAATAGGCTGGGTAATTCTTTTCAGCAATCCTGCCGATTCCATAATTCCGCCAAAAATCATGGCCGATAGAATTAACCAGATCGTATCCAGCATTCCGCGCATTCCTGATGTACTTAATAAATCATTAACTTTCGGCTCGGAAGTTGCCAGCGAAACATCGCCGAACATGGACTGCATCACCGAAATATAAGAAGCTTTTACATAGTTGCCTGAAAAACCGGCTACCTGGTGTATAATTTCAGGCTGAAAAATAACCGCAAAAATTGCCCCCAGCATGGTTCCTGCAAACAAAGCGGGAATAGGCGGAACTTTTAGAATTATAATGGTGATAAGAATAACCGGCACAAGGAATAAAAGAGGACTGGTGTTAAATGTATCTCCAATAGCGGTTTTAACCGTCTCCACATTTATGTTTACTTCACCATAGTTATACTGAAATCCGATAACAAGGAAAATAATTAATGTTAGAGTCATTGACGGGACTGTAGTATAAAACATATAACGAATATGGGTAAAAAGGTCGGTGCCGGCCATGGCTGGCGCCAGATTAGTGGTGTCGCTTAACGGACTCATTTTATCGCCAAAATAAGCACCACTAATAATTGCGCCTGCAACAATAGATTCATTTATTCCCAATGCTTTTCCAATACCAAGCAATGCGATTCCAATGGTTGCAATGGTTGACCATGAACTCCCGGTTGAAACACTCACAATGGAACTCACCACCACTGCTGTAAATAAGAATATTTTAGGATTGATAATATCAAGTCCGTAATAAATCATTACAGGAACAACGCCGCTAATCATCCATGTGCCTGCCAGTGATCCGATGAGCAGCAAAATAATAATGGAAGGCATTGCAGAACCGATTGTTTTTACCACCTTTCCCCTTATCTCAGTCCATTGATATCCCAAACGAACGGCGATAGTTCCGGCAACTGCAGCTGAAATTAATAACGCCATCTGGTTGGCGCCCGACAACGTATCGTCAAACAGAAATACATTCAGCGTTAGTAAAAGAATAAGGATAAGAATAGGTAGAAGAGCCCCGGCGAGGGTGGCATTACGTTTCATGCAAATGTATTTTCAGATTTAAAAAAAGCAAACTAACACATTTCTGCTTAAAATGAGTTCAAATTCGAATTATTTTATTCAAAAAATATTCAAAATAAATTTCAGCTAACTCCTTATAATTTATTAATTATATCTTCGTTTCTTTAAAATTGAAAGCACATTTTAAAATGATCATCAGGCGAAGAATTATACTTTTTTTTATACTATTATTTTTTTCAGTTTTACCCGTTTTCGCACAACGAACCGGAGGAATTGCAGTTCAGGGTAAAATAAATGTTCAACAAGGTTCTGTAGAAGGTGCCATAATTCAAATGTTTCGTGATGGGCGACGTTTGGATGATTATGGTGTAGGTGCTGATGGTAGCTACAAAGTTGAACTGAATTACAATCATAAATATGATTTAATTTTTTACCGGCAGGACAATTTTTCGCAAAAGATTGTTGTTGATGCTAACGTTCCTGCAAGTGTACTTCAGAAAGACCCGATTTTTCCTCCGTTTCCGGTAGATGTTAATTTGTTTACTGAAATCCCGGGAATTGACAAATCGTTTTCAGAAAATACAGTGCTAAAAATTTATTACAGTCCGAATGTCGATAATTTTATTTCAGAAGTTTATTACAATGATGCTCAAATTGCCAAGCTGATAGAACAGGCAAAGTTGCAAGCGCAAATGATTGGCAAGGAAGCCGACTATCTTTCGAAACTGACACGTGCAGAACTCGCTGAACTTCGTAAGGAATATAACGAATTGCTGGAGCAGGCCGGCAAAGAATACAGCGAAGAAAAATTTTTAGCAGCGCTTGACGGATTTAAGGCGGCAAGCAAGATTTTTCCAAATGAACAATTCCCGAAAGACCGGATTGCCGAAATCAACGATTTACTTGGTTTGATGATGGTAGCAGCTGATTTGGATAAAGCACTAAATGAACGGTTTACGGCTCTTGTGAAAGAAGCAGACATTTTTTTCAATCAAAAAAAATATAACGAAGCGCGAAATTCATATAATCGAGCGCTTTCCATTAAACCGACAGATAGTTACGCCAATGGTCAGATTAAGGCGATAAATGACATATTGAAAGGGCAACAACAACAACAACAGTACGACGATCTAATTGCTCAGGCCGATGTATCGTTTAAACAGTTGTTGTATAACGAAGCAAAGTCGAAATACGAAGATGCGCTAAAACTAAAAGCCGGTGAGCCTTATCCCAAATCAAAGATTGAAGAAATAAACGGCATTCTTGCTAAACAGGCAAAAGACACCGAAAAACAGGAAAACTACAAACAGGCCATGTTTCAGGCGGAAGCTATGTTTGAAAAACAGTTTTACGATAAAGCCATAATATCATACGAAAATGCGTTGAAGTTTAAACCGGAAGATCCGGCAGCAACCCGGAGAATTGAAGAGGTAAAGGCAATTATGAAAGAGATTGCCGATAAAATGCAATTTGCTGAATTGGTGAAAAATGCTGATAAAGCATACAAAAAGCAAGATTATCAGGGAGCGCTTTCGGTGTATTCGCAAGCTGCCGATCTGTTTCCAACCGATAAGCATGTTAATGAGCGAATAAATGAAATAAACGGAATTCTTCAACTAAAAGAAAATTTTGCTGACCTCGTTTATAAAGCTGACAATCAATTTATTTCTGAAAATTACGAGGCATCAAAAGAGTTGTATCAAAAGGCGCTGGCCATTCGTGCCGATGATAAACATTCGCAGGATCGGGTAAAAGAAATCGATGGTATTCTGGCGCTTAAAAATACTGATGCACAATACAATTCCATTATTGCACAAGCCGATGATTTACTCAATGCAAATGATTTTGATAAAGCAAAGGGAAAGTACAATGAAGCTTTGGCTTTAAAACCAAAAGAAAAATATCCAAAGGATAAAATAACCGAAATCGATACCCGCTTAAGGGAGATTGCAAAAATAGATCAGGATTATCAGCAGACAATTACACGCGCCGATGGGTATTTTAGCAAAAAAGAATACGAGCAAGCGAAAACCGAATTTGCCAATGCAGGTAAAATAAAACCGGAAGAGTCATACCCCGGCGAAATGCTGGCGAAAATTGATAATCTGCTCGAAGAACAAAAACGTTTAGCGGCAGAAGCTGAAGCGGAAAAAGCCCGATTGGCCGAAGAAGCCGCCGCTGCTGAAACTGCACGGCTGGCCGCATTGCAGGCAGAGAAGGATAAAAACTATGCCGAAGCCATTGCCAAAGCCGACAATCTGTTTAATCAGAAAGACTACGAAACTTCAAGAAACGAATATCGTACAGCACTGACAATAAAACCCGAGGAAGCTTATCCACAACAAAAGATAGATGAAATCGGCACTTTGCTGGCCCAACTATCAGCTTCGCAAAAAGCGTATGAAGATGCGGTAAAAATTGCCGACCGTGAATTCAAAGCCGAGAAGTTTGATGCAGCCACCACGGCTTACAACAATGCCAAAACCGCGAAACCCGATGAAAGTTACCCGGATGAAATGCTGGCAAAAATTGATTCGATTGTAACCACCAGGGCAAGATTGGCCGAAGAAGCTGCTGCAGCGGAAGCCGCACGACTTGTAGCATTGCAGGCAGAAAAAGATAAAAACTACGTCGAAGCCATTGCCAAAGCCGACAATCTTTTCAATCAGAAAGACTACGAAACTTCAAGAAACGAATATCGTACAGCACTGACAATAAAACCCGAGGAAGCTTATCCACAACAAAAGATAGATGAAATCGGTACTTTGCTGGCCCAACTATCAGCCGCACAAAAAGCGTATGAAGATGCAGTTAAGATTGCTGACCGTGAATTTAAAGCCGAGAAGTTTGATGCAGCCACCACGGCTTACAACAACGCCAAAACCGCGAAACCCGATGAAAGTTACCCGGACGAAATGCTGGCAAAAATTGATTCGATAGTAAGCACCAGAGCAAGATTGGCCGAAGAAGCTGCTGCACTGCATGATAGCAGTAAGGAAGCCACGGCACCCAGAGTTACTTGATGCCCGATGGCGAAGAAGCTGCGCAGCGGAAGCCGCACGACTTGCAGCATTGCAGGCAGAAAAGGATAAAAACTACGCCGAAGCCATTGCCAAAGCCGACAATCTGTTTAATCAGAAAGACTACGAAACTTCAAGAAACGAATACCGCACAGCACTGACAATAAAACCCGAGGAAGCTTATCCACAACAAAAGATAGACGAAATCGGTACTTTGCTGGCACAACTTTCAGCCGCACAAAAAGCGTATGAAGATGCGGTAAAAATTGCTGACCGTGAATTTAAAGCCGAGAAGTTTGATGCAGCCACCACGGCTTACAACAACGCCAAAACCGCGAAACCCGATGAAAGTTACCCGGACGAAATGCTGGCAAAAATTGATTCGATAGTAAGCACCAGAGCAAGATTGGCCGAAGAAGCTGCTGCAGCGGAAGCCGCACGACTTGCAGCATTGCAGGCAGAAAAAGATAAAAACTACGCCGAAGCCATTGCCAAAGCCGACAATCTGTTTAATCAGAAAGACTACGAAACTTCGAGAAATGAATACCGCACAGCACTGACGATAAAACCGGAGGAAGCTTATCCACAACAAAAGATAGACGAAATCGGTACTTTGCTGGCACAACTTTCAGCCGCACAAAAAGCGTATGAAGATGCAGTTAAGATTGCTGACCGTGAATTTAAAGCCGAGAAGTTTGATGCAGCCACCACGGCTTACAACAATGCCAAAACCGCGAAACCCGATGAAAGTTACCCGGACGAAATGCTGGCAAAAATTGATTCGATAGTAAGCACCAGAGCCCGATTGGCCGAAGAAGCTGCTGCAGCGGAAGCCGCACGACTTGCAGCATTGCAGGCAGAGAAAGATAAAAACTACGCCGAAGCCATTGCCAAAGCCGACAATCTGTTTAATCAGAAAGACTACGAAACTTCAAGAAACGAATACCGCACAGCACTGACGATAAAACCGGAGGAAACCTATCCACAACAAAAGATAGATGAAATCGGAAAAGTTCTTGCCGAAATTGAATTGGCGAGAAAAGAGCAGGAATTACTGGATAAAAACTATAATAACTTAATTCAGCAAGCTGACCGGTTTTTTACCTCAAAAACTTATGATCAGTCAAAAGGAAAATACAATGATGCATTGGCTCTAAAACCGGATGAGGAATATCCGAAAGGACGGATAGTTGAAATTGAGAAGATTCTTCAGCAACAGGCGTTGGATGAGCAGTACAGAACAATTATTGTTGCCGCCGACGGATATTTCAAAACAGAAAGTTATTTGCAGTCGAAAGGGGAGTATGAAAAAGCACTGGTAATAAAGCCCAATGAGTCATATCCTAAAAATCAGATTGCAAAAATCGATGATATTCTTGCGAAAGAACAACAACGAATTTTAGCTGAAAAGGCCGCTGCAGAAGATTTACAGCGCCGAACTGACGAGATTGCCCAGATGAATCTGCAGGTTGAAGCGCAAAACATCGAAAGTGAGGCACAACTTAACAGTATTTACAGCGACTATATAAAACAGGCTGATGTTTTGTTCGATGCTAAACAATACAACGTTTCAAGGGGATGGTATTATAAAGCCTGGGATGTAAAACCGGAAGAAAAATACCCACCACAACGAATTAGTGAAATCAATCGGATTGTAGGTAGTTTATTGTCGAGCCAAACGGATCGGGATTATCAGAAATTTATCGATTTGGCTGATTCTACATTCCGTGAGAACCAGTTTGCAGTGTCCCGTGGTTGGTACAATCGTGCTTTGGGTGTAAAGACAAATGAGCAGTATCCCAAGAGTCAGTTGACAGAAATCGAACGGAAAATTGCAGAACGAATGGCCGGGCAGTCGGGACAGCAATTTGATAACAACGTTCAAAAGGCGGAAAAAGCATTTGCTGATGCGAATTACAATGTCGCCCGTTTCTGGTATAAAAAAGCGCTGGAGTTAAGACCCAATGATGCCGATATTAAAAAGCGGCTTGACGAAATTCAGGATGCATTAAAATAGTAGAAGGAAGACTTCCGCATAAGCTCCTTGTCGATGTTTTCTTTAATGCATTCCAATAATTTTATGTCAAGCTTTTCGGAATAAATCCGGATAATATCGGTCAGTTTTGAGTTAATTATTAAAGATGCTTTTGCAGCATCAAAAAGCTTGCAATTGCCATTGTTTCTAATTTGTTGCATCAACTCGGTAAAACTATCGTTGCTGATTAGTTTTGGTAACTGTATATATCCTTCATGAATATCCTTCTTGTCCAAAAGAATGCCATCTTTAATTTCTTCGAGTACAAAACATTTCTTGATTTGTATGAATGCTTCTTTTTCAAAGGTAAATTTCTTTTCAAATACAACTCCATGTTTGAGAAAACATTTCTGCAGTTCAACTAAATGCTCATAATCCGGGAAATTTTTTATTCTTATTGCCGGAACCTGTTTTGTTGAAAAATTCAAAACTGCCGAAGCTACATTCACATCCCTTAAAACACAGATTTCGGTATTTTGCGCAAATCGTAAAACTTCTTCCAGCGAATAAAAGAAATGAGTGAATAAAAATATGGAATTGGGTGCTGTATTTTCAGGGTGAAGGCCATAATAACTAAAGTATGGAAGATTCGCTTCAGCAACACTGGTATTAGGCATAATGTGTGAATCAATAGGTATTAATGACTCTTTTTTGACGATTGAGCCGCAGACGTGGATAATTTGATTTGTTTTCATAATAAGTTGACTTTGGTTGATATCCTGATTAGTTTAAAAACTAACAACGAATTTCGTATTCTTATACTCAATTTTTGTCGAATTGTTTCTGTTTTCAAAGGATTGAATAGTAAAATGTTGTAACACCATTATTGCAGATTGGAATTTATTTATAATGAATATAAGTTTATAAATTGAAGATTTATTTTTGGAATTGTTTAATATTATGCCCCTGAATCGAAACTTTTTAAACCTGAAAATTTCAATTTTGAGCTATTCCCAAATGAGTGATTGTTAACTTAAAATTATTCGTCGCTTATTCATTAAAAATGAACTAAAAATTAGACAGATGAAAGAAAGAATTGTGCTATTTGTTACCCTGTTTGTAGCTTTGACAGTTAGTGCGCAAAACGAAGTAAAAAAAGGATTGGATGCCATAACTGAGGAATCGGTAAAAGGTCAGCTTGAGTTCTTAGCTTCCGACTGGACCGAAGGTCGGGCAGTTGGTACGAGGGGGGAATATATGGCAGCTGATTACATTGCATCAATGTTAAAAACATATGGCGTAAAACCTTTTGGTGATGAGGTGCTATCGCGTCCTTCCCGCCGGGAAATGACGGCAGGAGTGCGCCCCAAAGTTTCAAGAAGTTACTATCAAAATTTTAGTCTTATTCAATATGAGTCTGGCGAAGAGCAATCACTTTCTCTTGTTTTCAGCGGAACGGGAAGTGAAAACGCGCTAAATTTTGGACACCAAACCGATTTTTATGTTCGTACCGGAACAGTTGGACAAACCGCTCAGGCACCGCTTGTTTTTGTGGGATATGGCTTTGAAGATGAAAATGCCGGATACAGTGATTTGAAAAAGATAAATCTGAAAGGGAAAATAGCAGTTGTTTTGCTTGGATATCCAGGTTGCAGGGATTCGTCATCTGTTGCATTTGAAAAATGTGCTCCAAAAGACAGGTGGGCCGCTTATATGTTGGAACGCAATAAAACAAAACGACTGGAAAAAGCTGGTGCAATTGCCATAATCCAGGTGAACACTGTTGAAGATCCAACGTTGGCATGGGCGCAAAACCAAATTTATCCGGTTAAAGGAACTTATTACGAATCGGATAAACCACTGGGGTCTTATTACAACACCCGTATGGCACTGCCTGGTGATACGTTAACCTCAAATATTCCGGTATTTTCAGTAACTACAAGGGTTGCCAACGAAATTATTGCCGGAACCGGATTGAACTTCGAACAATTTGAAAATAAGGTGGCTGAAAAGCTTCAACCGCAATCGCAGGAATTAACCGGGAAATCGGTAGCTTTTAAAACTTCCGTAAAATCTGAAATTGTGAAAGCACGAAATGTATTGGGAATAATTGAAGGAGAGAAAAAAGACGAGTTTATTGTTGTTGGGGGACACTACGATCATCTTGGAAAATGGGATGGCTGGATTTGGAACGGCGCTGATGATAACGCTTCGGGGACTGTTGGCGTAATGACCATCGCAAAAGCCTTTATGGCAACCGGGAAGAAACCTGAAAAGTCAATCATTTTTGCAGCATGGACAGCGGAGGAAAAGGGATTATACGGTTCAAGCTATTTTGTAAACCAGGCCAAAAAACAAAACATGAATGTGGTTTTGAATCTGAATTACGATATGATTGCACGGGATGAAGAAGGTGATTCTTTGAAGAACATGGCGGAAATGACGTATACAAAGGCAAACGAAGGTATTGAAAAGCTGACCCGGAAAAATATTGATAATTACAACATCAATCTTAACCTTTCCTATCGCTCGGCTGAACGCCCGGGCGGCGGCAGTGATCATGCACCTTTTGCTGAAGTAGGAATTCCGATTTTCTATTTTATGGCTGCCATGCACCCCGATTATCATCAGCCTTCTGACGAACTGGATAAAGTGAACTGGGAAAAGATGCTCAACATTATCCGCATAGGATTTTTAAATACATGGGAACTGGCCAACAGTGATGAATATCTCAAAATAAAAGCAGAACCGGAAAAAGAGACAAATCCATAACTGCAAAGTAATTGACTTTATACAGAAGGGTGTAACTTATCGTTATGCCCTTTGTTATTTATAACATATTTGTTAGCCAAGCAACCTGGTAAGGTTCCAGCGTTTTTGACACGATTTTTTCTTGCTTTATCAAATCAAATATGCAACTTTTGTGGCTTTGGGAAAGGGAAAAAATTTGCTGTTTGTCGGTGATGTTGGCCATAACAACAATTACCTGGCTATCCGATTTAGAAATTCTTACCAGTCCGATCAACGAAGTACCCAAATCTAAAATTTGCTGTTCTGCGTTGGGATGAAAAGCCTTTTGTGCTTTTCGAATTGAAATGAGCCTTTTTAACGAATTAAAAACTTTGTTTTGAGGTGTTTCTGAATTTAATGTTTCTTCCAATTCATCCAGGTTCCATTTTCTGCGGTTGATGGTGCGGTTATGGTTGGTTTTCGCAACACCTTCCAGATAATTAGGCGTTGCTGTTAAACTGTGGATATAAAATGCCGGAACTCCCTGAAAACTCATCATTAAAATCTGAGATGCCAAAAAACGGTCCACCTGTAAATTATCGATTCCGTTTTTTGTTCCTTTCAGCGCATCGAAATAGGTGATGTTCAGTTCATACGGACTGGTGCTTCCATCGGGGTTGGATTTGTAATTGACAAGCCCCCCGAATTTTTGCATGTTTTTCACCAGTTCCGTTTTTTCGTTTTCAGGAAGTAGGCCTTCCAGCGGGCGAACCCCAATTCCATCATGCGAGGCTGTAAAATTGAAAAAAGTAGTTTCTTTAGTTAGTTCCGGTAAACTTTGAGCCCACTCATTAAAATAGGCTGAATTTCCGGTGTGAAGTGCATGCAGAAGTAGGGGAGGAAGGCTAAACTGATAAACCATATGCGCTTCGTCGTTTTCGCCGAAATAGCTTAAATTTTCTTTGTTCGGAACATTGGTCTCAGTAAGAATAACAACCGAAGGATTAATAAATTCAGTAACATCGCGCATTAATTTCACCACTTCATGTGTTTCAGGAAGATGCAGGCAGGTAGTTCCCACTTTTTTCCAAAGAAAGGCAATGGCATCGAGGCGGACAATGCGGGCTCCTTTCGAGATATATTCCAGCAGAATATCCATCATCTCAACCAACAAAGCGGGATTGGAGAAATTCAAATCAATTTGATCTGCACTAAAAGTTGTCCATATATATTTTACTCCGTTTGCTGTTTTATAGGGGGTTAAAACAGGCGTGCTTCTTGGACGCACTACCCGGGAGAGATCGGTTTCCGGATCTTCAGTGATAAAATAATCTTTGCCATTTCCTTTCTGAACAAGAAAATTTTTAAACCACTCGCTTTTACTGGATGCATGGTTAATCACTAAATCGGCCATTAACCCGAAATTTTCGGTTAATGATTTTATATCATCCCAGGTGCCCAAATCCGGGTTTACTTCCCGGAAATCGATAACAGAAAAACCATCGTCGCTGCTGTATGGAAAAAATGGCAAAATGTGCACAATTGAAAGTTGTTCTTTCAAATTCTTATCCAGAAACTTTTTCAACGTTTGCAGCGGAACTTCACCTTCTTTTTTTATGCTGTCGCCATAGGTAATCAAAACAACATCCTTTTCATCCCACTTTTTTTTGCCGGAGTTTATCTTGGCATATTTTTCAATGGTTGAAACAAGATTCTCAGTTATATGGTGAGCGTAATTTTCTTTATAAATAAAACGTAATCGTTGTTCCAGCTTTTTCTGAAGGAGTTTGTATTCCGGATTCATGGTAAAAAATCAATTTAAATCATACGGTTATCTTCTTCCACTATCTGATAGAATTCATCAAATATTTCGGGGAAAGCGCTCTGTACTCTTTTCCAGTTGGGCATTAACGGAACCATGTCCGGATTGTTTAAAAAGTTAATCCCCGATTGATAAATATTTTTTACAAAAAGGTCAATTACTTCTTCTTCTTTGTGAAAATCATATTGAAGCCCGTTCATGGCAGCGTCGGCTTTATACATTTCTACAAAATCGAGCGCGATACGCCAGTAAGTTGCTTTTAAGGTTCTGAAAAATTCGGTACTTAGTATTACACCGTCGGAAGCAAGTTTGGCAAATATGGCACGGGAAATGTCACGGCTCATTTTTGACAGTCCTTTTTCCGCATCTTCTGTTGAAAGCGACTGGTGTTTGTGGTCGTAGCGGTCAGCAATTTCTACCTGGCAAATCCGGTTAAATGAATTGTTCCTTTCAACCTCAGAAAGAATACCGATTTCAAGTCCCCAATCGTAGGGAATTCGCACTGTTTTTATAATATCTGCACGCATGGAAAATTCTCCTGCCAGCGGGTAGCGAAAGCTGTCGATGTATTCGAGATAATTGTTGTGGCCCAATAGTTTTTTCAATGTTCGTAACAGTGGTGTTACCAGGAGACGAACAGCCCGTCCGTGCATTCTTTCATCGTCGACGCGAAAATAATAACCTTTGCAATATTTAAAAGTAAACATCGGGTCGGCAACGGGATAAACCAGGCGCGCAAGCATTTCCCGGCTGTAAGTGGTAATGTCGGCATCATGTAATGCAATTGCCTCCGATTTTCCGGTTGAAATCATGTATCCAAAGCAGAACCAAACATTTCTGCCTTTGCCTGCTACCGATGTGTCTATTCTTTTTGAAGCCAGCTTTTCTTTTAACATTTGCATACGCGGTCCATCATTCCATATTACCCGGTGATGCTGCGGTAACTCAGAGAAATATTCCAATGCAAATTTGTATTGAGTTTCATCGGCACGGTCGAGCCCGATTACAATTTCCGAAACATAAGGAATATCTTTCAAAACACTGACGATATCTTTCAATGCCGGTCTTGAAAGTTCGGAATATAATGAAGGGATGATTAGACCAATCGGACGGTGTTTGCTGAATTTCATTAATTTTTGCTCCAGTTCCTCATAAGGGCGTGAACGCAAGTTGTGTAACGTGGCAACAAATCCGCTTTGATAAAAATCTCCCATAGTTATCCAGTTTTAAATAAAAAATTAACAAATCCAAGGTTGTGAAAGAACCATATTTCTTAAATATAATCAAACCAATTGAATATACCTTGTTCTAAAAATTTGCTTGAGAGATGTTAACTCAAAAATAAAAGTGAAGATTATTTTTTTTCGTGGTGATTACAGAGAGCGCATAAACATACTTATAATTATTGGTTTCAATTTACGGGCAATAATTTCATGATCGAAGTTCTCTTTCAGCACTTTCAAGTTATGCATAACCACATGGTTTCTGTACTCAATGTCAGTTAGAAGCCGGTACGATTGATCTACCAATTCTTCAGTAATTGCCGTATTGTCGATAGCCGGAAGAATAAAACCAAATTTTTCAATTTCTTCCTTGTAGATATCATACTTATTGATAACAGCAGGTAAACCCAGCGAAATCATTTCCAGCAGGTTATTTCCAAAGCCTTCCACATCACTGAAATAAGTTCCGATACCCCCGTGGGCAGCTATTACAGAAGGAATTTCGGCAAACTTGTAAAATTTGGTGTCTACAATAATATCGCGGTGCGACAGAACATGGTGTTCCCCAAATATTAAAAGAACATTGCTGTCGGGATCGGCTTTGCACTTTTCCGAATAATGTTCGTACAGATTATTTAAATAGGCATTTTGTTCATCTCCGGAATGTCCACTAACCACAACAGCAACACATTTCGGGTTATGGTTCTTCTTAAATTTCTTTTCCAGTTCGAATGCCAAATCAATGGCAAGTTCAATTTTTTTACGCGGAACTATCCTGGTGTGTTGCAGAAGTATCACGGTGTCATCCAGTGAAAAACCTTTGCTGTTTGCTTCCTGTTCAAGCCCGATGTCTTTTAGAAAGGAATTGTTGTAATTGTCCTGCGGAGGGGCAATTGGCGTTTCACTTCCAGTGTTCAAATGTTCCCATTCCCAGGGAATATCGGAAGTGTTGGGAACCACGGTTGTACGGTTTTCGAAAAACCTTTCGATATTAAGATTTTCATTGTACAAACGGAACACTTTTTTGCCTAATTCAATTTGTTGTTTGTTAATAAAAGCAATGGAATTTACATAAGCGCCCGGCAGGTATTTCAAATATTTTTGAATTACCGGATTCGGATTGGAGAATATTGCACGTTCAAAATAGGAATCGTGCCACCAAACCATTTGTTTCGGCCAAATGTAGCCCTCGGCTGCCAACTCTTCAAAATAGTACCCCAGGCCAACTGCGGTAATAAAGTTGTATGGGTGCGAAGTGTTGTGGGCTATAATTAAATCGATGTAATTATCGTCAACCCATTTTTTTATAACCTTTTTTGCATAGAGGGCATTTTCGTGAATAAGCTCATCGAGGCCTTCTACATTTTCATTATTAAAATTGAGCAGAATGTGTTTGTGAACATCGCTTTTATGCCAGAATACTTCGTCGGTTTGGGCATTAAAACGTGGCGAAGAATGTGCGGCCAGAAAGAAAAAATTTCCAATGTTAATCTTTAAATATTTCGACATTGCTTTCACCGTTTGGTCGATAACAATGGAAACCCCGTCGTTTTTTCCAATTAGCGAGTGTATAATTCCTATTCGTAATTCACTTAATTTCATAGTAATGTTTTTTAGTACTAAAATTAAGGGCTAAAGCCCGTTTTGCGCAGCTTATTTGGGTTTTTACCCATAAATTCAAATTCCTTCTAATGAATTATCTCTAATAGTTGTTTTAATTCTGTAATTATAAAATCGGGTTCTAATCCCTGTACCCGTTCATCATCTTTTCGTAATCGTAACGAACGTTGGTCTCCGGCAAATAATACTGTTTTTAGGCCGGCCTGTTTTGCTGTGTAAACGTCTTTCAGCATGTCGTTTCCCACAAAAATAGCTTTAGAAGGAGCAATGTTGTATTTTGCTTTTAATACCGGAATAAATTTCTGAAACAGAAAAACATCCGGTTTCCCGCGTAATTCGTTAAAAGAAAAAACCGACAAATCCGGATCGAAAAGGTCAATGTTTTGTTCCGAAGAAAACTTTCCTGATAAAAAGAAATTCATTAAAATGGGCGTATAAAACTGGGCATTCGAAACAATACCGAGCGGAATCCTTTTGTTGTAAATCTCCAACAAAACCTCTTTCATTCCCGGCATTGGGAATACTTTGTTACTTAAAACTTCAAATATGAAAATGGCATCTGCCAGTGATTCTTTTCCTGAAAACGAAATTAATCCTTCATTTTGAGCTTCCTCCAGCATTTCATCCCAAACCTTAAAAATATCGATATCAGGGAAAGGGTGTCCTTTTTGTTTCAATTCTGCCTGGTTCGATTTTATTTTTTTTGGGAGAAGACTTAAAATGAAAGTTACAGTATCCAACGGATTTTTACCGAGTTTGAATCCGCCTGCCCGCAACGCTTTTTCCATATTTTCGGCCGATAAAAAAGCCTGATCGACATCGCCGGAGGAAGAAATTAACAGTGTTCCGTAAATATCAAAAATAACTGCTTTTACAGGAAAATTAGTTTGCGTACCAATCCTAAGTTTGGGTACAGTTCCTGTAGTAAGAGGTTGTAAAGCCTCAAGGTTATCCAACCAGTTTTTTATATCGGTTTTGAAGTTTAATTCCATATCCTTGTAAAGAATATTTATCTCTGATTATTTCTTTGTTTTTCTCAATATTTTTAATGTCTGCTTTTTCAAACAACGTCTTCAGTGTTTGATTTTGTTCAAAAAAATCGGCTTTTTTCAACGGGTTGCTTTTTGTCGTCCGAATAATATTCATTTGATTTTCCATCTCGAAATCTTTAAAATCACCGTTTAACCCGGGAACCTGAATTTGATTGTAAAGTGCCGGAAAATGAAATCCGTCTGCAATAAAATCGCGGGTAATATATTCAATATCGCGGCCAACAACTGGTGTGTTTAAAAGCCATGGTTCGAGATAAACCATGCCAAAACCTTCGCGATAACTCGTTGTAATGCAGAAATCGCTGGCAACGATAAGTTTTTCGAAACTCACTTTGTTCCCGGCTTCAAAGGTTACAGGGATATTTTCATCAGCACGAAACTTCAGCCACTTTGCGTATAACTCAATTTCTTTGGGATTTTTTGGAGGTTGTGTAACTACAAAATTTACGGAATCCTCAAAAAGCGCGGAAAGCAAAATCAACTCTCCAATGTTTTTCCGCTGGATAACACGAACCGGGTAGGTAACCAGAAGTTTCTTTTCATCCAGGTTCAGCGCTTTGCAGATTTCTGATTTTGCACTGGTTTTATCTAACGTATTTTCCACGGTTTGAACTGTGACCGGATTCGGCAGCCACTCAATTCTTTCTTTCTGAACGCCAAAATTTATTAGTCTTTCAAAATCAAACGAGTTTAAAACACCGAACTGATAGTTGGGCAGGTTAGGATACAAAACTTCCTCAACACGCTGAAGAAAAATATCGGAAAGAATTTCTTTCAGAAACTGATAATTTGAAGGACGATCTTCAGCAAAATCATGAGCATGGTTAAACACTTTTGCCCCTTCCTTTGCCAGCAGATAAACAGCATAAGTTACAATCGGATTTTTTCCCAGATTGAGGTTGTGAAAATGTAAAACGCCGTTTGTGGGGAGCAAATTCCGTATTTTCCGGTGAACCTGGTGTAGTTTTATCATCGCTTCTTTATCCGAATATTTCCGGTGCTCCAAATAATTTAAATCTTCAACGATGTGCAGTTCTGCACCTTTTGAAGTTATTGCCTTCGGGTTTTGACAATTGCCCACCAAAACTTTTACCTGAATGCCCCGTAAACTTTCGATTTGAGATTCAATGATCCGGGTAACTCCGCCCGGATTCAAATGGCTATGTGCGATAACAAGTTGCATTTAACTCCTTTCACGCTTAAAATAAGAAATTCGAACCGAATTAGGATATTTAAATGACGATTCGGTAAAAGCTTAACCAAAAGCTAAAAAATTAGAAATAGGGGTATTAATCAGGGGAACAGGGTTTTTCTCTAATTTTCTAAGTCTCCTGAATATTCAGGAATATCTTTCCGGTTGCTATCCAGTGCTTCGCAAATAGCTTCTGGCATGCCGAAAAGAATGACTTTTGCCTTTCCGGTTATTTTCACTAAAGACTCAGATTTACCAAATCATTTCCGGCGCCAAGTTCAATCAGATAACCTTTTATTTCATTAGCAAAATTATCAGGGCCACACAGATAAAAGGGCTGATGATAATTGGAAATATGTTTCTTCAGAAAATCCTTGTCAATTCTGCCATAATAATATTTGCTGTTTTTTTCACGCGAAATAACATTAATAAAATTGCGGCCCAGTATTTTTTCAAATTCACTGGCAAGGAAAATATCCTCTTCTTTTTTATTGGCAAACAGCAGCATACTTCCGTTAACCTTTTCGTCAGCGTACATTTGCCTGAGAAGTGCAATAAAAGGCGTTACACCTGTTCCGCCGGCAATAAAAACACCCGGACCTTTGTTTTTATAAGAATCCCATGGATCGGTGATAATAAAACTATCGCCTTCCGCTAGTTTTGATAGTGCCAGTGTTATTCCGTTATGATTGGCATAGATTTTAATGGTGAATTCCAGAGACTCATCTTTATTCAAACTTGTCATGGTAAACGGTGCCCGGTCGTCTTTAAATTTTGGATCATCAAGTGTTGCTTCAATCGCCTGTCCGGCGTTGTAGGTATAGCCTTCCGGTTTTTCCAGTGTAAACTGAATGACATCATGCGTGAGCCATTCTTTATTTCTGATTTTTACTTTATAATCCATTATCTTAATTCGTTAATCAATCTTAATAATTACAACAGATTAGCGGTGGAGTTGGTTGAAGAAAAATTAATGAAGGAGAAGCCCTGAAGATTGATAAATTCAATAAATCTTCGTTAGTTTGCACTTAATAGTCAGGAAAGAGAGGATTAATATCAATTCTCTCTTTCTTGACAAAAAAAGAAAATAAAAACCTTATTGAAAGGTGACTTAAAAACCTGTAATTTTTTATTGCATATGAAAACTACACCTATTTTTTTCCTGTTGATTACAATCCTCTTTTTTGCAAACTCCTGCACCGAGATAAAAACAAAGTCAAATTACGAGCATGTGAAAGATGCTAAACAAGTTATTGTTTATGCCCAAGAGGGTCGATATGCTGCATGGCCGGCAAATAACGGCGCCTTTATTTTTAGTGGAGATGAAATACTCGTCGGTTTTACCGAAGGCACTTATAAATTACAAAGTGGGCACAACATTGATAAACCTTATACAAGCTGGCTGGCACGCAGCACAGATGGAGGTGAAACCTGGAATGCTTATGACCCTGAAAATTTTGTTGGCGATTTAGGAGACCAGCCTGAACTTAAAAAAGTTGAAGAGCCTATTGATTTTCAGTCTTCTGGTTTTGTAATGCGGATTGTTGGCTGCTCGTATCATGGTTCGGACGATCCACGGGGGCATTTCTTTTATAGTTATGACCGTGGGGTAAACTGGAACGGGCCCTTTAGTTTTGGTGATTTACTTAATCTTCCGGAGATACAAAAATATGGTTTGGGAGAAATTACACCGCGTACCGATTATGTTGTAACCGGTACGAATGAATGCCTGGTTTTATTCTCTGCACGGGTTAAAGGGGAATTCGGTACCGATCGTTTGTTTTGTATGAAAACAGTTGATGGCGGACAAAGCTTTCAGTTTATGGGATGGGTAGTTAAACCTTTCCTTGAAGATGAAGCAAGTGAATCGTTTAAAGTTCCTTTATATACCGATGAATCAAAAAATCCATACGCAACCCAATGTCGTGCGGTAATGTCGCAAACCTTTATGCTGGAAGACGGCAAACTGCTTTCGGTTATGCGCAGGAAATGGGCTCCGAAAGGTGCCGCTCCTGAAAACTGGGTAGATGCCTATGCTTCGGTTGATGGTGGAAAAACCTGGAAATTTCAGTCGAAAGTAGGTGATGCCGGTGAAGGGAATGGAAATCCGCCTGCATTAGCTGTTATGGCTGATGGCCGACTCTGTGCAGTATTTGGTGAGAGGCAATTCGGTACAATTCTGGCTGCCTACAGTTCTGATGAAGGAAAAACATGGAGCGAGCCGCAAATCCTGATGGACGGATTTTGGTCGGAAGACATGGAACTCGACGACATGGGCTATCCTCGCGTAGTAACTCGTTCTGACGGTAAGATGGTAGCAATTTTTTACTATTCTACCAAAGAGCATCTGCATCATATTCATGCTACAATTTGGGATCCGAATTTGTAAATCAAGGCGAAATCATAAATATCTTCAGGCAGAACTGATGTAATTTTTATCAAAAAAAATAATCGGAAACCCGGGAAAAAAATTGCAGGTCCCATAGCAAGTAATAAGAATAAACCACGAACTTGAGTCTTGTGGCTTGATTCTTATTACTTGTAGCTTTTTATTCATTCCTTTCTAATTCAGACAAAAAAATCTTTTCTTTGCATCACCAATGGCTGAGATATAAAACAAGGAAATTTTCAGCTTTACGGGCTAACAGATAGCAACCAGAATATTTAAATTGTAAAGATGACTAAAAAGCGGGTAAATGTTGTAACCATGGGGTGTTCAAAGAACCTTGTGGATTCTGAGGTTTTATTAAACCAGCTGGAGCGGGGGAAGTTTGAAGTAATGCACGATTCGAACGAAACGGATTTTGATGCAGTTTTTGTTAATACCTGTGGTTTTATTCACGATGCGAAGCAGGAATCCATTGACATGATTCTGGATTACGCCGAGGCTAAAAAACGTGGTGAGATTAGCAAACTGTATGTAATGGGGTGTCTTTCGGAACGTTACCAAAAGGAATTGGAAACTGAACTGCCCGAAGTGGATCGCTATTTTGGTAAGTTTGATTTAAAGGCGATGGTTGACGAACTAAAAGTGGCCTACAACCCTGAATACATTTACGAACGCAAAATTACCACGCCATCGCATTTTGCTTATCTGAAAATTTCGGAAGGTTGCAACCGTTCGTGTTCGTTTTGTGCTATCCCAAAAATGACGGGCCGGCACAAATCACGAACGATGGAAAGCCTGCTGATGGAAGCCCGCTATCTGGCCAAAAAAGGTGTAAAAGAGATTTTACTGATTGCACAGGATTTGTCGTATTATGGCATTGATATTTACGGAAAAACACGATTGGCAGAACTGGTAACACAAATTTCTGAAATTAAAGGAATTGAGTGGATCCGGTTACATTATTTGTATCCTACAAAGTTTCCGTATGAAATATTGCCGGTGATGCGCGAAAACCCAAAAGTTTGCAAATACATTGATATGCCGTTGCAGCACATCGCCAACCCGGTACTGAAAAATATGTTGCGGCATGTTACACGCGAGGAAACTGAAAAGCTCATCAACAGAATTAAAGAGGAAGTTCCGGGTGTAGCTTTAAGGACTACAATGCTGGTAGGATTTCCGGGCGAAACCGAGGAGGATTTTGAAGAACTGAAAGAATTTATTGAAGAAGTTCAGTTTGAGCGTTTGGGCGTTTTTCCCTATTCTAACGAAGACGGAACTTATGCCGCCGAAAAATTTGCCGATCGCTTACCCGACGATGAAAAGCAGAGCCGTGCAGATGAAATAATGGAAATTCAACAAATGATTTCAGCCAACCTTAATCGCAATAAAGTGGGTAAGATTTTCAACGTTATCGTTGACCGCAAAGAAGGGGAATTTTTTGTGGGGCGCACCGAGTTTGATTCTCCCGAGGTAGATGGAGAAGTATTAATAACTTCGGAAAAGGAGTTGAAAAAAGGTGACTTTGCAATGGTTGAAATTACTGGTTCTGAGGATTACGATTTGTACGGAAAAGCAATTTCATAATATTTTTAATTTCCTGAATACGGCGGTTCAACACCGATGGTGGCTCATATTCAAGAAACTCCCTGATTTTAGCAGCCATTTCAGGAGTGCGTAAATAGCCATACGATTTGTGCGGGTTTCTTTCTCCGTTAATTTGATAATCGTTAAAAACAAGAAAATCAACAGGTTTTACCAGGTGGCGGTTAATTGCAAAATCGTCGGCCAGCTCGTAATTGTAAGCCACTTTATCTTCAATGTCGGCAAAGTTGTACCATTTGCGTTCCAATGGCGAAGGAGTTCTTAAATGTCGCAAATGACCGAGATGTTGTTTTTGTTCCGCCGCTATTTTGCTTTTTACCATTGGCGCTGCCAGAGGTGAACCAATTGTAACCAGCGAATCAATTTTTGCCCCTGGAATTTCAAACGAAAGAACATCGAAAGCAATAATCGATCCCATCGAATGTGCGATAAGTAGAATTTCGTCGTCTTTATACCTTTCTATTACCTCGATTACCCTGTTTCTTATAATCTTCTTCGCATTTGAATTAAAGGCCGGTAAAAACTTTTCATTGTAATAATCTTCTAGATCTTTAAACCAATGTTTCATAATAGCATCGGTAACCACGGCATATTTGGGCGTAAAATCTTTTTCGATAAAAGTAGATTCTAATTCTGTTGACAGAATATCCAGCATTTTTCGGCGAAATGAATGGTCTTCGTTATTGGATTTTCCCGATGAAGGAGCATATCTTTCACTGAGATAAACGGGTGAGTTTTTATCGATACATTTTTCATCCAGCTGATTTTCATGGAGCACGTCTGCCCAGTAAATCAATTCGAATTTGAAATCGGAATAGGGTTTTCCTGCTTTGGTCAATCCTTCAATGATCGCTTCTTTCCACCATTTTTCAAGTAGCTGCTTTGTTGGTTTATTTCCAAGTCCGTGAATTCCGATAATTACTTTTGCCATTCGGTTTTTATTGCAGATTTACAGGTTATAAAGTGGTAAAATTATCGAAATTTTTAATCCCGACCATGAAAAAAATACTTACTTTAGAAGGAGGTTTGGGAATAAAAAATGAAAGTTATGAAGAAAATATTCGGATGGTTTCTGATATTCATCTTATTTGCGTGTTCAGAAACGAAACAACCTAAAATTACAGTTTATGCATGGACAGGTGGTCCGGGAAAAGCAACAGATACGGAGTTAAAAACGAAGTTCGATGATTTGAAGCAAAAAGGAATTGATGGATTAATGTATAATGGCGGACATGATCCGGAAACCTATCGCAGGGTTGGAAAGGTTGCCAAAGCTGCGGGGTTGGAATTTCATGCCTGGATTCCGACAATGGTGCAGGGGAATAATCCAAAACTGGATTCTTCCTGGTATGCCGTAAATGGTTTGGGTGAATCGGCTTATGATAAACCGGCTTATGTTGACCATTACAAGTTTCTTTGTCCCGACAGAGAAGAGGTGTATCATTTTCTGGACGATTTGTACGGAAGTGTAGCTGATGTTCCGGAAATTGATGGCATTCATCTTGATTTTATCCGGTTTCCCGATGTAATTCTAGCCCGTGGTTTGTGGGATAAATACGGACTGGTTCAGGATCGCGAATTTCCTCAGTTTGATTATTGTTATTGCGATAAATGTGTGGGCGACTTTAAAGCAAAAACCGGAATCGATATTAAATCGGTGGAAGATCCTTCGCAAGTGGAAGAGTGGAAACAGTTTCGGTACGATTTGATAACCAATATTGTAAATCGTTTGGCCGATATGGTTCACTCAAAAAACAAGGTTATAACTGCTGCAGTTTTTCCGGGACCGTCATTAGCAAAAAAAATGGTAAGACAAGAATGGAATAAATGGAACCTGGATGCATTTTATCCAATGAACTACAACGATTTTTATTTGGAAGGAACAGAATGGATTGGAGAAATGTGTAAAGAAGGAGTTACCAGCATCGATAACAGGGCACCTCTGTACAGTGGTTTGTTTATTTGTCCTGATCCTGCAAAAAAAAGCAGCGAGCCCGATCCGGAGAATCATGGACTAATGCCCGAAGAACTGGAAGCTGCAATTAAAGAATCAATGAGCAACGGAGCTGCGGGAATTTGTTTATTCACACCGGAAAGGATGACGGACGAAGATTGGGCAATTTTCGAAAAAGCGATTTATGGGCTGGTAGAAAAACCTTAACAGTTTATGTCTTCCTGTTTTTCTTGAAAAAGTAAAATCCCGGCTTTCTAAAAAATAGGATTGACCGGGACTTCATTTTAATAGTATAGAAATAGTACAGCGCAAGTTTTTCTACTTGTAAATTTAATTGAATTTATTTTATATGCTAATTTTTTGTTTTGGCATTACTAAATATTTGTTATTCACGGGTTTTTAGGTATCATGTTCTTGTATGGTCTGCTATAATTCATAAATTCAATAATTATAACATTTAAATAATAAAAACTAATTCAGTTTTGACACCACTGAATTAAAATTACCTTTGCAGGCTTTATAGTAGGAAAATCATATGAAATTATTTGAAGGACATTCTTTCCATATTCCGGTACTCGGAGTAGGATACTCAATTGATACCCCCATAAATGTAGCTCATTTAGGAATCTCGTCGGTGATATCGCTGGTTGACGATGCTTTAATTGAAACCATGCGCGAATTTTACAGTAAAAAGTTTGATATCCCGTTTAAGGCCATTTCTCAAAAAGTAGAGGATTTTAGGGCTAAAAGAATTGCCTCGTACCTAAATATGGTTGATGAAATTGTTAGGAAAAAAGTTGATGAATTAAAGTCATCAGCAATACACGCGGGGAGTGAACTGGAAAAATATATCGCGATGCTGCCGGATGCATCGGAAATAAAGGCCAAATTTAATCTGGCCGATAAAAGTAAACAAGCAGCCGAAGAATTTTCAAAGTGGCTGCACGAGAAATTCCATGTTGGGTCGGTAGATGTAAACATTATGACTAAACTGGATAAGGTGAATTATAAAAATGGCGAAGAATTACCCGTTGAGTTTAATGATGCACATGCCGCTTTACGCGGATTTGCAACGAGTAGCCTGAGTTCGTCGCTGGTATTATCAGCCGGTATGAGCCCTCGTTTGTACAGTTATATCGAAAACTTTAAGGATTTTTTCCCGGATGAAAATGGACAGGTTAAAAAGAAACTCATCTTAAAGGTAAGTGATTTCCGTTCTGCTTTTGTACAGGGAAAAATGCTGGCAGCGAAAGGATTGTGGGTGTCTGAATATCGAATTGAGTCGGGAGTAAACTGTGGAGGCCATGCTTTTCCAACCAATGGTGTTTTGTTTGGCCCGATACTGGAAGAATTTAAAAACAACCGGAAATTGCTTTTTGATACCTGTATCGAGATTTACCAGGCCGCTTTGCAAAAGAAAGAAATGTCTCAACCTGCAGAAACTCCTGAACTGAAAGTTACTGCTCAGGGCGGAGTTGGTACAGCCGAAGAACATAATTTTTTGATTGATTATTACGATATGGATAGTGTGGGCTGGGGCACACCATTTATGTTGGTTCCGGAGGTGGTAAGTATCGATGATGAAACCTTGAACCTGTTGGCTGAAGCAAAGGAGAAAGATTTGTATTACAGTGGTTTGTCCCCACTTGGAGTTCCGTTTAACAGTGTTAAGGGAACATCAATGAGTTTGCGGCGGCTAAAACTGGCTCAGGAAGGAAAAGCCGGAACTCCCTGTACAAAAGGTTTTCTGAAATTTAATACCGAATATACTGAAAAACCTATTTGCACTGCTTCAAGGCAATATCAAACCCTGAAGTTGGAGGAACTGGAAGCGTTAAAGCTGGAGGCTGACGAACATAAAAAAGCGTATGACAAGATTATTGAGAAAGAGTGTTTGTGTATAGGTCTTGGCATTTCCATGCTTGAGTCGAAGAAAATAGAAGTAAAACCAACCGAAAAAGTAACGGTTTGTCCCGGGCCTAATCTGGCTTATTTCTCGAAAATATCAACGTTACAACAGATGGTTGACCATATTTACGGACGTATAAATATTCTTGACAACCGGCCACGACCACATATGTTTCTTAAAGAACTTGGAATGTATCTTGATATTTATAAAGAACGTTTTGAGGATTTTATGAAAAACACTTCAGATACAAAAGAAAAAAGACAACTGGTTTCTTTTCAGCAAAATCTTTCGGATGGTATTCGTTATTATAAAAATCTTTTTAACGAAAAGAAAAAGGAAGTGGTTGAAGAACTGGAGCGTTTAGTTCAAAAATATCCGATGTTAAACAAAGAGATGTAGTTGAAGATTGAAGTTATCTATGTGGCTTCATTAATCTGATAATCAGAATCCCTGTTTAATTAAATAATCTTTACTGGTTTTTGCAATTTAAACTCGCAAAGGAGTGCTATACCGGTTATTGAATTTAAATTCATCACACTTTATGAAATAGTGTGGGGCTAGGCCTGCGCTCTGAATCTTTTCGATGTCTCATTTTGGTGTAACTGAATTTATATGGTCCGTACTTTTACCGTAAATGCGGCTGCCGGATTTAGGTTAAAAATCTGGTATATATCCTGCTGAACAAGTCCGTTTTTTTCGAGAGCCGGAATCAGGTATTCTTCAATTTCTGTAAATCCTCTGAACTCGCCACCATTGGGTTCGCTGGGTTTGTACCAACCCGCATCGTGCGAAAACATTAACTTATCTAAAAGTCCTTCTTTTTTCATTAAAACAGCAAATTTTACAAATTCATCCGTTTTATCCGGATTATAACTGTCAAACGCAATCCACGCTCCTTGGCGGGCGGCTTCTATTTGTTTGCTAAAATCTTTCTCGTTATTGGCATGCGTCCATATAAATGCTGACGGATGAATACCATACTGTTCTAAAATTTCAAGTTGCTGAAATGCCGGATCTGCAAGACCGGTGTGCGACATAATAGTTAAACCAGTTGCTTTATGTGCAATACAGGCAGCTTCAACAATTTTCCGGTTAATTTCTTCAAGAGGTTTTCGTTCAACAGATATTTTTATAAACCCGGGGAAAATTCCAGTGCCTTCAATTCCGTTTTTAGCTTCAAATATCCAGCGTTCGGCCAATTGCTCAGGTGTTTCGGTAAATGCATGTTTCGGTAAAAATTTTCCGTTCATTGCCGTGTAGTAACCTGTATTGGTTAAAATCTGAACGCCTGATTTTTCGGAGAGCATTTTGAGTAATTCCGGATCTCTTCCTAAGTACGCAGGAGTGGCATCTACAAGCGTCCTGTATCCCAGTTTTTTTATTTCGGTTAAATAGGGAAGTACTTTTTCAACAACTTCATTTTTATCCCAACGATGGTAATTTATACTGTCAGACCCAATAAAATCAACCAGCAAATGTTCGTGATGTAAGGTTTTTCCAATTTTTTCAGCAGGAATATCGCCGGTTACTGTAATTATTTTCGAAGCAGGTTTTACACACGAAAGAGTTGTAATGAGGCTAATAACAAAAAGAAAACGGATACAGGTTTTCATGGGATTTCGTTCATTTAATACCGTTTCAATTTAAAAAAAGGGGGACAAATAACCTATTTTGTTTTGACTTTTTTTGATACCAGAATTGCACCCAGAATTACAAGAGAAGCTCCTATAATGGTTATAACTGAAAATCGCTCGTGACTAATCCATGAAACATCAAGATAGGTTAATATTCCCATGGTGATAAAGGTGATGATGGGGTTTACAATAAGAATAACGCTTACTTTGTTTGCCTCTGCATACTTTAATGCTTTAGCCACACAAGTGTAGGCAATAAGCGTATTGGCGCCTAAAAAGAAGAGTAAAAGCCACCAGGAAAAAGGTAACTCAAGCAACGGTTTAAATTCAACAAAAGGGAGATAAACTACTGCCGGAAACCCAAACAGAAACAGGTTTAAGCTTTCAACACGATATTTTGTTACCAACTTTTTTTGAAAGATTGCATAAAGCGACCATGCCATTGCACCGGATATTGTTAGCAGAATTCCGATATTGTAATTTCCACTGTCGAAGAATGCTGAAAGCTGATCCCTGTAAAAAAAGGAAAGTCCTAAAAAAGCAATGGCAAAGCCTATAATCTGATTTCTTGCCACTTTTTCCTTGAAAAATATAAACCCTACAATAGCCAGTATTATAGGTCCTAACTGAATAAATAATTGTGCATTGCTTGGAGTAGTGTAATGAATTCCAAACATGTAGCCCATGTAATTCCAGGAAAGTCCGATTGCTGCGAGAATGAGCAAAAGCGGAGGTCGCCTGAATATCTGAAAAGAGGACGGTTTACTTAATAATTGCCAGATTGCTAATAATAAAAACGCAAACAAAAACCGAAACCAAACTATGCTTACCGGATCAACTTTGCGGACGGCAATTTTTAATGCAACAGCAAGAAACCCCCAAAAGAAAGCGGTTATTAAAGCATAAATTATTCCTTTGGTATGGTTTTGCATAAACTATCAACTTCACAAATTTTTCTGCCCCTATAAACTCCGGAACTGGTTGTTATCTCAATTCAGCACCAAATTCGCGGTTAAACGCGGCTATCAGTTTTTGCATTGTTTTTTCAATTTGCTTTTCGTTTAAGGTGCGTTGGTCGTCCCTTAAAACAAAACTCATGGCATACGATTTTTTATCTTCAGGAATTCCTTTTCCTTCGTAAACATCAAACAAATCTACTTCCTGTAAAAGTTGTTTTTCAATTTTGAATGCTGTTTCCTGAAGCTGGCCAAACTTAACCGATTTGTCAACCAACAATGCAAGATCCCTCCGAACAGCAGGGAATTTGGGTAATTCGTTAAACGTTACCCCATGTTTTTTGTGCAAAAAGAAAGTATTTCCCCAGTTAAAATCGGCATAATAAACAGGATTTTCGATGTCAAATTTTTTCATCCATTTTTTGGCCACAATTCCCAGTTCAACAAGGGTTTTATTATTGAACTCGTATTTTAATCCGGCAGAGAATAACTCGCTTTCAGAATCCTGAATTTGTAATTGTTTTTTTGAGAACCCTAATCGGGTTAAAATATTTTCAACTTGTGTTTTTAATGTGAAAAATGAGGTTGGCTGAGCTTTCTCTCCCCAATTTTCCTGTTGTTTTTCTCCGGTAATAAAAAGTGCCAGGTGCTCTTCTTCCCAGTAATTTGTCTCCGGTTTTTCTTTTAACTGAGTTCCTTTGTAGAAATAGCAATTTCCGAACTCATACATTTTTAGGTTTTTGTTTTGGCGGTTGGCGTTATACGAAATACATTCCAATCCTCCCAAAAGAAGAGTTTGCCGCATTCCGTTTAAATCGGCGCTTAACGGATTCAGAATTTTAACTGTACTTTCTTCTTTATACTGTTCCAAACCTTCGTAATAGGCTGCTTTGGTTAATGAGTTCGACCAGATTTCATTAAAACCCTGTGAAGTAAGCATTTCCGAAACCAGGTTCCTGACTCGGTTTGGATCTGGTTTCTCGGCAGTTTGCAACGAAGATTTTACCAGTGAAGGGATTTCAACATTGTTGTATCCGTAAATTCTAAGGATTTCTTCAATTACGTCTGCTTCACGTTTTACATCCACACGGTAAGGCGGAACCAAAACAGAAAGGCCGTATTCGGTTTCTGATTCAATTTTTATTTCCAGCGATTCAAGAATACTTTTAATTCGTTCCTTGCCTAATTCTTTGCCAATAAGGCGGGTAATGTTCGACCACGAAATATTTACCTCGAAATCTTCAATTGGTTGCGGATAAATATCAACAATTTCTGAAGAAATGGTTCCACCTGCAATTTCTTTAATGAGCAGGGCAGCACGTTTTAATGCGTAAATTACTCCATTCGGATCTGTTCCCCTTTCAAAACGGAAAGATGCATCGGTATTCAATCCATGCCTGCGGGCAGTTTTGCGAATGTAAACCGGGTCGAAACAGGCACTTTCCAAAAATACACTGGTTGTTGAATCTTTTACCCCCGACTTTACGCCACCGAAAACACCACCAATACACATTCCTGCTTCAGTGTTACAAATCATCAGGTCGTTTTCATCCAGTTCGCGCTCTGTTTCATCCAGGGTGGTAAATTTTGTTCCTGAATTCATGGTTTGAACCACTACTTTGTTTCCTGCAATTTCGGCTGCATCGAAAGCGTGCAATGGCTGGCCGGTTTCAAACAATACAAAATTGGTAATATCAACTACGTTGTTGATGGGGGAGTGGCCGATTGCTTTCAGCCGGTTCTTTAACCAGTCGGGCGATTCTTTAATTTCTACTCCGGAAATGGTAACTCCGGAATATCGCGGACAAGCTTCCGGATTGATTACTTCTACCGGAATTTCAAGATTATGATTATCAACTTTGAAATGTTCAACCGATGGTCGTTTGTATTCGGTCTTTTCAATTTGTGAAAGATAAGCAGCCAGGTCGCGGGCAATTCCAATGTGCGAAGCACTGTCGATGCGGTTAGGTGTTAAATCAACTTCAATCACCCAGTCCGACTGAATATTGTAATAATCCTTGGCAAGTGTTCCAACTTTTACCGAATTATCCAGTACAATAATTCCAGCATGGTCGGTTCCAATGCCAATTTCATCTTCAGCACAAATCATTCCTTCCGAAACTTCTCCCCTTATTTTGGATTTTTTAATCGTAAACGACTCTTCACCCGAATAAAGCATAGTTCCAACCGTAGCAACAACAACTTTTTGTCCGGCTGCCACATTGGGCGCGCCACACACAATCGGCAGTAAATCGCCGTAACCTACATTTACTGTTGTTTTGCTCAAATGATCCGAATTTGGGTGCTTCTCGCAGGTAATTACTTCCCCGATAATGAGGCCGTTCATACCTCCTTTTATCGTTTCAACTTCTTCCATACTACCTACTTCAAGCCCAATTTGTGTAAGGATTTTAGAAATTTCTTCGGGCGATTGTTCCAGCTCAATATATTCTTTTAACCAGGAATACGATATCTTCATTTTGAAATGATTTGTACTATTTTTTTGAATTCGACAAAAGTAAGGTTTTTTGGATAAAAATCGGGTAATGAGTTTAGAATAACGTGGAAGCTTTCGTTTTGATAAAACCGAATTAATAGTGCGTATTTTTTTACAAGAAAAGATTCCGCTGATTTAAAATTTAGATAGTTCAAAACCTTGTGATTTGTCGTATTTCAAAATTTTAAATTTCATTATCTTCGCCTACAATTTTTTATGAAAAAACTAAAAATAATGAAAAAACTGCTATTCTATTTTGTTATTAGTTTGATAGTGTTTTCCTGTCAAACACAAAAAAAAGACACTGCGAATATGAAAAATCCTTTTTTTGAAGAATGGACAACGCCCTTTGGTGTTCCCCCTTTCGATGAAATAAAAGTAGAGCATTATGTACCTGCTGTTAAAGAGGGGATAAAACAACAGGAAACCGAAATTGAAGCGATTGTTTCAAATCCTGAAGAGCCAACTTTTGAGAATACCATTTTTGCCCTGGATAAATCGGGAGCGTTACTTGAAAAAGTAAGTGGTGTATTTGGCCCGCTGAATTCTGCAAATACAAATGACGAAATGCAAGCGGTTGCGCGTGAGATTTCTCCTTTGCAAACAGCCCACCGTGATAATATTTCGATGAATCCGGGACTGTTCAACAGAATAAAAACGGTTTACGACAATCGTAATAATTTAGGACTCGATGCTGAACAGTTAAGAGTGACCGAGAAATATTACCAGGATTTTGAACGGAATGGAGCCAATCTTTCGCCGGAAAATCAGGAAATTTTAAAATCTATAAATACCGAGCTTTCAGCATTGAGTCTGAAATTTGGTGAGAATTTACTGGCTGAGACCAATAAAAATTTCAAACTCGTTGTTGATAATGAAGCTGATTTGGCTGGCCTCCCGGATGATGTTATAACGGGTGCTGCAGAAGCTGCCAAAAAAGTAGGCGAAGAGGGGAAATGGGTTTTTACACTGGCGAAACCAAGTATGCTGCCTTTTTTACAGTTTGCCCAGAATCGTGATTTGCGTGAGAAGTTATACCGCGGGTATTTTATGCGTGGCGATAATGACAATGATAATGACAACAAAGAAATTATTAAGAAGATTGTTGAACTGCGCGACCAAAAAGCAAAATTGCTTGGGTTTAATAATTATGCCGAGTATGTTATTGACATTAATATGGCCAAAACCCCGGAAGCGGTATATAGTTTCCTGATGGAATTGTGGGATCCGGCTTTAAAAATGGCAAAACAGGATGTGAAGGATATGCAGGCGATAATCAATCGCGAAGGCGGAAAATTTAAACTGGCTTCATGGGATTGGTGGTATTATTCGGAGAAATTGAGAAAAGAAAAGTTTAATTTGGATGAAGCTGAATTAAAACCATATTTCAGCCTTGAAAATGCGAAAAACGGAATTTTCTATGTTGCCAACCGGTTATATGGATTGAAATTCATCCCTCGTCCCGACCTTCCTACCTATCATTCGGAAGCTGAAGCTTTTGAAGTTCAGGAAGCAGATGGTTCCTTGTTAGGTGTTTTGTACATGGATTTTCATCCTCGCGATGGGAAAAGAGTGGGAGCCTGGTCAACCGGTTTCCGCAGTGCATCGTACCGCGATGGAAAGCGTATCCCGCGAATTGGCTCAATTGTAATGAATTTTACTCGTCCGGCAGGAGATACTCCGGCGCTGTTAAGCTTTGACGAAGTTTCTACACTTTTCCACGAGTTTGGGCATTCGTTGCATGGTTTATTTACTGACGGCCCTTATGATAGAACTGCAGGAAGAGTTCCGCGTGATTTCGTGGAATTGCCTTCGCAGATTATGGAAAACTGGGCTGCCGAACCGGAAGTAATGAAGGTGTATGCAAAACATTATAAAACAGGTGAATCCATTCCTGATGAATTAATTGAAAAAATAATGAAAAGCGGCACTTTTAATCAGGGCTTTATTACCGGTGAATATGTTGCTGCATCGCTTCTTGATATGGATTACCATACCACTGAAAATCCTGTAATTAGTGATGTGAATGCATTTGAAAAGGCTTCGATGGATAAAATAGGATTAATACCCGAGTTTATTCCCCGCTACCGGAGTACTTATTTTTCTCATATTTTCTCTGGTGGATATTCAGCCGGTTACTATGTTTACATTTGGGCGGCAGTTTTAGATGCGGATGCTTTTGATGCCTTCAAACAATCGGGCGATATTTTTAACCCGGAATATGCAGCCAAATTCAGAACTTTACTTGAGAAATGTGGTTCGGACGAAGGAATGGCTGTTTACGAAAAATTCCGCGGACAGGCACCGTCAAAAGAACCGCTTTTGAAAAGAAGAGGCTTGATGTAACTTGAGATTTTATATAAAATATTGATATAAAAAGAGGCTGCAGAAACAGCCTCTTTTCTATTATATATTATTTCTCTTTTCCCGCAATTGGAAATGGTTTTGTTGCTTCGCCGGTGTAAACACTGATGTGTGGGAATGGAATTTCGATTCCTTCTGCATCAAAGGCGGCTTTTATTTCCAGGAATACCGAATTTTTAACTTTCAGATAATTGGCTTTTTCAAACCAAACGCCCAATTGAATATTTATACTACTTGCCCCGAATTCCTTAAAAACGATAAGGGGCTCCGGTTCATCAAGGCATAAAGGATTATTTCTGACAACTCTTTCAATTATCGATTTCACTTTCACCAAATCTTCTTTATAGGCTACACCCAAATCAAAGTCGAGGCGCCGAATCGGAAATCTAGTTACATTAATAACTTCGCTGCTAATAACTGTTTGATTCGGAATACGAAGCAGCAAATTATCAAACGTTCTTAATTTAATTGAAAGTAAATCGATGCTGTAAACCGTTCCGCTTTTATCGCCAATTTTTATAACATCGCCCAACTCAAACGATTTTTCGGATACAAGAAAGAAACCACTAACAATATTTCCGATGCTGGTTTGCGAGGCCACACCAATTACGATACCAATAATACCGGCAGCCCCAAAAATTGCAGTGAGATCAATATTCAGTTCAGAAACGATAATAAAAAAAAGTATAATAATTCCTGAATATTGAATAAACCGGTTGATTATCATTTTGCGCTGTTTAGAAAGTGTTACAGGCAGTAATTTCCTTACCAGAAATGCTAACGAGTAGATAATTATTAAGCCGACTACCAGGATAATCGATATCCGAAGTATCTTTTCTATCATATCGGCGCTGAAATGTTCTGACCAGTTGAAATTCATTATTCTGTTCTGTATATAGTTTTCATGAAGTGGAAGTTCAATTTAAGCCCTTTCCCGGAACTATTTCTGGGTTTGGCCAGAATTTCCTGTTTTTCGCCATTGTAAAGTTTCGAGTAATGGTAATCAACAGCACCAATGGTATCTTTTCCTTTAAACTCAATCTCAACAAGGCTGGTAACCATTTTATTTTCGTTTTTATACAAACTTAAATGTTCGTCGCGAATAATTAATCGCTGAACATTCAGGTTTTCATTGTCGCTGTTTTTTACTGAAACCGGGCAAATGGCTTCAAAACCGGTTATTTTTATTTCATCGAAATCGAGAAAATATTCGCTGCCTAATGTAAAAGCGGGCTCACCTGAATCGGGTTCTCCAAACCAGGTGTTCGATAACCTTTTATAGGTAATTTCCCGCAACAGATTTTCAGGCTGAACTTTTGAAAAATAAATCTGAAATGTGAGCGGTATTTTCAGAAAAATGGTGATTTTTTGCCCCGGTAAAACATTGAGTCCGCTGCCTTTAAACACCAGCGGTTTGTTTGGTAAAGCAGGCGCAATAATCAGCGAATTCGATTTTCCGGTTTGAAAATAGTCCGACATCGCCGAGTTTTCGTGCAGATTAATGTCGTCGTCAGGGCAATTATCGGTGGTTACCAGTTGCCACCCATCTTTTAACCTTGTCGCCGAAAGCAGGATACAACCTATATTGATTGATTTGGTTGTTCCGGGCGTTATCTGGTGTTTTTGAAGTATCGAGTTTAAATCCATTTACCGTAAACATTTAAAAGCTAAAAATACGAAACATTTATAAACCCGATTCATTCGCATAAAAAAATCCGGGCTTTGTTCCCGGACTTTTAACCTGGTTATTTGTGTTTTTCTTTTTATGATATGGCACTATTTTATATCGATATCACCCAAATCTATATCTACTGCTTTGGTTATTTTACTGATATTTTCCGGGTCGATAATGCCACTGATGCAGATCAGAGCATTGTCGTCGCCACCTACCACCAGAAGTAAATCTGATATCTTTCCGTTGCCGGCATCTTTGGCCAGAAAGCGAACTATTTCATCATCTTCAGTAACTTCCATCAGAACTTCGTAATTGTTATTTTTAAAAAATCCGTCTTTATTCAGTTCTTCGTAAAAATTGATGTTTTTATTCAGTTCGTCATCTTCCACCGACAAAATACGAATGCCTTTTAACCCGGAAAGCATGTCTTTGGTCGATTCGTCGCCGGTATCCAATTGAGCTGCAAACCCAAGCAATTTACCCGAAATGTTAACGGTGGTAAATCCTTTCTGGTTGGCGTATTTTTCGAATAATTTGTCAACCGGAGTTTTTTGCGCAAGCACTGCCATTGGCAATACAACTGCAAGTATTAAAATTAGCTTTTTCATGATTTATTCGTTTTTTATTTGTTATTAATCTCTAATTGTATCTCCTGTTTCCTAATTGGATTTCTCCATTTTTTCAACCGTTTCGAAGAAGTCATTTATTGGTGTAATACCTTTTCTTAGTGGTTCTTCTGCTTTCTTTAGCTTGTCAAATTTTGCCAAACCGGCTAGTCCTTTATTGTATTTTGCTGAAACAAATTCGAGTGTTTGTTGTGCCACAACATAAGCTTCCTGCGGATCCTGGTAAGTATCCTTAAATGGTTGCTGCTGTTGTTGCTGATAAAAAAGGAAACCTCCCAAAACAATAATTACTGTAGCTGCTACACCGGTTACAACCCTCCACATCTGACGGAATTTTGTTTTTTCCCGGTGTTCATTTTCAAGAATGTAGTTCATTACATCATTTTCAATGGAAGAATTATTTCCCAAATTTGCCAGTTCTGAAATTCCTCCAAAGAATTCAGCATATTCTTTTACCTCGTCTGCAATATTTTCGGATTGAAAGTATATTTCCAGGTTTCTTTCATCCTGTTCGGTACTTTCACCGTTAAAATAGAGTTGCAGTAAACGTTTTACTTCTTTGGTTTCCATCTGAATTTATTTTTAAAAATTCGTCTCTTACTTTTTTTCTAGCTCTCGAAAGGTTTACCCTGATTGCATTTACTTGTAATTCTGTGATTTCTGCAATTTCTTCATACGTTAATTGCTCGATATCACGCATGTGCATTACGGTTCGTTGCAAGTCGGGTAACCGGTTAATCAGCATTTTTATTTGTGTTGCCGATTCACTTAATTCAACACCTGAATGAACGTCAACCGATTCTTCTTTCAATTTTCGGTCGGTTTCATCATCAATAGGAATAACACGTTTGGCTCTTAAAACATCCAGACAGCGGTTTTTCGTCATTCGCATTGCAAAAGCACTGATGTTTTCAATTTCGCCCAAATCATCTTTTTTTTGCCAAAGTTTCAGGAAAACATCCTGTACCACATCTTTCGCTTCGTCCTCGTCTTTCAGAAAATGAGTGGCAAATCGGAGCAGCTTATTGCTAATCGGTAAAACTGTTGTTCTAAAATCTCTCGCTACCATTTAGTGTTGTTTTGCCTGCCGGCTGTTCTCATTCTTGTTTTCAAAGTTATGACGTACGTCGTAAAACATCATTACATCAAAAGAATATTTTTTTACCTGAAATTGAAAGCTTTTTATCTTTGATTTTCACATTGAATAAACACTCTTTCTTGCTTTAAAATTCTTGTGCCTGATTTAAAAGTTCTATTTTTGAATAAACTAAAAATTCAGTTCATCATGAAATCCTTTCTAAAATCTGCGGTTATTCTTATTGCACTCTTAGTTTTTAGTAGTTGTGCTCCCAAAAAGCAATCTGAAGTGATGAAACCCTTACAACCCAATATTGTTTTAATTTATATTGATGATTTGGGTTATGGGGATGTTAGTTGTTACGGAGCAACAGAAATAAGTACCCCGAATATTGATAAGCTGGCGGATAATGGAATTCAATTTATGAACGGGCATTGTTCTTCGGCAACCTGTACTCCATCCCGTTTTTCAATGTTAACAGGAAAGTATGCCTGGCGGCAAAAAGGAACAGGGGTGGCTCCCGGAGATGCAGCGCTAATAATCGATCCGGACCAAAAAACGCTTGCCGATGTAATGAAAGATGCCGGTTATACAACCGGGGTAGTTGGAAAGTGGCATTTGGGACTCGGCCCACAGGGCGGTCCGGATTGGAACGGATCTATTACACCCGGGCCACAGGATTTAGGATTTGATTATTCGTTTTTGATTCCGGCCACTGGCGACCGTGTTCCTTGTGTATTTGTTGAAAATGCAAAAGTGGTTGGACTTGATCCTGCTGACCCGATTCAGGTAAGTTTTAAAGAAAAAGTAGGAAATGAACCTACCGGAAGGGAAAACCCGGAATTGCTGAAGATGAAACCGAGTCATGGCCACGATTTTACGATTGTTAACGGAATAAGTCGTATTGGTTGGATGAGTGGTGGAAAAGCTGCCCGCTGGGTTGATGAAGAAATAGCAGATGTAATTACCGGTAAGGCACTTTCATTTATGGAGAAAAACAAGAGTAATCCTTTCTTCCTTTATTTTTCCACTCACGATATTCATGTGCCGCGTGTTCCACATCCGAGATTTGCCGGAAAAAGTGGTATGGGGCCCCGGGGAGATGCTATTCTTGAAGTGGATTGGGCCGTGGGTGAAATCACAAAAAAACTGGAAGATTTAGGTTTGTCTGAAAATACGATTGTAATTTTTACCAGCGACAATGGCCCGGTTGTAGACGATGGTTACCAGGATCAGGCTGTTGAACTTTTGGGGAATCATAAACCTGCAGGCCCTCTTCGTGGCGGAAAATACAGTGCTTTTGACGGGGGAACACGTGTTCCGTTTATTATTTACTGGCCCGGAAAAATTTCGCCTAAAAAGTCTGATGCAGCAGTCAGCCAAATCGATTTTCTGCATTCGTTTGCCAAAATGAACGAACAACAACTTGGCGAAAATGAGGGGCCTGATAGTTTTGAAATGCTTGATGTGCTTCTGGGAAAAACAGACATAGGAAGAGAATGGATTGTGGAGCATGCCGGAACATTATCGATTATAAAAGGGAGCTGGAAATACATTCAACCCGGCAACGGCCCTAAATATGGGAAATTCACCAACACTGAGTATGGAAATGACCCGGAACCACAGTTGTATGATTTGTCGGCAGATATACGAGAACAGGAGAATCTTGCTGGTAAATATCCTGAAAAAGTAAAAGAGCTGAGCGAATTACTTGCAGGAGTTATTGGTAACTAAAAGAGAACTCTTTTTATTAGGTTATTAACGGGCAAATGCTCGTATTTTATCGATTAACCCTTTTTTAAAAGCTTCTTTTACCGGTTCCCAATTGCCTTAGCATCAAGTTTTACAAATATTTCAATATAGTTAATTAGTTGTTCCACAATTTAATAAGAAGAGAAAGAAAAAAAGATTGATCTATGGAAGAAGTTTTTCAAAACACCGGCTATTCTTTATATTTTCATATTGACCATAGTTAGTTATGGATTTGTATCCGTTTTTCTTGTAAAGCCGTATCGCATCCGGTTGCCTGATTCCGGTTTCCAAAATACATTTTTTAAAGTCCATTTCCATTGCCCATTTTTCAAGTTCCTGGAGGACACGTGTTGCAATTCCTTTTCCCCTGTATGTTGAAATGGTATACATTCGTTTAATTTCCATCGAATTTGCATCGAATTCTTTTATGGCTCCACAACTTACAGGAGTTTTATTCTTGTAGGCAATTACAACATGCTTAATATTATGGGTTTTATTAAACTGATCGTAAAACGAGTGTTCGTCGCCATCTATTGCAGATAACTCATAATCAAGTTGTTTTACCATATCTTGAAAGTCAGCGTTTTCTGAGGTCGTTCGTAATATATCGATCATTTTTTCTTGTTTTAGTCTCCGTTAATGTACTAAAAAAACAAAAAGTGATGTTTGTTCAATCGGTTTTGTTAAAATCAAAATGATTTTTTAAAACTTTATTTTAAAAGTAAGAGCACCTTAAATGGGCTAAATCTTAAGGAATGTGAATAGTTAAAAATCAGAATTTTAAACCCTGGTTTTAAGAATTTTATCTGGTAAGCTAATATGAAAATCTTTTATATTTGTAAGACCATTAAGAGTAGGACGATTTTTCATATTAAGTTTTAGAGTTATTAGTTTAGTTAGTTTAGTTAGTGATTTAAGCATTGTGTTCTTATTTATTAAGTTGTGATGATTAAAAAACGCCGCCGTTAAAGTTGGCGTTTTTTTTATGCTATAAAAGCTTCTGCTACTCTTCGCACTTTTTAATACATCATTTATAAAATTAAGATTTGGGCTAAAAAACAGTTAGTTTAAGGTTTCTTACATTTTCGTAATTTCATAGCATAAATTAATTTTTACCTGGTTTTATTTCCAACAGTAAATTCGGTTTGAATTAACAGATTACTCCGTATATTTATTAGAAAACGTTGAATAGGATTTAATCTTAATTTAAAAATTCTGAAACTAAAAATTTATATTAACCGATTAATATTGTCAATTATGAGAAATAACTACTGTTATATCGGAATCCTGTTGGTGGTTCTTTTTTCTTTTCAGGGTACTTTTGCTCAAATTGAAAGTCGAAATATTCAGGTAGGTCCGCAAAAAGATGGAAGTTTTCTGGTACCGTCAAATCAGTTACTTCGTCCGGCCGGGTTACAGGTTACTTTGCCTGGCCGCCCGTTGGATTTGGTACAATCTCCTGATAAAAAATTGTTGATAGTTAAGAATCGCAATTCCATTGACGTAATTCGGATTCAGGACAGGGCTGTTTTGCAGTCACTCAGTCTTCCCAAAAGTGGAAATTCATTTACAGGTATTTGTCTCTCTGCCGATGGTAAACAAGTTTTTGTTACGGATGCTGAGAATATGATTAATGTCGCAACTTTTGCTGAAGACGGTATGTTGAAGTGGGAAACTCCGATTCAGTTACCTGAGCCGGCAATTGGTGGGGATGCAGTTCCAGGAGGATTGGCTTTGGACGACAGACATAGCCAAATTTATGTTACACTTAGCCGGAATAATACGTTGGGAGTGGTAAACCAAAGAACCGGAATTGTGGATGAGATTCCGGTAGGCATTGCCCCTTATGATGTTGTTATTATTTCGGAAACCAAGGCATATGTAAGTAATTGGGGCGGGAGAAGACCGGAAGAAGGAGAGTCAACTTACAATACATCAGGAAGTGAAGTTTTAGTCGATCCGGAAACAGGAATTGCAAATAATGGTAGTGTTTCAGTGATTGATTTGAACACGAACCGGAACATAAAGTCGATTGAAGTTGGGTTGCACCCGTCAGGAATGGTGGCAAGCCCCGATGGAAACAGGTTATATGTTGCTTGTGCCAATAGTGATGTTATATCAGTTATCAATACTTTAACCGACGAGGTTGTTGAAGAAATTTTGGTTCGAACGGAAAAAGAGCTTCCATTTGGCAGTGCACCAAATGCATTGTTTGTTTCAAAAGATGGTAAAACATTGTATGTGGCGAATGGAACTGATAACGCAATTTGTGTAATCGAATTGGGTCAATCCAGCCGGGTGAAAGGTTATATTCCGACAGGGTGGTATCCTGCCTCAGTTCTATTGGATGAAGAATCGAATCTGCTTATCGTAGCAAATGCAAAAGGAGTTGGTTCGCGAAATCAGCAAACCGGCAGGGCAGGGCACAACAGTCGCGAATTGCAGGGAACCGTTTCTTTTATTTCATTACCTGATGAGGTTAAACTTACGCAAATGACAGAAACCGTGCTCGAAAATAATTCATATGTGCAAAAGCTTACAGTAAACGATAAGAAAGGAAGTTTAAAAAAGAGCGTTCCGGTCCCACAGGTTCTAAACCAGCCTTCGGTTTTTAAGCATGTGGTTTACATTATAAAGGAAAATCGTACCTATGATCAGGTTTTCGGCGATATGACACAAGGAAATGGAGATACCAGCCTTGTTCATTTTGGCCGGGAAATTACACCAAACCATCACAAGCTGGCTGAAGAATTTGTCTTGCTCGATAACTTTTACTGTAGTGGTGTTTTAAGTGCCGATGGACATTAATGGACGGATGAAGCTTATGTTACCGATTATATTGAAAAGTTTTTTGGCGATTTTACCCGCAGTTATCCATATGACGGAGACGATGCACTGGCTTATGCAAGTTCGGGCTTTATTTGGGATAATGTTTTGAAACACGGATTGACTTTTCGAAATTATGGGGAATTTGTCGATGCAGTAATAGAACCAGGAAATGCCCCATTTACGGAGATTTACAACGATTTCAAGAATAATACAGGAAAAATTAAGATCCAGGCTGAAGCAAATCTTGAACAGTTGAAGCCGTACATTTGCCCGACTTATATTGGATTTCCAAATAAAGTCTCCGACCAGTACCGGGCGGCAGAGTTTATGAAAGAGCTGAAAGAATTCGAAAAGAATGACAATTTCCCCAATTTCATTATTATGTTGCTGCCGAATGATCATACCTCGGGCACAAGTCCTGGAATGCCAACTCCACAAGCTGCTGTTGCAGATAATGATTTGGCATTGGGGAAAATTGTGGAAGCGATTTCGAACAGCAAATTCTGGAAAGAAACCTGTATTCTGGTAACAGAAGATGATCCGCAGGCAGGGCTTGATCATGTGGACGGACATCGCACGGTTGGCATGGTTATCAGTCCTTATACAAAAAGGGGAGAAGTGGTTTCAACTTATTATTCCCAAATCAACATGGTTCGCACCATCGAAAATATTCTGGGAATTCCGCCAATGAACCAACTGGATTTGAATGCAGTACCTATGACCGACTGTTTTACACCGAAATCGGATTTTACACCTTACAAAGCATTGCCAAACAATATCCCGCTCGATCAATTAAATCCTACTTTGCAGAGTTTAAACGGGAAACAGCTTTACTGGGCACAAAAATCACTGGAACAGGATTTAGACGATTTGGATCGGATTGAGGAAGATACATTTAACCGGATTATCTGGCATGCTGTAAAAGGGTACGATGTGCCTTATCCAGCCACTGCTGTCGTTAATGATGATGAATAAACGATTTGAGAGAACATCTTTTAATTCATCTTGGTTTTTATCATCCTGAAAATTAGTTTCTTGTATTGTATTCGTCAGAGGTGTGTCAAATGTTAAATAACTTGATTTTTAGAAATGACAAGTGTTTTTGCGGTTTGTTAAATTAATTGTTTAAAAATAATGAGTAACTCAAATTGTCTACAATAACCTAAAAATGGTTTTTATATTACCTTTGAGCCTTTAATTTTTTAAGTCATAAAGAAATGAAAAGAGATACATTGGTTTTTGATATCATTCAGAAAGAACGGGAACGGCAACTGGGTGGAATAGAGTTAATTGCATCTGAGAATTTCGTTAGCGACCAGGTTTTGGAAGCAATGGGATCGGTGATGACCAACAAGTATGCAGAAGGTTATCCGGGCAAGCGTTACTACGGAGGATGTCAGTTTGTTGATATGACTGAACAATTAGCCATTGACCGTATTAAGGAACTTTACGGAGCTGAATGGGCCAATGTACAACCTCACTCGGGAGCACAGGCAAATGCGGCTGTTTTAAGTGTTATTTTGAATCCCGGGGACAAATTTCTCGGACTTGATCTTTCGCATGGAGGCCACCTTTCTCACGGTTCGCATGTAAATTCTTCAGGGATTTTGTACCAGCCAATTGCTTACAAAGTAAAAGAAGATTCAGGGTTGGTGGATTATGATGAAATGGAAGCACTGGCACTGGAACATAAACCCAAACTGATTATTGGCGGAGCTTCAGCTTACAGTCGTGACTGGGATTACAAACGCATGCGCGAAATTGCTGATAAAGTTGGTGCTTTGTTGATGATTGATATGGCACACCCTGCCGGTTTAATTGCCGCCGGTTTATTGAATAATCCATTAGAATATGCGCACGTTGTAACATCAACTACACATAAAACATTACGTGGCCCTCGTGGTGGAATTATTTTAATGGGAAAAGATTTTGACAATCCTTATGGAATAACTACTCCAAAAGGAGTTGTTCGTTCGATGTCTTCATTATTTGATTCAGCTGTATTTCCAGGGCAACAGGGAGGACCACTGGAACATGTTATTGCATCAAAAGCTGTGGCTTTTGGCGAGGCGCTTACACCCGAATTTAAAGCTTATCAGCAACAGGTGAAAAAAAATGCCGATGTAATGGCACAGGCTTTTATTGATTTGGGATACAAAGTAATTTCAGGAGGTACCGACAACCATTCAATGTTAATTGACCTGAGAACTAAATTTCCGGAAATAACAGGTAAACAAGTTGAAAATACACTGGTTCAGGCAGAAATTACGGTTAATAAAAATATGGTGCCTTTTGATAGTCGTTCTCCTTTTCAGACTTCGGGTTTACGTGTTGGAACCCCGGCAATTACAACCAGGGGAGCAAAAGAAGATTTAATGCCGGTAATTGTTCAGTTAATTGATGATGTTATTTCAAACATTGAAGACGATAAAGTACTGAAAGCGGTTGGAGAAAAAGTACACTTACTTATGAAGGATTTCCCATTGTTTGCTTATTAATAGGCACTGAAAGATAAAATCTAACTCGTTATAAAAATCAAAAACGCTGTTTCTTATTGAACCGACAGCGTTTTTTTTATTTTTATAGTATCAACTTTTTCATTAAACCTTAAGCAACAGAATGGAATGGTATATGATTTTAGCTTTGTTGGGAACAGGGCTTACTGCGGGTTTTATTAATACAACTGCCGGCGGTGGCTCCATGCTGGCATTGCCTCTGCTTATGTTTATCGGGCTTCCGGCTAATGTGGCCAATGGTACTAATCGGATTGCCATTTTGTTGCAAAATATTATTGCTGTTAATACTTTTCGTCAAAAGAAAGTTCTCGATTTAAAAACAGATTATAAACTGGCTGTACCAGCAATTATTGGTTCTTTAATAGGAGCATTTTTTGCGGTTGAGGTTAATCCTGAATTACTTCGAAAGATTATTGCTGGTTTAATGGTCGTTATGTTTTTAATTGTGGTTCTTAAACCGGAGGTCTGGGTAAAAGAAAGAGCTGGCGAAACTATTGCAAAACCAGGTGTTCAGCAATATATTACTTTCTTCTTTATTGGTTTGTATGGCGGTTTTATACAGTTAGGAGTTGGTTTTTTTCTTTTGGCCGGACTTGTGCTTGAGTGTGGTCAGAACCTGGTTAAAGCCAATGCAGTTAAGGTATTTATTGTTCTGATTTATACCGTTTTCTCCCTCGGTATTTTTGTTTATAATAAGCAAGTTGATTGGAATGCAGGATTAATCCTTGCCGCAGGAAATATGACAGGTGCCTGGTTAGGAGCTAATTTTACCGTGAGAGGTGGGGCCAAATATGTTCGGTATGTTTTAATTGCAGCTTTGATTATTGTAATCCTGAATTTGTTTGGAATATTTAATTAGCAATTCACAAGTACGTTATTCCAGTGCCCATCTAATTTAGCCAATTATACGACTTTTGTAAAAAAGAAAAACCTGTTTCCAATTAAGAAGACAGGTTTTTACCTTATAATATTGAGTAGTTTTTACAAAACTTACTTTTAAAAAACGGGTTCAATTGTAAAGCTAAACTCGTAATTTTTAGCAGGGATGGAATATTCCGGGTAGGGGCGTGCTCCCCACGAATCATCGCCTGCAACACCCATCATTTTAAGGTCGGTGCAGATAAATACACCATCTTTTTTTACAATGTCGTTGGTGTGCCGGTAATCGTCCGGAGTTTCCATATCAAAGTCTTCAATTGGATTATGCAATGCTGAAAAACCTATTACAGGATCGCCTGTAACGCGAATTCCCACTTCGTTTTCATTGCGAAGTTCAAACCAGCGTACATCGGTTTTATAGCCGTTTTCCTGCGGACGTACATATTTAAAATACTGGTCGGCAACTTTACCTGAGTAAATGCCCACAAAAGCGCTGTGGTTACGGTCGATATAATTTTCCTGCGGGCCGCGGCCAAAGTACGTCAGATTATCGAAATTCACCGGAACTTCCCAACGAAGTCCGAAGCGCGGCATGTCTGGTAGTTTTTCTTCGTTAGTGGTAAAGCTGACTTTTACTTCAATTACCCCACTTCCAAAGAAATTGTAGGTAACCACTTCTTTCGACTTCACTTTTTCGAGATTATAACTTGCTGTTACAGTAATTTTATTGTTTTCAGCCTGCTCTATTTTAATTCCTGAAGGCTTTGCTTCCCGCGAAACTTCACGCCAAATTCCCAGTCGGTTTAACATCTGGCTTCCTTTGTCGTTATCGTTGGCAGGCCTCCAGAAATTAATTTGCGGGCCTTTTTGCATCAGTTCCATTCCGTTAATTTCATACGACGAAATGGTACCTGCACTTTTACCAAAACTGATAACGAAATTTTCTCCGGTAATGGTAATTGTTTCGTTTGTTTCTGCATACGATAATTTTGGAAGTCCTTTAGTTGCGATAGTGTTAATATGTTCGCCTTCTATTTTAAACTGGTCGTGTGCCACTTCAAAACCGGCAGGCATAAACGGGTAGTCTTTTTTCAGTGTCACAGAAAAATCGATATAGCGTTCTACTCCTGCAGGCAATATCATCGTGGAAACGGGAAAAACCAATGACTGACTTTCACCCGGTTTCAGGTTGATATTTTCAAATGTTTCCGAGTATTTTTTTATTCCGTTGTCGGAAACTGTCCACGAAATCCGGTAATCACTTAAATCGATAAAATCATGAAAATTGGTTACCACATATCCCTGGTCCGTTTTGCTAAAACGAACATACTGGTAAGCATATTTCACTTCCCAAAGTCCGGGATGCGGGGTGTAATCTGCAGAAATCAGTCCGTTACAAACAAAGTTGTAATCGGTAGGCATGTCTTTACCATAGTCGCCGCCATAAGCCCAGAATTCGTTTCCGTCCTTATCTTTCTTTACAAAAGCCTGGTCAATCCAGTCCCAGATATAACCGCCCTGAAGTTGATCGTTTCTGTCGCGGTAAAACACTTCCCATAAATCCATGAGGTTGCCGTTGCTGTTTCCCATGGCATGCGAATATTCGCTTGAAATAAAAGTTTTTGTCTGCCATTTTTCGGCATATTCTTCCAATGCTTTTACACCTGGGTATTGCGGACAATAAATGTCGGTATTGTCGCCCATAATTGCACGTTCGTAATGAACCGGGCGAGAAGGATCACGTTCTTTAATCGCCTTGTAGCCGGCAGTAAAATTTACGCCATCGCCGGCTTCATTTCCCATTGACCAAACCACAACACAAGCATGGTTTTTGTCGCGTTCAACCATTCGCATCATACGGTCAACATGGGCAGCTTCCCATTCCGGCTTTTTAGCCAGCGAGTAGTCGCCGTAATACATTCCGTGCGATTCGATATTGGCTTCGTTGGTAACATAAAGGCCATATTCATCACATAAATCATAAAACCGTTCATCGTTAGGATAATGGCTTGTGCGTACCGCATTGATGTTAAACTGCTTCATCAGTGCGATTTCCTTTATCATGTTCTCCTCGCTTATTACATGGCCGTTGTGTTGATCGTGTTCGTGGCGGTTAACACCTTTTATGGTTACCGGAACACCGTTGATGCAAAACAACGTATTTATCAGTTCTACTTTCCGGAACCCTACTTTGTGCGATACCGTTTCAACGATTTCTCCCGCTTCGTTTTTCAAAATAATGATTAATGAATATAAATTGGGTGTTTCAGCCGTCCACTTTTTAGGATTTGGAATTTCTTTTGAGAAGGTAAGTTTTAAATCACTTTTCTTATTGATTTTTGCTTCCTGAGAAGCTTCAGAAATCATGTTCTTGTTTACATCATACAATTGAAAGGCAACCGTGTAATTTCCGGAGCGATATTTTTCAACCTGATTTTTAATATCCACATCCAGGTTTAGAATTCCGTTTTTATATTCCGAATCCAAATTGGCTTTGGCAAAAAAGTCGCGAATCCGCACTTTTGGGGTAGAGTACAGATACACGTCGCGCTCAATCCCGCTGATTCTCCAGAAATCCTGGCTTTCGAGATAAGAGCCATCCGACCAACGGTAAACTTCCAAGGCCAAAGTATTTTCGCCAGGCTTCAGATATTTCGTGATATCCCATTCAGCCGGAGTTTTACTTCCCTGGCTGTAACCTGCTTTTTGTCCGTTTACCCAGATGTAAAAAGCCGATTTAACAGCGCCAAACTGGATAAAAACTTCGCGGCCATCCCAACTTTCAGGAACAGTAAAATTTCTTCGGTAGGAACCAACCGGGTTATAATCGTGCGGAACTTTGCCCGGATTCGCCGGATATAGTTGTTCTTCAAATTTGATTTCGGGAGAAACCGGATGTTTATAATCGGCAAATTCATATTGATGGTTCACATAAATCGGAACATCATAGCCCTGAAGTTCCCAATTGGAAGGAACCGGAATGTTATCCCAACCTGAAACATCGTAATCCGTTTTATAAAAATCCATCGGACGATCCGCTGGTTTATGCGATAGGTGAAATTTCCATGTTCCGCTAAGACTTTTATAAAAAACCGATTCATTCCTTTTTTGTGTCAGCGCATCTTCAACCGATTGATAGGGCATTAGTGTAGAATGAGGAAGTTCCTTGTTTTGGTTGAACATTGAAGGATTTTCCCAATCGTTAATTTCGGGTTCGTTTTGAGCGATACCTGCAGGTATTCCTGTAAAGGCAATGATAATCAGTGTAATGAATTGAAAATGGACTTTGTTCATTCTTTTCTTTTAATGAAGTTTTTAAATTTTTTCAAAAGTAGAAATTTTCCTTTTAGGTCAGATTAATTCGAAAATAAAAGCATGTGAAATTCAAAAGCTAAAGATTTTATTATAAAATTTGTATGAATTAAACGAACTTATATACAACTAATTAAATTTATAATATGATGAAAGCGGCTGTACTTGAAACCTACAATAATTATAAATGGTCTGATGTTCCCAAACCGGAAGTAAAATCGGGTGAAGTTTTGATTCGGGTAAAATATGCCAGCATTTGTGGTAGTGATATGCACATTTTTTCGGGCGATTTTCATCCGCGCACTCCTATACCCTTTACTCCGGGTCACGAATTTGGAGGAGTAATTGAGGCTATTGGCGAAGGAGTTTCCGGATTTGAGATTGGCGAAAAAGTTGCTGTCGATCCTATTATATGGTGTGGGAAATGTCCGGCCTGTGAGCGTCATCACTATCCGGCATGTACCAGTTTAAAACTGTTGGGTGTTGATTTAAATGGTGGTTTTGCAGAATATATTTCTGTTCCTCCTCATATGATTTTTAAGGCAGCATCACATCTTCCCGATAAACATGTTGCACTGGTAGAAGTGTACGGAATAGGTTTTCATGCTAATAAACGTGCCGGCACTCAACCTGGCGACACTCTCGCAATTTGGGGTGGAGGACGTGTTGGGCATGTGGTTTTGCAAGCTGCACGAACGATTACCGATGGAACAATCTTTTTTATTGATCCACTGGAAAACCGTTTGAAAATTGCTTCGGATTATTATGATAATGTGATTACAATAAACCCTTCCAAGGTAAATCCGGTGGATGTAATTAAGGAGAAGACTAACGGAAAAGGTGTTGATATTGCATTTGAAACCGTTGGGCATGCTCATCACTTTGATGGTGTTCCGAACCCTGTTCGTGGTTGTATTCAAAGTATTCGCGGGGCTGGAACGGTTTGTGTTCTGGGTTTATCTGATGAACCGGCTCCCATTGTTTTCAAAGAAATGATTTGGAAAGAGGCGAAGATTATTGCTTCCAGGGTAAGCCACGGCGAATTTGCCGATGCAATTTATCATCTGAATCAGGGCAATTTAAAACCGGATGCTCTGATTTCTAAAATAATGCATGGCTCTGAAATCCAGAATGCTTTTGAACTCGTTCAAAATTCTCCGGAAAAATACCTGAAAGTAGTTTTGGACTTTAGTTAAAAGCTTTTTTTGCTGAAAAAGACCTTGTAAAGGGTAAAAGTCAAATTCTTTTATAATATCTCAACTCTCACTATTCCAGTAATGGTGAGAGTTTTTTTATAAATAATTAACACGAAACATTTGTACAACATTCAAATATTTTTTGCCAGAATGAAATATATACATATTTTCGTGTTCGTACACGGAGCTTGTTTTCGTGTTTAATTTTAACATATAAAAAGTAAAAATATAAAATGAAATTAGGCAAGTTTAGTTTTGGAGTTGGTGACCGTTTTAACCATGAAGGTGAGGCACAGTTAAGAGCGCTTATAAAAGCCAATTCAATGGGAGTTGAAGTAACTCCGGTTTGGAATAAATCGAACAGAGAACATAATATTGTTCATTCAGAACCAATCGGAACAAGACAGGAAGCCGATGCAGCAGTTAAGAATCTTGGCTGGACAGGGCCTTATTTTGTTGATGCCGACCATATTAATTTAACAAATGTTGATCGTTTCATTCAACATTCCGACTTTTTTACGCTTGATGTAGCCATGTATATTGGCAATGAATCTTCTGCTGAAGATGTAGCTGCTTTTAAAACATCGTGTGCTGTGTTAGGAGCAAAAGTGGAAATTCCCGGAATTGCAGAACCGATTGAAATTACCGATGATTTATTGAATAGTGTATCAGGAAAATTCCTTGCTGCCGTAAAAGAAGCCGGAAAAATATATCGTCATATTGAATCGGTAAAAGGAAAAGGAAATTTTGTTACCGAGGTTTCGATGGATGAAGTGGAATCGCCACAAACACCGGTGGACATGTTTTTCATTTTAAAAATGATTGCTGACGAAAAAATTCCTGCACAAACTATCGCTCCGAAATTTACCGGCCGTTTTAACAAAGGTGTTGATTATGTAGGGGATGCAGTTCAGTTTGCCAAAGAATTTGAACAGGATGTGTTGGTGATTGATTATGCTGTGGCAAATTTCGGCCTGCCTGAAGATTTAAAACTGAGTGTTCATTCAGGCTCCGACAAGTTCACTATTTACCCGATTATGGCCGAAATCATAAAAAAACACGATAAAGGTCTTCATGTAAAAACTGCCGGAACTACCTGGCTAGAAGAAGTTATCGGATTGTCTATTTCAGGTGATGAAGGTTTGGCAGTTGCAAAGGACATTTATACCAAAGCTCTTGCCCGAAAAGATGAACTGTGCGGACCATACGCCGATGTAATCGATATTGATGATGCAAAACTTCCAACTCCCGAAGAAGTTGCAGGTTGGAGTGGTGAGAAATATGGAAATACTTTGCGTCATATTCCTGGTCATCCTGATTATAATTCAAATTTCAGACAGTTAATTCACGTAGGCTATAAAGTTGCGTCAGAACTGGGCGAAGGATATACCGGCCTGTTAAAAAAATACTCTGACGTGGTTGGAGGGTGCGTGGAAGAAAATATTTTTGACCGCCATTTAAAAAGACTATTCAACTTATAAAATAATTCAGGTAAGAAGACCATGGTTTTCCGGGTTGGACTTCCCGCTAATATTTAAACCGATGAAAAAATTTATGGACCAGGATTTTCTTTTGCATACCGAAACTGCAAAGGAATTGTATCATCATCATGCGGCAAAAATGCCGATTTTTGATTACCACTGTCATATCAATCCGAAAGAAATAGCCGAGGATAAGAAATTTGAAAACATAACCCAAATCTGGTTGTATGGCGATCACTACAAATGGCGTGCAATGCGAACCAACGGGGTAGATGAAAAATATTGTACCGGCAATGCCAGCGACTGGGAAAAATTTGAGAAATGGGCAGAAACAGTGCCTTATACTTTACGTAACCCTTTATTTCATTGGACGCACCTGGAGTTGAAGAAATTTTTTGGAATTGATAAGATTCTGAGTCCCGAAACTGCCAAAGAAATTTGGGACGAATGCAATGCAAAACTGCAAACTCCGGAATATTCTGTTCGTGGAATCATTCGTATGGCTAACGTTCACACGATTTGTACCACCGATGATCCAATAGATTCATTGGAATATCACCGTCAGATTAAGGAAAGTGGTTTCGAAGTGAATGTGCTTCCTGCCTGGCGGCCAGACAAAGCAATGGCTGTTGAAAATGTTGATGGTTACAATAAGTATGTTGACAAGCTGGCTGAAGCAGCCGGAATGCATATTATCACCTTTACAGATTTATTGCAGGCGCTGAATAAACGTCATGCTTTCTTCCACGAAAATGGTTGCCGTTTATCCGATCATGGTTTGGAAACTGCTATTGCTGAAGATTACACTGAAAGTGAAATTAATACTATCTTTAATAAAATCAGAAGCGGCTCTGATTTGAAGGCCGAAGAAATCTTAAAGTTTAAATCGTGCATGCTGTATGAGTTCGGAATCATGGATCATTCGCGTGGCTGGACACAACAATTTCATATTGGCGCGATACGAAATAACAGCACCCGTTTGTTTAAACAACTTGGCCCCGATGTTGGTCTGGATTCAATCGGCGATTTTGAAATTGCACGTCCATTGTCCAGATTGCTGGACAGGCTGGATATGGAGAACAAGCTTTGCAAGACCGTTCTTTACAATCTAAATCCACGTGATAATGAATTGATGGGCACAATGATTGGGAATTTCCAGGATGGTTCTGTTCCCGGAAAAATGCAATTTGGCTCAGGCTGGTGGTTTCTCGATCAGAAAGATGGAATGGAAAAACAAATGAACGCATTGTCTAATCTTGGTTTATTAAGCCGTTTTGTTGGGATGTTAACAGATTCGCGAAGTTTTCTTTCCTATACACGCCACGAATATTTCCGTCGTACACTCTGCAATTTGTTAGGTAACGATGTTGAAAGTGGTGAAATTCCGTACAACATGGAATTATTGGGTACAATGGTTGAAAATATATGTTTTAATAACGCAAAAACGTACTTTAATTTTGGTTAAAAAACAACTGACAGTGAATAAATTGGAATAAAATTATAGTTTTGCAATCGATTGCACAAACAATGATTAAAAATTTATATGAAAAATAAGGTTGTCACTTTTGGAGAAATTATGTTGCGTTTGGCAACTCCCGATTATTTGCGTTTTTCGCAAAGTACCACGCTTTCTGCTACTTTTGGCGGAGGTGAAGCTAATGTAGCGGTTTCTTTGGCTAATTATGGAATTCCGGTAGATTTTGTTACACGGTTACCAAAAAACGATATAGCACAGGCTTGCATTATGGATTTGCGAAAATATGGTGTTGGTACCGAGAATATTATCAGGGGAGGAGAGCGCCTCGGAATTTATTTTCTTGAAACCGGTGCTGTAAGTCGCGGAAGCAAAGTGGTTTATGATCGGGCACATTCAGCAGTTTCAGAAATTCAACCCGGCATGATTGACTGGGATAAAGTTTTCGAAGGAGCTAACTGGTTTCACTGGACTGGAATTACACCGGCTATTTCGCAAGGTGCTGCCGATGTTTGTCTGGAAGGAATAAAAAAAGCCAATGAACTTGGAATAACCGTTTCATGCGATTTGAATTACCGGAAAAACCTTTGGAAATATGGTAAAAAAGCAGGAGAAGTAATGCCGGAACTGGTTGCCGGAACCGATATTATTCTGGGCAACGAAGAAGATGCCGCTATGGTTTTAGGTATTCATCCGGAAGGAGTTGATATTACCGGGGGGCATGTTGAGGCAGCTGCGTATGAATCTGTATCAAAACAGATTATGCAGCGTTTTCCACGATGCAAAAAAGTGATAACCACATTACGAGGTTCTGTAAATGCAAATCATAACAGTTGGTCGGGGGTTTTATGGGATGGCGAAAAATTGTATGAAGCACCAACCTACCAGATAACCCACATTGTCGATCGTGTTGGCGGAGGTGATTCGTTTATGGGAGGGCTGATTTATGGCCTGCTTACTTATACTAATGATGACCAAAAAGCATTAAACTTTGCAGTTGCAGCATCGTGTCTTAAACATACCATTTACGGCGATTTTAACCAGGTTACGGTTGATGAAGTAGAGAAATTGATGGGCGGAGACGCCTCCGGTCGGGTTGCACGATAGAAAACGAAATCAAAACATTGAACGAAAATAATCTTTAATTGACCATGGCGAGATTTAGCAGAATAGAAGTAGCATCAAAAATGAAAGAAACCGGGATGGTTCCGGTATTTTACCATAAAGATGCAGAAGTTTGCAAAAAAGTAGTTAAAGCCTGTTATGATGGAGGAGTTCGGGTTTTTGAGTTTACTAACCGCGGCGATTTTGCATCTTTGGTTTTTGCAGAACTAAACAAATGGGCTATTGAAAATTGCCCTGAAATGATAATGGGAGTTGGCTCCGTTATCGATGAAGGAACAGCTGCAATGTATCTGGCATTGGGGGCTAATTTTATTGTTTCTCCATTAATCGATGAAGGAACAGCTAAAGTTTGTAATAAAAGGAAAGTGTCATGGAGTCCGGGGTGCGGTTCTGTTACTGAAATTGGCAAAGCCCATGAATTAGGTGCAGAAGTTGTAAAAATCTTCCCTGGTTCTCAGGTTGGCGGACCGGCATTTGTTAAAGCTGTTTTAGGTCCAATGCCATGGACCAGTATTATGCCAACCGGTGGAGTTACCCCCGATGAAGAAAACCTGAAAGCATGGTTTGAAGCAGGCGCTACCTGTGTTGGAATGGGATCTCAGTTATTCCCTAAGGAAGTTTTAGTGAAAGAAAATTATGAGTATATTACGCAGAAGTGCGAAGAAACACTGAAAATCATAAAAAAATATCAATAATAATTAATATCTAAACCTGTAATCAATGACAGAAATACAAAAACCGCTTGGTAAGTATCGCTACAGGATACTGGCTTTATTATTTGCAGCAACTTCCATTAACTACTTCGACAGGAGCTTAATGGGTGTTATGTCACCTGAACTTATTGAATGGTTCGGTTGGACCAAACAGGACTATTCAAATATCCTAATTGCTTTTCAAATAGCATATGCAATTGGGCTTTTAACCATGGGAGGAGTAATCGACCGCTTAGGAACAAAAAAAGGATATATTTTATCTATCGGGCTTTGGAGTTTCTTTGGAATGATGCACGCAACAATTGGTAAAGGTTTCAGCTTTATCGGATTTGTTTTGGCTAGGTTTGGTTTAGGATATGGAGAATCCGGTAACTTTCCGGCAGCCATTAAAACAACAGCAGAATGGTTTCCTAAAAAAGAAAGAGCTTTTGCCACAGGAATTTTTAATGCAGCAACCAGTGTTGGCGCAATTGCTGCACCTTTTGTAATTGCTGCGATAGTTTACTGGTCTGGTGGAGAACGTGGTCAGGGAGAGTTGATGAATTGGCGGATTCCATTCTTAATTACAGGAGTATTAAGTGCACTTTGGGTTTTTATTTGGTGGAGAACATACCACAGACCTGAACAACATAAAAAAATTACCCAAGAAGAATTGACGTATATAAACAGTGATTCTGCTGTTGAGTCAGAAGAAAAATTGCCATGGGCAAAAGTTTTACCTAAAAAAGAAACATGGGCGTTTTCGCTGGCTAAGATTACCGATGCCGTTTGGTGGTTTTACCTGTTTTGGGGTGCAATTTTTCTTGCAGAGCAATTCAATGTTGATATCAAAAATATGGGATTACCCTTTCTTGTAATCTATGTAATTGCTGATAGTGGAAGTATTTTTGGCGGATGGCTTTCTGGCGCTTTTATGGGGAAAGGCTGGTCTGTTAACAAGGCAAGAAAAATTACTTTATTAATTTGTGCGTTGGTTATTTTACCAGTAGCAGCCGTTGCATTTACAGAAAGTAAGTGGGTTGCAGTATTCTTAATTGGATTAGGTGCTGCAGGACATCAGGCTTGGTCAGCAAATATATTCACACTCGTTTCTGATGTGTTCCCTAAAAAAGCGACTGCTTCCGTAGTCGGGATTGGGGGAATGGTTGGAGCTGTGGCAGGGATTATTAGTAATCTGATTTTAGGAGCCGTTTTGGATACGGCAAATAATACAGGATTTTTCTGGGCATTTCTGGTAGCAGGTTCTTTGTATTTGATTATACTGGGCTTTGTACATCTTATCATGCCAAAGATGACACCGCTTGATGAGAATTTAAATCATGTAACATCATAAACGATAAAATATTAAAAATGAGAAGGCTGGTTATTCCAGCCTTTTTTTTTACCATAAATGAAATTAATGTTGACATTTTTTGTTATTCTTTATCCAAAGGATAACAAAGAATTTTCGAGGCAAAATAATTGATGTCTGTAAATTAATCCGTTTAATGTAGTATTAAACCTCCAAACAGGAGTGAAATGTAATTGAAGATAACTGTTATTTCTTGCCAGAATCACCAAAAATAAAAACACTTGTAAAAACGAATTTGAAGGAAAGGAGACTGGGATACAACAAATGCATTTTACAACAAATAGATATCGATGACGAAATTGAACCATAAAATATTACCCTTTGCTGGTCGAAATATCCTTGTGAAATTTATGACTGGTTTTTTGGGTTTCTATATGATTCCACTATTAATCTAAATTTTATTCGTATTAAAAAATTCCCGACTCTTTTGATTTTGATAATGCCCGCTATTTATTATATCATTGCAGCGGCCGTTATCCAATTGATATTTTAGCCATGTATGTCCGTACTTCTATTTCGAAGATAAGTGAGACATTTCATTCGCAATTAGTTTTTGCTGTTAGTTTTAACTTTTACGATAAAGGAAGTGCAAATCGGTTGGTAAATAAAATTTGAGAAAGTTTACACAACTGGGTTACAACGATTGTTTTGAACCAAATAAAAACAACTAATTGAAAGAGAATTGAGATGACGAAAAATAAATTGCAATATCTTTAAGGTTCATGGAAATATTTGTTTTCGATTTGGACTTTACATTGTGGGATGCAGGTGGCGGTTGGTGCGATACAACAAACCCTCCTTATTTCTGGAAAGATGGAAAACTCTATGATCAATCCTACAAATGGATTCGTTTGTACCCGGATGTCATTAAAATAATGGATTACTTAAGAGAAAATGGAAAAATTATTGTGGCAGCATCCAGAACTTTCGAACCGGCCTGGGCAAACGACCTGATTCAGCTTTTTGATATAGACAAATATTTTGATTTAAAAGAAATTTACCCGTCAAGTAAAATTCATCATTTCAAAAAAATTCAAAGTTATTTTAAGACTTCCTATAACCAGATGGTATTTTTTGATGATGAATACAGGAATATAGAGGAGGTAGGAAACTTAGGGGTTGAAACGGTGTATGTTCGGAGTGGAATAAGATTTGAACATGTAAGAAAATTCATTGAATAACTTAAAAAAGGGGTATCTGTATTTTCACAGACACCCCGTATAGTGAACAATTAAACAGCGTCTACAATTCTATTGTAGTTTTTATATTATTCGCTTTACGTGATTCGTAATTAATAGTTACTTCACCTTTTCCCTCAATTAAAAATTGGTACTCTTCTGTTCCATAACTTTGAATAGAAAGAAATTGAATTTCAGGTTTCTTCTCTTTATAGTTTACTTTGTCAAGCCTGAAATCCGTGATTTTTCCTCCCGCAATTACTTTTCCTCCCGACACTGTTAGCATATCTGGCGTGTATAATTTTGTACTTACCGAATAAGCCGACATGGTTGGTAGTCCGTTTTTGTTTTTTAACCGAACGCGGACCTGGTACAAATTCTTTCCTATTTCTTTTTTATCAAAAATCTCCATAGAAACATCCGGTGTATTTTCAGCAGCAAAAAGCACTACAGAAGCGTTCCTGTGCACCAATTCCTGTAACATAAAAGGTTGCGGCAGGCGAGAACTCATTTTAACCCATCCTCCAATTTCAATGTCACCATAAACAGGATGGTGATATGGTTTCCACTCTTTGTACATTTCTCCCTGTGCAAGATGATCGTTGAATTTAAGTTGTTCGCGGCTTAATTCCGGAGAAGCACCGCGTCGGCCATCTTCTTCCTCAGCCTGTTTATCATCTTTGTTGCGGTAAGTTTCCGATTCGCGCTGAAACAACTCACCTACAAATGAGAAAATTCCGTAGTTGAAATAGAGTTGCCCGTCAGAGTCGCCATAAGTTGGATACAAGTCAAAAGAAGAGTGATAAACATAACCCGGAGTCATTTTTACAGCATTGTTTCCAATAACATCATAGGCAGCAATGTCGGAAGGAGCAATCTGAATAGATTTTTCGGAAGGAACCCGTAACCACATTCCCCCATAGTTGTGGAAAGAGAATCCAACAATGATATTTTTATGTTTCCCGATATATTCGCTTACCGCTTTAATTCCAATCCCCGAAAATGGAAAGTTGCCGGCACCGTTTTGTACATAAGGGGGCATCCAGTGAAAGCCCCAGTTGCGGTTTGGATCGAGATAACCTTCGGCATCTTCATTTAAACGTCCGTCGTTATCGTTATCAATGCCTTCGCTTCCCAGAATTGTATATTCTCCTTTTTCACCTGGTTTTACTCTTACCAGAATTCTTTTGTCTTCCGAATCTACTTTGTAATCGCCGTTTGGGTCTTTGATTCTCATTTGGGTAATGCTTCCATCACCATCCAAATCATCAGGAGCATCTTCATCAAATAGCCCGTCATTGTCATCATCAACAGGAATACGAATACTTCTGCTGGAATGAATGGTATTTGCATCTTTAAAAAAATGATAACGGCCATCAACATTAACGGTTGGAAGAATATAATGTGCATTTCGATCGACAACTTTTGTTATTTTTTCGTTTTTACCATATTTCGTTAGTAACATATTGGCATAATACAAGCATACTTCAGATGCCTGAATTTCGTTGCCATGAATATTTCCGTCAATATATACCCCGGGTTTGATATCGTCGTTACCTGTTTTGGGGTTGTTTATGGTTATGGCATAAATATCGCGACCTTCATCGCTTTTGCCCACAACTTCTAATTTAGTCAGTTCTGGATAGGCCTTATTTAACGCTCTTAAGGCCTCAATAACTTCGTCGTAATCATAATATCTGTCAAAACGTAAAGGAACTTCAATTTTTCCTTTATCCTGGGCAAATCCTGATAATACAAAAAGAAGAAGTATTGCAATTATAATATTTTGTTTCATGGTTAACCTCCGATTTTAACTTGTTTCATTTTACTTCCAAACACTTTTGATTCGATGGTGGCATTGATAGTTGCCTGCTTATCGGCTTTAATGAGCCATGTTAGTTTTTTTACGTGATTTCCTTCAATGCTTCCCAGCGGAGTTCGCTGTATTCCTTCTAAAAATTCAATTCCATCGCCTTTTAGAATTATTACAACCGGTGCAGGATGACTGTTTCTTTGTCCCATTGCAATGGGGTAAGACAAATAACCATTATTTTCTATGTACAGTTCCAGTTTATAAATTCCATTGCCAAGTTCGGTCACTTTTTCATCAGCAAACTCGATTTCGGGCAATTTTGTCGATAGTTGAAGAAGCCATGGCAATTGCGCTGAAAAAAGTGAATCCATCATTTCGGGTTTCGGAGTAGTTTCCAAATAAGGAACATAACCGCCAATTTCAACTTCACCCAGTGTAGGATGTGTATATTTTTCCCAGTTTACATAGCCTTTTCCGTCCCATTCTTTATCTGACCACGCCAACAAGGCTTGGTCTTTTTCGCTTAACTCGTCATCCTTTTCTTTTTTAGGCATATTTTTCATCATGCCGGCCATTTGTTTTGGTGTGAATTTGCCAGACTTCATCATTTCAATTACTCCGCTGGCTTTAAATCTGCCGGGAGCGTTGTTTGCTTTTAGAAATGTGTCAATCTTTTCCTCGCCCAATGCAACAAACTCATCGGTACTCATTTTCTCCACGTCTTCAAGTGACAATGAGCTGCCTTCCTTTTTCTTTTCTTCTTTTACTTTTGGAACAGTGAATAAATTCATGCTAAAAGAGGGGACACCCAAATGATAATAAGCCCACAATTCAAATGAACCGTCTTTGTCGCCAGGTGCATCCAACCGTTCGGTATTGAACTTTTTAGCTTCCAGGTATTTCTTGTAATCTTCGGATAGTTTGGTGTAAAATTTAAGGTCTTCATCCAACGGATTTACCGCAGCGCCTAATCCGAGAAAACCAGCTACCATCGATGGCGTTACTTCCGTCCCGGCTGGAACTAATGCTTTCGTCATTTCAATTACTTCATCCATTGAAAAAGTTTTGCCTGGATCGACACCAAACATACGGGCATATCGTCCTTGAATTTTTATGTTTTGAAGGTCGGCTCCACCTTTTCTTCCTCCTTTAGGCGGTGTTAAACAGAAGTTGGTACTTCCAAGAGTATAAATCATGGCAATTTCCGGTCGGTCGAAAATAAACCTGAGAATACCATAGGTTTCAGGTGATTGGCCAGACCATAAACCAGCTTCTTTCTTTTCGTGAGGAAACAGGTGAGGAAACGAGATTCCGATGTTTATCCCGCCAACTCCATCTTCGTTGTATTCACCATCGCCATCATTATCAAGTCCTTCTGAGTAAATTTTATATTCACCACGTTCTCCTTTTGATGAATTTGCCCTGTCCAGTAAACGGGCATCTTTTTTTGAAACGATATAAGTTCCCTGTAAGTCTTTCACTCTCATTTGGGTAATTACACCATCTCCGTTCAGGTCGTCGTAATCATCCTCGTTAACGGCTTCATCGGCATCGTTATTTATTTCAAATTTGTTGACAGTTAGTCCGCTTTTTACCGTCGAAAAGAAGCCTGCTGCCGCATCAGGATTCGGATTTGGCATAATGTACCATTTTACATTTTGCGTATATTCTGACGAGTCGAGCAACATTTGTGCAAATCGCAAAGCTCCTTCAGTCGATAGCGGAATATTGCCTTCGAAATTAGCGCCTACAAAAATGGCAGGAACTCCTTCCTTATTTGAACCAATTTCCAGAATTGTAATCGGTTCTCCTCCAGGACTGGTGGCTATTGAATGCAATTTTGTGGAAGCAGGATTACCTTTTTGCAATTGGCTTAAAATCTGTTGAACTTCTTTGTTGTTATGATAAGCATCAAATGAAATTCCGGCTTGTGTAGCAGCTCTGGTCATTGAAATGACAAACAAACTTAACAAACCAAAAATGAACAGTCTTTTAATCATTTTAAATGTTTTTGTAATTGTGAGTTTATTAATAAAGAATTGAATTTTCTGACTAAATAAATTTTTATTGTTAAAGTGGATAGCAAATTGTAAACTTATGGGTTTCGAAAATTACATTTTTTTATTTTTTAAAACATGATATATTTTATGTTTTTCATAAAAGTAGCAGAGGTGTAATTCCGAATATTAAAGCGTGTTTTTATTGCGAAAATCGGTTGGAGTCATGCCTTCCTTTTTCTTAAACATATTGCTGAAATAGTAAATTGATTGGAAACCAAGTTCGTAGCTTATTTCTTTAACTGATTTTCCGGTTGAAATTAATAACTCTTTTGCCCGGGTTATTCTAAGCTGGAGATGATATTGGCCAGGAGAAACACCCGTATATTTTTTAAACATCTTTCGAAAGAATGAATAGCTAACGTTGTGTTGTTTTGCCAAATCTTTCAAATCTAATTCCTTTTCCATATTTTGTTTCATTTCAAAACGAATGGATTCAATCACCCTTGAAATCGGTTTTCCCGAAAATCCTTTTTGTTTTTCAAATGAAATAATATATCCCAGTAATTTTATCACCATTCCCGAAGCAATTTGCTGGTAACCGGGCTGTTCTTTTCTTACCAAATCAAAAATCTTAAAAAAAGTATCCAAAAATTCTTCCCTAACCCCGAAATTAAACACAGGTTCTTTTGAATTAAAGCGTGGGTCGGTTATAAGTTTTTTAGCGAGTTTTCCGTCAAAACCAATATAGTTTTCGGTCCAGCCGGTTTTAATATTTGGTTTGTATCGGTGCCAAACACCTGGAAATGTGAAAAATATGCTGCCCTGCCTGAGTGGAAATGTTCCATATTGATTTTCCAGTATTCCACTTCCATCAGTTAGAAAATTAATCTGAAATTCGTTTAAAATCCGACCTTCGTTCCACGTAAAATAATATTCTGAAGGATGGCTGGAAGGCGGATAATTACTATTGGGGGGAATGATGGCGGAACCTGCAACTTTCAGGTAAAGTCCCCAGTCGATATCATCATCATTTAGAGTTAAATATTTAAATTCGTTATTTGTCATTTTGCTGGGTCAAAAAGTGTAAATATTATGCCATTTTATGTATTGTTTTCGCTTAAATGCAAATATATATTTGTTTCTTTATGTTAGAAACTAAATCAAAAAGAGTAAATCAAATAAACTAAAACTGTATGAATGTTATTTTAGGAATCTTATTTCACTCACTCGGTGGCGGAGCCTCCGGAAGTTGGTATATGCCTTATAACTGGGTGAAAAAGTGGCGATGGGAAATTTATTGGATTACCGGTGGAATTTTCTCGTGGCTTATTATGCCTTTTCTGGCAGTGCTTTTAACAATTCCCGATTGGCAGGGAATTTTAAATGCCACAAGTGGCAGCGTTCTTCGGAATACATATCTGATGGGCTTGCTTTGGGGAATTGGAGGCCTCACTTACGGGCTGGCGATTCGTTATCTGGGCATGTCGTTGGGTAACTCCGTGCTGCTTGGCATTACTTCGGTTGTTGGTTCACTCGGATTACCAATTTTACGGAATATTCCGGGTGTTGCTGAAATTATCCCGGGAGGGCTTGCGTTTTCCGATTTGTTTGGTAGCACAGGTGGCCAAATCGTTTTGCTTGGTATTGTAATTTTGCTGGCGGGTATTATTTTAAGTGGCCAAGCCGGAATTAGAAAAGACAAAGACCTTGGAAATGTTAAAGAAGGTGTCAATAGTGAATTCAACTTGTCGAAAGGATTGTTAATTGCAATTGTTTCAGGGGTTTTAAGTGCTTTCTTTAGTTTTGGTATCGATGCAGGTAAAGAAATGTCTGCCGTGGCAAGATCGTTGGCAGTAGAACAAAGTTATCCTTTCCTTACTCAAGACGGCGGAGGCTTTAAATACCTTTTCGAAAACAATATTATCTTTTTTGTGATTCTTTGGGGAGGATTAACCACCAATGTAATCTGGACAACTGCACTTATACTTAAAAATAAAACGGGAGGAGATTTTGTCGATAAAAAGACTCCGCTATTAAGCAACTATTTGTTTTGTGCGTTGGCCGGAACTACCTGGTTTCTGCAATTCTTTTTCTACGGAATGGGAGAAACAAAAATCGGGAACGGAGCAAGTTCCTGGACCCTCCATATGGCAACCATCATTCTAACAGCAAATATGTGGGGCTTTTACCGAAAAGAATGGAAAGGAGTTTCCAGGAAAACTTACAATACAATACTGTTGGGAATTGGCCTGATTTTGCTTTCGGTAATTGTTATTGGATTGGCAAAATGGTTGTATCCTGAATTAAATGCTCTTGGATAATGAAACGGCTTGCCTTTAAAATGTACCTGAACGAGGGACAGAAAGAAGAATACAAGAAACGGCACGATGAAATCTGGCCCGAATTAAAGCATTTGCTTAAGGAAGCCGGAATTAGTGAATATTCGATCTTCCTGGATGAAGAAACAAATACACTCTTTGCCTTTCAGAAAGTTTTGGTTGAAGGAGGGTCTCAAAATCTGGGTGAAACGGAAATCGTAAGGAAATGGTGGAAATACATGGCAGATATAATGAAAACGAATCCGGATAATTCACCGGTATCTGTTTCGTTAAATGAAGTTTTTTACATGGAATAAAATTAAAATCAAAAATTATGACTGATCAAAACATAATAAAGCAAGCCTACGAGCTGGCAAAAAAACGTTATGCTGAAATAGGTGTAGATACGGATGCCACAATACAAAATATGGCAAAGGTAGCCATTTCGCTGCATTGCTGGCAAACCGATGATGTTGTTGGATTTGAAACTCCGGATGCTACACTGTCGGGTGGCGGAATACAGGCAACCGGAAATTATCCGGGAAAAGCAACAACCATTGAACAGGTTAAAGCAGATCTGGAAAAGGTAATGTCGTTGTTGCCCGGGAAACAAAGGTTAAATCTACATGCTTTTTATGGCGATTTTCAAGGCGAAAAAGTAGATCGGGATCAAATAGAGGTAAAACATTTTCAGAGTTGGATTGACTGGTGTAAAACACAGGAAATTGGTATGGATTTTAATGCAACCTGTTTTTCGCATCCAAAGGCTGCCGATGGTTTTACGCTTTCAAGTAAAAATGAAGAGAACCGCAAATTTTGGGTGGAGCATGTAAAACGGTGTCGTGCTATATCTGCAGAAATTGGCAGGCAATTAGGAACTCCTTGTGTTCACAATACCTGGATTCCGGATGGTTCAAAAGATGTTCCGGTGGATAGAAACGGGTACCGTGCTTTGTTGAAAAAATCGCTTGACGAGGCGATGGCTATCGATTATCCTAAAGAGTACATGAAAGATGCTGTTGAAAGTAAACTATTTGGGATTGGTGTTGAATCGATGACCGTTGGTTCGCACGATTTTTATTTGGGATATGCAATAAAAAACAATAAACTGATTTGTCTTGATAACGGACATTTTCATCCAACAGAGCAGGTTGGCGATAAAATTTCATCGTGCCTGCAATTTATTGATGAAGTGTTATTGCATATTACTCGTCCTGTTCGGTGGGATTCAGATCATGTTGTTGCTTTAAATGAAGATGTTCAGTTAATTGCGTCAGAAGTTGTTCGAAATAATTTTTATGATCGTGTAAACATTGGACTCGACTTTTTTGATGCTTCCATAAACAGGATTGGTGCTTATGTTACCGGAACCCGTGCAGCGCAGAAAGCATTTCTTATTGCCATGTTGGAGCCAACAAAATTGTTAATTGAATTCGAAGAAAGCGGACAGAATTTCGAGCGGCTTGCCACGTTGGAGGAACTTAAAACAATGCCGTTTAGTGCTGTTTGGGATTATTATTGTTTATCAGAAGGTGTCCCGGTAGGAGTTGACTATATTGCTGAAATTCAAAAATATGAAAAAGACGTTTTAAGTTTGAGATAATTCAATTATAAGAATGGAAAGGGAGTTAAACACAGTAGTTTAACTCCTTTTTGTTTTATGCGAAATATTCGGATGCTATAATTTAATAGAATTTAAATTTGCATATTTGAGTTCGGTAAATTTAGTAATCGAAAAATATTTAAGAAGATGAAAAGAAACGCTTATATTCTGTTTGTAATTCTTATAGGGCTCATTGTTAGCTGTAATCAGGGTTCGAGAAATAATTCTCAGCAATCTTTTGGCCCGGGTGGTGGAATGGGCCCGGGAAATTTTGATCCTCAGGCATTTGTTAATCGCCAGATGGATGAATTAAAAGAAGCTTTAGAATTAACAAAAGATCAGGAAAAGAAAGTGCGCGAAATAATTTCCAGTGGATTTGAAACCATGCAAAAAGCTCGTGAAGAAATGCGTGACGGCAGTGGAAATTTTGAAGGAATGCGCGAGAAAATGCAGAAAATGCGTGAGGAACAAAATGAAAAAATAAAAGAAGTTCTTTCGGATGAACAGTGGACTAAATACGACGAAATACAGAAAGAAATGAGAGAAAGAATGCGGCAGGGAGGAGGTCCCGGTGGTCAGGGAGGTCCTGGTCGTCCGGAATAAAACTGTATGCTTACAGCGTATAAAAAATCGTACTCAGAAAATAATTACAGAGTACGATTTTTTATTTTAGTCCATTACTAATTTTTCTGATTGCTCTTTCTTTATGCCTATTACTACTTTTTTTATATCCCCACACATTTCCTGAAGTTCCTTTGATAATGGAAATTACAATTCTGATTATTTTTTTATTCCTGAACAGAAATCAAATTCAACTTATAATTACTGTAACCTGTTTTTTTAAAGATTCTATTATGAAATGATTGTAAATTCGGTATTGACTGATGATTTTCAAATCGTGTTTTAGTTGTTAATTTGCCTGAAATTAGAGACGAAAAATATGAAAGCAATCTGGACAATCTTTTTGTTGATATTAAGCAACTCGTTTATGACAATTGCGTGGTACGGGCATTTGAATTTTGCCAATATGAAGTGGTTTAGTAAACTGAGTTTAGCTGCCATTATTTTAATAAGCTGGGGAATTGCCCTGTTTGAATACATTTTGCAGGTTCCGGCAAACCGGATTGGGTTTCACGAGAACGGAGGGCCGTTTAGTCTCGTGCAACTTAAGGTGATACAGGAAGTAATAACACTTTCTGTTTTTGCAATTTTTACCCTAGTGGCATTTAAAAATGAAACTTTCCGGGTTAATCATATTATTGCTTTTGTATTTTTGGTTCTTGCCGTCTATTTTATGTTTAAAAAATAGATTTAAACCCAAATTCAATTTATTTTAATCTGAATTTGATTTCTTATCTTGATTCAAAATTTTCCGGACGCTTTAATATAAAAGTAATTGCAAATTAATGAATACAGAAAAACCACATCGAAAGAAAATAATCAAAAGGTTAGTCGGCTGGAGCTTGACGGGCTTCTTGGTTTTGTTGGTTATCGCCCTTGCTGTTACTCCCGGAATAATAAAAAATTATATTAATAAGAATGGTAAGGATTTAACAGGCCGGACTGTTTTAATTGATAAACTGAAATACAATTATTTTACATCAACAGTAAAGATTATTGGCTTTAAATGGTTTGAGCAAAATGATTCTGATGTATTTGTATCGTTTGACACTCTGTTGGTAGATATGAGGCCATCGAAATTGCTGAATGACGAAGTTTATGTACAGCAACTTTTACTTGTTAACCCGAAAGGAAGAATTATTCAGAATGATTCGGTTTTTAATTTCGACGATTTAATTAAATTTTATATAGCCGAAGATACTGCTGCAACAGTGGCTGCAGAGGCTGAGAACGAAATTTCATATAAGCTTGACTTGAATAATATAGCCATGAAAAACGGCTCCTTTAGTTATTCTGATGTAGTGCTCAACCATACCATAAATTTCAATAAACTTTATTTTGATATACCTAAGATTTATTGGGGAGATGAGGAACAAAGTAAGGTTGATGTTTCTTTTGATTTAGCTGATGGAGGGCATTTTACAAGTGGCTTAAATTACAATGTGGATGAAGGGACTTACAACGGTTACATGAAAATAGAAAATCTTTATTTGAAAACGTTTTTGCCTTATGTTCAACAGTATATGAATTTTTCTAATGTTGACGGGCAGTTGAATTCTGATATTAATTTTTCGGGTTCAACGGACGATTACAATGATTTTGAAGTTTCCGGAACTTTTATGGTAGATAGTTTGAAGCTCTATGATCCTGATAATAAATATGTTTTGGGGGGAAAGCAGTCAACAGTTGTTTTAAAGACTTCCAAACCTTTACAATTTCAGATTGATGTTGATTTGGTGCAATTGGATGAACCTTACGTTTATTTTGCATTAATCGATTCGCTTTCAAATTTTGAAAAAATGTTGGTTTATACAAGCGAAGAAGAAACTGAGCCGGAACAGTCTGAAGTTGCCGAAAGTTCGGAGAATTTTACAATTAACCGGTTGGTTGTCAATAATGGCTTAATCGATTTTAGTGATCAGCGATTCAGGGAGGAATTCTTTTATGAATTGTCGGAAGTAACTATGGATATGGACACTCTGGAACTCCAGGATGATTGGGTTAATGTAAATGCCAACATGAAACTTAATAAGCGCGGAAATCTGGAAGCTCAAATGGGGGTAGATCCTTACAACCCGCTGGATAGTATTCAGATAAATTACGTTTTAACCGACTTTCAATTGCCCGATATTAATGTTTATTCAAAACATTACATGGGCCTGCCGATTTTGTTTGGCGACATGTATTATGTAAGCAAAACCAGCATTGCAAATAAACAATTAATTAGTGATAACGAATTGATTATACGAAATGTAGAAATGGGACGGAAGTCGGGCGGTTTGTATGACATTCCCGTAAAACTGGCACTTTTTATTTTAAAAGATATTAATGGGGATATCAATCTGGATATTCCGGTGAGAGGCGACTTGTCGGACCCTAAAACAAAAATTGGCCCGATTGTTTGGAATACATTTAAAAGTTTGATGTTTAAAATTGTTGCTTCACCATTTAAAGCGCTTGGAAATTTGCTGGGAGTGGACCCAAAAGAAATAGAGGAAATTACTTTCAATTATGAAGATAGCACCTTGGTTGCCAAACAAACCCGGAGTTTGGATTTATTACTTCAACTGGAAGAAAAGAAGCCGGAATTAATCATTGAACTTCAGTATTATAACGACAGGAAACTTGAACGGACAGATGCTGCGGAAGAACTTTCCAAATTTTACTATTTCAAGGAAAAGGGGAAAAAGGCACGTTCGAATGATGCTGAATATTTAAAGTTTTTACAGGAGAAAACAGGAAAAGATTCTTTGTTGATTCAGGATTATGAAATTTTATTTGCCCCAAAGGAAATGGTAGATAGCGTTATTTTGGATCGCGAAAAAAGAAGATTGAGCCAGACCCGAAACTATTTGATCCAAAAAAATGATTCTACAGCAATAAAAGTACTGGATTATAATGGTGAAGATGTTTTAAATATTGGAAGCCGTCCGAGATTCGCTGTGAAATATGTGCTTGCAGAAGATGCAGAATAATAAATATTATTTTTTTGGATTAAAGTTTTCAATGGTGAATTCCTGCGGTTGGTTAAAATCAAGTTCGTCTTGTTTTGTCCATTTCAAATAAATATTTTTTCCCAACAAATCTTCAGAAAACTGGTTGCCGCTAACCGATATATTTTTGCAGGCTTCGAATGTAAATGTATATTTTCGGTTATGATAAGGTTCAAATCGCCTGCTTCGGGTTACCACATTATTCTTAAATGAAATTCCATCTACTGATTTTGCAAACAAAACAGGGTAATCAAAAGGATTAAACCGGTTGTTTTCAATGCGAATGTTTTTATGAAACGGGGGAGTGGTTTCATTTAACACCGGTATTTCAGGGTAAATGGAAATTATTCCTTCGCAGAATTGATATGAGCTTGTGTTGCATAAATCGGTAAACGTGTTGTTTCGAATTAAAACATCAGTTACTGCACCCGATTCAAACCAGTTGTTGGCATCGCCGGCAATTAAAATGGCGCTTCCGCTCGATTCAAAAATATTGTTTTCAATTATAACCTTTCCGGGTGTTGAAACCAGAATTCCACGTGCACGGCAGCTTTTAAACTGATTGTTACTAATTTCTACATTGGGGCTCCATGTAAGGTTTTCGAGTGCATCACCAACCTCGATTTCTTTGGGAACAGGAGTTTTAAAGGTCAGTGTAAAATTTTCTTTGTCGATAGATTTGAAATTAATGAGTTCGCCAGTACCCATCGATTTCATTACCGAATTTTCGATAAAACTAATTTTGTCGCCCGGATGTCCCCATTTTAAGCCTTCACTTTGGTGGTGCATGAATTTGCATTTCAACTCTTTATCCGAAATTTTCCCAACAATCTGAACACTGGTTCCGTGCACATTAACCGGGTCATCCATCAATCCTTCGAACTCGCAATTGGTAACTGTAATTTGTCCCTTGCAATTGGAAACCTGAAGTCCGTCATCTCCGCCTCCAAAATAGCGGTTCTTTGTTTTGTTAGGAACAGCCCGATAACCATTAAAAGTAAGGTCTTCGCTAAATTGAGCAAGAATTCCTAATCCGGTGGCATGAAAAAGATTTACATTATTAATGGTAATATTTTTCGATTCCTGTATAAAAATACCGGAATGAATCCGTTCGGAATGTCGCATCACAAGAATATTTCCAACGGCAGGTTTCCTGAGAAACGGATAATAAAGACGAATAACACCCGGTATAACATTTTCGGTAAGATAATTCTCCCATCCTTTTCCCAGGCAGCCCCGGTCGCCGGTTTGAGGTACTACAAATCTTCCGAAGTGGTCGAATTCCATTGTGCTTTTCCAACGTTCTTTTTCATTTTTATTGATGATGAAATATAATTTTCCTTCGTCAATCCAGTATGGAAATTCTTTCAAATCAATAGATACCTCAATGTATTCCCCGTTTACTCTTAAAACCTTTGCCTGAGCAGTTAATGGTTGTTCCCAGTCGATGTTAATATTTCGAAGTACAATATTTTTGCAGTTGTCGAAAGTAAAAGGCTGCATTTGCTCGTGAAAAATAAGGTTGCATCCGTTTCCTTCCAAAATCAGGTTTTCAACGTGCTCAAAAAGAAAAGAGCAATTCCGTGGATTAATATCTGTGGTGTTCGATTCGTAGTAACTTCTCTGATTGCTTCCGTCAGGATAAAAGTGAAATTCGCCCTTCGGAAAAACAAGTACTTTCGGATTGTTCCCTTTTAAGTCCTTCAGCGCTTTATTAATGAAGAAATTGCAATTTTTCTTCCGGGTTTTCTCCATTCCGTAATCTTTCAGGTAAACATAAGTGGTGTCGTTTAACGTTGGCGAACCTGTTGCCGAAGCATCAATTTCGGTATGAAAGAGAAGACTCATCAAAATCAAAAAAATCAGCCACTGATATAGGACAGGTTTCAAATACATTTTGTAGTTTGTATTAATCAATTGAATGGATGAATATTTATACTTTTTTCAACATCAGCAACCGGAAATCCATTACCTGCGAACCGGGTATTTCCAGTGCTTTTAATGTTAGTATGTGTATTCCTTTCTGCAGATGAATTGTTCCCATTTTCAAGGGTTTAAAATCTTTTACATACGATTCAGTGCGTGGATCGCGATCGTTTTCCTTTCCGGTTAGAGGAGGATCGTGGGCCTCTGTAATTTTTGAAACTAACTTTTCGTTTCCAAAACTTATTTCAAATGTTGAACCAACATCTTTTGCAGGGCAGGTATAATAAATTGTTACTTCGAAATTACCTTCCGAAAGTGATTCTGCTTCCCATGTAATACTATCGGCCAGACTTGTCCAATTCGTATAAAATGAACAATTGGGGTGAATACTGGAACGTTGAATATTTCCATGTCCTTTCCCATCACGTGCCGGAATCTGAGTCCATATAAAATCGGGATGAGCAATGGTAAATGTTCTGAAATCTTTTTCCGGTAACTCTGATAATACTTCGGTTTCCCATTTTGTTTTGGCATCCGACAGTTGTTTGGTAATTTCACTTTTATCAACTGAGATATCGGTATTTTGTCCCGGATCGTTAACCATATCAAATAGATTTCCATTGTAATCCAATCGGTAATTCTGGCTTCTAACGCTGGTTTGTTTTCCCCAGTGATTGAAAATAAGCCGCTCCTGCCACTCACTGTTTGTTCCAATTAGCAAGGGTTCTAAACTAATGCCGTCCAGTGGTTTTGACGATTCGAGGCCAACATCAGCCAAATCGGTTAGTGTTGGCAAAAGATCAATTGCACTGGCAATTTGCGTTATTTTCTTGCCCTCAGAGAATTTTCCCGGCCATTTCATTATTAATGGTGAACGCACGCCTCCTTCATCTGTTGAACCTTTTCTGCCTTTCATGCCACCGTTCCATCGCCAGCCATTCGGTCCGTTATCCGAAAAATAAAGAACGATGGTATTTTCTGAAAGATTTAATTCATCAAGCTTTTGTATGATTCGGCCAACATTCCAATCAATATTCTCACACATCGCAAGGGCCGCTTTGGTATGTTGAATATTTTCTCTTTCCGGATCACGGTTTCGCATATCAATTTCCTTATCTTCAAATCGCTGCCAATATTCTTCCGGCACTTGCATAGGGGAATGTGGCGTATTTAAAGGTAAATACAAAAAGAAGGGATTTTCCTGGTTCTTTTCGATAAATTCGATTCCATGGTTGGTTAAATCGTCGATAATAAATCCGTTCCCTTTCACAATTTCTCCGTTATGTTCCAGCATCGGATTAAAATAATTTCCCCAGTGACCGGAGCAAAATCCGTAAAAATCATCAAATCCGCGGGCGTTAGGATGATAAGGAGGTTGCATCCCGTTATGCCATTTCCCGTAAGCTGCAGTTTTGTACCCTGCCTTTTTAAAAATATCAGCAATTGTAGTTTCATCCAAATCCAGCCTTTCACCACCGGCCGACGTGGAATAAACTCCACCCCGGACGTGATATCGCCCGGTTAGCAGCTCGGCACGAGTGGGGGAGCAAACAGCGCAAACATAAAAACGATCGAACATAACTCCATTTTCAGCCAGCTTATCAATATTTGGTGTTGAAAGATTGGTATTGCCGTTAACACTTAAATCTCCCCATCCCTGATCATCGGAAAGAATAATAATAATGTTGGGGTGATTTGAAGTATTTTTTGATTGGCATGAAACTAGAAAAGCAAGCAACAAAAAAACAGGAATAAGTCGGCTCATCATTTTATCAGTTTATTTAACCGAAAAGTAATGAAAAACGGTCATTATTCCTATTTCAGAAATGATGTATTTATAAAGGTAAAACCTTCAGCTTATTTCCTGTCTGCACTTTGTCGTTCAATCATCCAACCCGGATATTCGGGAGCGAGTTTGCTTACTTCGTTCAGTTCCGTAAGTTCGTCAGAAGTAAACTGGATATTCACCGAATTCAGGTTATCCTGCAATTGTTGTGGTTTATTCGCACCGATTATTACCGAGGTAACTGCGGGCTGGTGAAGCAGCCACGCCAATGCAATTTGTGCCACGGGAACCTGCTTGCTGTTTGCAATTTTTTGCATCACATCGATAATGTCAAAAGCTTTTTCTTTGTTAACTGGTGGAAAGTCGAAATTAACACGGCGTCCACCTTCTTCTGATTCTGAGTTTCGGTTGTATTTTCCGGACAGTAACCCTCCGGCCAAAGGACTCCAAACCATGAGACCGATTTTTTGGTCAAGCAAAAGTGGTACAATTTCGCGTTCTAAATCACGCCCAGCGATTGTATAATAGGCTTGCAGCGAAACAAATTTACTTAAGTTATTTAGTGTGGACACCCCGAGTGATTTCATAATATGCCAGGCTGCCAGATTGCTGCATCCAATGTATCTTACCTTACCGCTTTTAACTAAAGAATCAAGTGCTTCCAAAGTTTCTTCAAGCGGAGTTATTGGGTCAAAACCATGAATCTGGTATAAATCGATGTAATCAATATTCAGTCTTTTCAGGCTTTCGTCGGCCTGCTGAAGAATATGTTTTTTCGTTAAGCCCGAATCGTTTGGACCAGGTCCCATTTTACCACGAACTTTGGTTGCAATCACTAAGTCATCGCGTTTTAGGCCTAAATCTTTAATTGCCTTGCCTGTCATTTGTTCGCTCAAACCTTCACTGTAAACATTTGCAGTATCGATAAAATTTATGCCACTATCGATGGATTGTTTTACCAAATCATTTACCTGGTCCTGTGGTAAGGTTCCTATAGCAGTCCACATTCCGCGGCCTCCAAATGTCATGGTTCCTAAACATAACTCCGATACTTTTAATCCTGTGTTTCCTAAGATGTTGTATTTCATTGCTTTGTTACTTTAATTGATATTGAAATGCTGTTTGTAAAATCAGTCAAAATTGGTTGAGTAGTGCTGGTTATAAGTGATTCTAATGACTGATTATATTAAAGAAACAGATAATCAAAAGATTGGTTCAAAAAGAAATGTTTCCCTTAAAGCCTTTAAAATGAACGTATTTTGATGGTTGTGTTATAATCTTTTCAGATATGAGATACCATCAAAAAAAAACTTACACTACAAACTTCTTTGTAGCGTAAGTCTAATTATCTAATTTATTTAATGTGTATTTTCTGTTCTTTATTTTTTCCTTGTTGCTTCCAAATATGCATCCAGATATTTTTTGTCATTTTCGTCGCTGTCGCCATATTTTTTTCTGACTTCATCCAGCTTTTCATGCATCATTTTCTGAACATCAGCATATTCCGGATCTCCATAAACATTATGCATTTCATCCGGATCTTTCTCCAAATCGTACATTTCCCATTCATCAATATCATAATAAAAATGCATTAGTTTATACCGATCAGTAGCAACACCGTAATGTCTTTTAACCATGTGAACGGCCGGATATTCGTAGTAAGTGTAGTAAATTGCGTCGCGGAATTGATCTGTTTTTCCGCTTACCAGATTACGAAATGATTCGCCTTGCATATCACCAGGAATATCAATTCCGGCATAATCAAGAAAGGTAGGTGCGAAGTCAAGGTTCTGAACTAGATTTTTAATTTCAGTTCCCGGTTTTATTTCTTTAGGGTAGCGCATTAAAAGAGGGGTTCGGAGCGACTGTTCATACATGAAACGCTTGTCGAACCAACCATGTTCTCCAAGATAAAAGCCCTGGTCGGAGGTGTAAACTACAATTGTATTTTCAGCTAAACCTGCTTCTTCCAAATAGTCCAGTAATTCGCCCACGCCATCATCAACAGATTTTATACAGGCGAGATAATCTCTCATATAACGATTAAATTTCCATTGTGCCAATTCTTTCCCTTCGGGCATATTGGCAAGAAATTCCTGATTTTCGCTTTCATAGGCTGCCATCCAGTTCGCGCGTTGTTCTTCGTTCATTCTACGAATATCTCCGATGAAGTTGGTAGTGTCGCCGTTGGGATCTACAATTAGTTTCATGTCGTGCCCCCACTGCATGTCGCGAACAATTTCCATTTCCTGTTCTTTAGCGGCAGTGCCCATTCCAGAATAATCATCAAAAAAGTTCTTTGGAAGTTCATACGACTTCAGATCGTATAAATTTACATATTTAGGCGCTGGCAACCAGTTTCGGTGTGGGGCCTTTTGATGATACAACATACAAAAAGGCTTGGTTTGATCGCGTTTGTTTTTTAACCAGTCAAGAGCCGTTTCTGTTATAATTTCGGTACAATATCCTTCAATACGTTTTTTTTCTCCATTGATGAAAAAATCGGGGTTGTAATAATGGCCTTGTCCTTGTAAAACCATTGAAAAGTCAAACCCCTGTGGAATGCCATCCATGTGAATTTTCCCAATCATCGCAGTTTGATAGCCGTTGGCCTGAAGTATTTTCGGGAAATTGGGTTGATTCCAGTCAAATGCCTGGACATTATCGACTTTGCCGTTAACAAAACTATGTTTTCCGGTAAGCAAAACTGCACGACTTGGCGCACATAATGAATTTGTTACGCAGGCACGAGTAAAAATTGCACCTTCGGTTGCCAATCTATCGATATTTGGGGTTTCATTTAATCCAAAGCCATAAGCACTGATAGCCTGGTAGGCATGATCGTCGCTCATGATATAAATAATATTAGGCTTTTGATATTCTTTTTCGGATGAAGAAGAACAGCCCGTAAACAGAATGGGAATAGCAAGGATTAAAAAATGGATAACAGAAAAGTGTTTTGACATAATCTTTAGATTTTGTGGTTTACTATGTAATCATCACAAGTTTACGAAAAAGAAATTTTAGTAGGGAAGATTCTTAAAAATCTGTTTAAGTTTTGTTAATAACCTTTTTTGAAACTGCTAAACATTTAAATAATTCTATGAAATGAATTTTTCTAATAATCCTCAATTTCATAAAGCTAATTTCTTTCAATTTTTAACTTAAATGATTTGTTTGAAGTAATAATTTATTAACTATTAAAACTTATTAAAAAATTTTAGTAATTATTTGGATTTGTTTAGAAATTTGATTTACATTGTAACATAAAACTTAACTGATTTTAGTAGAAATGATTTTTATTGAAGACGGTACTAAGGGAAATTTGGCCGGTAATGAACTAAAGAAATACAGGCAAAAGAAAAAAATTCTAAATCTTCTTTATAAGCATGAAACACTTTCCGGATCATCTATTGGTGGTCGGATAGGAGTTAGTTTACCTACTGCATTAAGCCTGATAAATGAACTGACTAAATTAAAATTAATAGAATCCTGTGGTACAGGTGTTTCAAAGGGAGGACGAAAACCCAATATGTTTCGTTTGGCTAACGATTCTGTTTTTGTTGTCGCGTGTGAACTAGATCAATATCAAGGAAAACTTACTATTTATAATTCACACAATCAAAGGGTAACACCCATTGTTTATTTCGAAACATCTATTGACGATCAGAAACTGATTGATAAAATTTACGAAAAGACACAAAAATTAATTGAAGAGAATTCTTTAAATGAGAAGCGGGTCTACGCAATAGGATTGACTATGCCGGGTTTGGTAGATGAAGTAGAAGGAATTAATTACACAATAAAAAACCCAAAATTCAGGAATGTAAAAGAACGGTTGGAAAATAAATTTCCTTATCTGGTATACGTAAACAACGATGCAAGAATGCAGGCATATGGTGAATATGTATTTGGAAAAGCAAAGGGATATTCAAATGCAATAATTGCAAACTGGAGTTGGGGTATTGGGTTAGGGTTAATTTTGGATGGAAAACTGTATAACGGTTCATCGGGTTTTGCTGGTGAATTTTCTCATATTAAGGTAGTTGAAGACGGAGAATTGTGTGAATGTGGAAAAAGGGGATGTCTTCAAACCATTGCAGCTTCAGGAGTATTGATAAAAAATGCTGTTGAAGAAATTGAATCTGGAGCGGTAACCCAACTCTCCCGGGCTTTTAAAGATCGAATTCATGACTTGCAACCGGAAGATATTGTTAAAGCAGCAAAAATGGGAGATGAGTTTTCCATTTCATTATTAAACAATGTGGGTCTTGCTCTTGGCAAAGGCCTTTCCGTTACAATACAGCTTTTAAACCCTGATGTTATAGTACTTGGCGGTGTTATTTCAAAAGCGGAACGTTTTGTTCTTTCGCCAATTTACCAATCTATTTACAGGCATTGTCTTGAACAGATTTCATCGAATGTGAAAATTGTAATTTCTGAAGACTGGGAGCAATCTGGATTACTAGGTGTAACTGCAATCTTATTTCAGAAGCTTTTCAGTGACTTACAAAGTAAAAATAAATATGAGTTTGTCTAATTATCAATTAAATTAAAATCTATGCGAAAAATTCTTTTTGTATTTGCGCTATGCTTTTCGTTTATAAGTATGGCGTATGCGCAGCATGCTGTAACCGGTACAGTTATCGGTGACGATGGCCTTGGGATACCGGGTGTTAGTATTATGGAAAAAGGTACTACTAACGGCACAATTACCAATGTAGATGGTAATTATACTGTGAATGTTTCTTCCGGTAATGCTGTCTTGGTGTTCTCTTTTGTGGGGATGACTACAGCGGAAGAATCAGTAAACAATCGTACTTCTATAAATGTAACAATGAAAGTTGATGCAATTGGCCTTGATGAGGTAGTAGTTACCGCATTAGGAATGAAGCGCGATATTAAGAAAATTGGTTACGCGGTTACCGAAGTAGCAGGTGAAGAAATTGCAGCGGTTAATACCGTAAATACAGTGCAGGCTTTACAAGGAAAGTCGGCAGGTTTAAGTATTAATACTTCGGATGGGGGACTTTTTGGAAACTCCAAAATTCAAATTCGCGGGGTATCGGTCTTAAATTCAACAAATAACCAGCCAATTTTTGTAATTGATGGTGTAATTTTAGATAACGACATATCTAATGCACACGCTGACTGGGCTGGCAGTTCGAATGACTTTGGTAATCAACTAAAGAACCTTAACCCTGACGACTATGAGTCGATTTCTGTTTTAAAAGGTGCCGCTGCAACAGCTTTGTATGGTTCACGCGGTATCAACGGTGCAATCGTTATTAAAACAAAAGACGGACAAGGCAAAAGAGGTTTGGGCGTAAAAGTAAGTCAATCAATCGGTATTGAGCATGTTTATGGTCAGCCTGATTTGCAATATGTTTACGGGCCAGGGGCTCTTCCAGGTTATACCGATTATGGTGACAAAGATAGCAATGGAAGTTACTATCGGTTTTCAACAAACCAGTTCTATTACAATGATGAAGGGGTTCCAACAAAACAAGGTCACCCATGGGAATGGGCAGGATATGGGCCAAAATTTGACGGGAGAGATATTATTGATTACGATGGAACAATAACATCATACAGTCCTTCCAAAAATAACATGCTGGATGCTTATAATCTGGGTTTTAGTAGTAACACTTCTGTTGCTATTAGTGGAGGAAATGAAAAAAGTACATTTTATTTATCCGATTCATATAATTACAGAACGGGAGTGTTTCCTTCCAATAAATTTACCCGAAACTCATTAATGTTTTCAGGAACACATGAATTATCCGCATGGTTGAAAGCAGAAGCCTCCATCAATTTGTCAACTTCAAATCCGCAAAATCCCTGGAATGATTTAGCAGAAAAATTTATTGATGGCACATGGGTGAATTGGTATGATACGGAAAAATGGAAGCACAAAGAAATATATCAGGCGGCACATGGTGGCACTCCTCAATCTGCTTATGGAGACGATTATATATATGTTCCGGCGAATTCTACGTGGTTCGCTTACAACCTGAATAGCAGTTCCAGAATGGAACAGGTTGTACGTCCTATCGTAAGTTTAACAGCCAATGTAACTGATTGGTTTTCTGTTAAGGTTGAAGGGAATATGAACTCGTATAATGTTTCTTACGAGCAAAAGGATCTTGGTGATGGTTATGCTAACGATGGAGGTTATTACGAATTAAAACATGAAAAGGACCTAAGTCAGACCGGAAAAATCATCGGGAACATTACAAAACAACTTAACGATGATTTTTCAACAAATATTATGTTTGGGGGTGAGCTTTGGAAACAGGAAAAATCATATTCAAGAGTTCGTACTGATGGTGGTTTAATTGTACCAGGACGTTTCTTTATTGATAATTCGAAAAAAACAATTTTAGGTGAAGGAAAAGTAAACGGAACCAAACAAATAAACTCTTTATATTTCCTTGCAAATTTTGGATGGAGGGAGCAACTATTTCTTGATATAACCGGGCGTAATGACTGGTCTTCGGCACTGGTTTATTCTGACGGAACAGGAAATTACTCGTATTTCTATCCATCGGTTAGTGCTTCCTGGCTTTTTAACGAAACTTTGAATACGCCTGATTGGCTTTCATTTGGTAAGCTTCGTTTATCGTGGGCACAGGTTGGTAATGATACTGCTCCTTATTTCTTAAATCCGGGTTATACAATTGGCAATTACGAATTGGCAAACGGAAGTTTTGTATACAACAATTCCAAGAGCACAACCTCTGTAGATCGCGATATTAAACCGGAAAAGAAAAATTCGCTTGAAGTAGGTATGGATCTTCGTTTGTTTAATAATCGTTTGGGATTTGATTTAGCTTACTATAACGAAAAAATTAATAATCAGATTGGTAAAGTACCAATTCCTGAAGAGTCAGGTGTATCAAATTTGCTTACAAATGTTGGTTCGCTTCAGAATAAAGGTTTCGAAATGAAGGTGAATGCAACTCCAATTAAAACAAAAAATTTCAACTGGATTTCAACATTTAACTATTGGAAGAATACGACAACCGTTACCGAGCTTCACGAAGATTTTGGAGCTTATAAAGTATTAGGCGATACTTATGTAAATTATGGTAACTATCGTATTGGTTCCGTTGCTTTCGAAGGTGGTGAATATGGCATATTAATGTCTGACATCCTTCCCAAAAAGTATGAAGCAGCAGATCCAAACGATCCTCGCAATGGGATGAATGAGCTCGTTTGGAGTGATTCAAGAAGAGGGGCATATTTTCAAAGAAGTTATGAGGTTGAAGAAATTGGTAAAATACAACCAGACTTTGAAGGTTCATGGGACAATACATTCAATTTTAAAAATCTGACCTTTTCGATTTTGCTCGATGCCCGGTTTGGAGGTTATGTTGCATCCTATGCTAACCGTTACGGAACTGCGTATGGTTGGTTGGAGACTTCACTTGCCGGAAGAGATCCTGAATACGGTGGATTAACCTGGACCTCGCAATATGGTGATACATCAGGAAGAACATATACTGATGGCGTTATTCCTGAAGGTGTGTTTGCTGTGGGTCAGATGGTTACCGCACCTAACGGGCAGCAGGTTAATGTAGGTGGTATGACGTACCAGGAAGCGTTTGACGCTGGTTATGTAGAACCGACCCATGCAGGATTTTATACCTACTTTACTAACTCATGGGGACAGGGAGTAATTAATGACAACTGGTATCATGAATTGAGTTACATTGCAGTAAGGAATATATCTTTGGGATATAATTTGCCAAAAAGCCTTGCACAAAGGCTAAAAGCGCAAAACCTTTATGTTGCAATTAACGCAAGGAATTTGGGATATTTATACAACACAATGCCAAACCATATGAATCCGGAAAGTTTGCGCGGAACTTCAAGTGATGCAAGCTTTTTACAGCGTTCAATTATTCCAAATACAGCAACTTACACTATGACTTTATCTGTTGACTTTTAATTCATCAAAATTAGCATACAATGAAAAATACATTCAAAATAATATTTGCTTTGATCTTTCTAATGGCATGGGGGTGTGACAAAGATCATTTTGCAGAACTAAATTCTGACCCCTCCAGTTTATCTGATCCAGATTTAAGGTATTCTGTAACGAAAGCTGTTGAACAGATGTATGGAAACGACTATACAAACTGGTTTTATACTAATTTTCAATACCTGTATCCATGGGTGCAAATAACTTCTATGCAGGGAGGAAACGGACCTGGAATGGCTGAAATGGGACCTTATGGTTCTCAGAATATCTATTCCGGATTAATTCCCCAAACAATGGATGTACGCCACCGAATTGAGCAAATGAGTGATGAGGATAAAGCTATTTATCAATCGTTAGCAGCTATTACCTATGCTATTCAGATTCAACCGGCTATGACAGTAACCGATCTTACCGGATCGATGGTTTATACAGAAGCAGGTTTGGCACCATATACAACTCCTCCTTTAATTACTCCAAAATATGATAATCAGGAAGCTCTGTTTAATACATGGTTGGAAGAACTGGATAAGGCAATTAGTATTCTTACTACTGCCGAAAACCAGGTTGTTATGGGGAATCAGGATGTTATCTATGGTGGTGATTACAGTAAGTGGGCTAAATATTGTAATCTTCTGAAACTTAAAATAGCTGCACGGCTGGTTAATATAGATAATGCAAAAGCTTTAACTATTGCTTCAGAAGTTGCAAACTCTTCTGCCGGTTATATGGATGATTTAGACGATGATTTTATCTATAATCGTGGTGTTAAATATTATGGAACAGGCAATGAAATGTGGATTGGCTATGCCGGTAGAAACCTGGTTGATTTTATGGTTGCCAACAAAGACCCAAGGGTTCGTTTTATCTTTGAGAAAAATAGTTTTAATGCTGAGGTTGTTCAGGCATTCATCGATGCAAAGAAAGCACTACCTCCGTATGTTGAGCAATATGTAGAATTTGACAGCGAAGGTAATTTTGCAGGATGGAAAGGCCCGGGTGAGCCTTGGGTTCGCTACCATGGTGTTCCATTGGCTCCGGACGCTACTCTTGCAGGAGAAAATGATATCTATTTTGATCAGGGCACGCTATATCGTATCTCATTAGACGGCTCAGAAAAGACCTACTCTGCAACATCTCTTTTCTCCGAAAAATTAGTACGTACTACTTATGATTATACTTACCCAACAAAACCGGGTGGACGCGTCATTCAATTAAAAGATAATGATCCTCCTCTTAATGTTATCCTGGGAAGTGCAGCAGAAACTAATTTGTATCTTGCTGAGTTCAAATTGCTAGGTGCTAATTTGCCTAAATCTGCACAAGAATACTTTGATTGGGGGGTAGAATTATCTGTTCGTCGCGCCGATGCTCTGGCGAAAAACAATCAAATGCCTTATTACGAAACTGATCCTGTTTATCTAAATGCAGATGATGCTTTAGCTGCCGCTACAAAGCTGAAAGAAGGAGAAGTTACCGAATTATTGTCAAATCCTGCCTATGATTTATCTACTAATGGGTTGGAGAAAGTATATATACAACAGTATATAAACTTTGCAAATACGCCTGGTGACGTTTGGGCACTTGTTCGTCGTTCCGGTATTCCGAAAAAAGGAAGTAGTTACCTTCCATGGGATAATTTTATTGCTTCAGGAAACGAGTTGACAATTCCACGAAGATTTACAGTGGCTACACCAACTGAAGATAATAAGAACTACAAGAATCAACTTAGCTCAGTTCAGGAACAGGGATTTACCACCGGTACTTCTGACCCGAACGTGTTGAATTCTGAAAGATTATGGTTTGACAAGCAGAACCCTAATTATGGTGCAGGTCCTAAATAGTTTGTTCTAAAGAAATAGTTTTAATAATAAATTAGTTTAGTTATAGGAGCTGCCGAAATTTAAGGCAGCTCCTGTCTTTTTAAAGAATGTCAGTTTGAACTATTAACAGGTTGTAATTAACCCAATAAATTATAAAAGCATTATAATGAAGAATATTCTATCGTTTGTTTTTTGCTGTACAGTTTTTCAAATATTTGCTAATGCCGGAATGGCAGAGGGAAATAATTTTTCTATAAAATATGAAACCATGGTCAATGGTGAGGTTATTCCGAGAGGAGGCCAAACCAAACTAATTGCAGGTTCAAATAAATCGAAATCATATGCTATTGATTCAGGAGCGGAATTAATTCCTCAAACGCCAAAGGAAACCAATTATATCGATTTTGAAGAAGAAATAACTTATCAACTGGCCGATTTGTATAATGGGAAGCGAATTTATACAGAGACGCCTTTTTCTGAATTTCCGGAGATAACAGAAACCAGCGAGAGCGATACGATTTTAGGATATCTCTGCAAAAAGGTTAAAGCAACTCTGCGTTCCAATTCCATTGAAATCTGGTACACCACTGAACTTGGAGTTAAAGGAACACCTTTAATGAGCCATGGTATTGTTGACGGACTGGTTCTGAAAGTTGTTAGGAATGGTAACTACGGATTGTTGGCTACCGGCGTTGAGGAAGTCAATGATTATGAATCCCTTATTCCGGAGGATATGGGCGAGAAAGTGGAAATGCCTTATTATCGTTATTTGTTAACGAATAGTTTTATAACTACAGTTAATGTGTTTGAAGATGAACAAATTAGTTGGGGGAATCCATTTGAAAACCCGGAAGGAATACAAACCAATAAAACATATCATTTCGCTGGAGGAACAGTAATTCTAAAACGCGTGAAGCTTCCTGATGTAACTTCCGATTATCAGGTTTTTGCTGAATTGGAACAGTATTCCAACGGGGATGCTTACGACCGCACCGGAACAGTGTTCATAATTCCGGAAAATAAAGAGAAATCATTTTTTAATGCATTGAAAAGTGGCGTGGAATCGGTCCCTGCTTTTTCTGCCGCTAATGGTAAAAATTATTTTGGAACAGTATCAACGCCCGATTTTTCTCCGGCAGTCGAGCTAATTCGTTTTTTTACACCCTTCGGAATTCGACAATACAACGAGCAAGTGAAAGTTTATGGTCAGAAATGGGAAGACCATGCTTTTTATAAACAAGAAGTTACCGACTTGTTGCCGCTTCTGCAAAATGAAGTTTGGATTGGTGTATTTATTGGGAATTATGACAAAGGAGGCCATAAAATAAGTCTGAAACTTCAATATTTTCCTGGAAATCGAACACTGAATAAAGAAGAGGAAAAGAAGAAAGAGTGGATTTATCCGTTGTTCAATACATTAAATATAATGGAAATGGCCGGGCAGGAATACGGTACTATGTTTGAAAACGACTCCTTACGAATTGAGTTTGAATTACCAGAAGGAATCGAAAACCTGATGTTGCGTTATATTTCCACCGGCCATGGCGGATGGGGTGGCGGTGACGAGTTCAATCAAAAGTTGAATGAAATATTTATCGATGATGAACTGGTATTCAGTTATATCCCCTGGAATTGCGATTGTGGCTCTTTTCGAAAGTATAATCCTGCATCGGGGAATTTTTGGAATGGATTGTCTTCCAGCGATTATAGCCGGTCGGGTTGGTGCCCGGGCGAAGCTTCTAATCCTGTTTTTATTCCAATTAAAAACTTGCAGCCGGGCAAGCATGTTTTAAAGGTTGCAATTCCTATCGGAGAGCGTGAAGGAGGCAGTTTCAGTGCATGGAATATTTCAGGAGTTTTAATCGGAAAATAAATTAACTATACATTTAAAAACAAAAACGCCGAAGGAAAGCCTCCGGCGTTTTTTATTTTATCTAAACTGAATTTATTTCTTGTAGATTTTCTTGTAACCGTAAATTGCGTTGGCTCCCAATTCTTCTTCAATACGAAGTAGTTGGTTGTATTTTGCCATACGGTCTGAACGGCTTAAAGAACCTGTTTTAATCTGTCCTGCATTTGTTGCAACTGAAATGTCAGCAATTGTAGCATCTTCTGTTTCACCTGAACGGTGCGAAGTAACCGAAGTATAACCTGCACGGTGTGCCATTTCAATAGCATCCAAAGTTTCTGTTAATGTACCAATCTGGTTTACTTTAATAAGGATTGAGTTTGCAGCTCCCAATTCGATACCTTTTTGAAGGTACTCAACGTTAGTTACGAACAAGTCGTCACCTACCAGTTGGCATTTGTCACCAATTTTTTCGGTTAATTTTACCCAACCTTCCCAGTCGCCTTCATCCATACCGTCTTCAATAGAATCGATAGGATATTTTGAAATCAGTTCTGCAAGGTAATCAGCTTGTTCTTCAGAAGTGCGTTTTACACCGTTTGGCTCGAAAATACCATAGTCATACACACCACCTTTGTAGAACTCAGATGAAGCACAGTCCATAGCAATAGAAACATCACCGCCGTCTTCTGCACGACCTGGTTTGTAACCTGCATTTTTAATTGCTGTAAGAATAGATTCGATAGCTTCTTCAGTTCCTCCTAGCATTGGAGCGAAACCACCTTCGTCGCCAACTGCTGTAGAAAGGCCTTTTGCACTCAATACTTTTTTCAATGCATGAAATACTTCAGCCCCCATGCGCAAACCTTCGCGGAAAGAAGTTGCACCGATAGGACGAATCATGAATTCCTGGAAAGCAATTGTAGCATCCGAGTGTGAACCTCCGTTAATGATGTTCATCATCGGAACCGGTAATGTTTTTGCGTTGGTTCCACCAATGTATTTGTAAAGTGGAAGTTCCGAATAATCGGCAGCTGCTTTTGCCACAGCCAATGAAACTCCTAACATGGCATTGGCACCCAGGTTCGACTTGGTTTTTGTGCCATCCATTTCAAGCAGTTTTTTGTCAAGGGCTACCTGGTCAGTAGCATCCATGCCAATAATTTCTTTTGCAATAATATTATTTACATTGTCAACGGCTTTTAAAACACCTTTGCCAAGGTAACGGCTCTTGTCGCCGTCGCGTAATTCAAGTGCTTCGTTTTCACCTGTTGAAGCGCCTGATGGAACAGCGGCACGGCCAAATGCACCACTTTCAAGCAATACTTCAACTTCAATTGTTGGATTACCACGAGAATCTAAAATTTCTCTTGCTTTTACATCGCTAATTAACATTGTGAGTAGTTTTTATTTGTTTTAAAAATTATAGTTTAAGTCAGAAAATCAGGAAGTTGATTCCGATTTGCCAAACGGTTGCCAAAGATAATAAATTGTTCCTTTTCCAGGGAGTGTTATATTGAAAGGCTCTTTATATTTCATATACGATTAACTTAAATAATGTTAACGTTTCAAGCCAACTCGAAACTAAAATGCCTTTTGAAAAGCTTATTCAAGACTTTTATATTTCTCACCTTTTTCGTAACGGATAACATTAATTTCTTCAAAAGTAATAAGCCCGCCTTTTTTACTTTCATTCATCAATTCGTTTGCACGAATAACAAATTTGTCGATCTTTTCAATATTGTCAACTATTTCAATAACAATTGGCATATCACTCGAAAGTGCAAATATTTTTAATGTATGCATAGAGTGGCTGGCTCCATAGGACATTATTCCTTTGTAAACCGTTGCACCGGCAATTCCATGATTTCGGGCTTCAAATACAATTTCTTCGAATAAGGAGCGGCCGTGAATCCTGTCTGATTCTCCAACGTAGATTTTTAAGATCCCGGTTTTTTCTGAAAGTTTCATTTTACGGTATTTTATTATCCAACCTGTGTATTACACGAAGTTTTTGAAAACAGGTTTCAAAATTTGGTTAAAATGAATTCGGGAGCGTAGCTTTAAAAAATAGCTTTTATAAAAATAATTCCGAGGTAAACGGCAAAAATACCAAGCACTAAACTTCCTCCGGCATTGAGCAGGAGTTGCATGTAATTGTGCTCCTTTATCATGGTGAAATTGTTATAGGCAAAAGAGGAAAATGTGGTAAATCCACCGCAAATTCCAACAGCCAGAAAAATTCTCCATTCGGCGCTTAAATAATTGCCTTTTTCAGCCAAAGCAAAAACAATTCCGATAATAAAACTCCCGGCAATATTTGCAAGCAATGTTCCCAGCGGAAAGGTACTTGTCATTACTTTTTCAATAAAATACTGAACAAGATATCGCATAATACTTCCGATGAAGCCACCCGTACCGACAAATAGCAAGGTTCTTAACATGATTTGTATTTATTATTATTTTGTTTTAGCCGATTGTTGCTAAAGTACAGTTGTCAAAAATCGCTAATTTATTTCAGAATCAGGCTTAAAACTTTATTTATCTGTTATTTTAGCGTTTAAAAGTATTAAAAAATGAAGGTTCGGTATTTTGCAGTATTTCTTTTGACTTTCATCGTACAGTCGGCAGTTGCACAGGTAGATTTCGAGAGCACACTTCAAAACCTTATTGCTGAGCATGATTACAAAAATGCACAAATCGGCATTCATGTTATGGATGTGAATTCGGGAAAAACATATTATAGCCTGAATGCTGACAAGTTGTTTATTCCGGCTTCAACGATGAAAGTTATAACCACTGCAACTACTTTGGAAATACTTGGCGCGAATTACCGGTTTAAGACCGAAGTTGCATATTCCGGAAAAATAAAAGACAATTCTCTAACTGGCGATTTGGTAATCGTTGGTGGAGGAGATCCTGCACTGGGTTCGGAATATTTTAAAGATTATTATTTCAATCCTCATTTTTTAGATGTTTGGGCATCGAAGGTAAAAAGTGCCGGAATTAGTGTTGTAGAGGGAAACCTGGTTTTAGACTGTTCTGTTTACGACACAGAGAATATTCCTGACACCTGGATTTGGGAAGACATTGGAAATTACTACGGAGCCGGTGCAAATGCATTAACGGTTTATGATAATCTTTTTCGAATAACATTTCAATCACCCAAGAAGGCGGGGGAGAAGACTTCGGTTATTTCAATGTATCCTGAAATTGCAGGAATTGAAATTAAAAATGAAGTCTTGTCATCCGATGTTAATAAGGATTTGGCTTATGTTTATGGAAGTCCGTTTGATAAAAGCAGGGTCATTCGGGGAACCATTCCAAAAAATAGGAATTCATTTACAATAAAAGCAGCTGTTCAAAAACCTGAAGAATTGTTGGCTGAAGAACTTTTAAAGCATTTGGCCGAGAACGGTGTATTTGTAAAAGGAAAGATTTTATTTGAAAAAGCAAATAGCGATAAAAATCAAACGTTATACATTCAGGAATCTCCAACATTGGGCGAAATAATGAAAGTGTTAAATCATGAAAGCGTAAATCTTTTTGCCGAACATTTTCTAAAACAGCTTTCGGTGGTTAAAACCGGAAACGGAAACCGAAAAGAATCGATTGAAATTGTAAAAGATTTTTGGAAGGACAAATTAACAGGATTTGATGGTTTCTTTATGGAAGATGGTAGCGGTTTATCTCATTTTAATGCAGTTTCTCCCCAAATATTTACGTCCGTTTTGGAATATATGTATCATTCTTCCGAAGCTTTTACAACTTTCTATCAATCGCTTCCTTCTGCCGGAGATGGCACGTTGTCGGGTTTTAATGCCTCCGTTTTTTCAGAAAACGAACTGCGTGCCAAAAGCGGGTCGATGACAAGAGTAAGGTGCTACACCGGATATTTAAAATCGGATTCAGGTAAAGAGCTTGCTTTTAGTTTTATATTCAATCAATTCTCCGGGACACATGCAAAACTTATTTCTGAAATTGAAGATCTTTTAGCGCAGTTAAAGAAAATAGAATAGGTGAATTTCGGTAAAATTAGATTCCAGAATATTTGTTATTTGTAACTGGGTTGACATCAGGAATTTAAGATATTTTATATTTTAAATACTCCTTTCCCATTGACTTTTACTTCTAATTATCGTAACTTGTTTGACATAACCATTAGCTCGACTTGAGTCTTATTTTAGATTCATAAGTACACATTAAAGGACGCATAACAATTCATTTAGGAATTAGTTAGTACATAGTTTTACAGATAGAAGTACGTAAGAGATAAAAAGTTCTTAAAATGCTCAATGTGTGTTGTGCATTAGTTCTTCAGGCTTTGAGATAAGTGGTTGTAAAGAAACTTTAAGTTGACAGATGATTTACGAAACGCTACAGATATTAAAAGAACAGCTTGATGTTTATTTTGACGAAGTTGGACTGGGAAAAATTCTGGTCCTGGAAAATATTGCTCTTTGGGAGTCAGGAAATAAAGATGCGAAAAAGTTGGATGGAAAGGTTGCTATTACACTTCTATCATTGGAAGAAGAGGCAACGTTGAAAAACAACATGCCTCAATTGGTAAGGAATGGAAAAGTGGAATATAAGAATCCTCCGGTAAACTTAAATTTATTCGTTTTATTCAGTGCCAATTGCGATAGCTACGACAAATCACTTCGCAGTATCTCCAGAATTATCCAGTTTTTTCAGGGAAAAAATGTGTTTACCTCGTCAAATACCGTGTATAACAGAACAAACGTGTCATTTGATATACTCGAATATTTCAAATTCGTATTAAAACTACATACGCCTCGTTTCGAGGAACTAAACCAAATTTGGGGAATTCTTGGTGGGCGGCAGTTGCCATCGGTTATTTACAAAGTACAGTTGATGCAAATTGAAAGAGATAAAAAACTTGCAGCTACACCAGTTATTACAAATGTTGAAGGAGACCTAAACGATTATTAAAATGGCATTTGCTATAAAATACAGAGAACTTTTCAAAGTTAGTATTCATCATCTGTTCTTTCTGAACAAAGGTGAGGACGAGTTTAACTCAATGAACGATTCAAATAAGTCGAAACAGTTAGAATCATTTAATGTTAATGAGGTTTTTAAAATTATTCCAATCGCTGAAACTGCCCGGAAGTTGAACGGGCATCATTTGGTTTTTAAGGCTCAGCGCGACGGGTTTTCTGTTTGGGCGAAAGTTACAGGTATTGGTAATGACGAACCTTTTGTTTCATTAGCAGATGAACTCAGTTTTACATTTGTATTAAAGCTGATAGACCCAGGCTTTTATAATTACACCGATTTGAAGATGGAGAATGCCCGAAAGACGTATTATTTCTCCAACAAAAGATTAAATACAGAATCTGGAAGCTTTCCGTTAATCAATAGCTCCGGAGATAACCAAAATATCGATGAAACTTTTGTTTTGTCAGATGATGGAGAACTCAATGAAAAAGAAAAGCTTACCCCAGCCGAAAAAAACAACCTATTCGGAATTATCTCACTTTTCGTAAAGGGTGATGATATCGCGCTGAATCTTACAACAACACAAGGAAAGCTTTTTGTAAAAAAAGAATTTGAAATTCAATTGAATAATCGCAAGACGTTCTGGCGGTACATTTTTAACAGTAATCAATCTGTGAATGGCTCCGATGATGTTAAGGTAGAAGATGCTGATTCAAAAGTATTAGTGACCAAAACAGATCATCCGCTAACCGATAAAGGATTTATTGCATTGGAACTGGGGGGTGCAGAACTGCCAAATCCTGATAAAGGACTCTCAATTTTTAATGCGGCTGACAACAATTACTATTCTGAAATATACATGTAAAATTTAAACTAAAAAATTATGGCTACATCGTACAAAACACCAGGAGTTTACATTGAGGAAATTGTCAAGTTTCCCCCCTCTGTAGCTCAAGTTGAAACTGCGATCCCTGCTTTTATTGGTTATACTGAAAAAGCTACCAATAAAATTAAAGGCGATCTAAAAGGGGTTCCTACCAGAATTTCCTCGTTGCTTGAATACGAAACCTTTTTTGGTTTTGCAAAGCCAGAAACTACTATTAGTGTAACGATTAACGACACATTGGTTGGTGGAAATTCGGAGCGAGCGATTGTGGTTGATCATCCTACTTCGAAACAACCATTTTTAATGTACTACTCTTTACAAATGTATTTTGCTAACGGTGGCGGTCCATGCTATATCGTTTCTGTTGGAAGGTATGGTAAAGATTTGGATGAAACAGATACACCTGTAACTTCAATTAATAATTCAACTGGTTTCAAAACGGGTCTGAATCTGGTTGCTAAAGTTGACGAAGTTACTTTAATAATTTTTCCGGATGCAACTGCTCTTTCAACAGCGGATGAATTTTTTGGATTGTATAACGATGCACTAATGCAGTGCAATAAATTGCAGGATCGATTTACGATTATAGATACGCTAAGTTATGATGGAGTAAGTCCAACTGATTCCAACATCTCAGACTTAAGAAACAAAATAAGTTCGGAAAAAGATTATTTGAAATATGGTGCTGCTTATTACCCGTTTCTGAAAACCATTCTGGATTATCAGTATGATTCAAAGGAAATTGTGGTTAGCCATTATTCGTACAGTGCAGATGCGTATGAAAAAATAAAAGCGAATCTGAAAGTTATTGAAGATCCAACGGGTATGCCTGCAACTGTTGCTAAGCTGGTTGATTTAGCTTCTTCCCCCGGTGATATTTCCGGAGATGTAAGTGATGTTCTTTTGCATATGTATGACAGTACCACCGGTTTCGATTTAGGGGGAACTTTCGCAACAGACGACACAAAAAAAACAGCTTTTATTTCTTTGGTTGATACTTTACTTGAATCGTTAGACGAATTGAGCGAATTCAAAAATGACCTGAATGCGGAGGCAAATGCGGCTTCAAGTACAATAAAGGATGAAAATCCTGCAATAGCTGCATTAATTGATGGTGCTCTTGCAACTTTTAATGCCGATTTTGAAGGTGCCGGTAAAATTGATGAAGTTATAAATAACCTTAAACAATTACAGGCAAAATTAGGTACGGCAGATACGGATACAAAACTTAAAAATCTGTTGAATGTAAATGCTCTGAATTTTGATGCCGAATTAAAAAAACTGGAAAATTATACTCCTTTAAATACACAAACAGGAATAACTTCTACTGTTGATGCATTTGCCAATGTGTTAACAAATTTAACTGCTTTGGCAACCGAAATTAAAAAGGTTGAGGGCAAAGACAAAAACAATGGAGTATTAAATGGTAGAAGATTAAGTGATGTTGAAGCGGTTGATAATGCAACCTACAACAAAATTTTAACTGCCATCGGGAATCTTCCGTTAGAACTACCGCCAAGCAGTGCCATGGCAGGAATTTATGCGCGGGTTGACAGTACAAGAGGTGTTTGGAAAGCTCCTGCAAACGTAAGTGTAAATTATGTCGTAACTCCGTCGGTACAGGTTACACATGAAGATCAGCTGGATTTGAATGTGGATACGGTTGCCGGAAAATCAATTAATGCAATCCGGGCATTCACCGGAAAGGGTGTTTTGGTTTGGGGAGCAAGAACTTTAGCCGGAAATGATAATGAATGGAGGTATATTTCTGTACGTCGGTTTTTTAATATGGCCGAAGAATCGATTAAAAAGGCCACCGAACAGTTTGTTTTCGAACCAAATGATAAAAATACCTGGGTTCGTGTAAAAGCAATGATCGATAATTTCCTTACCACGCAATGGCGCGCTGGTGCTTTGGCAGGTTCGTCGCCCGATAAAGCCTTTTATGTAAAAGTTGGTTTAGGAGAAACAATGACTGCAATCGATATTCTTGAAGGATATATGATAATTGAAATAGGAATGGCAGTGGTTCGTCCGGCCGAATTTATTATCCTGAAATTCTCTCACAAAATGCAGGAGGCTTAATTCATTCATTTAATATTTAAAATCAACAAATTATGGCAACAACATATCCACTACCAAAGTTTCATTTTAAAGTAACTTTTGGAGATACAGAATTTAACTGTACTGAAGTTTCCGGGCTGGATTTTGAACGGGAAGTGATTGAGTACCGCGCTGGCGCCGATACTGAATATCATAAAACCAAACAACCTGGCTTGTCAAAATACAGCAACATTACATTAAAGAGAGGAACCTTTGCTGACAAGAGTAAACAGTTCTTTGATGCGTGGGTTAAAACGGTCTATTTCCAGGAAGGGGAAGAACAATACCGGGGTGACTTAACCATTAGTTTATTGGATGAAAAGCACGAACCAGTGGTAACTTGGAAAGCTCAACGAGCCTACATTACTAAAATTCAATCGACTGATTTAAAAGCTGATGGTAATGAAATTGCGATTGAAACAGCCGAGTTTGTTCACGAAAAACTTTCATTGTTGTAATGGCTTCTTATTATCCACCAATCGGGTTTCACTTCATGGTTGAATTCACAGGAATTTCTACTCAAAAGTATGATCATCAGTTTCAGTCGGTTTCCGGGTTGAATGTTGATTTGGACACCGAAGAAATTGCAGAAGGTGGAGAAAACAGGTTTAAGCATAAAATTCCGGTCAGAACAAAATATCCGAATCTGGTGCTCAAAAGAGGATTGTTAATCGATTCAGGGGTAATTGAATGGTGCCGGAAGGCATTGGAAGATTTCGAGTTTAAACCGATTAATCTTACGGTGAAACTGCTCGATGAAAAGCACGATCCGTTAGTAAGCTGGAATATTGTTCATGCATATCCTGTAAAATGGGATGTGGGTGAATTTAATGCCGAAGAAAGTAAACTGGTTATCGAATCGCTTGAGTTATCATACAACTACTTTAAAGTAATTACATAATGCCAATCGAAATAAAAGAACTTCATATAAAAATTAATATCGACGAAGGTGCCAGTAATTCCGGTGGCCAATCTTCAGGAATTGAAGGCAAGGAAGAAATTATTGCAGCCTGTGTTGAAGAAGTGATGGAAGTTTTAAGAAATCAGAAAGAACGATAAATTGGATTGTTATGAGCGAAGGCAAATTACAAAAGCTGATTATCAGGTGTTTCAAGGACGAAAAGTACAGCGAAGAGATTCCTGAACTGAAATACACTGCGTTGTTAAATCCTGAAAAATACACCCAATTGTATAAAACAGAATACAAAAGGGAGCAGGCTTCAGGCAACAGTGCTACCGATCCGAAATTCACCCGTTCGTTACCTGCTGATTTGGATTTGGAATTACTTTTTGACCGAACCGGAGTTATCATTCATTATGGCGACGATCCGGAAGGGAGTTCCGATGATACAGTGTATAAAGATCAGGGCAATGGAATAATTGACGATATCGAGAACTTTAAAAAGGCAGTTTTCGATTATAACGGTGACGAACACAAACCCAACTATTTAATGATCAGCTGGGGATCGTTGCTGTTTAAAGGAATTCTGACTGAATTATCGATTGACTTTAAACTGTTTAAACCCGATGGAACTCCTTTGAGAGCCACAGCAAGGGTGAAATTTATTTCTCATGTTGAGGCTGAAAAAAGGGCAGCAGGCGAGAACAACCAGTCACCTGATTTAACACATGTGCGGCTGGTGAAAGACGGAGATACATTGCCATTAATGACATTTAAAATTTACGGGGACTCAAAATATTATCTGGAGGTTGCGAAGGCAAACAATCTAAGCAATTTCAGAAAACTGGTTCCCGGTCAGGAAATTATTTTTCCCCCAATAGAAAAAATATCGTAAATGAACAACAGCGGAGTTATACAAACTTCAAAGAGTGCTGATTTAGTCACTTTCAAAATTTTAACAGAAGGCGAAGAGCTTTCAAAAAAATATCAGGTGAAAAGTATTGTGGTTTCAAAAGAGGTAAATAAAATCCCGACAGCACAAATTGTATTGATTGATGGAGAAGCTGCAACACGCGACTTTCCACTCAGCAATGAAGAGCTTTTGGCACCCGGAAAAGAGATTGAAATCACGGCCGGTTATCATTCTGATGAAGAAACAATTTTCAAAGGAATTGTAATCAAACACAATTTAAAAATCAGGGCAAACAGTTCGCAATTAATTGTGGAGTGCAAGGACAAAGCAGTTAAAATGACGATTGGCCGAAAAAGCAAATATTTCTACGAAAGCAAAGACAGTGATATGATTGGTGAAATCATAGATTCTTATTCGTTGGAAAAAGAGATTGAAGATACCAATTTTTCGCATCCTGAATTAGTGCAATATAATTCGTCCGACTGGGATTTTATGGTTTCACGGGCACAGGCAAACGGAAAGCTTTGTTTTGTTGACGATGGTAAAATTACGGTAACGAAACCTGATTTCGAACAGGATGAAATTGAAACAGTAACTTTTGGTACAACGCTTCTGGATTTCGATTCTGAAATTGACGCCCGTCATCAAATCAGTAAAGTAACTTCCTACAGTTGGAATCATGCCGACCAGGAATTGCTCGAATCTGAAGCAAATGATCCGGGAGTTGCAATTATTGGAAATATTTCATCGGGTGATTTAGCGGGCATTGTTGGTTTGGATAATCTCATTCTGAAGCATGGTGGCGATTTAACCGTTACCGAATTGCAGGATTGGGCCGATGCAAAATGGCTGTTTCAGCAATTGGCAAAAGTTCGTGGAAGGATGAAATTCCAGGGAATTCCGGCTGCAAAACCAAACACGGTTATTAAACTCGAAGGCGTAGGCGATCGGTTTAACGGGAAAGCTTACATCACCGGAATAAGGCACAGCATTACCGAAGGAAACTGGACCGTTGATGCCCAATTTGGATTAGATCCGGAATGGTTTTCCGAAACTTTTGAACTGGAAGCCCGGCCGGCTGCAGGATTGTTACCTGCCATTGGCGGATTGCAAATCGGTGTTGTTAGTCAACTTCAGGATGATCCGGATGGAGAAGATCGCATTCTGGTTCAAATTCCAATCATCGACAATCAGGAACAGGGAATTTGGTGTCGTGTTTCATCCTTAGATGCCGGAGATAGCCGTGGTGCGTATTTTCGGCCGGAAATCGGAGACGAAGTTATTGTTGGGTTTATCAACGAAGATCCAAACGATGCCGTAGTTCTCGGAATGTTGCATTCCAGTGCAAAACCGGCGCCAATCACTGCCAGCGACGATAATCATGAAAAAGGCTTTGTTACGCGAAGCAAGATGAAATTCATTTTCAACGACGATAAAAAATCGGTGGTTTTGGAAACTCCGGCAGGGAAAAAAATTACAGTAGACGAAGATCAGGGCGTTATTCAAATTGAAGATGAAAATTCAAATATCGTTACGTTGAATTCGGATGGTATTTCAATGGAATCAGCCGGAAAGATTTCGATAAAAGCGTCAGGTGATGTTGAGATTGAAGGCACTAATGTTTCAATTTCAGCGAATGCAGAGTTTAAAGCAGAGGGTTCTGCCGGTGCTGAAGTTTCAACAAGCGCGGTAGCAAAATTAAAAGGGTCACTGGTTCAAATTAATTAAAATGGGAGCAGCAGCACGAATAACAGATATGCATACTTGTCCGATGGTGACAGGGACAGTTCCTCATGTTGGAGGGCCAATTTTACCTCCCGGAGAACCAACGGTTTTAATTGCAGGAATGCCTGCCGCCAGGGTGGGAGACATGGCAACCTGTACCGGTCCGCCGGATACAATTATTAAAGGATCCTCAACCGTAATGATTGGAGGAAAACCAGCAGCACGGATGGGAGATTCAACAGCACATGGCGGAACAATTGTAGCGGGTTGTCCCTCAGTTTTAATTGGAGATTAAAAGTAAAATTATGGAAGCAAACAAAGCTTTTTTAGGAAGAGGTTGGAGTTTTCCTCCTGAATTCAGCAAAATAACCAAGGAAGTGAAAATGCTGGAAATGGAAGCCGACATTAAGAGCAGCCTCGAAATATTATTGTCAACGCGGCTGGGCGAACGAATTATGCTACCTGATTATGGTTGCAACCTCGATGATTTGGTTTTTGAAGCCCTGAATCTGACCATAAAAACCTACGTGATTGAATTGATTAAAACTGCAATTCTGTATTACGAGCCCCGGATTGATGTGAACAAAATTATGATTGATCCAACCAATGAACTGGAAGGAATTTTACTGATAAATATTGATTATACAATTAGATCGACTAATTCCCGGAGAAATATGGTTTATCCGTATTATAAGCAGGAAGGTAACGAGTTGTAAAAAAGAAATTTATGGCGAACTGCGGTAAAGACATATTAATTGCAAGAGAAGGAACAAAACAGCAACAGCGGTACATTGATGCTTTAAAGCCCGATTCGGTAAAATTAAACGATTTCGGTTTAAAAGAATGGATGCAGTTTGCGTACAATTTTGCAAAGCACCTGAATTATTTTGATGTTTCCGATTCGGTTTATCCAAAGGGAACCTGGAAAGAGTTTTTTAAATCGGAAGCTCAACTGGAAGAGTTTCTAAAACAAACAGAAGTATCAAATAATATTACTCCACACCTTGCACTTTATGTAAGCTTTGTAAAACTTCTCGATCTTTCAAAAAACCGATTTAACAAACTTACAAAACGGCATCTCGATTTTTATTACAGCGAAATTTTGAATATTCAAAAATTGCCTGCTACTGCCGACAAAGCGCACCTGATTTTTGAACTGGCGAAAAATGCTGTTGATGAAAGAATCTCAGAAGGTACCAAAGCAGATGGTGGAAAAGATGCTACCGGCAAGAAATTAAATTATGAAACAACGGAAGAATTAATTGCCAATAAAATAAAAGTTAGTCAGCTGAAAAGTATTTATGTTGACCATACAAATAATAAAATTAAAGCCGCCGACGCTGCAAATTCTTATGACGGAATTGGAGCTGATTTCCCTGACGGAGAGGCGAAATGGTGGCCTTTTGGATATTTCGAAGAAACAAGCGGGGGCGCTCAATCAAAAGCGCCGGAGTATCCTGAGTTGCCAAATGCCAAGTTAGGATTTGCACTTTCCTCAGAAATTCTCGAGCTTCAGGAGGGTGAGAGAAACCTGATGCTTACCGTAGAGTTTTCTTCAGGTTTAAATAATATTACTGCTCAAACGCTCCATGAAAACATGGAGGTATACTGTACCGGAGAGAAAGGATGGTTAGGTCCCTTTAAAATCCTTCCCGAAATTCAAATAGGCGACGGCACTACTTTCTCTTCCGGGCAGGGAGCAGGTAATAAAAAACTTTCCTTTGTTTTTCAGGTTCCAAAGGAAGAAAAAGCAATTGTAAGATACTATTCAAAAATTCATGGAGAAAGTTATAATACTCTATTGCCGGTTTGCCGGTTTTTAATCAAGACCGAAAATCAGGCCGGAGTTGCTTTATATCGGGAACTAATTGAGAAAGATATCAAAGACCTGACGGTAAAAGTAAATGTAAAAGATGTAAAAAGCCTTTTGCTGGAAAGCGATTTTGGCGTTTTAAATGCAGCAAAGCCATTTTATCCGTTTGGAACGCAACCTGTAAAGAAGTCCAATTTCTACATTAATTATCCCGAAATGTTCAAAAAAAACTGGGACGATTTTACGGTTGATATTGAGTGGAAAAATACGCCGGAAGCTTCGTCGGACGGAACGGTTGAGGCTTTTGAAAATTTGTATTTTGCATACAGGAAAGATTATCAGTATCAGGCGAGTTCCAATGTGTTTTTAGGTGGAATGTTCAATATTGTTGATTTTGAGGCAAAAATTGAGGAAACGCTGACCACTAAAAATATCTTGTCAAATATTATCTATTCAGGAATTAATCAATCACCATCCAATTTAATTGTAACCGGAAACGAATACTTTAAAGCCGATGTTGAAATTCAGGATAAAGAAGAATGGGTTGATGCACTCACCAACATTCCTTTGTTTGAAATCGATGGCGACGGATTTAAGCTGAACTTCAAAATTGACAATATTAACTACGAACCCGATAAAAACGGCCCGGCGCGGATTTCATTGAACCAATCGTTTTTACACGAGCTTTTTCCACGCATTTATGCTTTGGCGTTTAGCAGCGAAGAAGATGATACCCTAATTCCAAACGAACCTTACACTCCGCTTGTCGAAAAAATTACGCTCGATTACAATGCGACCAGTCATATTTTGCTGGATCGCACGGAAGAAAAATATAAGAAAAACGATGTTGTTTTATTTCACGAGCATCCGTTTGGGCAATCGGAAGAGCACCCGTATTTAAAAGAAAAAACAGGTTTTCTATTCCCGGCTGCAAAACCAACTGATACTATTCCGGCGTGGTTAATTCCAATGTATTGTAAAGGAGGAGAATTGTACATCGGGTTGGAAAACGTAAAACAATTGCAGTCGGTTGCTTTGTTGATTCAGGTTTTGGAAGGCAGCGAAAATCCTTTGGCTGAATCGTTCACAGGGAAGCAAAAAGTGGAGTGGTCGGTGCTGGCACAAAACGAATGGAAGTCGCTGGATTCGAACTTTATAATTTCCAACGAAACCGATAATTTCCTGAAATCGGGAATTGTGAAAATTGCCATGCCACGCGAAACAACGCAGGATAACACACGGCTGCCTTCAGGGTTGGTTTGGCTGAAAGCAAAAATTCACAAGAATTACGATGTAGTTTGCAAAGTGCTTGATGTTCTTTCGCAGGCGGTTTTAGCTGAATTCAGCAATAATGGAAATGAACTTTCGCATCTGGAAAATGGTTTGCCTGCAGGTTCCATCTCAAAACTGGTTGTTCGCGTACCAACGGTGAAAGGCATTTCGCAGCCGTTTAATACGTTTGGAGGTAAACCTGTTGAATCGGATGCGGCTTATTATCGCCGGGTAAGTGAACGCCTGCGCCATAAAAACCGTGCAATTACCATTTGGGATTACGAGAATTTAATTCTTCAGGAATTCCCGGAAATTCATAAAGTGAAATGTTTAAATCATACAAAAACAGAGACGAAGAACGGGATTAAAACCACCCGTTATCTTTCGCCCGGAAATGTTTTAATTGTGGTAATTCCGGATATCGCAAACAAGAATGTTTTCGATATTTACCAGCCGCGGGTAAGCAAAGCAAAGCTAAATGCGATTCAGGATTTCGTAAATCAGTTGAATACTTTTCATGTTAATGCAGTGGTGGTTAATCCTGATTACGAAGAAATTATGGTGGAATTAAACGCCAAGTTCTATAAAGGTTTCGATGAAAATTTCTACACAAAAGTTTTAAAGTCCGACATTACCAAATTATTGTCACCATGGGCTTTTGACCAGTCGTTAAGTATCGATTTTGGAGTTTCGCTTTACAAAAGTGTACTGATTAATTATGTCGAAAACCTGGAATACGTAGATTTTATTGAGAATGTAAAATTATTCAAACGACTGGCCGGAGCAACCGATTTCACTGAGGAAAAAATGGCTGTTCCATCCAGCCCGCTTTCTATTCTTGTGTCGGCAAAAGATCATGATGTGAAAACCAATATAAATGAATGTAAAACAAATTCTGAAATTCCGGAAACATGTCAGAAATAGACAAATACAAAAGTATTCCTAAAAATGTAGCTTCTGAAAACGATTTGGATTATTCGTTTTTGAGAAAGGCAGGTTTGGAATATATCGAACAGATTTCAGGTAATTTGTGGACCGATTACAATGAGCACGATCCGGGAATTACGATTCTTGAAATGTTGTGCTATGCCATTACCGATTTGGGATCGCGCATTGAAATGCCGATCGAAAATCTGCTGAGCCCCCAAGATGGAACCGCACAGACTATTGAAGAACAGTTTTTTAAAGCCTCGGATATTTTAACATCGAAACCGGTTAATGGTGCTGATTACAGAAAATTGTTTATCGATATTGAAGGCGTTAAAAATTGCTGGCTCAAAAAATATGTCAAAAAGGTTTATGTCGATTGTAAACACGATAAACTTTCCTATAATCCTGATGATTTTGCAAGCGTAAATGAAAACCTGAAACGCGATTTTGAATTGCAGGGTTTGTATTCGCTTATTGTGGATTGCGATGATGAAGATATTTCGGAAGATGATTTTAACAAGCTCAAAAAGGCGATCACAAAAAAATATCAGGCCAACCGAAATCTTTGCGAAGATTTGGCCGATATTTCAAAGGTAGAAACCCATCCGATTTCGGTTTGTGCAAATATTGATGTTGAGCCCTTTGCCGATGAGGAACTGATTCACGCAAAAATTATTCGGGCCATCGACAACTATTTTTCACCAAACATTCATTTCTATTCGTTAAAGCAAATGTTTGAAAAAGGGTACACTTCCGACGAAATCTTTGAAGGCCCGGTTCTGGAAAATGGTTTTATTGATCCGGCTGAACTTGAGGCTACGACCTTAAGAACAGAGGTCCGGCTTTCCGATATTATGCACATTATCATGGAAATTGAAGGCGTGAAATTCATAAAAGAAATTTCGATTACCGATTGCAAAAATCCGGATGATGATGCAGATGAATGGTTGATTTGTATTGAAGAAGGAAAAAAGCCGGTTCGTTGTAAAGACAGTGCTTACAGTTATTTCAAAGGTGTTCTTCCGTTAAACATCAACAAAAAGAAAGTTCAGAAGTATCTGGATGAAATGGAGGCTGCAGAAAAAGAGGAACAAAAACTGGCCAAAGTCGATAAAGAAATAAAAGTTCCCTCCGGCGCTTATTTAAACACGAATGAAACAACAACAATTCAAAATGATTTTCCGGATACTTATGGAATCACACAGGTGGGAATTATAACAAAAGAAACAACAGAACGGAAATCGCAGGCGAAACAGTTAAAGGCGTATTTGCTGTTTTTCGACCAGGTTCTGGCAAGTTATTTTGCGCATTTAGGAAAAGTGAAAGACTTGCTGTCGGTGGATAACCAGTTAAAGAAAACCTATTTCACCCAGGCAGTTGAAGATATTCGCGGAATCAATGAAATCTTTCCCGATTATTCAAATAAAACACCCGAAGAACTTACGAAAAAACTACTTTCCGGGCTGGATGACAATGTGAGCAGAAAAAATATTTTGCTTGATCACTTAATTGCCCGTTTTGCAGAGCGTTTCAGTGATTATGCTTTTTTGATGAAAGAATTGTACGGTGAATACGCAAATAAGGCAATTCTTCTTTCAAAGGAAAAATTTCTGAAAGATTATAATATCACCAGCAGTCAGCGAGGATTGGCATTTAATTATTTTAAACAGCCGGCTTCCAACCTTTGGAATACCGATAATGTGGCTGGTGTGCAGAAACGAATTGCGCGACTGGCAGGAATGAAGAATTTTAAGCGCCGAAATTTGTCGGATTCTTTTGTTGAGATTTATGATTTACTCGATTCCGACGGAAACAAAGTTTACCGCTGGAGAGTTCGCGATATCGACAACAATATTATTTTATCGGCTACCACAGATTATCCAACTCCAAATTACGCTGAAAACGAACTTTACCTTGTTATCCTGAAAATAATAGAAACATCGCAGGATACAATTGATGCCGCGTTTGAATCTCCGATTCTTGATAATATGGAAATTGGAAATTTCTATGTCCGAATTTCTGATATGGGGAAATATTCTTTCGATGTAATTAACAAAGAAGAACCGGATTACAGTACCGATTATATTATTGCACGTCAGTACTTGTATTTCTCAACGCTGGAAACATTCAAAAAATCGCTGGTGGATCTTATCGATTTCTTCATTGAGGTTTTTACGGAAGAAGGAATGTTTTTGATTGAGCATATTTTACTTCGGCCTGATATTACCCAAAACAGCGTGCCGCTGGAGCAGTTTATGCCCATTTGCACCGAAAACTGTGAAAGTTGCGAGCCGGTTGATCCATATTCGTACCGCATTACCGTTGTTCTTCCAGGCTGGACATATCGGTTTGAAAATCCTGATTTCCGGACTTTTATGGAAGAGCTGATTCGTAAGGAAATTCCGGCACATGTTCTTGCCCGTATTTGCTGGATTGGGTATCGGAAAAACGATGTGAAGGATGATGAAAATCAAATGCTCATTTTCGAGAAAGCCTACAAACAGTTCCTGCTTTCCAAAACAAATTTGGGACAGGGGCAGAACGAAACCAAACTTAAAGACTTTATAAAAATACTAACAGAATTAAACTCGATTTACCCCGAAGGTAGATTGATTGATTGCGATAATGATGAAGATGTGTTGGAAGGCAGAATTATATTGGGACGCACCAACATTGGAAACATTTAACCAAAAGAGCTATGGCAACAAAATTAACCGAAATTACTACCAAGTATCATACGTTTGTCGATAACCAGGTTTTGACAAAAGACCAACTGAATGAATTCATTAACTATTTCGAAGATCAGGATCGAATGTCGCGGGTATTCCTTACCGGCGTTGGAATCGTTTGCGGTTTTCAGTTGAGTTTTAATGCTTCCGACAATTCGATAACTGTTTCGCAGGGAACGGGAATCACAACCGATGGCGATTTGATTAAACTGAGGTCCGATATTCCTGAATCATCGTTGAAATCAATTGATTTGTCGCAGATAAAATATACGCATTACAAAAAGTTTGAAGACAATAAAACCAATTACAGTTTTTTCAGAAAGAAAGTAATTGAAGATGGAAATGAAAAGCTTGTTCCGTTTGATCTTTGGGAAATTCTGCCACAAAAAACAGATGATGAACAGGAACTTGGTACTTTCTCCGGTCTTCAGGAAATGGTTGTGTTGTTGTACCTGGAATCGTATGCCAAAGAAGGTGATTTGTGTACCGCCATCGATTGTGATAATCAGGGAATTGAGCAGGTTGCCAGGCTTCGTGTTTTGTTGGTATCAAAAGCTGATGCGGCGTACATTGCCGGGCTCGATTCAATTTATTCAGGTTACAATTATGCCGATGATATTATCGCGTTGCCGGAAATTGCTGTAGCCCGTGCAATTTTGAATTCGACAAATTCTGCAAACTATCCCGAACTAAAAAAGTTGTATTACAGCGCTATTTTTGGAAATAGTTTTGTTTCACAACTTTCAACAGGAATTACAAAATTGGTGCAATCATTTGGCGATCTTCTCAACCTGAATATTTCGGCATCAAACTTAAATTCGTATAAAAGCAAACTAAACCAGATACTGAATTTTTCGGCGTACAATGTTCCGTTTGACATTCAATACAGGTACGATTTTGTAAAAGATTTAGTCGATACTTATGACGAAATCAAATCCTTATTATTGGAATTGAGGACCATTTGTAATCCCGATATCAATGCATTTCCTAAACATTTAATGCTGGGCTGCATTAGCGAAATAAATAACGACATAAAACACTACAGACACAAGTTTTATAAATCCCCTGCATTGGATTGTGGCACAGAAACCATTGAAAAATGCAGAAGTCTTACTTTCCGCCTTTTTGACCTGATTACCCGCTTTCAAACTTCGGTTGGCGAAACCAAAATTACACCGTCGAACAAGTTGCCTGAACTTACGCACCGTTCAATTCCGTTTTACTATAATATCCAGGAAAGCTTGTTAAGAAACTGGGATAGTTCAAAAACCAGGAGTTACCGGTACAACTATCATTTATGTTATCACACTTCGTTGTTGGCGCCTGCTTTAAAATATCAGCAGCCGCTAAAATACAATATCGATACTTTTGATTTTTACCGGATTGAAGGCCACCAGGGAAAAGATTATCAGAAAGTTCTGGAAGAACTTGATACCCTGAAAACGGCCAATGGTTTGGCATTTGATGTTAAGGCGCTTTCTGTAAATATTAATACATCAAATTTGAATATTGATGACTACGAGTGTGAATTTGAAGATTTGCAGGTACTTCTGAAGGCCTGGACCGCAGAGCAAAATTGCATTCTTGCCGAAGTTGCCGATTTTTTCTCCAGTTTCAGTACTGCGGTTCCGGGAGCAAACAAACGGGAGCCTGAGTTGGAAATAAAACGAAGTCAATTAGAACTGCTGAATGATTCAGAAAACTTTTCTAGGGGGTCAATCAGAACCAACATTGAAAATACTGAAAAAGCTGAAAAAATAACGGCTAAAGAAACTGTTCAGCCAACTATTCGGACAAACTTCAAAGTTGTAAATGTGGTAGCCGATAACATGAATACCAGCGAAGATGCGCTTGGTTTGGAAATGAAAAAGGCTATCGATGCGAACAAAGGTGGTTCGGTGAATGATATTATTGCTTCGGCCAGGAAAAATCTGGAGTTAAAAGTGAATACCGAAGCATGGAATCAGGAACCGGAATTGAAAGCTTTTGTAGTTGACAAGTCAGTAGAATTAATGGCTTATACACATGTGCTCTCACAAAGAATGCCGGATTCATTGGTGCTGGTTGATTCGGTGCGCGTAAGAGATTACAAGTTATCGTTAAGCGATTTGTGCGCCTTGGTGAAAAGATTAAAAGCAGGTTATAATTCAACAAAACTGGCCGACGGTTTAAAAGCCTTTATCGGGCTTCTTATTAACCAGCTTTCAACGGTGTGTTGTTCAGGAAAGAAACTGGAAACCCTGCTCGAAGAGATAAGTAATAGAAAAGAAAGTATTTTGGTTCGGCTTCAGCTTTCAAAATTTGTGGAAAAACATCCGGGGTTGGAACATAAAGCTGGTGTGGAGCCAGGAGGTACTTTCATACTGGTTTATCTGAATAAATCAAGATCTGATTCAGCGGTTGCCGATGTTGCCCTTGAGGAGCAACTGACGTTTTTAAATGAAAGTAAATCAAGCTCTGATCTTGAAAAAAGGTTTCTGGAAATTATTTCAAAGACCAGGGAATCGGCGGCGGTAAAAGGAGCGCAAGAAACCGCTAAGGAAAAAATTGGAAGGGAAGCAGCTGCAGCAAATTCAGCGCAAACTACTGATATTCCCAATAACACGGTAGTTGCCGATTTTTGCTTGCCGTACATGTGTTGCTCTGATTGTGCGCCTGTTAATTTCATTATACAGAAAACACCTGTTTCGCTTCGTTTGGAAAAAGATGAATTCTGTTTGGGTAATGATTCAAGCCCGCTTTTGTTTGAAGTTACGCCTGTCGACGGTGTGATTAAAGCCGATGTCGAGATTGACGGGTTGACCATTGACGGAGTTAAATTGAGCCTCGATCCGGAGACATTCCCCAATGAAATGTTGGGCAAACCCATTCATTTTACTGTAAACGACCAGATTACTAATTGTCAGCTGACGGTTTACCGTGGTGTTCAGTTCGATTTTGCGGTTCCTGAATCACCAACATCACAAACTTCGTTCTTATTTCAACCCACCGGAGATTTGAAAGGAGCTTCATTTTTATGGAGTTTTGGCGATGATAGCATGTCAACCGAAATGAATCCCAGACATGATTATGTTTTGCCGGTAAACGATAAAAACAAGGTAACTGTGTCGTTAACGGTTACAGCCGCAAATGGAATTTGCCATTCAACGGTTGAACATGATATTGAATTTAAAGTTGAAGAAACCCGAATTGCGCTTGACAAAACGGAATTCTGTGAAAATGATAAAGAAAACTATCCGTTTTTAGTAACGCCACAAGGTACCGAAGTGAAAATTGAAGGGAAGGGTGTGCTTAAAACAGCAAACGGTTTTTCTTTTTCGCCATCCACAGCCGGTGCCGGTGAGTTTGAATTTTTATTGAACGGACAACCTTCCGGTATTATAGCAAGTGTTTTTGCCGCGCCGCTTGCCAAGTTTACCGGAAGACAGATTGAGAAACAACTTATTCTTACAAATACTTCAGTTAACGCAACTTCATTTATCTGGCTCATTAATGAAAAAGAGGAAAAGCAAGACAATATGGAGCCATTTGTAATTGAACTAAATGCAAATTCTCCAAGAGTTTGGGTGGTTCAGCTCACTGCAATCGGAAATGAAGTTTGTGGAAGCAATACCAGTGCGGTTCAAACTTTTGAAACAAAGACTGAAGAACCTCAGATTTCTCTCGATAAAAATGAGTTCTGCGGGAGCGATAAAGAAAGTTATTCTTTTATTGTAACGCCTGCCGGAGCTGATGTTAAGATTGAAGGGCCGGGAGTAACCAGAACCGATAATGGATTTGTTTTCACACCGGCGGCTGCCACACTGGGGCAAATTTCGTTTACTTTAAATGGCGAAGTTTCCGGACTGGTGGTTACAGTTCGCCCTGCACCGGTCGCCAGGTTTACCGGAGAACAGGTTGGAAATCAACTGGTATTGACAAATTCATCGCTAAATGCCACAAGCTTTACCTGGACTATCAATGAAGAAAAGCAGGAAACAACAGGCAACGCTCCGTTAATTATCAATCTTGGTCCGAATTCTCCAGGAGTATGGACCGTGGTTCTGGAAGCCAGAGGGGCAGAAGTATGTGGTTCAGCAACATCGAGGCCGGTAACTTTTGAAACCAAATTTAATGATTCAACAGAACCGGTTGATAATTGTATGGATGAAACAAAAGCTGCGATTTTACTTGACTTCAGATCGTTGGCAAACCTGAATATGGATTCAGATATTGTAAACCCGATTTGGCAAGCTACTTCAGGTTTATATGGAGGAAGCAGGTTATTCCCGAATGGAGTTTTAAATGATATTGATAAATATCTGGCAGGTGCCCATAATAACGAGTTGACCACATTTTTGAAAATTTTATTGCAAACGTCAGATTTAATCAGGAAAGTTGGCCCGAATGGAAATAAAGAAGAGTTTACACGGTTAGTTGAATTATTTGCACTTCAATTAAAGCTGTATTATAATGTTCTGGCATGTCAAAGTGCCGAAACCATTAAAGCTTCGGGCGATGTACTTCAGCGGATTTTAGAGCAAATTATCCAGATTCTGCAAATCTTGAAAGAAATTGGAGTTGTTCTGCCCGATAGTTTAAAGTCGTTTATAAAATCATTTTCAGTAAAAGTTTCTGATATTCCGATTTTGGTTGATCATTTGAAAAAAATAATTGGTGGTAAATTAATTTAATTTTGAGTGAAACAAAACATATTATTGAAAAGGTATTTGTTGATGTAAACACCAAAAGTGCCGAAAAAGGATATTTCATTAAGAATAATATTAGTGCGTTTTTTAGAGATGAGATTTTTCCTCTTATCGAAAAACTGTTTGATTCGTTTGATGCAGGTAATGAAATAATCCGGTTTGAAAACATGAAGATTGATCTTCAAATAAAAAAATGGAATAATACTGAAGAGATTAAATCTGGAATTGAAACAAGTTTTAAAAAGAATTTTGCAGCCGAGATAAAAGAATTTAAATCGAAAACTAAGAATAAATTACCTCAGTCAGCCACTAAGCTATCAGTTGAAGATAGTATGGAAGCTTCTTTTTTTCATTTTCTTGAAAAGGGTTATTTACCCTGGTTTGGCAAGGAAGAATATTTGGCAGAAATTTCAAAACCGGAAAAATGGAAGGAAACAATCTTACGGAACAGTTTCACAAAAAGGTTAAGTTCTGTTTTAGTGATAAGCGAAGAAATTATTCTTCGTTTTGTTAGCCAGTTTCCAGATGAGATTATCATTATTCTTTTAAGTGAAGTAAGTTCCTCATTACGAACACTTAAAAATGAAACTTTGGCACTAATAAAATTACTTTCCATCGAAGAAAGAAATCTGTTTTTAAAATTTTTAATTGAGCTTTCTCTGAAAACTGGTCAAACATCAGGCGAAAAAACTTTACTGGAATTAATCAATCATCTGTCGGTTTCACAAACGGACGAAACTGTTTTCTCGTTAAATTCCTTTAGGAAATATATTGGGAAATTGAAATTCGGCAATGCTTATTCGAACAAAGCAATTTCAGAATTTGTAAATCCCAAAGATGCTGTTTCTGTACCCAAAAGATTAATAAATGGCAATTCACTTAATGGTTCCAAAAATGGAACGAAAAGCTGGTTGAAAGAGGAAATGTTATCGAACCACACGGAGATTGTAAAAAGACAAATTACAAAAGATGGTTTTTTTGAGTCAGGAATAAACGAAGTTTCAGTTAGCAATGCAGGGCTAATTATTTTACATCCATTTCTGAAATATTTTTTTCTTGAACTGGGCATCCTCAATCAACAAGATCAGATGATTGAAAATAGAAAATTGTTAGCTGTTCAGTCACTTCACTATCTGGCAACCGCAAATGAAAATGTATTTGAAAGCAGTTTGGTTTTTGAAAAATTTTTATGCGGCATTCCGCTGAACAAAACATTGTCAAAAAATAGTGTGCTAACCACCGAAATAAAAGCAGAAACAGATAATCTTTTAAGTGCGACGATAAAAAACTGGCCTGCATTAAAAAGCACTTCGCCCAGTGGATTGAGAGAACTTTTTATTCAAAGGGAAGGAAAACTTATTGTAAAGAATGGAAAATGCAAATTGCTTGTGGAGCGTAAACCACAGGATATTTTACTCGAAAAATTAAGCTGGAATATTTCAGTTATAAAATTGCCCTGGAAGAAAGATTTGTTAATGGTTGATTGGTAAATGCTATGAATAAATTTGTCAGACGATACAGAAGTAAAAACAAAAGGCGTTCATCGTTTTTTGGTGGCGATAAAAGTGCTGGTTTTTTTGATGTTCAAACAAAGCTGGATGTTGGCGCTCCTAACGATCGTTATGAAAGAGAAGCGGATAGTGTAGCCGACAAAGTTGTAAACGAATCGTTTTTGAATCAAAACTTTTTCAATACAAACAGAAGTAGTGCACCAAACGGTCTTCCAAAAAATAGTTTGCAGGAAAAGCCTTTAGTTGAAGGAATTACTCCATATGTGCAAAAACAGCCGGAAGAGGAAGAAGAGTTGCAGGGAAAAACAGTACAAAAACAACCAGAGGAAGAAGAAATAGCTCAGGATGGCGCTTTGCAAATGAAAGAAGAAGAGGAGGAAGAACTTCAGGCAAAAGCAGGTCAACCCAAAGAAGAGGAGGAAGAAATGCCGATAGCTGGTGCCGCAAAACGTGATGATGAGGAAGAAGAAATGGCACAAATTGGAGCCATTCAAAGGCAGGAGGAAGAGGACGAAATGGTGCAGGCAAAAACGGAACAGCGAAAAGGCTCTGGTTCTCCAACCGTTAATAATTCGGTAGAAACCCGGATAAAAAGCGAAAAAGGAAATGGACAGAAAATGGACAGGCAAACCAGCCGGTTTATGGAAAACAGTTTTGGAGCCAACTTTAGTAACGTAAATATCCATACCGATACAAAAGCTGCCCAATTGACCAAAGAAATGGGAGCTCAGGCTTTCACGCATGGAAACGATATTTTCTTTAACAAAGGCAGATATAATCCGGGTACAAAAGATGGGAAACACCTTTTGGCTCACGAACTTACCCATACAATTCAGCAGACCGGAAAAATAGCACAACAACTTCAATTTACGATTGGTGACGGGAGTGATCTGGAATCGGACAGATTTATGGGTGATTTAGTTTTAGAGGCTTGTTTCGACGGTGAACGTACTTTGGGATTTGGAAGTAGCGGAGCAGCAGTCACCAAGATTCAACAAGCATTGGTTGATGCAGGATTTCCATTACCTCAATTTGGCGTTGATGGAATCTTTGGAAGTGAAACCCGTGGAGCGCTTACTGACTTTCAGCGTTCTTCGTCACTACCGGAGACCGGAGTTGTTGATAGCTCAACCATGTCGTCGCTGGATGCATTATATTCTTATGGACAGCCCGATTTACCGACAGGCCCTCCTGCCACTGTGGCACCTTCAATTACGCCGGAAGTAATTAAACTTGCACCTGAAAATACAAGTTTGAACCGAACAACTGTTGGTGTTGGTGAATATGTTCGGTTTAGTGCTAACACAGCCGGAACCTGGACAGCCTCGGAAGGGAGAATTGTTGGATTAAATAACGGACAAAACGTGGTTTGGGAAGCTCCTGCAGTAGCAGCTTCGCCTCAAATTACCCTTACTACTCCTTCTGGTTCAGCATCGGTTACGATGACCGTAATTGCACCTTCAGCACTTGCAATGACAGTTAACCGGCACGAACCAATAGCAGCCGGAACAGCCGGCGCATGTATGATCACAGATGTAACAGTGCATCCTTTAAATGTTAGCTTTGGAAGAACACAATGGCTGGAGGTTCCGGGACCGGCAACCAATGTTACCGGTTTTTACACGCAGTTCCCGGCTTCTGATCTTGAGCATCACCCAAATCCTGATTATTTGCCCTTTGATGATAATAATTCGGGGTTGACCGATCATGCCGCAACTCATAACGAACCTTCACCTTATTCGCAGGGTACATTTCAATGGGTGATTCCGAATCGTTACAAAATAGATGGTGAGTCAGATGCTTCAGGAAGATTTTTTACAAATACTGTTCAGTATTTCTACATTTCACCAACCGGAACTGTAGTGGTTTTAAAAGCTGGAGCATTTACCGTTAGAACGGTTAATAACATCGTATTTTAATCAACTTCTTAACGAATATGCTTGCAGTAAGGACAAAGAAAAATAGCACATTTTCAGCGATTCAGGCTGCAAACAATAATTTGTTTTTTCAGCCGAAATTAAATGTTGGGAAACCGGGCGATAAATATGAAGTTGAAGCCGATAAGGCTGCAGATAAAGTAGTTCAGGGTTTCACCTCAAATAAGAATGATTCGTTTTTTACTCCGAGTCTTAATGTTCAGCAAAAATCGGAGAAAGAACCGGAAGAAAATTTTCAGGAAAAACCATTGCTTGAAGGTATTTCAACTTTGGTACAAACAAATGCCGATGATTCCGAAGTTGATGAATCGGAATCAAATAAAGCTGATGTTCAGGCTAAATTGGAAAATGTTCAGGGACAATTGGATACTTCCACAGAAATTCAAAAAAAGGAAGATGAACCAGTTGAATCGGAAAAAGAAATTTCAGAAGTTCAGACAAAAAACGAAGAAAAGAGTGATACTTCCGGCAATGAACATTTAATACAGCTTTTGAATGAAAAAAATCAAAAGCAAGAAGAAGAAGTAAGCGAAACAGAAGAAAGTATTTCAGAAGTTCAACCAAAATCAAGTGAGCAGTCAGAGTCTACGGAACCCACAAAGGTGGAAACTCAATTTTCAACTGCTGAGGTACAAAAAGCGGAAGAAGAAAGCCTGGAAGTGGAGGAAGATGAAGAAACAGTTCAGGAAAAAAGCTTTCTGCAAAAGAACGAAGACCCTGACGATGAAAATACGGAAAGTATTCAGGCAAAATCAAATGAGAATTCTACCGTTGATTCAGGGGGTGAATCCCTGTTGAATTCATCGAAAGTAAGTGGAACCCCTCTTCCTGACGATGCAAAAAGTGAAATGGAATCGGGTTTCGGAGCCGATTTTAGCGATGTCCGCATCCACACCGGTCCGGAATCTGTTCAAATGAATAAAAGTCTGGGTGCCCAGGCTTTCACCCATGGAAACGATATTTATTTTAATGAAGGAAAATACAATACCCATAGTAATCAAGGAAAGCATCTGCTGGCTCACGAACTTACTCATACCATTCAGCAGGGGGCATCTGTGCAACCTAAGTTAATCCAAAAAGCGGATGACACAACAAGTTCCGATGCTGTGTCCTCGGTCACTTTTTACGAGAACAAGAAAAAAGAAACTTCGATTGATACAAGCAAGAAAAACATTACGATTCCAACGTTGAAGGTTCCTGCGTTTAAACAAAAATTTGGGCCAACAGCTGCATTTACCATTTTGCCTAAAGTAACACCTGCAATTACGAATGAAGAGGATGGAACTGCAACCGACGAAATGGAAGGTGCCACGCGCAGCAATGATCAGGTAAGCATTTGGCAGAAAGAACTTCAGAATAAAGGTGCTCAGAAATTTAAAAACGATCTGGACAAAAAAGTTGATAATGAAAAAGCTCCAAAGTTTGTTACTAACGAAGGGCAGCGAATTTATTATTTTCAGCTGAAAAAGGCAAAAAAAGGACGCGATGGAATTATTTTTGGCGATTTGTCACAAATTCAGCAGCGGCTTTTCCGGCCATTCTGGGATTCGGGAGGAAAATACCTCACTTATGATGTCGATCATAAAGTGGAATTGCAACTTGGTGGCGCAAACGATATCAATAACATGTGGTTGCTTGAGTCGGCGTCTAACCGCTCTTCAGGTTCTAAAATAAAGAATGAAAAGGTAAAGAACATTCGAAGTATATTAACAGAAGCTAAAAAAGCAAAAGTTTCTAATTTACCCGATGAAGATAAAGCAAGGAAAGAATATTCATTAACGATAAGTAAAGGATTATCGAAAGGATTGGGCGTTTCAGGTGGTAAAAAGACCTGGGAATTAGAACAGATTCAAAAAGGAAAACAATTGGCTGGTTTAGATGCTTTAAAAGAACAGGAAGTAGCTAAACTGGGTTTGCGGGGCTCTGAAGATAAACTGGCAATTTACAGTGGTACAATTGGAGGTATAAAAAATGATATTCCCTGGGATGAAAAAGCAAGTCAGGCAAAGAAGAAGGTATTAACCAAACCTGTTTATATTGGAAAAACAGCGGCGGGAGCAACCTTAATCAAGGAGGTGCATTATGATTCCGGCTCAAATGTAGATGGAGTTCTTATTTGCTCAGTCGATTTCAACAAGGGCAAACAAAAGAAATATGGTTTGGTAAAACCATTAAATAATGTTGCATTTAGTATAAAACGAACCGATGCCGTTCAATATGGCGGTTATATTTCAAAACCAAGTGTTGCCGAAGCGCTGAGCAATGCTCTTGAATTTAAGGGGCTCAGCCCGATTCAGATTAATCAGGTCGGATTGGATGGAAACACAGGCATTTCTGCAATTGGAAAGATTAAACCGTCAATCTCGTTAATTGAAAAAGCCGATATTGATATTGTTCTGGATGAAGATGGTGTAAGGGTGCGAAAGGTGTTTGATACCGGCGATTTCAATTTGCCTTCGCCGTTTAAAATTTTGAATTCCGGCCTCGAAATTTCGGTGGGAAGTAATGGTTTGGGAATTGGTGGTGAAGTAGCATTCGAAATAAATAAAGTTGGAACCGGCATGATAAAAGGTAAAGTTGATTCTTCCGGAAACTTTGCCATGTCGGGCTCATTTGATGTTGAATCGGATCTGTTTAATCCGGCCTCCGTTAAAGTTGCTTATGAAAATGATGTCTGGAGTTTTGAAGGCAAAATAGGAATTCAGGAAGGTACAGTTAAAGGTGTAAGAGATGCCGAAGTAACAATTTCTTATCTGAATAAAAAGTTTGGCATCAACGGAACTGTAAATCTGGATATTCCGAAAGTAGAGGATGGAAAATTAACTGTTAGTTATAGTGAAGAGGAAGGCGTAATTATAAAGGGCGATCTTTCGTTAGGAGCAGATGTTCCGGGTATTCAATCAGCGACATTTTCTGCAAAAATTAGTAAAAAAGGCGAGGAAGAATTTAAAGTTGCAGGAAGTGGCACGGTAGTTCCCAAAATTTCCGGAATGAA
>JAWKKP010000014.1:0-200615 GCA_041393215.1 Draconibacterium sp.
CCATATTTTTTGCTGCATTAATCGAATAAACCGCTTCCGGATATAATTTTGAGATACTATCGAGCTGAAGTAGAGCCAATGTAGTATCCTGTTTTTCTAGTAGATTTTTAGCCAGGGTTAGTTTAACTCTGGCTTTATTTTCGTCGCTTGGCCCGCAGGAAACGATCGAAAAAGTAAAAACGGCCATAACAAAATAAATTGTAAGCTTCATCTTCTTTCCAGATTTTTTGTTTGCAGAAACAGAACAAGTTCAAATCATTCAACTTGTGTTGTTTTCTGTAATTTTGTGTAAAATTACTATTTTATCCTGAAACCCATTAATTGGAATTAATGAATACTGATGCTGTAACATTTTTTAATGCAAATAAAATAGAACCTTTCCCTGAAGATGTGAAGTTAATTTTGGCAGTTTGGGAAATCATCAATCCCGGAAATATTGGACAGATAATAAGGCTGGCACACAATGTCGGAGCTCAAAAGGTAATCTTCATTAATGAAAAGAGAAATTTCAGGGACGCAAAGATTAAAAAGACTGCCGGTTTTTCATTTGAACAAATGGATTGGAGCTTTTACACAAAAGAAGAATTTTTAAATCTGCTTCAATCCGAATTTCAACTGGTGGCTCTAGAAACCTGCACTGGTGCTGAAAGCATATTCAAAAGGAAGTTGCCGCCAAAAGCCATTATTTTGGCAGGAAGTGAATCGCATGGATTGCCAAATGAAATTGTTGCAATGAGCAATTTGCAATTGTTTATTCCCATGCCGGGAGGGTGTAAATCAATGAATGTTTCACATGCACTGTCCGTGGCTTCTTTCGAATGGTACCGTCAAAACAGTTTGTTAAATGAATTCTGAATTTAGTTAATCAAAAATTAACGTTCCAGCAGTTAGCGTTTCATAGATTGTTTCTATATTTAAATTTTAAAATCAACAACCACCATGATAACTTTAACACAACTGGAATATGTTGTTGCTGTTGATACATACCGGCATTTTGGCAAAGCAGCCGAAAACTGTTTTATCACTCAACCAACACTGTCAATGCAAATTAAAAAGCTCGAAGAAGATTTGGAGATCATTATCTTCGATCGCAGCAAACATCCGTTGATTCCTACTGATGTTGGTCAGCGTATAATTGAACAGGCGCGGATTGTGTTAAAGCAATCAGAAGAAATCAATAACATTGTAAAAGATCATAAAAACCAGGTTTCCGGGTTAATCCGGATTGGAATTATCCCTACCATGGCTCCTTATTTGCTTCCTATTTTTATTGGGCAGTATAAAAAGAAATATCCGAATATTTTTATAAAAGTTGTGGAGCAAACTACCGAAAACATTGTAAATCTTTTAAATAAAGATCTAATAGATGTCGGAATTTTGGCAACACCTTTAAAAGAGGATAAGATAAATGAAAAGCCTTTGTTTTATGAAGAAATGCTTATCTATACCAATCCTTCCCATAAACTGCATAGTCAAAAAGAAATAACGGTAAAAGATATTGCAACACCTGAAATCTGGTTGCTTAGCGACGGACATTGTTTCCGAAACCATGTTATTAATTTGTGCTCTTTTTTGGGAACTACCGATAGTGAATTGCCATTTCATTTTGAAGCAGGATCGTTGGAAACTTTAATGAATATTGTTGATAGAGAGGGCGGCCTGACATTAATTCCGGAATTGGCTAAAAACGGAATGTCTGAAAAGCGGTTGGCGAATGTTCGCTCGTTCACTGATATTAAACCTCTTCGTGAAGTTAGTTTAGTTTACTCCCGCCATTTTGCCAAACATAAACTAATTAATCTGTTGTGGCGCGAAATTCGGGAAGCAATCCCTTTAGAATTGCAGAATGAAAAGCGCGGTGCAGTAGTTGAGTGGAAGTAACGCCTAATTTTTAACAAAAACTACTTTTCCCTGATCCGATTTCCAGATTTTTGTGTAAAACGAATGAAATTCGTCGTACATTTCAGCAGGCCAGATTCCTTTGTTCATCTCTATATTTCGAATATAAATTAGCTGATTACCATTGAACTGGATGGAGCTGGCGTATTTGCCAAATTCATTTTCAATTGAAATATTTTCCATTGTAGATTCCACCGTGAATCCATCCGGTATTTGATAAATAACAGAATCTACATCGGAGTAGGCAAATTTCCTTTCAATTTCAAACTCGCGCTTTTTTGTTTTTGTCGGAGGCCTCGAAAAAGAATTTAAAAGGTTGGGTTTTAAAAACATTCGATTTCCGGTAATTGTCGAATATTTGGGCAGTAACATTTGTAACTCCTCCGAAATTTCAGGTAAACTTTGTTCTGGTTGTTGAATTTTAAATGAGTTCAGAACGGGTGTATTAACATCAAGATTTTTTAGATACCACTTTTTTTGATCTTCTTTACTTTCTGTCAGTAAAAAGTTTCGGTTGCCAAATTGTAGTCCGGAATATTCCGTTGAAACAATGGCATTTGCATTTCCCTGGTCGTCTATTAAAACAGTAGCTTTTCGGGTTTGTATGTTTTTCTCTTTTTTTAACGATGGAGTTTTTACCAGTTTTCCTCCGTTTTCTGTAATTAAAAGTGCATATCTGTCGTCGTTCCCCAAACCAATATATCCGAATGGGTATTCCTGGCTGGTGCATTCCAACCATGTGGTATCATTGGAGAAAGGAACACAAACTATTGCATGGTTTGCTTGCCCCATGGAAGGGAAATCAGGGAATTTTATCATGGCGTTTCCATTTCCAATTATGGCGTAAAACGAGTTTATACCTGCAACTTTTAACAGTGATACCATGTAGTTTGACAGCGCTTTACAGTCGCCATAACCTACTTTATCTACCACGGAAGCAGGAAATGGTTCCCATCCGCCAATTCCTAACTGGATACTCACGTACCGGGTTTTGTTTTGAAAATATTTATAAATCAAACTTGCCTTTTCTTTATCCTCAGACGCGTTCTTTGTCAATTCAATAATCTCATTTTTCGATGTTTCCGAAATATCCTGTTTCCCGTCAACCAGTTTCCATTCCCAATCTCCAAAGCTTTTCCAGCTTTTATATTCTCCCATGGTTCCTTCATACTGAAATTTTTCGGGGGTACTCCATAAAACCGGAGCAATATTTAAATAGGAAGGAGAAAAAGGTTCTGACTCGAGTGCTTTGTGGTTGGAAATTTTCCAATGATAAATTGTTCTGTTGTCTATTGTCTCTTTTTCAATGTTTTCGGGTAAATTAACATGTTTGAAATTTACTATTTGATTATTATCGGCGATGAGAGTGAAAACCGATTTTTCTACAGAAACCTTGTAGTCTGGAATCGGGAGCCATCGCTCAATACTGACAATTCCGTTAAAAGTGACGGTATAATCAGCAACAATTGTATAAGGATATGAAGTATTTAATGCGTTGAAGCTAATGTATCTGTCGTCCTGAAAAAGAGTATAACTTGCCACCAGGCTATTATCGGTTATTTCATCTTTTTTAATTTTTCTGATCCGGTTGCCTTTTTCGTCCAGTATTTCTCCTGAAAAAGAATTGACTTTGCTGTTTCTGTCGTAAAAAACAAGAACCTCGGCATGTTTTTCTCCGTAACTGTTCAAAATTGTAATTACTTTGTGTCTTCTCATCTCGGCTTTACCCGGGTTTATTAAGTGATAAGAAATGCTATCGTATCGGATTACTACATTGGCATTTTGCTTCAGGGAATCTTCAATTTGCAACGAGCTGAAAGCTGTATTTTCTGCTTTTGCAAAGGAGATGGCAAGAATAAGCGAAATTAGAATTACAATTCTCATGGGTTGGTTACATTAGATTTTTTTAAGAATAATTTGTTCCTGTTGTTTGGCAACCACCTGTTTAAAGAATTCTTTGAGATCCTTGTATTCTTCAGGTAAAAAGATGGATTTTGAGATGGAGAAAGTTTGACTAAAGATTAGTTTATCACCTGTTTGCTGGGTGACATAGGTATAACGTCCACCGTCGTTTTCCATTTTCATCGATATATTTTCAGGAACACTCTCTACTTTCCAGTTCTCGGGGACTGTAAATATAAATGTGATTTTATTTTCCCAGGGGTAAGCAAAATCGACCGGATATTTACGTTCCTCAATTTTAAAAGGGTTTTCGGTGTATTTCTCATTTAGACAAGGACTGAAATAAATCATGTCACCGGCCATAGTTGCTAATTCGCTGGCAGAGCCTTTTATTCTTTCTATAAGTATTTCCTGGTAATTGTTTAAGTTGTTTATTTCATAATCTTCAACCAGAAATCCTTCGTTTTCTTTCTCAAAATCTTTAATTATTTCTTCCTTACTCTTGTCCAGACTCTTTCTTTGTAGGTACGCAAAATGACCGGTAGTTTTATTATTAAGGTTCATGCTCATTTCACCGTTTTCAAGTATCGACCATTCGCCGGAAACCACTGCCCGTGAATAATTTTTATCGGCTAATTCAATCCAGCTTATTTTACCATCTTTTTGAATTAATAATCCTTTTTCATTGATACATCTTTCTGGTAAAAAATTAAATGGGATTTCTTTTTCTGTTGCATCCAGCAGAAAGGTTCCGCTTTCGGTAATAACTGCCGCTATAACATAATCCATTGATGATAATGATGGATAAATAAATGGAACACGGCCGGAGTATCTTGTCTTCAAAACAAGCGGACGGGCTTCCAGATTGGCGGCATTCAGTAAATTAATAAGCATAAAATTAATTTCTCCGCTTGTTCCAACTCCTGATTTGATAACTTGTTTTACGTTGTCGCAGTATTTTGAATATCTGCCGTCCCACTTTGTTGAACTTTTAACGTAATCAAAAATTTTAGCGGCTTTCTCGCTTTCACTCATTCCCTGTAGCCCCATCTCACTAACAATGTCTTTTGCGCTTCCAACAGCATTAATTTGAGCGCCGAATTGGGAATCATCCATTAACTTTTTTGCAATTTCTTCCCAGGTGGTAGTATAGTTTTTAATTGTTTCCGATGGAAAATTAGTGGATTTCAATTCAAATGTTATTGTCGAAATATAATTCCCGATAGCATCAATGTAAGGTTCCTTTTTAAAAGCGGGTACATTTTGGCTGGCAAATATTTCATTATACATTACAAAATTTATCTGGTTATTTTGAAAATCGTTTGAAACAACATTCCCATTGGAAGTTCTGTTTGATATTACAAAATTGACGAGCTTTTTATCGGTATGGGTTTCATGAAATGATAATGGAATATAGCCTTTCATTTCTCTTGCATAATTAAAGTATTCTGGTATTTTAACTTCAAGAATACTCCATTTGACAGGAATATCATGTTGGAAATTCCACGATGGCAGATTCCACAAAAAGTCCGAAGTTATTGAGTATTCCACCTCTATAATCGACCCTTCAACAACATTGGGCAGAGTGAAACTGAAATTAGTCCAGTTTTCATTCTCACTTTCTTTGAATATGTCTTTTTTATTTAAAGCAGTTTCATTTATTTTTCCTCCTTCCATGTTGTAAGTCACAGCCTTGATTTTTGTTACCTGTTCTTCCATACCTCCGTTTGACGATTTATAAACCGGAATTTTAAAATCAGCGTATTCATATCCCGATTTTGTGAGAATTTTTATTGCACAATGCCGGTTATATCGTATTTGAAAACCAACGGAAGTATTATAATCAATTTCTGAAATGGCTGTATCAAACATATAAAAAGCATGGGCAGATGTGTCTATTTCGCATTTTGAGATTTCAAGATCCTGTTTACTTATTTTTCCAAACTTGAAGTTGGGCAAATTTTCAGCTTTTAAAATCGGATTTGTGAAAAGCAGGAAGACAATAATTGCCAGATGCCTTGTTAGGTGAGGATTAATTTTTAGCATAATTGTTGGTTTAACGATTTTTTTGTTGCCTGGTTTTTAATGAAAAATCGAATGTATTAATTAAAATGAGATGTTCTCTTCCAGAAAACATGTTTAAAATCATTTAAGTTTAACAGGTATTTTGTTCTAAATTATTGAGTGTTAATCCTTCAGGATTGTCTATCTTTTTTTTGGGGAAGTAAATGTTATAATTTCGATATATTTTAAATAAATTTTTTCCATTTTAAAAAAATAACTACATTTGCGCCGCTATTTGCGGGCGTGGCGGAATTGGTAGACGCGCTAGACTTAGGATCTAGTGCCAAACGGCGTGGGGGTTCGAGTCCCTTCGCCCGCACAAAACCGCCGACCTTCTTTTGTAAGAAGTGTTGGCGGTTATTTTATCAAAAGGGTATTGTAATTAATTTTTACCACTATGAACGTTACCAGGGAAAACATCGACAATGTAAATGCAGTACTTAAGGTGAGTATTGAGAAAGCTGATTATGAAAAAAATGTAAACGACCAATTAAAAGAATATCGACAAAAAGCTGCAATACCCGGGTTTAGACCTGGTAAAGTTCCTGCCGGATTAATTAAAAAAAGATTTGGAACCGCGATTCTTGTTGATGAAGTAAACAAACTGCTTTCAAGAAAATTGTCGGAATATCTTGTTGAGGAAAAGCTAAATATTTTAGGAGAACCTCTACCGAATGAAGAGCAGCAAAAAGCAATTAATTGGGAAACCGATGAAAGTTTTGAATTTGCTTTTGACATTGCTTTGGCTCCCGAAATCAACATTTCGCTTGATAAAGACAACAAAATAAATTATTACAACATTGCTGTTTCTGATGAAATGGTTAATGAACAGGTAGAAAATGCTGCAAGACAGTTGGGGCAGAATATTCCGGATGACGTTGTAAAAGAAGACAGTTCAGTTAGAGGCGACTTTGTGGAAGTAGATGAGAATGGGGAAGAAGTTGCAGAAGGAATTCAACCCAAAAATGTAGTTATTGCCATAGACCTGATAAAAGACGAGGAAATTAAGAAAGAGCTTGTCGGTAAAAAGAAAGACGATGTTGTTGTTTTTGACCCGGTAAAAGCTTATGAAAACCGTCACGAAGTTGGTCATATGCTAAATATTAGCCATGAGCAGGCTCATGAACTGAATAGCAGTTTTAAATTCACCATTAACGAAGTGTTGAAATTTGAAAAGGCGGAACTAAACGAAGACTTCTTCAAAAAAATATATGGTGAAAATACCGAAGTTAAAACGGAAGATGATTTCAGAAATAAAATAAAAGAAGATCTTGCTTCCAATTTAAAATATTCATCTGATCATAAATTTGCAATCGATACCCGCGATACATTGGTTGAAAAAGCGGCTGTAGAGTTGCCTGAGGCTTTTTTGAAGCGTTGGTTAATTGCAGTTAACAAAGAATTAACAGTTGAGCAAATTGAAAATGAGTTTGATTATTTTATCAGCGACTTAAAATGGCAGCTCATTAAAGATTCAATTATTAAAGAAAACGAGTTGCAGGTTACTGTTGAAGAAACAGAGGATTTTGCTAAGCAAATGGCTCGTGCTCAATACAATCAATACGGAATTTTTGATATTCCGGATGAGCAGATCGAATCATTTTCAAAAATAATTCTTGAAAAGCCGGAAGAAAAAGAAAGGATTTATAAGAAGCTTTTTGAAGATAAAGTAATAGAAGTAGTTAAAGACAAGGTTACGCTGCATGAAAGCGAAGTAAGCCAGGAAGAATTTAACGAATTAATGAAATAGGATACCTGGAAGGTAGATGCAGACCGAATAATCTATTGTTCAGGGAATCATCAAACAACTTTTTTATAACTTTGTTAATTGTTTATTTATTTTGAACATAACAAAGTTATTTTTTTAAGGCCTATATAAAATGAAGAATCAAGACGAATTCAGAAAATATGCAATTAAGCATTCAGGAATAAGTAGCTTAACTTTAGATAGATTTAGTTCAGCGTACGGAAATTATATTTCGCCAACAATTATTGAAGAACGCCAGTTGAACATAGCTTCTATGGATGTTTTTTCCAGGTTGATGATGGATCGTATTATCTTTTTGGGGGTTCCCATCGACGATACGGTTGCCAATATTATTCAGGCCCAATTACTTTTTCTGGAGTCAACAGACCCAACAAAAGATATTCAGATTTATTTTAATACACCTGGTGGCTCTGTATATGCAGGACTGGGAATATACGATACGATGCAATATATTACAGCCAATGTAGCAACTATTTGTACAGGAATGGCAGCTTCTATGGGAGCAGTTCTGCTGACTGCAGGAACCAAAGGAAAGCGTTCTGCATTAAAACATTCAAGAATAATGATTCACCAGCCTATGGGAGGTGCATCAGGACAAGCATCGGATATAGAAATTACTGCAAGGGAAATTCTTAAAATAAAGACCGAATTATACGCAATTATTGCAGAGCATTCAGGAAAAACAGTGGAGCAGGTTGAGAAAGATGCCGATCGTGATTATTGGATGACTTCTACTGAAGCTGTTAAGTACGGAATGATTGACGAAATTTTGGTACGGGATAGAAAGTAATGGTTAGCAAGCTTAAAATGGATAAGTGCTCGTTTTGTGGACGTGAGAAAAAGGAAGTTAATTTATTAATTGCCGGGATTGATGGTCATATTTGTGACCGCTGTGCTGAGCAAGCCCATTCTATTATTCAGGAAGAAATAAAAAAGGACAGCCAGTTTGATCTGGATGGAGTAAAGCTTTTAAAGCCAAAAGAAATTAAGGAGTTCCTGGATCAGTATGTAATTGGGCAGGATCACGCCAAAATGATTTTATCGGTTTCGGTTTATAATCATTATAAAAGGTTAACCCAGGCAGTAGATGATGACGAAACTGAAATTGAAAAATCGAACATTATCCTTGTAGGTGAAACCGGTACAGGAAAAACTTTACTTGCCAGAACGATTGCAAAAATGTTGCATGTTCCATTCACCATTGTTGATGCAACCGTGTTAACTGAAGCCGGGTATGTTGGTGAAGATATTGAGAGCCTTTTAACACGTTTGCTGCAGGCTGCAGATTACAACGTGGAAGCGGCCGAACGCGGAATTGTTTTTGTTGATGAGATAGACAAGATTGCAAGAAAAAGTGATAATCCTTCCATAACCCGCGATGTATCAGGTGAAGGAGTTCAACAGGGACTTTTAAAATTACTGGAAGGTTCAATTGTAAATGTACCTCCGCAGGGCGGAAGAAAACATCCGGAACAAAAGCTGATTCCGGTTGATACGAAAAATATTTTGTTTGTGTGTGGTGGGGCATTTGATGGAATTGAAAGAAAAATTGCCAGCAGGTTAAATACTAAAGTTATTGGTTACAGTGCTGCAAAAGAGATTGATCGCATTGAGCGGGAAAATCTTCTTCAGTATGTGGCGCCACAAGACTTAAAATCATTTGGATTGATTCCTGAGATTATTGGCCGTTTGCCTGTTTTAGCGTATTTAAATCCTCTGGACAAGGAAACACTGAGACAAATTTTAACAGAGCCCAAGAATTCAGTAATTAAGCAATATCAGAAACTGTTTAAAATTGATGGTATTGAACTTAAATTTGATGAAGAGGCTTTACAGTATATTGTAGATAAGGCAATTGAATTTAAACTGGGTGCCAGAGGTTTGCGTTCTATTTGCGAAAGCATTATGAACGAAGCTATGTTTTACTCTCCATCCGAAAAGATAGATTCGTTGCATATTACAAAACAGTACGCCGAAGAAAAATTGAGCAGGTCAACCATTCAGCGTTTAAAAGCAGGTTAATTAGAAATAAATCGAAAAATTAAGGTTGATAACCCGTATCTTCAAGAAGATCGGGTTGCATGGATGCGGCAACGGCAAGTTTGTCGCATCGTTCGTTTAAAGGGTTATCTGCATGGCCTTTTACCCAAACAAATTTCACTACATGCTTTTCATAAATTTCCAGAAAGCGTAACCATAAATCCTGATTCTTTTTGCCTTTAAACCTTTTTGCAACCCATTGAAAAACCCACCCTTTTGTTACAGCATCGGCAACATATTTTGAATCGGTATAAATTGTAACATCGCTTCCGGGAATTTTCAACGATTCCAGTGCAACAATTACCGCCAGCAATTCCATACGGTTGTTGGTGGTATGTTTGTAGCCCTGTGATAGTTCTTTCCGGTGTTCTCCTGATAGCAGAACAATTCCGTATCCACCCGGTCCAGGATTTCCCCGGGCTGCACCATCAGTGTAAATAGTTATTTTGGGTCGCGGCATGATTTGTTTTTAACTATTTTTTGAAAAGCAGAGTTACATATCTTATAAAAGCAAGCAGCAAAGTTGCTATTTGTTTTGTCAGTTTATCAAGAAAAATTGTTAAAGGAATACTATTGTATTATTTTCATTTCGTCAATCAAATGACCGGCCCCGGCATAAATATCGATAACCCAAAGTACAAAGCGGATATCTACGTTAATGCTTCGTTGCAATTCGGGTTCAAAGGCAATGTCTCCACTCATTGCTTCCCAGTTTCCGTCAAATGCAATCCCAATTAGTTCCCCATTTTTATTGATAACCGGACTTCCCGAATTTCCACCTGTTATATCATTGTTGGTAATGAAGCAGGTACGTAACTGGCCATCGTTGTCAGCGTAACGTCCGAAATCTTTATCAAGTACCAATTCTTTCATTCTTGCCGGAACATTAAATTCGTAATCTCCAGGAATTTCTTTTTCAAGATAACCGTCGGTAGTAGTGTAGTAGTTATAAATAACACCGTCACGCGGTTCGTAATCCATAACCTGTCCGTAGGTTAAACGCATTGTTGAATTGGCATCCGGATAGTAATTCTTGCTAGGGTGCATTTCCATTAAGCCTGCTAAAAACAGTCTTTCTCCCTCTTTTCGTTGCTCTTCTCTGCTGCCTGTTAATGCGTTAAATTCTCTGTTTTTTCTGTAAATTTCACTGGCAATAGTATAGGCCATATCCTTTTCCAACTTTTTTAGTGAAGGGTTATCCAGGAACGCAGATAACTCACTTTCATCGTCGAACATCGACTTTTGAAACATTACTTTTGCAAATTTTTCAAAGTTGTTTTTATATTTTTTCTTTACATCAGTTAGAAAAGTGGGGTAATAGTTCGATGGGACACTGTCGGCATACAATTTAAACATGGCAGCTGCCACTTTCTCATCCGTTGCAGCATCGTAGTCTTTGTAAAAATTATTCAGGCTTCTTTTAAGGGCCGAAGAAAGGAGTTGGATATCTTCCTTGTTTTTTTCTGGATCTTTTAACATATCAGCCAGCCATCTTAAACGATAAGCATATAAAAATATTTCGGGACCCCGATACGCTGCCTCTGACATGGAGTAGAACAAAGCTTCTGAGAAATAAGCATTTGCTTTGTCGAGTTCTTTGTTCTCATAAGATTCTTCGATTAACGACAAGGCATTGCCATATTTATCTTTTCTGTCGGGATTGTTGTTTACCCAATCCATAAATTCGTTTTCAATTGCTTTTTTCTTTTCAATTACGTTCAGATTCGTAAGGCCTACATTTTGTCCGATGCTGTATTTGTAGTAGTTGGAACTACCAGCGTATTTTGCGGCATACTGAATTTTTGCTTTTTGGCTTGTGCTCATATAATCAGCCCAAATATTCAGTAATTTCCCGCGGACTGCTATCCTTGTATCATTGGTAATTCTCATCGTATTATTAATACTAAAAGAAGTTGCATAGCGATCGGTTCCGCCCGGATATCCCAGAATCATTGCAAAATCACGATTTTCTACTCCTTTTAACGAAATTGGCAAAAAATGTTTGGGATGGTAAGGAACATTCTCTTCCGAATATTCGGCAGGTTTTCCATCGGGGCCACAATAAATTCTGAACATACTAAAATCGTTGGTTTGACGAGGCCACATCCAGTTGTCAGTATCACCGCCAAATTTCCCCAAAGCCTGAGGCGGAGCGCCTACCAAACGGATATCTTTAAATGTTTCGGTTACAAACAGATAGAATTTGTTTGAGTTGAAAAAACTTTTTACCTGAGCGTCATAATTTGTACTTTCTTTCTCTTCTCTCTCAATTCTGTAACTGGCAATATTAATCTCCTTCTCTCTTTGTTCTTCTGTCATTTGGTGGGTTACCTCAGCAAGTACTTTATCCGTTACATCTTCTATTTTGATTAAAAAAGTAACCGTTTTTCCCGGATTAGGCAATTCCTCCTCACGCGACATGGCCCAAAAGCCATCTCGAAGATAATCGTGATCGACACTTGAGTGTTTCTGAATTTCATCAAACCCGCAGTGATGGTTGGTTAGTAATAACCCATCATTGGAAACTAGCTCTGCGGTGCAGGAACCATAATCAAGTGCCACAACTGCATCTTTTAAACTCGAACTATTAATGCTGTATATATCTTCAGCACTTAATTCAAGCCCCATTTTCTGCATTTGCGAAATATTAAGCTTATATATTAACGATGGCAACCACATTCCCTCGTCTGCCAGGGCTGCATTATATATTAAAATTGTGGTTAACAGAAATAGATTTAGTTTTTTCATTATTAACTTTTCAAAAGAATTGCAAAAATAGTTTTTCCTTAATTACAACTGCTGATTTTTGTCCATTTTACAGGAATTGGTAAAGTTTCATTTGAATTATTAATTCTATAGTGCTGCTATCAAGGAATAATTAATTATTATGTTTTCCGTTGGTTTAAATTCTATTTGTACAGGCTTGACAAAAAAAGTTACAGTGTTTCCTAAAAACAATAAATTCTTTTTATAAGTGTTTCCTTCTCGCAGGAAAGAAGTGATTTCCGCAGGTTAAAAATTGATAAACTACCGCTTTGTTTATCAATTCTTTCTAAATTTGTAGCTCTTTAACAAAAAGGGTGTGGAAGAAAGGAAAAAAAGAAAATTTATTGATAAGCTAAAGGACCAATACCGGTTGATTATATACAACGACTCCACTTTTCAGTCGGTGTGGAGTATGAAACTTTCCAGGTTAAAAGTATTTACAATTACCAGTTTATCGTCGGCAATAATTGTTGTACTGGTAATTTTACTTATTGCAACTACAGGGCTCCGTGAATATATACCGGGTTATCCAAAAGCAGAATATCGGCAAATGTTGATCTATAATGCCTTAAGGGTCGATTCTCTGGAAAATGAATTGGCGAAGCGCGACGAATTTTTTAAAGGAATTCAGGCAATTATTTCGGGTGATACACCAGAAGATAATCTGATAATTGATTCAACCATTAAAACATATGATGTTGATTTTACAGAGTATAATCATGATTCAGTTTTTCAGGAAAAATTACTTGCCGAACAATTAAGTTTATCAATTCAGAATAATGAAAACAATAAGCCAGGATTGAACCAGCTCAACTTCTTCGTCCCCGTGAAGGGATTGGTAACCAATCATTTTAACTCCGTTTCTGACCATTTTGGTGTTGATTTGGTAAGCGAGCCAAATGCCAGAATTTCTGCAGTACTACCAGGGACGGTAATTTTTTCGGGCTGGACAATTGAAACCGGATATGCCATTTATATCCAACATGAATCTGACCTGATTTCAGTATATAAACATAACGCCGAGTTACTCAAAAAGACCGGTGATAAAGTTAAAGCAGGTGAAGCAATCGCCATTATTGGAAATTCAGGAGAGCTTTCAACAGGGCCACACCTGCACTTTGAACTTTGGCATAACGGGACTGCGTTAGATCCTGAACAGTATATCGATTTTTAATTATGAAGAAACGGTTAGCTATTCTTGGCTCAACAGGTTCAATCGGAACCCAGTCATTGGAGGTAATTTCGCAAAACCCTGATGAATTTGAAGTTGAAGTTTTAACGGCGAACAACAATGTTGATTTATTGATACAGCAGGCGAAAAAATTTCAGCCAAATGCAGTAGTTATCGCCAACGAAGAAAAATATAAATACGTTTCTGATGCATTGCAACATGAGCCCATTAAAGTTTATGCAGGCTCTAATGCTTTGAACCAGGTTGTTCAAATGGAAACGGTTGACATGGTTATTACGGCAATGGTGGGTTACTCCGGGCTAATACCCACTTACCATGCAGTTAAAGCTGGTAAAAATATAGCACTTGCCAATAAAGAAACATTAGTGGTTGCCGGCGAAATTATTACCCAGATTGCCCGTGAAAAAAGGATTGAGATCCTGCCTGTTGATTCTGAACATTCTGCTATTTTTCAGTGCCTTGTCGGAGAGATTATAAATCCGATTGAAAAGATTTATCTTACCTGTTCAGGAGGTCCGTTTCGCGGAAAAACCATGGAGGAGCTTCAGCATGTTACCGTAGAAAACGCGCTGGCTCATCCGAATTGGGAAATGGGGGCTAAAATTACGATCGACTCAGCAACATTGATGAATAAAGGATTTGAAATGATTGAAGCTCACTGGTTGTTTGGTTTGCCTTCTTCTAAAATTGATGTTATTGTGCATCCGCAGTCTATTATTCATTCGATTGTTCAGTTTGAAGACGGTTCAATGAAAGCACAAATGGGCTTGCCCGACATGAAGCTTCCGATTCAATATGCAATTGGTTTTCCATATCGAGTAAAGAATGACTTTCGGCGGTTTAATTTCCTCGATTACCCTACATTGGAATTCGAACCGCCAAATACAAAAATTTTTCGTAACCTTGCAATCTCTTTTGAAGCTCTTGATTCAGGAGGGAACATGCCTTGCATTTTAAATGCAGCAAACGAGGTAGTTGTGGAGGCATTTTTAAACCGTAAAATCGGGTTTACACAAATGCCGGAAATTATAGAAGAAGCCATGCAGAAGGCTTCTTTTGTTAAAAAGCCCGACTTGGATGACTTAATTCAGACCAATGAGGAAACAAGAAGAATAACAAAGTTGTTAACAGAAAACAGAAATTAGGAGATAGTTACAGTAATGGAATCAATATTAATAAAAACTGCACAATTACTTTTAAGCCTTTCAATTCTTGTGATTTTGCACGAGTTTGGACATTTTATGTTTGCCCGTTTGTTTAAAACCAGGGTTGAAAAGTTTTATTTATTCTTTAATCCTTGGTTTTCATTGTTTAAAGTTCAGAAGGGGGAGACCGAATATGGAGTAGGTTGGCTGCCCTTGGGTGGATATGTGAAGATATCAGGAATGATAGATGAATCAATGGATAAAGAGGCCATGAAATTGCCTCCGAAACCCTATGAATTTCGTTCGAAACCTGCTTGGCAGCGTTTGCTGATTATGCTGGGCGGTGTACTGATGAATTTTCTTTTTGCATTGATAATCTATATTGGGGTTTTATACGCGTGGGGCGAATCGTATTTACCGACAGAGAATGTAACTTATGGTATTGAAGTAAATGATGTTGGTGAAAAAATAGGGTTCCAGAATGGCGATAAAATTCTTACCGTAGATAATCAGTACATTGATAATTTTGCCAAAATTATTCCTACTATTGTTCTTGACGCTGCTAAAACCGTTCAGGTTGAACGAGACGGGAAGAAAATAGATGTTGAAATAAGTGATGCCGATTTAGCACTTTTATTAAAAAGTAAAGATGTAATCAGCCCTCGTTTTCCATTCGATATAAAAATTGGTGCATTGGAAAAAGATTATCCTGCCCAATTGGCCGGCGTTCAAAAAAATGATGAGATTATTAATGTTGACGGGAAAACATTTGAATATTACGACCAATTCAGGGAATATATTAAAAGTAAGGCGAACGAGAACATTGAGGTGAATTTAAAAAGAGACGGACAAAACATCAGTAAACAAATCGTTGTGAACGAGGAAGGTAAAATCGGGTTTTTGCCTGCATTAAACCATCCGGATGTATTCGAGTTCAAAACTCATGAATACGGTTTTCTCGAATCTATTCCGGCAGGAATAAAACGTGGGCTCGAAACAACTACTGATTATCTGAAACAATTCAAACTATTTTTTAAGAAAGAAACAAAAGCATACGAATCTTTAGGAGGATTTGCTACCATTGGTAATATTTTTCCGGGGAAATGGGATTGGTACTCGTTTTGGAATATGACTGCCTTTATCTCTATCATACTCGCAATAATGAACCTGTTGCCAATTCCGGCGCTTGATGGCGGGCATGTTTTATTCTTGTTCGGAGAAATTATTACCGGCAGAAAACCCAACGAAAAGTTTCTTGAATATGCGCAGATTGTTGGAATGATTTTGCTTTTAGCTTTGGTTTTATATGCCAATGCCAATGATATAATAAAAATGATTAACGGAACATTCTAACGAAAAAAATTCTATTTTTGTACAGAACCAATTTATCTTAAAATCATGAATTTATTTGTAGTAGCAGGATTTATAGGACCGCAGGAAATAATTATCATACTAATAATTGTACTTTTACTTTTTGGCGGCCGTAAAATTCCGGAGTTGATGAAAGGCCTCGGAAAAGGGATGAAAGAGTTTAAGAATGCAACAAAGGAAGACGACGATGTAAAAAGTAAATCTGATCCTGATAAAATCGAAAATTAGTAAAATATTTTTTGTAGCCGAATCCCGTTTCTGTATGATTTACAGGTACGGGATTTTTTATTTTGTTGTGGTAAGGTTTTTGTAGTGAACCGACGTAGAAAATCATAAAAATCAATACGATGAAAAAAAATGTTTACTTTCTGGTTGCTTTTGCTTTAGCGGCTTTTTTTGTTCAGTCGTGTTCCAACGATGGTGAGGTTTTGCATAAAAACATTACCGGCAATGCAAACGAACTGGTTGTGGTTATGGCCGAGTCTGCCTGGCAGGGGGAACCAGGTGATTTAGTCATGGAAACGCTCGGGCAGGATCAGGTAGCACTTCCACAAGATGAACCAATGTTTGATCTGGTTCAGGTTCCGAAAAACGCTTTCAAAAGTATTTTCAAAAGTACCCGCAATATTTTACAGGTAAACATTTCTTCCACAAATAAAACCCCCGAAGTTTTGTTTAAAGACGATATTTGGGCTTATCCGCAGGCAACGGTTACTGTTAATGCAAAAGATTCTGACGAGTTTAAAGAAGTTTATACAAAAAACCAGGATAAAATAATGTCGTATTTTCTTGCTGCTGAAAAGGAACGGTTAACTATGAACTACAATAAATACCATGAAAAAGGAGTTTATAACGTTCTCGAAAAGGATTTTGGAGTTACCATGAAGGTACCACCCGGGTTCAGGATTATGGAACAAAAAAAGGATTTTATTTGGGTTCAGTATGACACACCTGATATTACGCAGGGAATTGTTTTATATACTTTCCCTTACGTTTCCGATTCAGCATTTACTGTAAATTATCAGTTACAAATAAGAGACAGTATTTTAAAAGCAAATGTCCCTGGTCCTACCAAAGGTAGTTATATGACAACCGAAAAGCGTTTTCAGCAGATAAACAATTATTTTGAGCATAATGGGAATTACAGTTCCGAAATGCGTGGATTATGGCGGTTAATGAATGATTTTATGGGTGGTCCATATGTAGCGCTTGCCGAGTTGGATGCTGCGAACCAAAGAGTAGTTGTTGCGTATGGTTTTGTTTACGCGCCAAGTAAAGATAAACGGAATTATCTCCGTCAGGTAGAAGCTATGATTTACTCTTTAAAGCTAAACGATCAGAAAAAAAGTGACAAAATAAAAAGCGAAATAGAAATGGGAAATTAGCTGTTTTGGCTTTTGTTGGAATATAAAAAAACCTTCTGCCATTAAAGCAGAAGGTTTTTTTATGGACATTCCAGTGAAATTATTTTTTTGATGTTTTGAAAAGTTCTTCTTCTTTCACCACTTTTATCTGCATGCTGTCTTTCAGCGTTTTATTAATTGCATTATAAGGAGCGGTTACAACGTTATCACCAACTTTTATTCCATTAAGAATTTCAATACTATTATTATCCTGAATTCCGGTTTTAACTTCTACTTTTTTAACCCGGTCTCCTACAACAACAAATACCACTTCCTGTTTCTCTTCGCGTTCAGCAATTTTTTCATTGCTCGATTCTACTGATTCTGAAACTTCGGTATTTACAGGTTTATCTTGTACCTCTTCTGTTCCGCCACCTTCTTTTTTAATACGCGTAGTTACAGATGAAATGGGTACTGAAATTACATCTTCACGGGTTTCTGTTAAAATATCAACAGTTGCCGACATTCCGGGGCGAAACGGATAAAGATTGCTATTTACTGAGTCCACCAAATCAGCGTACGAATTACTGATGAGAAAAACCTTTACATCAAAGTTGGTTACCTGGTCGGCAGTTGTTCCGGTTGTACTGGCGGAGTTGGCAATTTCGGTAACAACGCCCTTGAATTTACGGCCAAGATAAGCGTCAACTTCCACCAATGCAGTGTCGGATTTAGCAATTTTTACAATATCATTTTCATTTACCTCCACCTGAACTTCCATCCTTTCGAGATCCGCAATTACCATCATTTCGGTACCAACCATCATACTTGTTCCAACAACACGCTCTCCTTTTTCAACATTCAAAGCTGAAACCGTGCCGGATATTGGCGCGTATATTTTGGTTTTTACCAGTTGTTCCTGTGCTTCAGAAACAGATGCTTCGGCGCTTTTTACCGAAAATTGCGCCGCTTTTACTTCCGACTGGGCAACTTTGTAAGCTGCATCGGCTGATTCGAATTCCGATTGGGCAATTGTATTTTTTTCGAATAATTGTTTTGATCTTTTAAAGGAAAGTTCCCGTTCAATCAATTGAGCCTCGGTTTGGGCCAACCTTGCTCTGGATGAATTCAACGTTGCTTCGGCTCTGTTTAAAGCTGAAATATACATTTCCGGTTTAATAACGCACAACAATTCTCCTGCTTTTACTGCATCACCTTCTTCAACATAAAGTTCAATTATTTCGCCTGAAACATCGGGGCTGATTTTTACTTCGGTTTCCGGTTGAATTTTACCGTTTGCCGTTATAAACTCGGTTATAGTTTTACTTTTAACCGTTTCAGTAGCTACGCTAACGGTAAAATCTTTACCAAACCAGCCAGCTTTTTTCCCGATAACAAGTAAAATAATTGCCACTACGACCAGGCCAATTGCATAAGGTAGAATTTTCTTTTGCTTCATAGCAATGAAGTTTTTTTGTTATGTGTAGCGAATGAGCCAATAAAATTACAATAAATTGTATCTGAAAATAAATTAATTCATGTAAATTATTGTTTAACAAGCATTCTGGCAGTAAGCCTGCTGTGCTGTTCCAAATAAATATCTTTTTCTTTTACCATCCAGTCGAGCACCTCCTCTGTGTAATGCCGGATTGTTATTAACGTGAGATTGGTGTTGTAACGAATGATATAAAACGGCGATAATTCCTCGAAAATTTCACTGAGTTCCGCTTCTGGTGCGTCAAGCACAAGGTTAAGGTCGATGGCCGACTGTTGCATTAGCGTAATTTTTACCCGGCTTTCTTTTAAGAAATCCACCACGCGGTCAATATCTTCTATGTTGATTAGCGAGAAATCTTTTGGCGAAAGCGTTACCAGAACCTGGTTTTCCTTCTGAATAAATATTGGGGGGAGTTTTATTTTATGATCTATGTTTTGAATTACAGTGCCGGTTCCTTCAGGCGCCAGAAAAGATTTTACATACAACGGAATTTTTTTGTTGTGAAGAGGTTTCATTGTTTTCGGATGGATAACCTGTGCCCCTGAATGTGTCATTTCAACAGCTTCCTTATAAGACAAGCTGTCGATTTTTACTGTTCCTTCCATCTTTTTAGGGTCGGCGCTTAAAACACCCGGCACATCTTTCCATATAGAAACGCTTTCGGCATTTAATGCATTTCCAATAATAGCTGCCGTAAAATCGGAACCTTCCCGTCCCAAAGTCGTTGTTAAGTTTGTGGTTGTTGAGCCAATAAATCCCTGTGTAATAAATAATCGGTGGGTATTGAACTGAAATACCTCGTTAACCAACTCTTCTGTCCAGGCCCAGTCAACCGTTGCATCTCTGAAAAGATCATCGGTTTTAAGACAGGTGCGTACATCAATCCATTGATTTTTGATTGTGGTATTATTTAAATACTCACTTACGATTGCCGTTGAAACCAGCTCGCCGTAACAAATAATCTGGTCGTATTCAAAATTGTAATCATAAGAAGGAGTCTTCTTCAATTTCTGTTGCAATTCCGAAAACAAGTCATAAACCAATTCGGGTGTTTCTTTATCCTGAAATAAATCTTTGATAATTTCCTCATGATAGTTTTTAAATTCCTGAAAAACCTCCCATTGGTTTGGTAATTTTTCGAAATAGGCTTTCACCAGTAACTCAAGAAGGTTGGTCATTTTGCCCATTGCAGAAATCACAACCACCAGGTTTCCGGTTTCACTTTTAATAATTCCAGCAACATTTTTTACCGCCTGTGCATCCTTTACCGATGCTCCTCCAAATTTGTAAACCTTCATATTTATGTAAATTCAAAATTTTAACAAAACTATAATAATCCGCCTGAATAGGTAATAACCAAAATCAATCTTCCGGAAAAAAATAACTAATTTTAGTCCCCGTCAAAAAAAAGATTAAAATCATGGATATTTCGTCGAAAGTAAGATTGAATAATGGTGTTGAAATGCCCTGGCTGGGATTGGGTGTTTTTCGTTCGGAAGAAGGGGCCGAAGTTGAAAATGCAGTGAAAACAGCACTGGAAAACGGTTACCGAAGCATTGATACCGCGGCAATCTATCAAAATGAGCGGGGTGTTGGAAATGCAATTCGTGAAAGTGGTGTAAAACGGGAAGAAATTTTTCTTACTTCCAAGGTCTGGAATAACCAGCAGGGGTATGAATCAACTTTGGCAGCATTCGATGAAAGTCTTGAAAAATTGCAGACTGATTATCTTGATTTGTATTTGATTCACTGGCCAAAAGGAAAGCGTTCAGTTGAGTCGTGGAAAGCACTTGAAGAGCTTTATGAAAAAGGTAAAATCAGGGCAATTGGAGTAAGCAATTTTTTAGTTCATCATTTAGAAGATTTTTTACCTGAATGCAAAGTTATTCCTGCAGTCAACCAGGTAGAATTTCACCCGGAATTAGTTCAACCCGAACTTTTGGAGTATTGTAAAAAGAAGGGAATTCAACCCGAAGCCTGGTCGCCGATTATGAAGGGGAAAGTTAATGATATCCCTCTGATGCGGGAAATTGCCGCTAAATACGGTAAAACTCCTGTTCAGGTGGTGTTGCGTTGGGATATTCAAAAAGGAGTGGTAACCATTCCAAAATCGGTTCATGCTGAACGAATTATTTCAAACACACAAATCTTTGATTTCGAACTTTCTGATGAAGATATGGCCATAATTGACGCACTCGACGGAAATAAAAGAATTGGATTTCATCCTGATAAAATTCCATTTTAAGTTTTTTAAAATACATGACACAATATATTATTCTGATTTTGATGCAGAAGTGAGTAGTCGAAGATTTTGGTTTGTGTCTTAATTCTGGTGTGTCTTGTTTCTAATTTAATGTATATGAAAAATCAACTGACCTTATTACTGCTGTTTTGTAGTTTATTTACATTCGCCCAAATTCAAAAGAACAATAAGAGTGTACTAACCATTGAGCAAATTATGCAGGATCCCGACAAATGGATTGGAACATCGCCGGATGGAATTTCTTGGAATGAAAACAGCAGTGAGGTTTATTTTACATGGAATCCTGAAAATGATACACTGGCTTCAATGTACTCTTACAATCTGAAAACGAAGAAAATTGAAAAGGTTTCGGTTGAAGAAAAACAAAGTCTTGCAGGAAGACGTGCAGAATACAACAACGACAAAACACAAAAAGTGTATTCGCGCGATGGCAATATTTTTCTTCAGGATACAAGAACAGGAAAAGAAAAGCAGTTAACGGCCTGGCTGGAACGCGCATTATCTCCTGAATTTGTGCTTAACGAAACGCAGGTTTCCTTTTTTAAAGACAATAATCTTTATACGATTGATTTGAAAAGCGGTCTTATTCGGCAAATAACCGATTTTACATCCGGTGAAGAAAAAAAGGATAGAGAAAATAAAGGACAGGAAAAATGGCTGGAAGAGCAGCAAATGGAGCTTTTTGATGTTTTAAAGGAGCGGAAGGCTGTTGAAAAAGCGCGTGAGACTGAAGCAAAGAAAGAAGAAGCTATTCGGCCTGAGAAAATTTATTTGGGGCAGAAAAGATTAAATGGAGCTTCATTGAGTCCGTCGGGAGACTATGTTATTTATACAACCTTTGAAAGCCCTCAGGGCTCAAAGCAAACTTTGGTAACACATTTTGTTACCGAATCGGGTTACACCGAAGACCGAACAGCGAGAACCAAAGTTGGTAGCCGGCAGGCGAAAGTAGAAATGGGAATTTTTGATACGAAAAACAATAAAACAATAAAAGTAAATACATCAAATATTCCGGGATTGAAAGATTTGCCCGACTATCTGAAAGATTATCCGGATAGAATGCCAAAAGACAGTTCGGAAATAAAGGAGCGTGAAATCAATCTTTTGGGACCACTCTGGAATGAAACGGAAGATTTAGCAGTGGTTGTTGCTCTTTCATCCGACAATAAGGATCGTTGGATTTTATTGCTTGATCCTGCAACCGGAGATCTTGATGTACTGGATCGTCAGCGCGATGAGGCATGGATTGGCGGTCCAGGAATAAGCGGATGGGGATTTTCGGCAGGCGATATGGGGTGGATGCCCGATGAAAAATCGATTTGGTTTCATTCCGAAGAAACCGGTTATTCTCATTTGTATGCAGTAAATATTAAAACAAAAAAGAAAACGGCGCTTACAAATGGGAAGTTTGAAGTTTCTGACGCTTTTATTTCAAACGATAAAAAGTACTTCTATTTAACTGCAAACAAAGTGCATCCCGGTGTTAAGCATTTTTATAAAATGCCGGTTTGGGGTGGTGAATTAACGCAAATTACTTCTCAGGAAGGAAGTAATGAAGTAACACTTTCTCCGGATGAAAAAACACTGGCAATCCGCTATTCATTTGCCAACAAGCCCTGGGAGTTGTATATGCAGGAAAATAAACCCGGAGCGGAAGCGGTACAAATCACACATTCAACATCAAAAGAATTTCAGTCATATAACTGGCGGGTGCCAAACTTTGTTACGTTTAATGCAGAGGTTGGGGCAAAAGTTTATGCGCGTCTTTATCGGCCGGAGAATCCGGTAAAAATGGGGCCTGCCGTTATATTTGTTCACGGTGCCGGTTATTTGCAAAATGCACATAAATGGTGGAGTGATTATACTCACGAATACCTTTTTCATAATTTTTTGGCCGACAATGGTTACACGGTTTTGGATATTGATTACCGGGGCAGTGCGGGGTATGGCCGTGACTGGCGCACCGGAATTTACCGGCACATGGGGGGAAAGGATCTTTCTGACCAGGTAGATGGCGTTAAAATGCTGGTTGAAAAGTATGAAGTTTCACCCGATAAAATTGGCATTTATGGCGGTTCTTACGGTGGTTTTATCACTTTAATGGCCATGTTTACAAAACCCGGTGTTTTTGCGGCAGGTGCAGGTTTGCGGTCGGTAACCGATTGGGCTCACTATAACCACGGATACACGTCTAATATTCTGAATACGCCGGAAGAAGACAGCCTTGCTTTTGTTCGAAGTTCACCTATTTATTTTGCCGATGGGTTGCAGGGGGCATTACTCATGTGCCACGGAATGGTGGATGATAATGTTCATTTTCAGGATATTGTGCGGCTTGCGCAGCGGTTAATCGAGATGGGAAAGGAAAACTGGGAACTGGCAGTTTATCCGGTGGAGTCGCATGGTTTTGTTGAACCATCGAGCTGGACCGATGAATACAAACGAATTTTTAAGTTGTTTGAAGAAAACCTGAGATGAGAAGATAATTCTTAACAATACCTGAAATTGTGATGATTACAAACAGGTATTTTAAGTTCTTATCGGAATATACTGTAATTTCGCAGCAAATTAAACAGCACGTGAAAAATATAAAAGAGAAGTATTTCCTGACTTTTATGATATCCAAAAGTATTTGGTTGGTTTTCCTGCTTTTTAGTATTTTATTTTCAATTCCTGAGCATCGTTTAAGTCAAGCTCAAAACGATTCTTCTCTTGCTGTTTCAGCTTTGGCGGAGCAAAGCTCAGTTTCTTTGCTTGTTGCAGGTAATGAAGAAACCGAAGAACAGGAGTATTCTCTGGTCGGGGTGGTTAATAATTTCGAAATCGAATATATCTACGGAATTTCAATAGAACGGGAGGAGTTTAAAAAACTATCGCACGAAAGGCGCCAGTTGAATCTGGTATTTTTCAATTTACCACCACCGGAACTGCATTCAATATAAATTAGAGTGTATAACTTTGTTTGCGTTCTGAATTTAACTGATTAAACCTAAATTTGAATGAATTTGTAATCTGATTGAGAAATTCAAGATGAGATTGAGAACAAATTATGTAATTATCCTCCATTTCATTTCCATTGTAATGGTATTTGAAAGTTTGCTTATTCTGCTTCCTATTATTGTTTCTTTAATATACAGGGAAGGAATTGCATTAGAACTTTTGGCTTCTTCCGTAACCATTTTAATTCCGGGGCTGTTGCTGAATATTATAACCCGCAGATTCAGAAATATTGAACCACGCCGGAAAGAAAGTATAATAATTGTAAGTATTGGTTGGTTTATTTTGGGTTTGTTCGGAACTTTTCCCTACCTGTTTACCGGTGCGATACCAAATTTTACGAATGCTTTTTTTGAATCGATTTCAGGATTTACAACCACCGGATCTTCTATACTGGCCGATATTGAAGCACTTCCGAAAAGTGTTTTATTTTGGCGTGCCGAAACACACTGGATTGGAGGTATGGGAATTATTGTATTGGTGGTAGCGATAATGCCGTTTCTTAATATAACCGGAATGTACTTATATCAATCGGAGACTTCGAGCGCTGCAGAAGAGAGGGTTGCAGTGCGAATTCGATATGTTGCACGCAATTTATGGCTGGTTTATATCGGCTTTACTTTTGCTGAAATTATTTTACTTACGCTTGGAAAAATGTCTCTGTTCGACAGTATTTGTCACTCTTTTGCAACGGTAGCTACCGGAGGTTTTTCAACGAAGAATGACAGTGTTGCCGGGTATTCTCCATACGTTCAGTATGTTGTGATGTTATTTATGCTGCTGTCGGGAATAAATTTTGCGGTTCACTTAACGATGTTAAAAAAGGATTACCGGAAGGCATTAAAGAATGAAGAATTGCGCACATATTTGTCCATTATTTTTGTTGCAGGAATGGTTATAACTTTTATCCTTTATGCCAATAACAGTATAACTTTTGAACGGGCATTTCGTGACTCTTTTTTCCAGGTGGTGTCAATAATAACTGCAACCGGCTTTGCAACTGCCGATTATTTGGTGTGGCCAATTCAGGCAATTCTGTTAATAGCGGTACTTATGCTTATTGGGGCTTCTGCTGGTTCTACCGGCGGTGGAATCAAGGTAATCCGCCATCTTATTGCATTTAAAAAAGTAAAGCAAAGTATAAAAAGTATTATTTATCCAAATTCTGTTATTTCCATACAATATAACGGAAACGGAGTTGAACAAAAACATACTTCCACTATTATGGGATTTATCTTTGTTTATCTTGTTATTTTGCTTGTAAGTGTGCTCATTCTTATGGTTACCGGCCTTGATGCACCCTCTTCCTTTGGAGCAGCGGCTACATGTATGGCAGGAATAGGGCCAGGGTTCGGTACCGTGGGACCCGTAAGTAACTTTTTAAATATTCCGGAGGTTTCGAAATATTTCTTAACCTTTTTAATGGTACTGGGGCGATTGGAACTCTTTTCAATACTTGTTCTTTTTACCCGCACATTCTGGAGATCTTAATCCTCCGTTCCCGAGAATAAAAAGGCTTTCCGCTTGCCAATATGTTTTGCCCAATAAACAAATGGCGTGTCGGCAGCGGCAACAATCCATTTTAAGAAGTAAGTAGTAAGAAAAATTTCCCAAAGAAGCTGATTTTCAAACACTCCGTAAAATGCAATTAAAACAAATACAGCACTGTCGATTAACTGCGATATCATCGTACTAAGATTGTTACGTAACCAAAGCTGATGATCTTTTGAGAAATGTTTCTTCCAGAAATGAAATGCCCAAACATCATGACGTTGAGAAAGAAGGTAGGCAATTAAACTTGCTGTTGCAATTCTTGGCATCAGTTTAAAAATAGTACTGGTTGCTTTATGTGTTGAAGCGGCAAAATCATCTCCGGCAAGCGGTTGAAAAACAAGGGCAAGATTCATTAAAATAGTCATCGAAATTAAGCTGAAAAAGCCAATCCAGACTGCTTTCTGGGCTTCCTTCTTTCCGTAGTTTTCCGAAAGTATATCGGTTACCAGAAAAGATGTTGCGTAAACAATATTTCCGAGGGTGGCTACCAACCCAAAAAGCTCTACGGTTTGAATAACCTGTATATTGGCTACAATTACTGAAATAGGAATCCACATAACCAATCCCCATTTTCCAAAAAGACGGTACGCTAAAATTATCAGGAAAAAGTTGGCCAGCAGCATAACCAGCCACAGAAGTTCGTTTTGCATTTTTTTAATTTTTTATCGCAGGGTGATGGAACCTGCGAGTGTTCAACTTTTTATTTTTCGGGTGCGAAGATAATGAAAATCAAATAATATTTCCAACCGTGATATTTTCCAATTATTCATAGTTGAGTTGCCAACTATTATTTTACAGACTGAATAAATCCTTCGTGATCGATAGTAATAATTTTACCTTCAGAAGACGTTAACCGGGCTATAAACTGTAATTTGGAGGCGAACATCTCTATTTTTCCGTTTTCGCCAAGATCTGTTTTTACAGATTCCTGGACAGAAATTTGATTTAACGATGTTGCATAATTCCCGTTTTCCGATAAAAATTTCTTTTGCTTATAATAGACTAACCACAAATAATCCCGGAGTTTATCTTCTGCGTCCATTTCCTGAGAATCTCCTTCTGTGTACTCATATTCCGTTGAAAACTGCAGGTTGCCCCACCTTTCTGGATAATGCATGTTTATTACTCCAATCGGGCTCCAAACCCAGTTGTTTTCAGGTAAAATCTTATCGGTTGCAGGATCTTTTTTTCTTACATACTGGTTGTTTTCGATTTCTGTTTGCCACTGAACGCGCGAAAAGTTAATTCTCCAACTCTGACCGTTTTGAGGAATTGCTTTGTGAACTCCCAGTTTTAAAGTTTCAAAAGGAATGGCCATTTCAACGGTCCATTTTTTATCTCTATCGCTGAAATTATTGAGTGTTCCATCAATATGAATTGCGGTTGTTAATCCCGTTGCATTCCACGTAATCAGCGGAATTCCTCTATCTCTGTAAGGCTTGGTCATGAATAGATCGAAAACCGTGTTTTGTGCATTTATTTCAATTTCAAAATAATTTCGGGTGTCGTTATCGGGATCAATAAAAATCTCAAAATCGTTTTCATGATACACAATCAAATCATGCTTAGTATAATAGGCCCAAATTTGAGGTTCCTCCAATTCCGCCAGAATGTATAAGTTTTCGTTATCCCAAAGCATTTTTACTCTGGTTTGGTAAAGGGGAGCTGGCTTTAAGTCACCTTCAATGTCGGTAAAATCTTCTGTCCATGCTGCATTATTCCATGCCGGTTCATTTCCTTTTCCGTCAATTAGGATTTCGGAATCTGTTTTGCACACCCAATAATTTTTTGGTTTAGAGAAAAGATTTTCGAACTCCGAAAAAGCATCTTGAGCATTTATTGTAAGATTCTGAACGAGAATAAAAATTGAAATAATAGGTAGCAATTTATTCATTGAAAGATGATTGAATTTTTTGCTAATTTATAGATTAATAGTCACAAAGGCATTATCGTTTCAGCATGTCTTTAACAGAGGTTCCTAAAAAGAAAGGAGACTTTAACCATCTCCTTTCTATTAATCTTGTTCGTTTGATTTTATAAGAATTTGCCGTGTTTAAACCATCTCAACATCGCGTGTAATGTAATTTGAATAGTCTTTCAAAACGGGTTGATAACTCTCGTGAAATAGACTTGAGGATACAATAAAGTCGGCAGTCGAACGATTCGAGGCCGTTGGGATATTGTAAAGTACAGTAATTCTTAGTAATGCTTTAACATCTACATCATGTGGCTGAGGTTGCATTGGATCCCAGAAAAATATCAGGATGTCCACGGCTCCTTCAACAATTAAAGCTCCCAACTGCTGATCTCCCCCCAGCGGGCCAGATTTTAAACGGGTTACCGTTGGTGGTACCTCGTTGTCTTCAATACATTTCTCGATCAAGGTTTCTTCAACTAATTTCCCAGTTGTACCCGTGCAAATTAAGTTGTGCTGGATAAGTTCTCTCCAGTTAAATGCCACCCACTCCATAATGTCTTTTTTCCTGTTATCGTGTGCGACAATTGCTATATTCTTTTTCTGTTTCATGTCAAATTGTTTAATGAAAATCAGGCCTTTATAGGTTGTGATTTTCTGTTTTTCACGACAAAGGTATAGAACATTTACAACCCGAGAGATTAGTAACAGGTTGAAAAACAAAAACTTATTGAAAAATTAATTTTAAGAAGAATGAAAAACACTAAATGGTCTGATTCTCAAAGTTAAACAAGCGATTTCATTTGCTCTATCATTTTTAGCGCCAATTCATCTGCTTTTTCTTTGGTTTTTGCTTCCGAATAAATACGAATTATAGGTTCGGTATTCGATTTCCTTAAATGAACCCACGACTCAGCAAAATCAATTTTTATCCCATCAATATCCGTTACCTGTTCGCCTTTGTAAAGTTCCTTCATTTTAATCAGCAGTCCGTCAACGTCAATGTCGGGAGTCAGCTCAATTTTATTTTTTGAAATAAAATAATCAGGATAAGTTTTTCGAAGTTCTGAACATTCTAAGCCGCTTTTGGCAAGATGAGTGAGAAACAATGCGGCCCCAACCAGTGCATCGCGCCCATAGTGGCTCGCCGGATAGATTACTCCTCCATTTCCTTCTCCGCCAATTACAGCGCATGTTTCCTTCATTTTAGCTACAACATTTACTTCGCCAACTGCCGCCGATGAATAATTTTCACCATATTTTGCTGTTACATCGCGTAAAACTCTGCTCGAAGAAAGGTTGGAAACGGTGCTGCCTGGAGTTTTACTTAAAACATAATCCGAAACTGCTGCCAGCGTGTATTCTTCATTAAACATGGAGCCGTCTTCGTTAATAATAACCAATCGATCTACATCAGGATCAACTACAAAACAAACGTCAACATTGCTGTTTCGAACTATCTCCGAGGTTTCAACCAGGTTTTCGGGAAGTGGTTCCGGGGTGTGGGCAAAATGACCGGTTGGTTCGCAATTAATTTCAACAATGTTTTTAATTCCTAAAGCCTTAAAAAGTGCTGGCATTGCAACTCCTCCAACTGAATTTACTGCATCAACTGCAACTGAAAACCCAGCATTTTTGATTGCATCTGCATCAACCAATTCTAGTTCCAAAACATGTTGAATGTGTTTTTCGGTATAATCTTTTTCTGAAGTTATTCCCAAATTTGTTACCTCGGCAAAAATGAAGTCTTCTTTCTCAGCAATTTCAAGAATTTTTGCTCCTTGTTCGGCATTTAGAAACTCGCCTTTCGAATTCAGTAATTTTAATGCATTCCACTGTTTGGGGTTGTGGCTTGCGGTTAAAATAATTCCTCCGTCAGCTTTTTCCTCCGTTACCGCAATTTCAGTGGTAGGAGTGGTGGCAAGTCCAATATTTACGACATCGCATCCCATTCCATTTAAAGTTGAAATTACAATTGAGCTAACCATTTTGCCTGAAATCCGGGCATCGCGGCCAACTACAATTTTTATTTTATCTTTTTTAGCGGCACTTTTTGCCCACGTTGCGTAAGAAGCCGTAAATTTCACAACGTCTAGCGGACTTAATCCTTCGCCGGGTTTTCCTCCAATTGTACCGCGAATCCCTGAAATCGATTTTATTAAAGTCATAATTATTTTGATCGAATTTTAAAAATGTAAAGCAAAAATTTATTTTGGAAATGTTGAAATGTTATTCCTTAATTTCTTCCAATTCATTCAGTGTTTGCCGGAGTTTTTGAATGTAGTTGCCGTATAAACGGCGAAACCCCCAGCGTAAAAAGAGAAATATTCCGCCAACCGTAATACTTAGAACCAGCAATCCAATTAAAATAATGAGTACAAGTTGGTTTACCTGGATTTCAGAAGCACTAATTCCCTGCTGATTGAAATCGGCCAGCGAGCCTTGATATAACCCGGTGATAAACATAACTGCCATGGTTAACGTAATGGCAATAAGCGCCAGGTAAAACAAACGCTGGTATATGGTTAGTGTATCAATAATTTTTTTTAGTGTTTCTTTTAAATCGCAAACTACGTCGCAACTTTTTCTGACTCTGTAATACTTAATCACAAAAAACAGGAACGTAGTAAAAATAAGTGCATTACTAAAGAAACTTAAAAACAGGAGCCAGTTTGGAATCGTGAGATTATCGCTAACTTCCTTTAGCATCTGTGGTGAAATAATAAAATCGTCAAGAATGAAAACTAAAATCAGGACAGATAAAATACCTAATCCAATTTTAATGTTGCGGTCAATCCGTTCAATCAGATTCTTCGTATGTTTGCTTAACATCGACCTAAGTTGATTCTCATCCAGTTCGTGTTCCGATGGAAGTTTATCCCACGTTTTTTTTAAATCGTTTAATTCCATAATTATTCTTCCGTTTCCATGAACTTTTTAAGTTTCTTCTTAATCCGGTTCATTTTAACCCGAACATAATTTTGCGTAATCCCTGTAATTTCAGCAATTTCCTCATACTTTTTGTCTTCAAGAAAAAGTAAAATAATCGATTTCTCAACACCGGTAAGTTGAGACACAGCCCTGTGCAGGTGTTTTATATTTTCTTCGGTTTCGGAGTTATAATTTTCGTCTTTTATCTGGAAATTTTCATATGTTAACTGATTTTGATCGGGTCTTCGTTTTTCCTTTTTAAAAGTGGTTATTGCCGTATTTAAAGCTACCCGATACATCCATGTAGAAAATTTCGATTCATTTCGGAACGAAGGAAAAGATTTCCAGAGTTGTGCCACAATTTCCTGAAACAAATCATTACGGTCTTCCTGATCGTCGCAATAAATGTTACAAACCTTGTGGATAATTCCCTGATTACTTTTAATTATCTGTAAAAATTCCTTTTCCAAAGCCGAATAATTAGTCAGCAGATATTTTTAAAATTACAATTAAAGCATTTTTAAATACTGAATTTCTTTATCGGTAAGAAACCGATATTTTCCGCGGGGAAGATTCTTTTTGGTGAGACCGGCAAAATAAACCCGGTCGAGTTTTCTTATATGATAGCCAAAGTGTTCAAATATTCTGCGTACAATTCTGTTTCTGCCGGAGTGTATTTCAATACCGATTTCGTTCTTTACTTCCTGGTTAATGTAACTAACTGCATCCGCATGAATAGGCCCGTCTTCCAGCTCAAATCCATCTGCAATTTGTTGTAAATGGTTTATGGCAACCGGTTTATCAAGCGAAACCTGGTATATTTTTTTCATTCTATGGCTGGGGTGTGTCAGCCTTTTCGAAAGATCTCCGTCGTTGGTGAAAAGTAGCAAGCCAGTTGTATTTCGGTCTAAACGGCCAACGGGATAAATTCGCTCAGGACATGCATCTTTTACTAAATCCATTACAATTTTATCAGCATGTGGGTCGTCTGTTGTTGTAACAAAATCTTTAGGTTTATTTAGTAAAAGATATACCTTCTTTTCTGCTGTTAGTCTTCGCCCGTCAAAACGTACTTCGTCGGTAGGCTTTACTTTTGTTCCGAGCTCGGTAACCGGAACTCCGTTAATGGTTACCAACCCGGCTGTTATAAATGTATCTGCTTCGCGGCGCGAACAAACACCCGCATTTGCTATAAATCGGTTTAACCTGATTTCTCCGGTAGCAGAAGCTTTTTTCGGAATATTTCTGTTCGTTCGGGGTTTGGAATATGTTTTTTTTACGTCCGATTTGGAAAATTTTTCACGTTGACCCGTAGCTTTTTTTTCGGATGTTGATTTGGTTTTTGTACCCGAAACTTTTGAAGGTAAACTTTTTCCAATTCTTTTTCCTCCGGTGCTGGTTGGTTTGTTACTTTTTCTGCTGTAATTATTTTTCATGCGCGATGACTGATTTGTGCAAAGGTCGGAAAAATTCCCATAAATTTTTCTTCAAAATATTGTGAATGGTTAATTTTAAACAGAAATAAAAATATAGAAGTTATGCAATCTCACGAAATTGATTACAAAATCGTTGGTCACGATGTGCAATTGGTCGAAATAGAATTAGATCCCGGAGAAACTGTAATTGCCGAAGCCGGTGCCATGCTTTACATGGAAGACGGAATTGATTTTACGGCAAGAATGGGTGACGGTTCAAATCCTAATGCCGGTTTTTTTGATAAATTATTGTCGGCTGGGTCAAGAGTAATAACAGGGGAGTCGCTTTTCTTAACTCATTTTACCAATCAGGGGTGGGGGAAAAAACATGTTGCATTTTCTGCGCCTTATCCTGGAACGATAATCCCGATAAATCTGGCTGTTATGGGAGGAAGGATTATTGTTCAGCGTGATGCTTTTTTGTGTGCTGCGCTGGGTACAAAAATCTCAATTACCTTAAACCGAAGATTGGGAGCAGGGTTTTTCGGTGGCGAAGGATTTATCCTTCAAAAATTGGAAGGCGATGGAAAAGCTTTTGTTCATGCCGGTGGTACGGTTATCGAACGACAGTTGAATAATGAAGTTTTACGGGTTGATACCGGTTGTATCGTTGGTTTTGAAACCACCATTGATTACAGCATTGAACAGGCCGGTGGATTGCGTTCGATGGTTTTTGGAGGCGAAGGAATTTTTCTTGCAACGCTTCGTGGAACCGGGAAAGTATGGTTGCAAAGCATGCCAATCCGGAAATTGATTCGTGAGCTTTCTCCCGCAGGAGGAAATTCAAGAAAAGAAGCTCGAAGAGGTTTGTTGGATAATTTGCTGGAAGGTTAAGTAAAAAGGAAAAGGAATTGCGGTTTTCCGCAATTCCTTTTCCTAAACAACTCCGGGTAAACTAATTCCTTTAATTTTTCGGTATAAGTCAAGGGCAAAAATGTCGGTCATTCCTGAAACAAAATCAACAACCGACTGAATTTTCAGGTAATCAGAATCACTATTGGTTTTATACTGGTCAGGCAAAAGCGAAAGGATTTTTTTACTGTACATATCTTTTGGATTCATTATAGCACCTACAAATTCCTCAAGTAAAGTCCCGATAATTTTGTATCCTGCAATTTCAATTTCAACTACCGAACGATGTGCATAAACCTGTTTGTAGGAAATCTCTTTTACCAGGTTCATCGCATTGGCTTGCGTTTCACTTAGACTTCCAATCAGGCTTTTTCCGTGCGTTCCTTTAATAATTTCGCCTTTATTTTCTTCAAAAATCTTAATGCTTTCATAAATAAGTTTCCCAATTACTCCAGCTCTCAAATAGCTGATTTGCTCGTTTTTGTCGGTAACTCTTTCCAGTGTTTTTTCAATGCCGTGCAATTGTTTTTTGTCCGTTTCCGGATGGTAGAAATTCAGATACAATTCTTTAATTTGGTTATAACTAAGTATTCCGAGTTTGAAAGCATCTTCCAGGTCCATAACCTGGTAACAAATATCATCGGCAGCTTCTACCAAATAAACCAGCGGATGACGATAATGGTGAAGAGAACCCGGTTCTTTAACAGGAATTTTAAGCTCATTGGCAATTTTTAAATAACTTTCTTTTTCGGATTGAAAAAAACCAAATTTTTGTTTTGTAGCTAAAACTGATTCGAAGGGGTATTTTACAATGCTTGCCAAAGTTGAATAAGTAAGGGCAAAGCCTCCCGGCCGTTTCCCTTCAAACTGGTGCGAAAGGATTCGGAAAGCATTTGCATTTCCATCGAAATGAGTAAAATCTTTCCACTCGCCTTCTTCTAACCTGGGGGGTTTAAATTCTTGCCCGGCACCTTTTAAAAAGAAGTTTGAAATGGCTGCCTCACCTGAGTGTCCAAAAGGTGGATTTCCCAGATCGTGTGCCAAACAAGCGGTTGAAACAATGGTTCCAATCTCTGATATGTATGGATTGTCAGAATAGTCAACAACTAACTTTTCGGCTAATAAGTTCCCCAGCGAACGGCCAACACTGGCAACTTCGAGGCTGTGTGTTAGCCGGTTGTGAACAAAAATGTGTTCCGGCAAAGGGAATACCTGAGTTTTGTTCTGCATTCTTCGAAAAGGCGACGAAAAAATAATACGGTCGTAATCGCGTTGAAATTGCGAGCGGTCTTCCATTTTGTTTGAAGCCGTCCAGTCTTCCATGCCCAGTCGTTTTGCCGAAAGTAATTTGTTCCAATCCATAATTTTTATTTCTGCTACGAAAATAGTGGAATCAGATTTAATAAATCGAAAAATTCAATAGCTAAATATCAAATAAATGATTTAGGATTTTGGTGTAGAGATGGTTGAACTTTATTTTCTCGATATTTAACAATTGAAATTTTACAAAGTGTAGGTTGAATATTGTCTGGTTTGTTTAGCCAGTAATTTTGCCTGCCCGTTGGTGATTTCGTTTAGCTTTTCCCAGAATTTAGGCCCGTGGTTTTTTACTTCAGTATGAACCAGTTCGTGTAATAAAATATAGTCAATTAATTCGTCTGGGAGTTTCATCATCTGGAGATTAAGGCTGATGTTATTTCTTGAAGAGCAGCTTCCCCAGTTTCGTTTGTTATTCCGAATCGTGACTTTATTATACCTGAAGTTGTGATTGTGCGCCAATTCTTTCAAACGAGGCGGAAGTAGCTTTTTAGCTTCGTACCGATAAATTTGGACAAGCACATTTTCAATATAATTTCTGGAATCTTCTGAATCTAAGTCTAAAACTTTTATGTCGACAATCGTCCCGCTTCTCCTTGCTTCGTTTTTTTGTCCTTCTGAAATTTGAATTGTATAAAGCTTTGTCTGAATTTGGCTACCGTTGGAAATCTTATTTCTTTTGGCTTTGAATTTTTCTTGTTGTGCTATAATCCAGTCTGTGTTTTTCAGCAAAAAATTCTTCACTTCATGTGATGATATATAAAAAGGAAAAGAAACATGGACTGATTGATCGGGTTTTACGCTAATCTTTATATTTTTGGAACGACGGTTTTTTACAAACGTCACCAAACCTATTTGCGAAAATTGAACTACATTAACAGACATTTGTTTATCTAAATAAAATCAAAGATATCATTATGGGAAACAACAAAAAAATGGAAGTTTTTGTCAACCTCACCAAAAACGATACAGTATTGGCTCTCGACGAAAAGATTCTGCCCGGTAGCCTTGTGTTCGATTCGTTAAATCCGTTCCCCGGATATTATCATGAAACGCCCATGAGTGTCAGGCCCATTTATTTGTATATGGTTTTGGATAATCAATATCCACTTGAATATATTATAAGAGCGACACAAAATATCGAGAAAGAATACAATTGGAATTTTGACGCGGGGAAAAGTTACCTTACCATTGGATCTGTGTTTCTAAATGCGATTCGTTTACGTCATTTGCCTGAATTAGATCTCGTTGAAAAAATTCAGGAAGCCTATATAAAACAGGGCATTAATTTTTTGATGACAAAAAAAATGAAAGGTAAACTGGAGGCAAAGGTGAAAGTAGTAAAATTTCTTAATCTTGAAGAAATTGGCGAAGGAGTTTATCTTAATAGTGATGATCCAACATTTGCATATATTGAAATTCCAAAGTATTTACACCAGGAAGCATTCTTGAAAGTATCAATGGATGTAAAATACAATTGGGACGGACATGAGTTTGATGCAGCGCGAGCTTCATTTTATTCGCATGGGAAGTTATATGAAGTTGTAAGAATTCGTTCCGATCAGATGGATTTGGAGTATCTGACCAGTATAAAAAAGCTTTATATTGAAAAAATCAGGTAAGACTGGTTGTCATGACATAAAAGACGCTTTAAATAAAATGTTTAAGGCGTTTTTTTTGTTAATATATGAACGAACTAAAGCAATATTTACCTCATTTTAAGTCACATTTTTACTAAATTTGCACCTATAAGAATCATTTGGGTTTACGAGGCGTAAATTGTAGATCTCATTGGTTAAGAATTTATAAACCAACTAATTCCTATGGGAACAAAAAAGAATTTATCCATAGCTTCTGTCATTATAGTTGCTTTAATTTTATTGGCAGTAATTCTGTATTTTTCAGGAGTTTTTGTTCCTGATTCTCTGAGTTCCGGATCGTTTGATACGGTGGTTGTTCATAGGGGTGATGTTATTTCAACAACTCAGGCTTCCGGTGTTGTGGAGTCGGAAAATGAAGTGTTGGTTTTAAGTCCTGCCGCAAGTATTATAAAGAGCATTTTAAAAGAACCTGGTAATTATGTTGAACAAGGCGAAATTATTATGCAACTGAATACTGACCAGGTAAAAGATAACATTGAAAAATTACAGGATCAGCTGGAAGTTAAAAAAAATAACCTGGAACGCACACGGTTAAATTCGCAAAGTGCCAAGTTAGATTTGGATTATAATGAGGAAGTCAAAAAACTCAAAATAATATCACTGGAATCGCAACTGGAAGACCAAAATCAATTGCTTGAAGTTGGTGGGATTTCTCCAGCAAAAATTGAACAAACTAAGCAGGAAATTACGCTTGCCGAAAAGGATCTGAAAATGTTGGTCGAGAAGAATGCTATTCGGCTAAAGCAGCTGGTAGCCGAAGAAAAGGGACTTTTATTGCAAATAAATATGGATGAGAAAGTGCTTCAGGAAAACCTTGAATTGCTTTCAAAAATGGATATCCGGGCACCTTCATCGGGAATAATTCTTAATATTTCAGGGCATGTTGGCGAAAAAGTTAGTGCTGATCGAACGGTAGCTCGAATGTCGGATTTAACATCGTTCAAAATTATAGGTTCTGTTGACGAACAGTTTGCCACCCAAATAAAAACGGGGAAAAAAGTGATGGTTCAGGTGGAAGATGAGAACCTTGACGGATTGATTGGAAGCATAACTCCAATGGTTGAAAATAACAAGGTGCAGTTTAATGTTCATTTAAAAGAAAGTAGTCATCCTAAGTTAATTGCAAACCAGAATGTTCAGATTCAAATCATAAATAGTAGTAAGGAGAATGTGCTTTGTATTGATAAACTACCGGAATTTGAAAATAATAAAAATCAGAAAGTGTTTGTTGTACAGGGAAATAAGGCGATAAAAAAGGAAATTGTTTTAGGTATTAGAGGAAATGAAGAATGTGAAATTGTTTCCGGGCTGAACGAAGGTGATATTGTAATTTCAGGTGGATTAAATTCTTATCGCCATTTAAGTGAAATTGAGATTAGCAATTAAACAAGCTATGAAGAATTTAAGTTTGTGGGTAGTTATTTTATTGTTGTGGACAGGGTCTGTTTCGGCACAAATCGATTCTTTTAAATTTGTTCTGAGTCTTGAAGATGTAATTGATTTGGCAATTACCCAATCTTCCGCTGTGAAATATGTTCAAAATACAAACGTAAACTACTATTGGCGTTACAGGAATTATAAAACCCGGTTTCGTCCGCAATTGGTGCTGAAAGGGGATTTGCCTAATTATGCACATAACAGGCAGGCAATTACTCAACCTGACGGCAGTATTGAATTCAAGCAGGTTTCTAATCTTACAGCTTCTGCCAATTTATCATTAAATCAGTCGATACCTATACTCGGAACCTACGTTTGGGCAGGTACATCTACCTATGGTATCCGAAACCTGAACCAAAGTGAAACAAGTTTTTCCGGTAGTCCTTTTGTTATCGGATTTTCTCAGCCACTTGGATACAATTGGATGAGGTGGTATAAGAAAACAGAACCCATGATTTACGATGAAGCACAAAAAAGATTTGTGGAAGATATTGAATCTATTTCATTGAATGCAACTTATCGTTATTTCACGTATTTATCGGTTCAAACGAATTTTAATCTGGCGAAAAGTAACCTGGAAAATAGCAAAAACAATTTGAAAATTTCTGAAACAAAAAAAAGACTGGGGCAAATTTCGGATAATGATTTTTCAAGAATTGAACTTTCGGTTTTAAACGCGCAAAAAGCGCTGAACCAGGCACAAATGGATTTAAAAAATGCTGATTTTGAATTAAAGTCATACATCGGATTGGAACAAAAACATGATATTGAACTGGTCATTCCAACCGATATAAATTTATTTGAGATTGATCCGGAGCAGGCTTTAACAAAAGCAAAAGAAAACAGAAAAGAAACAACTTATTATCAGCGTAGGCTAATTAATGCTGACCGGGAGCTTGCACAAGCTAAAAGTAGCACCGGGTTAAGTGCTACTTTAACTGGTAGTTTCGGGCTCTCAAATAGTGCAGAAGATTTTTTAGGAGTTTATGATAATCCGGAAAAAGACAGAACTTTGCGCGTTTCACTCAGTATACCAATACTCGACTGGGGAAATTCGGCCTCCACTGTAAAACTTGCAGAATCGCAAAGAGAACTTACCATTTTTGATGTACAAAAAGGTATTGAGGAATTTGATCGGGAAGTAATCGTCCAGGTTGAGCAGTTTCGTTTGTTGAAAGACCAGCTGAAAACTGCAAATGAAGCAGACAGAGTAGCCGAAAACGGTTACCAGATTGCCCTTAGAAAGTTTCAGAACGGGGAACTTAGCATTACCGATTTTAATATTGCTTTACAAGATCGGGAGAATGCCAAGCGAGATTATATTAGTTCTATTCGCGCTTATTGGGTAGCTTTTTATCGACTTCGGATATTAACTTTATATGATTTTGAAAAGGGACATAACATTACCTATGGTAATCCCATGTTAGAGTAAAACAGAATTATCTGCATATTTTCAAGTTCAAAAGGATATTAGCTCTTTAAAGAAAGAAAAAGAAATGCGGAGCTATGGGGACTTTCAACAGGATTTAAAATCCTAAAAAAAGCTAAAATTTTTATTGGTCAACAATATCACTGAGAAATAACGGTTTTATAATTGAAGATAATCAAAACTGAAAAATTAAAATTTGAAAATTCATTAAAGCAGATTCATAATAAAGTTGGATTTTTACGATTTCTTCCATAACTTGTAGAAACATTCTGAACAGGAATTTTGTTATAAAGATGTAAAGCCATTAAATAATTTTGATTCGAAGAAGATAAAAACAATTAAAAAAATTGAAGCACACAATATTATATATTTAAATCGATAAACATTTTATCATATTTATTCGTTTAAATATTCACAACTGAAAGTGTTGTTGTGTTTTATGGATATACTAATAAAAGCATATAAGGGGAAAGTAACTTCTGTATTTATGATTGGTTTTGTGCTTAGGGGTTTGTAAAACATCGATCATTTTCTAAATAAAGCGTCTATAGTTCTTTCCCCTTTCCCACTTTCTTCAATAGGAAATATTAATTCATGTTTTTGTATTTAGATTTTAGTATTAAATATCAATACTTTAAAGCAAAAGAAACTTCCAATGATTTAGTTTTAATCGTTTGATTTTTCTGCCGCGTAAATGGCAGATAGGGGGTTGGTTTAAGATGATTAATGCCAATCCGGAACAAGATTCCCAGGATAATTGGAAGCCTCAAATTAGCTGTTTATATATAGGTTATTAAAAAGTTAGGGAAATCGATGGTTGTTTATCTTCCCATTTCCATCTCCAGAACTCCGCCTTTAACTATTTCTTCATGGGTAATCCAGTATCTGTCAAGTTCTTTACCATTTAGTTTTAAGGATTTGATATAGATATTCTCTTTCGAGTTGTTGTTGGCAATTATGGTAAAAGTGTTTCCGTGGTAATACTTGTCATCTAATTTTAATTCAATGCGATTAAAAACGGGACTGGTAATTTGGTACTTATTGTCTCCCGGGTTAATAGGATGTATACCCATGGAGGCTAAGACATACCATGCAGACATTTGCCCAACATCTTCATTGCCGCATAAACCGTATGCTCCTGTCCCATATGCGGCTTCACATATTTCCCTTGTCCACTTTTGGGTTTGTTCCGGTAGCCCGATTTCATTAAAAATGAACGGAACATGATGAACCGGTTCGTTGGGGTGGTTGTAGTAATCATTCCACAGAAAGTTATCAGGAGCTTTTTCAAAAAAGGTTACCAGCTGCTTTTGAATAGAGTCGCGCCCACCCATTAACTCTTCCAGCCCTGCTATATCGTGTGGCACAAACCACCCTTGCTGAAAGGGATTACTTTCAACGCAACCCTGGCCATGAACAGTTTTCCCCTTCCATTCATTCCATTCTCCGGCTTCGTTTTTTGCACGGAACCAATTTACATCACTGTTCCATATATTTTTGTAATTCAAACCACGTTTGTAATATTCGTCAGAAATACTTGTTTTGCCCAGTGATTTTGCAAAAGTCGATAAACACCAATCGGTATAAGCGTATTCAAGTGTTTCTGAAGTTTGGTTATTGGTATAACCTTTTTCTCCATTACCAAAAGCATCGACAGTGTTTTTACTATACTCAAAGGCTTTCTCAATGTCATAATTTCTAATGCCCTTTTCATAGGCATCAACTACAACTGATACAGCAGGATTGCCGACCATACAACCCGAATAAGCATTTAATATCTCCCAACGAGGAAAGTATTTTTTCCCACTGAAATCAGCTATTTGTATCAGTGAATTTATTTCATCGTTCACCAATTCCGGGTTTATAATAGTTTGTAAAGGAAATTGAGAACGGAATACATCCCATCCGCTGAATATGGTACGGTAAACAAAATTGTCTGATGTATGTATTTTTTTATCGGCGCCAATGTATTGTCCATTATAATCTGAAGTGGCCCTGGGGTCGATCATCGTGTGATACAAAGCGGTATAAAAAATCTCCTTATCGTTTTCGGTTCCTCCTTCAACAGAAACCGATTTCATTGCATCGTTCCATAGTCGTTTGGCGCCGTTTACTACTTTGTCAAAATCCCAGTCGGGAATATCTGTTTCCAGGTTCATTTTCGCACCTTCGACACTGACAAAAGAAATTCCGCTTTTTACAAGAACCTGCTCCTTGTTTTTTGTTTGAAAATTGGTGAAAAAGCCGATATGTTTCCCTTTGAACTCTTTTATATTCTTGTGAATAGAAGCTTTTGAAACCAGTTCTTGGAAGGGTTTGCCGATTACTTCTTCTCGTTTGCGCACCATACCTTCGGGAACATCAACACTCCAAATTCCATAATCGATAAGGGGCTTGCTGAATTGACAATAAAAATATACCGTATAATCAACTTTTCCGTCTCCATTTCCCCAGCCTCCGCCTTCGGGTGGACATTTCATCCAACCTGAAATCGTATTTTCATTTTCAATTTTAATGTATTGCTCGGTAGAAGTACCTCCAATTCTCCGGGATAAATCAATCTGAATCCTCGAACTATCATTTTTAGGATAAGTAAATCGAATAATGCCCGCTTTGGGTGATGCACTTAACTCTGCCTCTATATTGTAATCGGAAAGTATAACACGATAATAACCGGCCTCTGCAATTTCATTTTCGTGTGAAAAACGCGAACGGTATCCATTCTCTGGGTTTTCGTCTTCTCCCTTATTTGTATGCATTTTACCCGTTGTGGGCATCACCAGAAAATTTCCCAAATCGCCATACCACCCAATGCCGCTCATATGGGTAAAACTAAAGCCTTCAATTGTTGTATGCGCCCAGGAATATCCAGGGCCATTATCGCCACCTGTCCGGGTATCGGGGCTAAGTTGAACCAATCCGAACGGAGTGGTTGGCCCCGGAAAAGTTTTCCCAAATCCATGAGCATCTTTGCTCGTTTCGCCGTAAGTAACAGCGCCGATTATTGGATTTATATAATCGACCGGCAGCTTTTTATTGGATGTATTTTCAGTTTTACAGCTAATGAACTGCACCATGAAAAGCAAAATGATTAGTATTTGATTTTTTTTCATATCAACTTCCTTTTGATGAAAGTAAATAAAAAGAAATATTTTCGACTTTAAAGCATCAAGCCAAACATTCTTTTCTTTTTCCGGGTGAAATACTCCGTTTTACGTTAGTGGTTGTTTATTCTGTTACCTATCGTAAAAGAGTATGGGGGACAGAAAAAGCGATAATGAAAATATTATAGTATGGCTTGTAAATAGCTTGTTTAAATTAAACCAGTTTTGTTTCAGCCCGATTTCCACCGGTATCTACAGTCGCAACAATAATTTCAGCCTTACTGTTTTCGATATCAAAAGCAAATGGCTTACTTTTTAATACCTGTGGTTTGTGTTCTATTTTTCCAACAGGTTTCCCGTCAACAATTACTTCGTAGTGCGAAAGCGGGAGATCGCCGGCATACGCAGTATCCCATTTGAGTTTATTTTCTTCTACCCGAAGATTACGGGGACCTGTTACTCCTTCTTTCGGAATAACCTGGAAATAGTTACTTCCGGGTTTTACTGCCCCTGCCTGTTCTTCAATTCGCTTTCTTTCTTCAGCACTCATACCGGCAGGTTCAATTTGTGCTGCATAAAAGTTCTGTACCAACTGACATTTTACCGGGTCTTCATCAATCTGACCGATTCCGATAATCAGCGTATGAACTCCTGGTGTTGTAAGCGAATATTCAATTAACGGGCGACTTGGCAATTCCGATGTTCCGACTTTACGAAAAACATCGGCTGGAGTTTGCGACCAACGTGGTTCTTTATGGTACATGGCAGCATCGGCAAAAACTTTCATCCCAATTATTCCCATGCCTTTGGCTTCGGCCACCGGAATTACATTGTGCTGCATATTCATTTTTGTTTTGTCGTTGGCATTAATAGCAATCAACATTCCATCCAGGATTCCATATTCATCACGCTGAATCATATCCATCATCGCTGGCGGATTGGCATGTCCGGAGAAACCAATATGCTTTATCAGCTTCTCATTTTTAGGATTCATTCCTGTCAGATTTGTTCCGTCGCGTAAATCCCGAAGGGCGACCAAAGCCCCAAAATTGCCATCCGGCTCCAGGGGAGTTTCAAGTCCCTTGTACAAAACATCCACTTCTTCAATGGTTTGCAGGGTATGAATGAGTACCATGTCGAGATAAGCGCCTTCAGGATATCCTCCCTGTCCATCGCCAAAAATTTGGGTAAGCGAGCGTTTTACGTCATCAACAGCACACTGCACATTTTCACCATTGGAAGAATTCCGAACGTTTTCAATTCTTTCCCAGCCTGGTTTTCCCCAGCGCATGGCCGTTTTGCTGGTCAACCAAATTGATTTACGCAGTTTTTCATCATATCCCTCTTTCCCGGGAATGAGGTTCAACTGTTGAAATGCTTTATTATAATTTAGCTGGCTTCCGGCATAAAGGTTGGAGGTGTCGAAATAATTAATTCCAAGGTTAAAAGCTTTCAGAATAATCGGAACCGGATCTACATCTTCCGGAGTCCATTGCAATGAGGCTTGCCCGCCCAGAGCAATGGTAGTTACATCGAAACCAAGGTTCCCAAATTTGCGTTTCATTGGCGCCGGAACTTTGTCTACGTTACAACTTCCGAGCGACATTGTTGACACCGCTGCGGTTGTTGCAGCAGAGATTTTGATAAAGTTTCTTCTTGAAACCGGGTATTCTTTTTCTTTCATAGGTTTTTGGTTTTATTTTAGTTTAAAGATAATGAATATTTAAATGGCCATCAATCCACAATTTTGATGATAAATTGTTCCGATGGATTGAGATATCTTTTCAACGTTTAAGGTTAACCCCGCAAAATGGGTTTGAAAGCTGAACTTTATTAGGGAAGAAGGATGCAAAAGAAGGAGTTTCTTCTGCTTCGTACAGTTCCATCGTTTTTCAATTCGGGTGTGCTATACCTAAAGCAAAAGCAGCTAAAAGGAAAGGCCGGAAATGTTGAACAAGCCCGGCCTCTCGATTTCATTTTCAGGTTTTCTGTTTTGCCAGAAAGAAATTAGTACCCCCATTCCTCCAGAAGCGCTTTTACCTCGGCAATATGGGCATTGCGCAAATCAATCATTTGTTGGCGGATAGCCAGTTTGTCGGCAAATGAAGCGCTCCACAATGCCGAGCGTAGTTCTGCCATGGCAGCCCGGAATTCAACCGACAGATCATTCAGAATGGTTTTCTGTTCGTCGGTAAGCTGAATTGTTGTACAGGTTGCCGGTTTTTCTACTACGGTTGTGGTGTTGCGCAAACGAAGCCCCTGGCGATTGTTTTGTGCGCTTGCACTCCAACTTCCAACGATAACAAACAAGGCAATAATTGCCATTTTAATACGAACTGTTTTCATCATGTAAAATTTTAAAGGTTAAACCATTTTGGTTTTATTCTTCAGACACAGGTTAACCCAAAAAACTTGCACTTACCTTAAAAAATAATTTTGAGTCGTTGAAAAACAGGAAAGATTTATAATGGATTATGACAATTTGCGATCTCACAAAAGCAAGCGATAATTTAATCAGTTTACTATATCAGCACCGAAAAGATAATTCAAATCAACGCTTTTTTTCAAATAAAGATGATTGTGCGTCAGAGGGAGAAAGTATATCAACCTTGTTCTTTGGTTTAAGTTTTCCATCTGCAATAATGAGCAGCAGAAAGAGGGTTATAGAAATAAGAATTTTAATTACAATTGATATTGAAGCCTGACCAAAAATAACAATTCCAATACCTAATAAAAATCCGTTGACGATTCGTATTTCATTGTAATCTCTTACTAAATTCAACCGGGTAATTAGCCAATAAATAATATCGGGCAATACAAGGCATAATCCCAATATTGCAATAATACTTCCCGTAGTTTCGTGAAATACGGGGGTTGTCGAAAATGCCAATATCGAAAAAGCGCCAAATACCATCGGAGTCGATCTCGTGCAAAACCGACGAGGTAGCCCGTCAATCCGGACAGTAAAATAATGATTCCGGTTACAACAGAACGGGACTAATAATTTATCAAAAATCCTTGGCATTTTACTACCCCACTATTGGTAATACCCCGAAGAAAAAGACTGTTTAATTGCTTCATCTGTCCATGCCTGAAGAGGGGCTTCAGGAACCGGACCTCCGTAAACCTGAAAGGTTTTATTCTCAACAACATTGCATGCATAACTTGAGCCTGTATTCGCCCAAACTCCGTTATTACAATCTTGCTTCTGACAGGTGTAATTGAGTGTTCGGCTAACATCAATAAAACCGTAGGTTAAATATTTAGCGCTTGGAACATACTTTTTGGCTTTGGAGACTAACGACTGCTGCGTAAAAGTTCTTACAATGGTCCAGGATGTTGACGCAGGTGTCCCGGGTTGTTGCACAATGCGGGAACTTCCATTGGGGGTACATGGCGTCCCAACCGAAGCCGTAATACTTGTTACGTTGACAACGGGGACCGGAACCGGTTTTGGTTTTGATTTCCACCAAAGCCCTAGAACTATGATTCCTGCTAATACTAAAACAGAGAGCGTTAATCCGGCAACATTGACTGCTACCGGTGCTTCTCTGAATATTGCAATTATGATAATATTAATCGCTGCAACGGCCAAAATAAGCATGGTGAGAATTCTGCTTCCTCTCTTTTCTTCTGATGTCAACTCAGCATCCGGTATCTCAACCGGTTCTTCCTTGTTTTCCAATTCAGATATTTTATCCTTTTTTAAGTTTGATTTATTCATCTCTTCCTCCGCTTAAAAATTCATATTCGAACTCATATGTCGCTCATTATTTACAATTTACAAACTAATGAACGGAATTACAACAGTTAGCTCTAATTTAGAAAGCTTGAGATATTGTAGTTTTTTAATCAGAATTGTAACTGTTAAAGTCGAAAATTATGAATCGAAACCCGACAAGGACATTCTCATCCTTCAGTTTGCTTTAGCCATTATTAACATCGAATTCAGTAAAATTGTAAAGTACTTATTTTTTTGGGCTTCTACTGCTTTCGTTCGCCATTGCCTGTTTTAAACTTTCCGGATTTTCCCTGTTGTCATAGATATTCCTCAGGGTATTGACTTCAATTATTGTTATCCGTAACTTGCAGGACTAAAAAAGGGAGGAAATGAGAAAGCTGGGTGCGTTATTATACTTAATTTTATTTTATTCGATATTGGTGATTGCTGCAATTGCCAAATATAGCCATAACCATAATTCGAAAACACAGCGTGAGGATAGCCGGAAACACCAAAGCAACATAGCGGATCGGGATGGAAAACTTTATATCGACTATGTAAACAGTGCGCAATTCGAAGTAAATGCAGTGGATACGAATTACTATTTTGATAACTATGCTATAAAGAGCGAGTGGAACGCTGATTTTTAGTTGCTCATTAGCGGTACATGCACACCGGAACCGATAACAGAGCTACCCGGTATGCTATTATAACCCGATTATTTAATGCCGGTACCGCTGTTTGGGGTAACCTTGTAATTTCTTCCCCGAAAGAAAACTTCCTGTTACTACTGATTTCTTCGACAATAAGCCGGGAACTCAACCCGTAGCTGCACCTGAAAAGTTACCTTTTGCAGCTTTGTCTTTTTCGGTTGGTAAAAAAGAAAAGAAACTTTTTGTGAGGAAGATGTAAGCGGATCGTTAAAATTGCAATTTTTTACGATAATGCAGCGATGAAGGAATTTCGTGCAAGCAAGGGGAGGGGAGTACCTTCTGCTGTTGTTTAATGCCCGCTGGTTTATCCTCCCCAGTTTTCGCGGTCTAAACTCCGGTAGTGAATCGCTTCCGAAAGATGATGTGCCTGAACCTGTTTTTCATTTTCCAAATCGGCAATGGTGCGCGCCACTTTTAAAATACGGTCGTAGGCGCGGGCAGAAAGCCCCAGGCGGTCCATCGCGTTTTTAATCAGTTCGTTGCTGGCTTCGTCCAATGCCACATATTTACGAATGAGTTTTGAATTCATTTGGGCGTTGGCATAAACTCCTTTGTGCTCGGCAAACCTTTCCTCCTGTATTTTGCGAGCGTTCATTACTCTGTTCCGCACGGCTTCACTGGATTCAGAAGCACTCATTTCCGATAATTTTTTAAACGGAACAGGAATCACTTCCAAATGGATATCGATTCGGTCGAGCAGTGGGCCGGAAATTTTATTCAAATATTTCTGCACTACACCGGGTGCACAAACGCAATCTTTTGTCGGGTGGTTATAATATCCGCAGGGACAAGGGTTCATGGAAGCAACCAGCATAAAACTTGCGGGGTATTCCACCGAAAATTTGGCCCTCGAAATGGTAATACTCCGGTCTTCGAGTGGTTGGCGCATTACTTCGAGAACCGTTCTTTTAAATTCGGGAAGTTCATCGAGAAACAAAACGCCATGGTGTGCCAGCGATATTTCGCCAGGCTGCGGGTAATTGCCTCCGCCAACAAGGGCAACGTCGGAAATGGTGTGATGAGGGCTTCGAAACGGACGTTGCGTCATTAACGAAGTTTCCTTGTCGATTTTTCCTGCTACCGAATGAATTTTGGTTGTTTCCAGCGCTTCTTTTAATGTGAATGGCGGAAGAATAGTTGGAATTCGTTTGGCCAACATGGTTTTTCCAGATCCGGGAGGCCCTACAAGAATGATGTTATGGCCGCCGGCAGCGGCAATTTCCAACGCCCTTTTTACATTTTCCTGTCCTTTTACATCCGAAAAATCGAGCGGATTATTATTTACCCTTGCATAAAATTCAGCCCGGGTATCAACGGTGGTTGGTTCCAATACCAGTTCATCGTTTAAAAACCCGATGACTTCACCGATGTTTTCTGCTCCGTAAACCTTTAATTTGTCAACCACAGCAGCTTCACGTGCATTTTGCTTTGGAAGGATAAATCCCTCGAAACCTTCTGCCCGGGCATTTATGGCAATGGGCAATACCCCCTTTATGGGTTGCAAAGTACCATCGAGTGAAAGTTCTCCCATTAAGATGTATTTCGATAATTTTCCGGAGTTAATTTGTTGCGATGCAGCCAAAACCCCGGCAGCGAGTGGCAGATCGTAAGCCGATCCTTCTTTGCGGATGTCGGCTGGTGCCATGTTGATAATAATTTTGTATTTAGGCCATTTATATCCGTTAAGCCGCAAGGCCGATTCAATACGTTGCTGACTTTCTTTAACTGCATTATCGGGCAACCCAACCAGCATAAACTTTATGCCTTTAGTAACATCAACTTCAATGGTAATGGTAGTTGCATCGATTCCAAAAACTGCGCTTCCGAAGGTTTTAACTAACATGAAATGGGCGTTTTATTGGTAAAACCTAAAAGTAGGGATTTTCGGCTGAATTTTAAAATGGGAAGAAACAGGGTTAAAACAGCTTTTTCCGTTTTACCAGATAGGAAAGCAAAACGTGTTTAAAATCTTTATTGATGTCTGCTTCGGCTAAATCAATCTGATATTGACCGCACTTTACTTTCAGATCTTCGAAATATGAACTTACCGTATTGATGTAATGCGATTTGATTTCCCACGGATTGAATTTTACGACCTCACCGCTTTCCAAATCGACAAATTTGTGTGGGCGATTACTGAAATCGAATTCGCGCTCCAAGGTATGATCGGTAACGTGAAATAAAATTACCTCGTGTTTATTGTAGCGTAAATGTTGCAGTGCCGAAAAAAGTTCATCGGTTTTGTTATTGTCCATCATATCGCTGAAAATAACGACCAGCGAACGTTTATGAATGTTCTCCGCTATTTGGTGAAGAACTTCTGTTGTGTTGGTATTTTTCCTCAGGTGTGCATTTCCGGGTTGAATTAAATCGGAAAGCTTTCCATACATCAATTCCGCATTAACCGACGAGATTCGCGGGTTAGCATGAAATTCTATTTCATTGGAAAAAAGTGTTAACCCAACCGCATCGCGCTGTTTTCGCAGCAAATAAATAAGGGCAGCTGCTGTATAAACCGAAAATGCAAGTTTGTTTCGTAAATGTTTTTCGCCCTTCGAATATGGAAATAACATGGAAGAAGAAGTATCGATTACCAACTGGCAACGCAGGTTGGTTTCTTCTTCGTACTGTTTTACGAACAATTTATCGGTACGGGCAAACAATTTCCAATCGATGTGTTTGGTCGATTCTCCCTGGTTATACAAGCGGTGTTCGGCAAATTCGACCGAAAATCCATGAAACGGACTTCGGTGCAAGCCGGTGATAAACCCTTCGACAACCTCGTGGGCAATCAATCCCAGATTATCGAACTGGTGAAATTGTTCTATGTCGAAAATATTGTTCAAAATGGCTGGAAAAAGAAAACTGTCATTCCGATTGGTTTGTTAGCCGATGAGCACTCTCTTCAGTCAAAAGTAGATTTCTCGATGCCAACTGGCCGGAATGACAGCTCTAATGTTATTGCATTTTTAAATAAGCGCATCAAGTTTTTTCGTGAAAACCTGTTTTGGTGCCGCCCCAACTTGTTTATCGGCAACTTCACCATTTTTAACAAAAAGTACAGTAGGAATATTCCTGATTCCATATTTCATTGCGATGTTCGGGTTAGAATCTACATCAACTTTCCCAACAACTGCCTTCCCTTCGTATTCACCCGACATTTCCTCCACAATAGGAGCAATCATCCGGCAGGGGCCACACCAAACTGCCCAGAAATCGATCATCACCGGTTTGTCTGATTTAACTACCAATTCTTCAAAATTGGCATCTGTTATTTCTATTGCCATAGCTTTTTATTTATATAAATTTTACAAAATTTTGCTCAAAAATAGCTAATTAATTCTAAATGAAATGTCCAAATTGTCATCGAAGAATTTCAAAAAGCCATCGGTAAGGTTTATTTTCGAAGTCCGGGAAAACATCTGCACATTCATGTTATTTTCTACGTCGTAAATATTAAACTTTAACACCGTTTTTCCCTTATTGTTTTTTGTTATCCTTTCGATTCCGTTTATCACCGATTCATTTAATTTATGAAGCGGCACATTCAATGTTATACTTTTTATGTAATTTTTTCGGACTTCCGAAAGAAGCTCAATTTGTCCTACTTTGAACTCGTAGTATTCACTATTATACCGTTGTCTGACGGTTCCTCTTACCATAATAAACAGGCCTGCTTTACAATAATTATGAAAATTCACATAATCCTGTCCAAAAAAGAAGAATTCGTAAGAATCATTATAATCGGAAAGCGTAAGTTTACTAAATGGGTTACCGTTTTTAGACGTTCCTTCACTCGCAGCTGTTACCATTCCGCCGAAAACGAAATCTTTTCCTTTATATTTCTGAATATCGTTATTTAAATCTTTTAGCGTAACATCGCGCGAACAAAAAGCTTCCAGCTCTATGCGGTAGTCATCTAAAGGGTGCGATGTCAAATAAATTCCAATCAGATTTTTCTCTTTTTCCAAAAGCACCAATTTGGGCCACTCTTCAATGTTTGGAATATCTGGTTTTTTTATGGCCTGGCTGGAGGACATAGCTCCAAATAAACTTTGCTGCGCACTTTGTCTTTCCAATTGAATGCGGTTTCCGTACCGAATGATTTTCTCGATAAAACTAGTAGAATCGTTTTCATCATCGCCGGCAAAAAAGCTACTTCTTTTAATTCCGTTCAGGTTATCAAAGGCCCCCGACATGGCCAGTGCTTCGAGGTTCTTTTTGTTTACCGACTGTAGATTCACATTTTCAGCAAAATCGAATATTGTTTTGAATTCACCTGATTTTTCCCGGGCATTAATAATATCTTGTACAGCACCTGCACCTACCCCTTTTATGGCACCCATTCCAAAGCGAATATCGCCCACTTTATTTGCCGTAAATTTGACAAAACTTTCGTTCACGTCAGGCCCCAATACATTTAACTTCATGCGGTTGCATTCTTTCATTAGTTTCGTAATATCTGTTATGTTATTGAGGTTCCGACTTAAGTTGGCTGCCATAAATTCGGCCGGGTAATGTGCTTTTAAATATCCTGTTTGATAAGCGATGTAAGCATAACAAACCGAGTGCGATTTATTAAAGGCATATTCAGCAAAAGCTTCCCAGTCTTTCCATATTTTTTCGATAATTTGTTCCGGATTCTTTCCGGTTAATTTACATTCGTCCATAAACTGAAAGTTGGCTTTGCATCCCTCAACAAATTTTACTTTCAGCTTATTCATCACTTCCCTGATTTTTTTACCCATTGCTTTTCGAAGTGTATCAGAGTCACCTCGGGTAAAACCGGCTAATAATCGTGAAAGTAACATTACCTGTTCCTGAAAAACCGTAATTCCATATGTTTCGCTCAGGTATTTTTCCATCATCGGCAAATCGTAATCTACCTTTTGTCGCCCGTGTTTTCTGTCGATATAATCCGGAATATATTTCATTGGCCCAGGTCGATACAAAGCGTTCATTGCCACCAAATCCTCGAAACGGTTGGGTTTCAAATCGCGAAGATGCTTTTTCATACCGTCAGATTCAAACTGAAAAATGGCAGTGGTTTCACCATGGCTAAACAGCTCGAAAGTTTTTTCGTCATCCCAGGGAATATTGTCAATATTAATTTCTATCCCTTTAGAGAGTTTTATATTTTCAAGGGTCTCCTTAATAATGGAAAGCGTTTTCAGCCCCAAAAAGTCCATCTTTAGCAAACCGATACTTTCCACAAAACGACCGTCATACTGGGTTGTTGGTAGTATCTCTTCATCTTTCGTCGGCATTAACGGGATGTGATCGGTTAATGGATCGCGGCTGATTAAAATTCCGCAGGCATGAACACCGGTCTGCCGAACAGAACCTTCAAGAGTTTCTGCAAATTTGATAGTTTGAGCCACCAAATCATTCGGAGAGTCTTTTTCTTTCTTTAAATCAGGGCTTTCCTTGAATGCTTTTTCGAACGTCATTTTTGGCGCGTCGGGAACCAGTTTTGCAAGACGATCCGCTTCCGGAAGCGGAAGTTTCAGAACCCTCGCCACATCGCGAATAGCGAGTTTTGTGGCCATTGTACCGAACGTGCAAATATGGGCCACTTTATCCTGCCCGTATTTTTTAGTTACATAATCTAAAACCAGTTGCCGGCCGTCATCATCAAAATCGATGTCCACGTCCGGAAGTGAAATTCGATCCGGGTTTAGGAAACGCTCAAACAGAAGGTCGTATTTTATCGGGTCAATATTGGTAATTCCGGTACAGTATGAAACTGCTGCCCCAGCAGCAGAGCCACGTCCCGGCCCTACTAAAACACCCATTTCGCGGGCTTCATTTATAAAGTCCTGGGTAATGAGAAAGTACCCGGGGTAGCCCATCAGTTTAATCGTTTCCAGCTCAAAATCCAACCGGGTTGCAACATCTTCGGGGACCGGATCTCCATATCTTTCCTTTGCACCGATATAGGTTAAATGATCTAAATATGCCGATTCAAATTTTACACGAAGTACTTTTTCGTAACCTCCCAGACGGCTAAATGCACCTTCCCCAAATTCTTTGAGCAAGGCTTCTTCAGAATATTTTTCCCTGAATTCCTCTTCTGTGCCAAACTCCACAGGGATTGGAAAAACAGGCATAATTGGCATAGAATCCAGCTCATAATTCTCAACCTTTTCAACAATTTCAGCGGTATTAATTAAGGCTTCCGGAACATCTGCAAAAAGCTCATTCATTTCGGCCTGCGTTTTAAACCACTCCTGTTTGGTATAACGCATTCGGTTGGGATCGTCAACGTCCTTGCCCGTGTTTAAGCAAATTAGCAAATCATGTGCATCTGCGTCTTCCGAGTTAGTGAAATGTACGTCGTTGGTTGCAATTACTTTTACACCATACTTTTTTGCCAATTCCAATATTATTTTATTTACCTCAACCTGCCTGTCATAAACATCTTCACGTTGTTGAGGAAACTCTGAGGGATGACGTTGTAATTCGAGATAATAGTCTTCTCCAAAAATTTTTCGGAACCATAAGATAGCATCTTCTGCATCCTTTACATGGTTATTCATTAAAAGATTAGGAATTTCGCCACCTAAACAGGATGAAGAAATAATTAATCCCTCGCTATACTTTTCAAGAAGATTTTTGTCGATCCTGGGTTTGTAGTAAAATCCTTCGTTGTTGGCAATGGAAATCAGTTTTACCAGATTCTTATAACCTGTTTTATTTTTGGCGAGTAAAATTAAATGATACCCAGAGCGATCAATTTTGTCATTTTTATCGTAAATGGTTCGGGCAGCAACATACGTTTCGCATCCGAGGATAGGTTTAATTCCTGCCTTTTTACAGGTTAAATGAAATTCCTTAATTCCAAACATAGTGCCATGGTCGGTAAGCGCCAATGCGCTCATCCCGTCACCTTTTGCTTTATTTACAAGTGCACTTACACTTGCAGCGCCATCTAAAATAGAATACTGTGAATGTACGTGGAGATGTGTAAATGGATTCATTCTGCTTCAACCTTTCATTTAAATTATCAAACCAAAAAATGTGCTATAAAGTTACAGAATTTGAATTGTGGGAGGAGTAATGTTAATAACTATTGAGAGATTGACGTACTGGTTTCCGAAAACAAAAAACCCGGTAGAAACCGGGCTTTCAATCTATATTCGATGAAATAAGTTTCGTAATTTCCTGAAATTCTTCAGGGGTGAATTTTAGTTTCTTTGAGAAATTAAGTAAATCGGCTTCACTTTGCATTGGCACAAGATGAATATGTGCATGGGGAACTTCAAGCCCCAAAACAAGAACTCCCACTTTTTCACAGGGAATTGCTTTTCTCAGCCCGGAAGCTACTTTTTTCGCAAAAAGCTGCAACCCTGAATACAATTCATCATCCAAATCAAAAAGATAATCAACTTCCTTCTTTGGAATTACCAACGTGTGTCCCTTTGCTACCGGAAAAATATCAAGAAACGCAAGGTAATTTTCGTCTTCCGCTACTTTGTAAGCAGGAATTTCGCCATTTACTATTTTAGTAAAAATACTTGCCATTTTTATAATGAAATATCTACAATTTCAAACGGAATAACTCCAGAAGGTACCTTAATATCGACTACGTCACCAACTTTTTTTCCAATCAATCCTTTTGCAATAGGTGTACTTACCGAAATTTTACCATTTTTCAGATCGGCTTCGCTATCGGGAACTAAAGTATATTTCATTATTGCATTGTTCTTTTTATTCTTAATGGTTACCACATTAAGAATTTGAACCTTCGATGTGTTAATCTTTGATTCGTCTAAAATTCGTGCACTTGCAATTTGCCCCTGAAGAGCAGCAATTTTTGCTTCCAGCAAGCCTTGTGCATCTTTTGCAGCATCGTATTCTGCGTTCTCTGAGATGTCACCTTTTTCAATGGCTTCACCTATTAATTTAGAAATTGCCGGACGCTCTACATTCATGAGATGATCTAGTTCTTTCTTCAGTTTGTTAAGTCCGTCTTTTGTTAAATATGTTACTTTAGACATTGCTAATTCTCCTTTTATCTGTTTCCATAAAAAAAACAGAAAGAACTCCGGTAATCCGGAACTCTTCCTTTCACAAAATTATATAATTTCTTGGAACTAAAAATATTCTGGCCTAAAAAATATTATAAATGAACCAATTAGATGTACTATATGTACTTTCTGTTCAATATCTCGCTGTAAATTACCGCTTTCTTTAAAGAAAACTTTTCTTTTTTTATTAGCTTCTTAACCGGGCTTTCAACAAAAATATCCTTTTTTACTTCTGGCTTCCCTTCGTTTCCTCTAACAAACTGGTATTGAACTTTGTCAACCGATTCATATATTTTTTCAGTTTCCTTTTCTTCAAAAAACTCAGGTTCCGGAACATTGTACTTTGGTTCCATCTCCTGTTGAAGTAAATCCCAAATATTTTCGGGAGCGTGTTTATTTTCACTTGTCGGTGGAACCTGTTTTTTCTTCTTTGTTTGCCCAATTATTCCAACTACAGCAATTAAAAGTGTTAATATGATTACAATTAAATCATCCATTTTCGATTCGAATTACAAACAATAAATACCTATTTTTGCGGTTTCCAGTAAAAATACAAAAAATGAAGAAGTTGGTTTCAAAAAGCAGGAAGTATTTGTTTTTTTTGATTATTATATTTCTGTCTGCCAATTCGTGTGACAAAGTACAGGATTCGCTTATTCCTGATGTTCCATTTTCGTTTAATATCAATTTAAATATAAATAATGGCTTAATGATTCCGGGAAACTCTGAGTTTTTTCCTAGAATAGGTTTTGGGGGAGTCATTGTTTATTGTGAGCTTCCGGGAACTTATTATGCCTATGATGCCGGCTGTACATACGAAATTAGTCAAACCTGCCTGGTTAAAAACGAGGGTGTTTTGGGAACTTGCTCCTGTTGCGGATCGCAATTTCTGCTTACCGGAGGAGCTTACCCTGCAAAAGGACCGGCTGCCGCCCCCTTAAAACAATACCAGGTAGTGGTTGTAAACAGTTCTAATTTACGAGTCTATAATTGATGTCAAAAAAAATGGGCCTCAAAAATTGATGCCCACTTTTTTATTCTTTCCCATTAAAAATTAATATCTGTAATGTTCAGGCTTGAAGGGCCCTTCTTTTGAGATGCCTATATAGGCAGCCTGTTCATCGGTCAGTTTTGTCAGTTTTACACCGATTTGCTCAAGATGTAATCTGGCAACATCCTCATCCAGTTTCTTTGGTAACGTGTAAACTTTTGTTTCATAGTTGTTTCTCCAAAGATCCATTTGAGCCAACGATTGATTTGAAAATGAATTACTCATTACAAATGAAGGATGACCTGTTGCACAGCCCAGGTTTACCAATCGGCCTTCGGCCAAAAGGAAAATACTGTGACCATCGGGATACAAATATTTATCTACCTGTGGTTTAATATTTATTTTTTCAATGCCACTCCATTTTTCAAGTTTGGCAACCTGAATTTCATTATCGAAATGCCCAATATTGCATACAATGGCCTGATCTTTCATTTTCGACATGTGCTCTGCAGTAATTACATCGCGGTTACCTGTTGTAGTAACATAAATGTTTCCTTCGGCCAATGAATCTTCCATGGTTTTTACTTCGAAACCTTCCATTGCAGCTTGCAGTGCACAAATCGGATCGATTTCGGTAACAATTACCCTTGCGCCATAACTTCTCATCGATTTTGCACAACCCTTTCCAACGTCGCCATAACCTGCAACAACAACTACTTTTCCGGCAATCATAACATCGGTAGCTCTCTTAATTCCGTCTGCTAAAGATTCCCTGCAACCATACAAGTTGTCGAATTTTGATTTTGTAACCGAATCGTTGACATTAATGGCCGGAAACAAAAGTTTTCCTTCTTCCTGCATTTGATACAACCGATGGACACCAGTTGTAGTTTCTTCTGAAACACCTTTAATTTGTGCAGCCACATTGTGCCAGCGATTTGGCTCTTCAACAAGAATTTTTTTAAGAATTTTATTGAGCTCAGCCTCGTCATCGCCTTCTACTTCTTTATCCAGAATTGCTGCATTGTTTTCTGCCTCGTAACCACGGTGAATCATTAAAGTAGCGTCGCCGCCGTCGTCAACAATTAAATTTGGGCCCAACCCGTTTCCAAAATCAAGTGCCCGTTCGGTACACCACCAATATTCAGCAAGGGTTTCGCCTTTCCATGCAAAAACCGGCACGCCGGCAGCAGCAATAGCAGCAGCAGCATGATCCTGTGTTGAAAAAATATTACAACTTGCCCAACGAACCTCTGCACCTAATTCTACCAAAGTTTCAATTAAAACTGCTGTTTGTATTGTCATATGAAGACTTCCTGTAACCCGGGCTCCTTTTAGAGGTTTATCCGGCCCAAAGTTTCTTCTGATTGACATCAGTCCAGGCATTTCCTTTTCAGCAATTTCAATCTCTTTTCTTCCAAAATCAGCTAATCTGATATCAGCTATTTTATATTCGATCTTTTCTTTGATACCCACGGTCATACTTTAATCTTTTTAGTTAACATTAATAAAATGCGCCGCAAAATTAACAAATTATGCCATAAAAAAGGGTGAAAATTGGAAAAACAGGATATTCTACAATTCTAGTTCCCCATATCCGACAGAAACTTAATTCTCACTAAACGAATGTCTTCCTCTGTATATTCATCTTCTCCAAGTTCCTCAAGAGCGCTTTCAATGGAATCGTCTTTGGCTTCCCTGAAATAATCAAAAACCTCCTCCTGATGCTCTTCATCCATTACATCGTTAATGTAGTAATCGATATTTAATTTGGTGCCTGAATTTACAATTGCTTCCACTTCAGAAATTACATCTTTTATTTCCACTCCTTTTGAATCGGCAATATCATCAAATGATAATTTGCGATCAATGCTTTGAATAATAAACACTTTTAGCTTGGATTTGTTGGCAACGGTGCGAACAACCAAATCTTCGGGTCGTTCAATTTCGTTTTCCTCGACATATTTTGAGATTAACTCAACAAATTCTTTTCCATAACGCCGTGCTTTTCCCTGTCCTACGCCTTGAATATTCTGAAGTTCGTCAAGATTAACCGGGTATTGAATTGACATATCGGCCAACGAGGGATCCTGAAATATAACATACGGTGGAAGATTGTGTTTCTTTGCCACTTTTTTTCTCAGATCTTTTAACATTGAAAACAGTTGCGGATCTCCACTTGCTCCACCTGAAGGTGCACCACCCGAGTCATCTGAAGCTGCTGCTTCATCGTAATCGTGATTTTTAACCAGCATAAAACTTACCGGGTTCGCCAAAAATTCGTGTCCCTTTTCAGTAACTTTTAAAAGACCGTAATTTTCAATGTCTTTATTTATAAGGCCTGCAACCATCGATTGTCTGAAAACTGCATTCCAGAACTTTTCATCATGGTCGTTTCCTTTACCAAAGCAATCCAGGGTATAATGTTTAAAAGATTTTACCGCTGCAGTCTTATTCCCAATTAAAATATCGGAAATATGTTCGGCTTTATATTGTTCGTTTGCCTCTAAAATAGCTTTCAATCCACGAACTATTTCATCTTTTGCTTCAATCTGCTCTTTTGGATTTAAGCAGTTATCGCAGTTGCCACAATTATCCGATTCGTACTTTTCACCGAAATAATGCAAAAGCACAATTCTCCTGCAAATGGCCGATTCAGCATACGAAACGGTATCCAGAAGCAGTTGTCTTCCGATTTCCTGTTCCGCAATTGGCTTACCATGCATAAATTTTTCGAGCTTCTGGATATCCTTGTAGCTATAAAATGTTATGCACTTACCCTCACCGCCATCACGTCCGGCCCTGCCTGTTTCCTGGTAATAACCTTCCAAGCTTTTCGGTATATCGTAGTGAATTACAAACCTGACATCGGGTTTATCAATTCCCATCCCAAATGCAATTGTTGCAACCATTACGTCCACCTCTTCCAAAAGAAATTTATCCTGATTTCCGGATCGGGTAGCAGCATCCATTCCTGCATGATATGGCAACGCCTTTATGCCATTTATTTGCAAAGTTTCTGCCATTTCCTCCACTTTTTTCCGGCTAAGACAATAAATGATCCCAGATTTTCCTTCGTTTTGCTTAATAAACCGGATAATCTGATTCGTACTTTTAACTTTTGGCCGTACCTCGTAATACAAGTTTTCCCTATTGAATGAAGCTTTAAAAACTTCCGCATCCAGAATTCCGAGATTTTTTTGAATATCGTGCTGAACCTTTGCGGTAGCTGTAGCTGTTAATGCTACTACCGGCGACTTCCCAATTTCTTCAATTATTGGCTTTATTCGTCGGTATTCTGGTCTGAAATCGTGCCCCCATTCCGAAATACAATGTGCTTCATCAATGGCGTAAAACGATATTTTTACTTTTTTAAGAAAATCGATATTTTCCTCTTTGGTTAGCGACTCCGGAGCAACATAAAGTAATTTTGTTCTTCCTTCTAAAACATCATTCTTTACTTCCTGTATTGCAGATTTAGATAATGACGAATTTAAAAAATGTGCTACATTGTCTTCTGTTTGCATGCCTCGGATAGAATCTACCTGATTTTTCATTAAAGCAATAAGCGGAGAAATTACAATTGCCGTTCCCTCCATTAATAATGCAGGAAATTGATAAATTAAAGATTTTCCTCCGCCAGTCGGCATTAAAACAAATGTATTTTTTCCGGCCAGAACATTTTTTACAGCTTCTTCCTGTTGTCCTTTGAATCTATCGAATCCAAAATACTGCTGTAACTTTTCTGTTAATGAAATTTCCTCATACATAAATTTGATATTTCCCTTATCTCTGTCCCCTATTATGATTTCTAAATTATTAAAAGTATATAAAACAACAATACTATTTTATAAATTTTATCATTTTATATCATCTCAAAAAGAAGAATTAAATAACACTGACAGCACGAAATATTAATAAGTATTTATATTTGTGGAGTTTTTGAAAAAAATAAATAAATTCTCATGAGCGAAGGAGAAAACAGGGAAGAACAATCCACAAAAAAGAAACGCAAAAAAAATATCCAGAGCGAAATGTCATTTTTAGAACATCTTGAAGAATTAAGATGGCATATTATTCGTTCTGCACTTGTAATTGTAATTTTTGCTATTGTTGCCTTTATTTTCAAAGGATTTATTTTTGATACAATAATTTTAAAACCCAAAACGCCTGAATTCTGGACGAACAGAATGCTGGCAAAATTAGGTGATTTGGTTGGAACAGAATCGTTAAAGATTAATCAGAAACCATTAAGCCTGATAAGCATAAAAATGGCCGACCAGTTCATGATGCATATTATGACTTCAATAATTGCCGGGCTGATTCTTGCTTCTCCTGTTGTATTCTACGAATTTTGGAGGTTTATTAAACCGGCGCTTTATGATAAGGAAAAGAAATATGCCAGCGGTGCTGTTTTCTTTACGTCATTTTTATTTATGCTCGGAGTTTTATTCGGATATTTTCTAATTGTTCCGTTATCTATTCACTTTTTGGGCAGTTACAGTGTTAGTGACCAGGTAACGAATCAAATTAACACGCGTTCGTACATTGGAACTGTAACAACAATTTCACTGGCCTCAGGAGTTGTGTTTCTTTTGCCAATATTCTCATATTTTTTGAGTAAAGTCGGCATTTTAACTCCAAAGTTCATGAAGACTTATAGAAGACATGCCTATGTTTTAATGTTGCTCCTTTCTGCAATTATAACTCCTCCTGATGTTTTCAGCCAGGTTATGGTTTGTATTCCTCTGGTTTTCCTTTACGAAATTGGAATTATTATATCGAAGAATGTAGTTAAAAAACGTGAAAAGGAGTTGGAAGAACTGTAATTCTTGCCGAAATCTAGTATTTTGCCGTCATGTTATTAAGAGCTGAAAATATTGTAAAAAAATACCGCAAACGTACAGTTGTTAAAGGAGTTAATTTTGAAGTCAACCAGGGAGAAATTGTTGGTTTACTCGGGCCAAATGGCGCAGGCAAAACAACCTCCTTTTATATGATTGTGGGTCTTATTCAACCATTTTCAGGAAAAATTTATATCGATAAGGAAGAAATTACCAACCTTCCTGTATATAAAAGGGCAAAGAAAGGAATTGGATATCTCGCCCAGGAAGCTTCAGTTTTTCGAAAACTAAGTATTGAAGATAATTTGCGTGCAGTTTTGGAGATGACCAATTATTCTAAAGAATATCAAAAGGAAAAGTTAGAAAGCCTTATTAAAGAATTCGGCCTTGAGCATATTCGAAAAAGTAAAGGAATTCAGCTTTCGGGAGGAGAGCGTCGCAGGACTGAAATTGCCCGTGCACTGGCCATCGATCCAAAATTTATTTTATTAGACGAACCTTTTGCTGGTGTTGATCCAATTGCGGTTGAAGATATTCAGCAGATTGTTGTACAGTTAAAGGGAAAAAATATTGGTGTTTTAATTACCGACCACAACGTTCATGAAACATTAAGTATTACCGACCGCTCTTACCTGTTGTTTGAGGGCTCGATATTAAAAGCAGGAACAGCAGAAGAACTTGCTGCTGATGAGGATGTTAGGCGGGTTTATCTGGGGCAGAATTTTGAACTTCGTTAAATAAATGAAGTAAAGTTTCAAATTCTTCATTTTTTCACTTGCAGAATCAAAAAACATCATTTTCTTTGCAGCGCTAAAATTGAAAATCTCTTTTAAGCGAAAAAGAGAAATTTAGCAATAAAAAAAATCACATAAAATTTGGTGGATTACAAAAATGAAGTATTTTTGCAGTCCCAAAATTATGGGAAAACAGGATGGCCCGTTCGTCTAGGGGTTAGGACGCAAGATTTTCATTCTTGTAACAGGGGTTCGATTCCCCTACGGGCTACTTTAAATTAAAAGATTTAATATAGAAAAATGGCACATCATAAATCAGCTTTAAAAAGCATCAGACAAAGCGAAAAGAGAAGGCTTCATAATAAGTATTATGCAAAAACTACTCGTAACGCCATTAAAGCTTTGCGCAATACAACCAACAAAGAAGAAGCAGCAAAACTTTATCCTGAAGTAGCTTCTATGATTGATAAGTTGGCAAAAATTAATGTAATTCACAAAAACAAAGCTTCGAACTTAAAATCGAAACTGGCTACTCAGATCAATCAATTGTAAAAAGATAATTTGATTATACATGGAAAGGCCTCTTCATTTTGGTGAAGAGGTTTTTTTATGGCCAAAATTTTCCTCCACATGTCATTTGCCCTTTCATAAACCGTTTTTAATCTCTATTTTTAAACGTAACTCCACAGCAAATGAACGACTATAAAAAACTTAACATCAAAGAATGGGCAGTGGAAGATCGCCCTCGTGAAAAACTTGTTGCTCATGGTTCGCGCTCTTTATCCGACGCGGAATTAATTGCCATTTTAATCGGCTCAGGAAACCTTGAAGAAACAGCAGTTGAACTATCAAGGAGAATTCTTGCTTCGGCAAATAATAGTTTGAATGAATTGGGGCGTAAAAATGTTGATACACTAAAAACATTTAAAGGAATTGGCGAAGCAAAAGCAATTACCATTGTTGCTGCGCTGGAATTGGGCCGGCGAAGAAAAGATGCTGAAGTATTCAACAAAAATAAAATTACCGGGAGCAAGGACGCTGCCGACTTTTTTCAACCTTTATTGGACGATTTAAACCACGAGGAATTCTGGATTATGCTTCTTGACCGCGGTAATAAGATACTTGATACATTTATGATTAGCCAGGGAGGCATTTCTGGAACTGTTATCGATGTAAGGATTATTCTGAAAACAGCAATTGAAAAACTGGCAAGTGCAATTATTTTATGCCACAACCATCCATCAGGAACAATGCAAGCTTCGGATGCAGACCTGAAAATAACCAATAAAATACGCGACGCAGCAAAGTTGATGGATATTTCTGTTCTCGACCACATAATTATCGGGCAAAACCGGTATCTTAGTTTTGCCGACGAGGGCATTTTAAACTAACCAAAAAAAACTAAAAATGATCTTAATTTACACCGAAGAGATTACGCCCAGAATCGATTATATTTTTCGTTTGGTTTTTAATCAGATTCTTCGCGTGGAGATTGCGTTTACTGCCAATTCCTCTGAATTCCAAAAATCAGAGCTGCCAAAATTCAATTATTCTTATCAAAAATTTGGTGACGAGTTGTACATAAAACCACATCGATTACTTAGTTGCAAAGCATTAATTGCTCCAAATATCCAGTCGGTTTGGTTTAACGGCGAAAAATACTTTTTTGAAAGCTCTGCCGATTCCATTTTACCATTCGATCCTTTTGCTGCTTCATTCTATGTTGTAACAAGGTATGAAGAGTATTTAGAGTCGGAGAAAGATAAATTTGAGCGCTACCCTGCCAGTAAAAGTATTCTTGCAAAATACAATTTACTGAAAAAACCTATTGTTAATATTTGGGCCAATCTTTTAGCAAAAGAAATAAAGCTGAGATATCCGGAATTTGAGTTTCCTGAACAGAAATTTGAGTTTATTTCTACAATTGATGTTGACAATGCCTGGGCATATTTGCACAAGGGATTTTGGAGAAGTACGGCGTCAATTTTAAAATCGTTGTTAAAAGGAAATGTAGGCGAAGTAAAAACACGGTTCTCTGTTTTAACCGGCATGAAAAACGACCCGTATGATAGTTACGCTTACATGGATTCCATATTCGAAAAGAACCGGGAGAGAGTAAAGTTTTTCTTTTTGTTGGGCGATTACCGGAGATACGACAAAAACATTTCTCACAAAAACCGGCATTTTAGAAATCTTATCAGGGAAACCGCTGGAAAGTATGACGTAGGCATTCATCCGTCATTTGCATCATCGAAAAAACGCGGAAAGAAAAAGGTTTTAGCAGAAATACAAAAATTAGAAAAAATAACCGGCAAAAAAATCGAGAAAAGCCGACAGCATTTTGTTCGATTACATCTTCCAAAAACCTACCGGAGACTTTTGAAAGCGAACATTAGCGAGGATTTTACCATGGGTTATGCAACCGAAAATGGTTTTCGGGCTGGAATTTGTACACCTTTTTATTTTTATGATTTGAAAAGAGACATGGCGACAAAATTAAAAATTACGCCTTTTCAGGTAATGGATGTGACGATGCGCGACTACCTTGAGTTAAGTCCTGAAGATGCCTTGAAAGAAAGTTTGGATTTAATGAAAGAAGTTAAAAAAGTTGGGGGTACATTTGTATGCATCTGGCATAACGAAACGGTAACTGATTTGGACCGGTGGACCGGTTACCGAAATGTATTTGAAAAAATTAACAAAACCGGTTTTGAATGGGCAAATGAATAATCAGCCACAATTAAAATACATTAAACACGAAAATATCGATTCCGCAAAATGGAATAGCTGCATTGAAAATTCATTAAACAGCAGGTTTTATGCCAATGACTGGCATCTCGACCGAACCGCGGTTGTTTGGGATGCATTGGTTTGGGGAGATTACGATTTTGTGATGCCGTTGCCTATTCGTAAAAAGTGGGGAATTAAATACATTTACCAACCTTTTTTCAGCCAGCAACTTGGAATTTTCCCAACTCCCTCAAAAGAAACAGCTACTCTGTTCTATAAGTATTTAATTGAGAAGTTTAAGTATGTTGATGTTCATTTAAATGCTGCAAATCCATCAATTAAAACAGAGAAGGAAATCTCTTTTTTTCCCCGTAAAAATTATTTACTCGAACTTAACATCGATTATAATTCTTTGCTACAGCAATACTCGAAGAATACAACACGAAATCTCAAAAAAGCAAGGAGTAATAACTTAACGATGATTACCGGAATCCGCCTTGAAGATTTTCTTGCTTTTAAAGAAAAAAATTTGCCCCCAAAAGTTAAAAAAAGCAGTTTGAAAATGCTTAAGAGTATTATTGCTTTTGGACAGTACAAAGGTATTGGCGAAATTTATGGCGTTTATAACGAAGAAAACAAATTATGTGCTGCTGTTTATTTCTGCCGATGGAAAGAACGGGTTATTTATTTAAACGCAGTCTCCGATAAAATTGGGAAAGATCTGGGGGCGACCTATTTTTTAGTCGATAATTTTATTAAAGACAATGCGGGAAAAAATCTGATTCTCGACTTTGAAGGTTCGATGGTACCAGGTGTAGCACGATTTTATCGCGGATTTGGTGCTGCCCCCGAATCTTATTTCCGGCTTAAATTTAATCGCTTACCTTTGCCGCTAAAGTGGTTAAAACGGTAATTTTATGATGCGGAAAATTCCACGGTTTGTCAGTTCTCAAATCAGCAGACTTTTCTCTACTGATTCGCTTATAAAAATGCAAACCCCGGTTTTTATGCCGTTTTACCATGTTGTTAGCGATGAAAAACTCCCGCATATTATCAACTACAATTACCGTAATATTTCGCAATTTGAAAATGAACTTGATTTTTATCTCCAATATTACCAGCCTGTTTCAATTGAAGAACTAATGTCGAATCCTTTTCCGCGGAAAAAAGTTTTTCATATCAGTTTTGACGACGGGTTAAAAGAATGTTATGAAATTATTGCACCAATTCTTTTAAAAAAAGGAATTCCTGCATCGTTTTTTATTAATACCGGTTTTGTAAATAACCGGGCGCTTTTTCATAAATACAAAGCCAGTTTAATCGTTCAGTATTTAAAAGAAAAACCACATCCTGAAGCAATTAAAAAACTAAAAGAAAACCAGTTACACGGAATAAATATTTTAAAGGCAACCATTCTTCAAACCGAAATTCTGGATAAAGTTGCTGTAATTATAGATTTAGACTTTGAAGATTTTCTCCAAAGCAGAAAACCTTATTTAACCACAGAACAATTAATTCAGCTCCAGAATCAGGGATTTACAATCGGTGCACACAGTGTTAATCACCCTGAATTTTGGCTAATTTCAGCGGAAAAACAAAAAGAAGAAATTGTACAAAGTGTAAACTGGGTTAAGGAAAACGTTCATCCGAAAATAAAAACTTTTGCTTTTCCGTATTCCGACTTTGGAGTTGACAAAAATGTAATTGATTCTATTTCTAAAGAGAAGATATGTGATCTTTCGTTTGGAACAGCAGGTGTAAAATTTGACGAAACCGAAAACCATTTTCAACGTTATCCGGTTGAGCTGAAAGGAGACTTTATTGAAAACCTCAAATCGGAACTGGTTTATTTCGCTCTTCGGAAATCAATTGGGCAAGCTACCGTAAAACACTGATGCTGGAGATAAAGAAAATATTGCTAAAAGACCTTCTTCGTTTCATTCAAAGCGAAGAATATAAACAGTTTGAAGTTGTTCCAATTACACCTCAACGTGCAAAATCTTTTATGGAAAATCCCCGGTCACTACCAGATGACATAGTTTTGTACCTTGGCTTTTCAGAAGGAAAACTGGTAGCCTTCCGTAGCCTTTTTGCCGATTTAGTATCCACGAAAGATGTTGTTTTGCGCTTTGCCTGGTGCAGTGGAAACTGGGTTCATCCAAAATATCGCAGAAAAGGCTTTTCTCGCCAACTTTTAAATGAGGCTTATTCCGACTGGGAGGGAAGATTAATGTTTACGAATTATGCACCTAACTCAGAAAGGCTTTATTTGCAAACCGGGAAATTCCATACCATTCATCATTTCAATGGCGTCCGGGGATACCTCTTTCCAAAAATGCGAAAACTTGTTGGTGTTGCAGGGAAGAATAGGATTTTCAAATTCGTTTTTTCTTTTATCGATATCTTTATTTCAGCTGTTTCTTCTATTCGCATCTTTTTTTACCACTATAAAGAATCAAATAAAACTTCGTTTGAGACAACCGAGTTCCCGGATAAGCAGTGTTTTGAGTATTTGAAAACAACTAACAGGAACGATCTTTTCAACAGAAAAGAAGCTGAATTAAAATGGATTTTTGAATATCCATGGATTTCTTCAACCGATAAAGAAAATAAAGAAAGATATCCTTTTTCATCCTATTCTTCGGCTTTTTATTACCATACTGTAAAGATTTTTCAAAAAGGAGATTTTGAAGGATTCTTTATTTTCTCGGTCAGAGAAGGCCATTTGAAAACACTATTTTTCTGTTATTCAAAAAAAATGGAAAAAGAAATAGCAAATTACCTGAAAAAAGTAAGTGTTTCGAATAAAATTGAAGTAATAACAATCAATAATTCGGAGATTTCGGAGATCTTTTTTAATCAAAAATTCCCATTTTTGCGGACGAAAAAATTTGGACAAAAAATTTACAGCTCATTTCAGCTGCCATCAGGCGAATTATATCAGTTCCAGGATGGAGACGGAGATGTTTTTTTTACATAAAAATCAATCAATGGAAATAAAGATTTTAGGCAACAACCATTCAATTTTAGACCAATATCTGGCAGAAATAAGAGACATAAATATTCAAAAAGATCCACTTCGGTTTCGTGAAAACATGTACAGAATTGGTGAAGTTTTTGCCTATGAAATTAGTAAATCTCTGGAATTTAAAGTTGCAGATGTTACTACTCCGCTAGGCATTGCAAAAGTACCTCAACTTATTAGTCAGCCAGTTCTCGCTACTATTTTACGTGCGGGGCTTTCGGTACATAACGGCTTGCTTAAAATTTTCGATCGTGGCGAAAACTGCTTTATTTCGGCTTACCGGAAATATACCGATGACGGCGGATTCGAAATTGAATTTGAATATATGGCTTCACCTTCGCTGGAAAATAAGGTTGTAATACTTTCCGACCCGATGCTCGCATCAGGAAGATCGATGGAAATAGGATATCACGCACTTTTTAGCAAAGGAACTCCAAAACATGTTCATTTGGTGTCGGTTATTGCCAGTAAACAGGGTGTTGAATATGTCTCCGAGAATATTACGGCCGATAACGTCACACTTTGGCTTGGCGCTGTTGACGATGAAATGACTCCGCACTCGTACATTGTTCCGGGGCTTGGCGATGCCGGAGATTTGGCTTATGGTGAAAAAATCGACTCGAAATAATTACATTGGGTTTAAACAGATTAATAGAAGATTAGAATTCAGAATGGAGACCGAAATACCATCTGTTTTCTAACTACTCTTTACTAAAATCTTGCGACTAGAACACTGCTTTTACAATTTCCCGAACGTTATCAGAGATTCCGTAGGTATAAATATGCAGCGACGGTGCATTATTCGCCACTAAATCTTTCGATTGGTGAATTGCCCATTCAATTCCGACTTTAGCAGCTTCCTCATTGTTTTTGCATTTTGAAAGTTCAGACGCCAGTTCCTGCGGTAAATCAATGCTAAAAATCTTTGGTAAAACGGTAAGCTGATTTTTCAAATTAATAGGTTTAATTCCCGGAATAATTGGAACTGTAATTCCTGCATTTCTGCAATCTTCCACAAATTTGTAATACACTTTATTATCGAAAAACATTTGTGTTACAATATAATCGGCGCCTGCATCTACTTTTTGTTTCAGGTATTTCAAGTCCTGGTCCATATTGGGAGCTTCAAAATGTTTCTCAGGATAACCGGCAACACCAATACAAAAATCGAGCGGACTATTATTTTTTAAGTCTTCGTCAAGATAAATTCCCTGTTTCAGGTCGTTAATTTGTTTTACCAGTTCTCCTGCATTTGCATGCCCATCGTTTTCAGGGCGAAATACATGCTGATTTTTTACGCCATCGCCACGCAAAGCCAGAACATTTTTTACACCCATAAAGTTGAGGTCGATTAAAACATACTCTGTTTCGCTTTTGGTAAAACCTCCGCAAAGAATATGTGGCACAACCGGAATTCCGTATTTATACTGAATTGCTGCTGCAATTGCCACTGTTCCAGGCCGTTTTCGGATAGTGCGTTTTACAATCGAACCATCTTCGCGCTCGATAAACTCCTGTTCATCGCGATGAGTTGTAATATTGATGTACTGCGGATTATAATCGACTAAACTCTCTATAGTCCTGTAAATCTTACTGGCATCATTCCCTTTCAACGGGGGTAAAAGTTCAAATGAAAAGACTGTTTTTTCAGCTTTATTGATAATGTCTATAACCTTCATCTTAATTTAATCTGTGCTGCAAAAATATAAAAGTGCGCTCTTTTTTTCTATATCAGCCAAACTCAATCGATAAATTAACATTATTGTTTGTTTTATCTGATTTTGGCCGGCTATTCTTATTTATAATTCAAATTAGTAGGCAAAAACTTTTCGATAAATTCAACCGTTTCACCTTTTCTTCTGGCATAGTCCTCAACCTGGTCTTTTCCCACTTTCTCAAGACTGAAATATTTCGATTCGGGATGTACAAAAAACTGCCCCGAAACCGATGCATTGGGATACATGGCAAAGTGTTCGGTCAAAGTAATTCCAACTTCGTTGGCTTTTAAAAGTTTGAAAAGATTATCTTTTTCTGAATGTTCAGGACAGGCAGGATAACCAATTGCAGGCCGGATTCCCTGGTAATTTACTTTTAAAAGGTCATCTAAAGTCAGGTTTTCATCCGGTGCATAGCCCCAGTAATCTTTTCGAACCTGCAAATGCAGTAATTCGGCAAAAGCTTCACTCAAGCGGTCAGCCAGTGCTTCCAGCATTATTGCTTTATAATCATTGTTGTCTTTTCGGTATTCGTTCTTCCAGGGTTCAATTCCAATTCCGGCTGTTGTAGCAAAGCCTCCGCAATAATCAATTTTTCCGGAACCCAGCGGTGCCACAAAGTCGGAAAGGCTAAAATTTGGCGTATTTCCTTTTTTAACTTCCTGTTGGCGTAAATGATAGAACCTGCCAATTTCTTTTTCACGAGTTTCACTTTCAAACAAAACAATATCATCGCCATCAGAATTTGCCGGCCAGATTCCAAATACTGCATTTGCCTGAAGCATTTTCTTTTCGATAATTTCATCCAGAAATTCGTTGGCTTCTGCATACAATTTTTTTGCGGCTTCTCCCTGTTTTTCATCTTGAAAAATTGCGGGGAAATGTCCTTTCAATCCCCAGGTCAGGAAAAAGAAAGTCCAGTCGATGTATTTCCTAAGTTCGGTTAGCGGGTAATCGACCAACTTTTTTACCCCAACAAAATTCGGTTTGTAAATCGGCGTGTCGTTCCAGTTAATTTTCAAACTGTTATTTCTGGCCTGTTCAAGTGTTAAATATTCCTTGGGTTTTCGTTGTCCCTGAAAATTACGAATTTCTGCATATTCTTTTTTAACCGATTCCATATAATCCTTGTTCTTGGCAATAAGATTTGAAACTACATTTACTGCCAACGAAGCATCTTTTACATGAATGACCGGATTTGAATATTCCGGCTCAATTTTAACAGCCGTATGAATTTTTGAAGTTGTTGCCCCACCGATTAAAACCGGCAGATCCATCTTTCTGCGCTCCATTTCCTTTGCAATATCGACCATAATTTCAAGCGAAGGAGTAATTAACCCGCTAAGTCCAATCACATCCACTTTCTCTGCGATAGCCGTATCAAGGATTTTCTCGGTTGGAACCATCACGCCTAAATCGATAATTTCGTAGTTATTACAACCCAAAACTACTCCCACAATATTTTTACCAATATCGTGAACGTCGCCTTTAACGGTTGCCATTAATACCCTTTTTCGATTATCGACTGTGTTATTTTTTAGTTTATCCGCCTCAATGTAAGGCAATAAATAAGCCACTGCTTTTTTCATTACCCGGGCTGATTTTATGACCTGGGGTAAAAACATTTTTCCGGCACCAAACAAATCGCCAACCACATTCATCCCGTCCATCAACGGACCTTCAATAATATTCAAAGCCGGTTGGTATTTTTTTACCGCTTCGGCCATGTCTTCATCCACAAACTCCGGAAATCCTTTTACCAGCGCATGTTCAATTCGCTTTTCCAGCGGGAGATCGCGCCACTCATTTTTCTTTTCCTCTTTTGTCCCGGTCGACTTTACTTTCTCTGCAAATTCAAGCAGCCTTTCCGTGGCGTCAGGCCGGCGATTCATAACTAAATCTTCCACCTTTTCCAATAAATCTTTTGGAATTTCATCGTAAATCTGCAACATTCCGGGGTTGACAATTCCCATGTCGAGCCCGGCTTTTATCGCATGAAACAGAAAAACCGAATGAATTGCTTCGCGAACTACATTGTTTCCGCGAAACGAAAACGATACATTGCTAACTCCACCGCTTGTTTTTGCATGTGGCAGATTTTCTTTAATCCATTTTACAGAATTGATAAAATCAACAGCGTAGTTATTGTGTTCTTCCAATCCGGTACCAATCGTCAAAATATTGGTGTCGAAAATAATATCCTGTGGATGGAAGTTCACTCTTTCGGTAAGGATTTTATAGGCGCGGCTCGAAATTTCAATCCTTCTGGGCAGACTGTCGGCCTGCCCTTTCTCATCGAAGGCCATTACAATTACAGCGGCGCCGTAACGTTTAATCGTTTTTGCCTGCTGAATAAAAACTTCTTCTCCTTCTTTTAAACTGATGGAATTTACAATTGCCTTTCCTTGCAAACATTTTAATCCGGCTTCAATTACTTTCCATTTCGAAGAGTCAATCATCACCGGTAATTTTGCAATGTCGGGCTCTGCCATTAGCAAATTCAGAAACCGAACCATTTCTTTTTCTGCATCAAGCATCGCATCGTCCATGTTTACATCAATTACCTGAGCTCCGTCTTCCACCTGGGCCCGTGCAACTGACAATGCTTCTTCGTATTTTCCTTCACTAATTAGCCGGGCAAATTTTTTCGAACCTGCAACATTGCAACGCTCGCCAATATTAACAAAGTTGGTGTTCTCTGTGAGAGTTACCGGTTCGAGGCCACTTAAACGGGTGTACGAGTCTGGCTTTTGAACTTCGTGAGGTTTTGCCTTTTTTGCGATTTTGGCAAATTCGTGGATATGCCCCGGAGTTGTACCACAACATCCTCCAATAATATTTACAAAGTTATTGTCGAGATAATCTTTGATGTAACCAGCCATTATTTCAGGTGTTTCATCATAACCTCCAAACTGGTTGGGAAGCCCGGCGTTGGGATGCGCACTAATAAAAAACGGAGCTTTCTTTGAGAGTTCTTTAACATATGGACGCAGCTCTGTTGCTCCTAAAGAACAGTTCAATCCAATGCTCAACAAATCGACATGCGAAACCGAGTTTAAAAATGCCTCCAAAGTTTGTCCTGAAAGTGTTCTTCCGCTGGCATCGGTAATTGTACCTGAAATCATCAAAGGAAGTTTTATATTCCGTTGCTCCAATGTATCTTCAACCGCGAAAATAGCTGCTTTTGCATTTAATGTGTCAAATATGGTTTCGATTAGGATTAAGTCAACTCCTCCATCCAGAAGTCCTTCCACCTGTTCCCTATAAGCCGACTTTACATCATCAAAATTTGTTGCCCGATAACCCGGGTCGTTTACATCGGGTGAAAGCGAAAGTGTTTTATTTGTTGGTCCCAATGAACCTGCAACAAAACGTGGTTTTGCAGGATTTTCGTTTGTAAATTTGTTAGCTGCCTCAACTGCAATTTCAGCCGAAACCTTGTTCATTTCATAAACAAATTCTTCGGCATGGTAATCGGCTTGTGAAATACGGTTGGCATTAAACGTATTCGTGAGAATAATATCGGCACCCGCTTCCAAATATTTATTATGGATTTCTTTGATTATCTCTGGTTTAGTTAATGACAACATATCATTATTCCCTTTTTGGTCGAAAGGAAAATCCTTCAGTCTCTCACCATGATAATCTGCTTCTGTTAACTTGTATTCCTGTATCAACGAACCCATTGCACCGTCCATCACGAGGACATGGTTTTTTAGTTCATTGCGTATGTCTTTTTTAATCTTCATCAAGCTGTCTTCTTTATTTTGTCTATAAGATTTTCTTAATTCATTTTATTTTAAAAGTCTTAATTCAAAGTCTCCTCTTATTCCAATTTTATCTTCGCAAATAATCAGCATCGAAAGAATTTCGGGATACTTCTCCGACTGATTTATTACTTTTTCAACATCATTTGGAGACTTAACCTTGTTCCCAAAAGCGGTTGCAAAAGCATCAGCCAACAATACGTCTTTACAGATAACAACTACCGCGTCTGCTTTCCCAAAACTCAACGATGGCCCGACTGTCCCGGCAGAAGTGCAAATTCCAAATTCACCCAGATCTGATGGAATAGCAAGACCAATCATTCCGGAAAGTGGAGAATCTCCTGCAAAAACCGAAAGCACGAGTTCATTTTTTAAAAGAACGTAAATGTCGCCACCGTTCTCAATAACCATTTCATTCACTGAAAAGTTTTGAATTATCTCATTTCCAACTTCACGGGCGAACAAACCAGCCACTGCAGACATCGGTCCGATTCCAGCCTTTTCAGCAGCGGCGGCCATCTCTTTTGCCTCAGCCGGGGCATTTTCATTGGGTTGAAACGGCTTTAAACTCTTTTGAAAAAACGGTTCCGACTTTATATATTCATCAAATTTAGTTCGCAGGCTTTCAATCTTTTTCAGCGCTATTTCTTTCATTTCGCTTTTAAAAGAATCAGGGTCGATTCCAATCCATAAATCCGTTTCACGATAATTCACCTCGAATGAAGAAAACCTGCTACTGTTAAACTGTCTCCTGTATGTCCGTGGTTCAAACATTTTCAGTTAAAATCAATTTTAAACAATTTTAATGGACATGCCGGTATGCAAAGTTCGCAAACCACACATTTGTTTTTATCAAACTCAAGTTCCCAGGTGGTTTTATTCATGGTAAGTGCTCCAGCAAAACAAACTGCGGTACAGTTTCCGCAATCAATGCATTTTTCTTTCTGAAAATGAATTCGTTTGTCGAGTGGTTCACAAACCACATTTTGTTTAACCAGATACTCTACCCCTAATTCAATATTTTCTTTTTTACCTTGAAGTTCCAGCAACAAACTACCTCTTTTCCCCGGATAAACTTCAGCCTTCAAAATGTTAATACGGATATCATAATCTTTAACCAAATGATAGCTCATTGCCTTGTCGCCACTATCGGGCGGAAAATTTAATATGTATCTTTTCTTAATCATTGCCAGCCTCCGTTTCTTTTAAACTGTTCAGCGATGTATTTTGAGGAAACATTTGCACCGGTTTACTAACTTCGAAATTACCGGATTGTAACCATTCTTTTAACTCTTGTGCAATTTTTCGTGCTTTTGCTAAACTGGCAACCGGAGCCGTCCTAATTTTTTTGCCGCCCACTTTTATCGAGCCCGAGCGAAGTTCTTCGTAGGTGACTTCTCCTAACTTTGGTGTACCAACAGTACCATAATCAAGCACCGAAGTTTGTATCTGACTATTGTTTACAGAAACTCTTTTTGCCATCTCTACATCCAAAACAGGAATAGGAATTCCTATTCCAACAAACATACTCACTCCATATTTTTCATAATAAGCTGCCTGGATATAATCGGACGACATTTCTTTTAAATTCCCCATAACCGCAATTGTTGCTGCATTGGTAACCGGAATTCCCAGTTCATTTTTTGGTTTTGTGGTATGAAATTGCGTTCCCGGCCAAACCACAAAGCCCTGCGTTCCTCCCAGGAAAATGCGCGTTCCGATTCCAATCGTTTTAAATTCAGGATCATTTAGCAACGGACTTAATTCTCCGGATGTTGAATAGGTTGCATTTCTCATTCCCGGCAATAATGTCCCCATGTAAGTGTGAATCATTTTATTTGTCGTATTCACAGCAACGTTATAATTCTGATAGGCGTTTCGTGGATTGAACAGAATCAGCTCATTAATGGTATTTATATTAATGGTTGTTTTTATATACTTTCTGGGATAGCAGTCGGTACCTTTCCCCCAGGCTTCCAAAACAATATCTTTACCTTCCAGTAAATCCTGAATAACATGTGCTCCGCCATAAGTTGGATTATCCGGGTCGCAGGCGGTAGCGCCAATGTATGAATCAACAGCTGCGAGCCCTTCGTAGCAAGGAACTCCATTCAGCCTGATTTTTTCCATTCGAATCGGAGGATTTGCATGTCCGAAATTGATAATTGCACCGGATGAGCACATCGCTCCAAAAGTAGCCGTTGTAACTACATCAACTTTCTCAACAATTTCTTCCGGAGTAGCTTCCAGCGCCATTTTTGATACTTCTTCAGCAGTTAAAATTACTGCCTCTCCGGATTTTAGTTTCCGGTTAATTTCCTCGTAGGACTTTATTTTCGACATTTTTCTCGATTTTCAACAATTAACACAAAGCATAATTACTTCTGAAAGCGGTTAAAACCGCCTTTACATACACATATTGGAGCTGTGCATTAAACTTATGAGAAATAATTTGTGTAACTGCTTTTTCATGATTGTGTTCCAATTATAATTCCGTTACCGGCCGGGTATTGGCACCTTTACCATTATTAACTAACAATTGGTTGCCAGAGCTTCCCAGAGCCCGATCTCTCCGCTCTTCTTTATAATCAAACACTCTTTATGAAGAATATTTGATATGCAACAAATTTAGTTGAAAAAACCGGATTTCAAATAATTTAAGAATGGCTAACAGAAATCATAATAAATAGATAAGGAATTTCAATCAAATTGTTGTGTAATTTCCAGCAAAGTTGTAAACTTGCACTCCGAAATTTTCAATTTTATATGGAAATTTCATGTAGGGCCTATAGCTCAGTTGGTTAGAGCACCTGACTCATAATCAGGTGGTCCCTGGTTCAAGCCCAGGTGGGCCCACTTAAAAATCAAAGAGTTACGAATTATCTTCGTAGCTCTTTTTTGTTTCTGACCATGTTTTTGCCATGTTTTAAAGATAATTCAACGATTCTACCTTTTGAGAATGGTGGTAATTGGTGCCGTTTTTTCTGTTGAATAGTTCATTTTTATGAACATGATGTTTGGTTCTACTTTGGAAAAGGAATATCAATGGAAATCACATTCGTCTGTTCTGCATGAAAACGGAAAAGACGCGTAAAACAAATATTCAGGAAATTATTATTCCATTAACGCAACCTTTGAAAGTTGTTTTGAATGAAGTTGCTAATTCCACAAGCAAATTTGTTATTGGCCCGATATCGGAAGGTTGCTCAGGTCAATGGATTGGAAATAAGATGCATAAGGTTCCATGTCAAGTTAATTTGGAGCTGAAAGAGATAAGCAGGAAACTGAATTTATCTGTAACATTAATACAACCAAAGTCCGGGACTGTTATGCCCGTGTTTTGAAAAGAAACGGTGTTTCGTGTAACCAGATTTCTGAAATATTGGGACACAGTAATCCAATTGCTACAGGTCATTATCTTAATTTCTTGAATATTGATGAGACGTTCAGTAGCAACGAAAAATTGGTTTCTTGAAGTTAGTTGATTAATCAGTCTTATCCCAGAGCAGGGAAGGGGAGGAAAATTTAACCTGTTAATGGACTACTATTAGGGGATGGAACTTTTAGATTTCATACTTGCAGGCAAATAAAATTTAATTCTTGTACATAACAAATACTAAAACCTCGATCATTGCTACTGTTGTTTTTCCCCACAAATGGTCTATTGTGAATTCTGTTGAATTGTCATAAATTTGATTAAGACTAAATAATATTAATCTCTAACTTAAAAAATCACCGAATGAAAAAGTTTACATTTCTTTTTAGTATGTTGTTGTTTTTCTGTGTGTTGTGTGCGCAGGAAGGGAGCGATGGAAAGTTGAAACTTCAGAAAATGCAAAAAGAATATTCTGAAATTAATCAACAGATTTTAAGGCTAAACAAATTTACTAAATTGAGTCTAACCAGCGTTGGATTGAAAAGTGCGGCAATTACTCAAAAACTTGACAGTACAGTAAGCCGGATGTTAGATGAATCAGGGAGTGAGTGGCAGAAAGATTACAAGGATGAATTCTTTTATGATGAGGAAATGAGAAACACTTCCTGGATTGAGAAAGCCTGGGATATTTCGACTGGTTTATGGGTCTCTGATTATAAAGCAGAATTAGAGTATGATGGAAATGGACAAGTATACTCAATGATGATGTATGATGCGGATTCATTAACAGATGTGTTAATGGTAACAGGTAAGTACAACTATTATTACAATTCAGAAGGAAAGCCTGATTCTGTATTAATATATTTCACAGAGGATGAGGGAGCCAGTTGGGACCTATCGGTTAAACAGGTACAATATTATAATGCGTCGAAACAACTGATAAAAACCGAAACCTGGAGTTATGATGAAGATGCCGGAGCTTTAGTACTTGGAATGATAACGAATTTTACTTACACTACCTCTGGAAAGATTCAAAGTTCAATTACCAGTTTTATATTTGAAGAAACTGAATACCAGACCTCTAAGTCGGAGTACAGTTATGATGCTTCAGACAGAGTGATCTCAATTGAATATTATAGTTTGAATTTCTTTACTTTTGATTTAGAAAAAAGCGACCGCGATTGGTTTGAGTATAATGTTAATGGCGACATTTCGGTGCAAATTTATTCAACCTGGCACGGTGAATCGTGGGTAGATGAGTACAAGGACGAATTTGAATACGGAACAACCGATTTATCGGAGGTAGCTTTTCCGGTGTTTGTTGTTTTATGGGCAGAAGAGGATGTGGACGCAGGTTTGAAATACAGTAAAGCTATTCATCTGATTAACAGTTACGAGATGGTTGAAGGGGCATGGAAACATACTGATATAACCACGTTTTACTATTCCGGTAGCCCTTCTACAGGTATTGACGGATTGTCAAAAGCGGAGTTTCGATTTTATCCAAACCCAACTTCCGAATCAGTAACTTTTAACTGGAAAGAAAATAATCGTCTGTTAACAGTAAAAATGTATCAGGTAACCGGAGCAAAAGTGGTAGAACAAGATATCCGGGTAGGGCAGGAGATTTCATTGTCGAAGCTTGTTAATGGTGTTTATCTTTTTAAATTGATGAACGGAGAAAAAGTGGTTTATGCCGGGAAGCTGATTAAACGATAATAACTATTTTCTTATAAATAATCCTTTGTTCTTTCTTTCTTCACAGGGACAAAGGATTTCTTTAACTCTTATGACATTGACCGGGGAAATATGCTTATGGAGCATACTCCGGGCTTACTTCAAACTCCCCGTTGCCCAGGCAAATCCTTCCGTTTTTTGTAATTCCTTCCACAAAAATTTTGTACCGGGCATTATTGTCGCAGGTAAAAAACGAAAGGTTGGCTATTCCGTTTTCAAGAATTACGTTTGGATTCCAATATAGTGTTGTTCGTAAATCGGGCGTTTCCGATTCAATATTCTCAGGAGTGTATTTGGGTGAATAAAACTCTTGGTAAGGGGCAAAACCTTTAATATGTTCAACAATGGCTCCTGGTGCTACAATGTTATCAGGAGCAATTAATTCAGCTTTTTTTGTAAAAACGGATATTACACCACCAGCGGCTCGTGTGCCATAAATAGCAGCATCATTTCTTTTCAATACCTCCACATTATCCACTTCGGCCATATTTAAATTCATTAAACGTAACATATCCACCTGCATATTATTTAAGAGGTACAGGGGAGGTACTATTCCTCCAAGATTAGCGGCTGACTCAATTTGTACAATGTAACCACCAAAGCTGTCTCCCTTTATAAAAACTCCTGGACATTTCCCGCGTATATATTCAAAAATATTCGGATAAGTGAGGTCGGTAAGTTTGGTTTTCATCGAATAGGTGGGTTTTCCGTAAATCCGGGAATGTTTGTCGGGGGTTTTGGGTTTATCTGCTGTTATATCTATCTGTTGGATCCAGCGGATATTCCTTTCTGGAAAAAATTCTCTTAATTCGCTGCTGTTGAAATAATTTAAACGGTAATATGAAAGTGGAATATCGGTAAAATAATTTAGCCGGTTCAGTTTTTCAGGGTTGACTGGTAATGCCTGAGAAAAAGAGTCCAGTTGAATCCGGGCACCGTTTCCTCCTAAATGATTTTTACCCTGCAGAAAAACAGTGGCGCTGTCATAAACCTGAATGTTTTTAAATTCAAAAATTCCGCTTAAATCTGTATTGGCAGAATAAAAGTCATTAGAATTTTTTGATTTTACATTCAGAATGACCTCTGAATTTATAGATGGTTTTTTCTTAAACTGTTTCATGGCATTGCCGGTTAGCGTTATTCCCAGTTGCGATGCATAAGGCATGGGAATTTTCTCACTTTTCAGGTTATTCCAGATGTAATTTTTCCAACCGTTGGTTAACATTAAAAGATCTAGTTTGGTCCTTGCAAAAAGGGATTCGTCGTTTACAAAAAAGTCGGCAGGAGAGGGTATCGGGCCTTTTAACTCGGAATCAATTAAAAGATAAGATTTAATGTTCTGGGTACATCCTTCTGCATTCAAGGCTCCTTCGTTCACAACTGCAACCGATAAACTGGTGTATTCGTTTTTAAGTGGAGCACTAATTTGAATTCCGACTTTATCGCGGTTTTTGAATTGTTCCCGGTTGATTTTTACTTCCAAATCAATATCAGTTCTTTGATCAACATACACTAACCTTTCCGATAGAGGATCGAAGTTCGAGTTCACTAAAATAACCCGGGTTATACCGTCTTTAAATAGTTTTGTTTCAACCCTAATTTCCTTTTTAGCCAGGGTTTTATTTACTTTTTGGACCGATACTCCCTGTCCGCGGTGCATAAATACCATGTAAAACGGGAGTAGTGGTTCGTTTTTGCCGAAAATAATTTTAAACTGAATATAGGCTGTTCCTGCTTTGGTAACTACTATTTTCGCCCCTTCGGTTTTTATTTCAGGGAGCCTTACATTCAATTCAGGATATTCATCAATTTCAATTTTGTATTTTGTATTTGCATTCGGGGTAAAATAAAACCGCCCCATTCCCTTGTAAATTGAATTAAACGAGCAAACCCGGTTCCCGTTTTCATCCAAAATCTTTCCCTTAATATCCACCGGTCTTGCTTTCGAATTGACGGCTTTAAATGCAACCTGGTTGATATGATTGGCCAAAAGAAATCCCCCTTCGGGGAAAAACTGAATATCGATACCGGATAAATCTAGAGTTGAATCTGATGAATCTACAATTCCGGCACTGCTTTGAGTTTCGCTGAGTTTTATAGTTTTCTCAAAAAAATAATCTTCTCCGAAATTCTTTAAATAATCGGTATAAGCACGAAGGAGGTAATTTCCTTCTTTAAAATCGGAGCTGGTGAAAGGAAGGTACCCCGGGCAGGTTCCATCAATAATCGGGAAAAAATCTTTTTGAGTTATTTTTCCGTTTGAATTAATTAGTTCCACATACAGGTTGCATTTTTCTGAAGACAATTCCAGGTTTGAGCCGTTGAGGAGGTAAGCAGCAAACCACAACGTATCGCCATAAAAATAGAATTCTCTGTCGGTGTGGATATAAAGTTTGTCGCCCGGTAGTTTTTCAACCGATTTAATCCAGTCTTTAATATCCTGGGTGTGGGCATTGATTAGAAAAACAAAAAGGAAAAGCAGGGTGGTAACATGTTTTAGTTTCACGGTTCTTTATTTTAAGGTTTAGAAAACTCAAAAGCAAGTGCGAAAATTTGTTTGTCTCTATTATGACAAGTCAAACTAATTTTACCCCTAAATATTAAAAAGTAAGGTTTGCAATCGGGGGAATAAAGATTTATTTTAATTAATTTGTAATGTCATTAGTTGAACTTAATTCGTTCGCGATGGTTGAATTATAAATCAAAAATTAACAAAATGGTAGATAGACTTTCAGACCCGATAGGACGATTAATGGGACTTCGTTACAAATCACATCCCTGGCACGGAGTTTATATTGGTAAAAAAGCACCGGAAGAACTGACGGCTTTTATTGAAGTAGTTTCAACAGATACCGTAAAATATGAGATAGATAAGGACAGTGGTTATCTTCGTATCGATCGTCCTCAGAAATTTTCTAATGTGGTTCCGGCACTTTATGGTTTTATTCCACAAACATTTTGCGGTCAAAAAATAGGAGAGTATTGTAGTGAAAAGACCGGTAAAAAAGGTATTGTTGGCGATGGCGACCCAATTGATATTTGTGTGTTAACCGAAAAAGCGATCGCTCATGGCGATTTATTGGTAAATGCTATTCCAATTGGTGGTTTTCGCATGATTGACGGAAATCAGGCAGACGATAAAATTATTGCTGTTTTGCGTAATGACACCGTTTATGGCCATTTCCGGGATATTTCAGAAGTTCCTCAAATTGTAATTCAGCGTCTTGAGCATTACTTCTTAACGTATAAAGATATGCCCGGTGAAGAAAAGGATACTGAAATTGCGGGCTCTTACGGAGCAAAAGAAGCGCATGAAGTCATCCGGCTTTCCGTGGAAGATTATAATCTTAGATTCGACAATCTTGGTAAATTACTTTCGTAATACAACCTTAATTCAGTCATAAAAACATAAATTTGACAACGGTTGAACCAAATCTGTCGAACTCCGGCTGATTCATTTTCAAAAAAAGTAAATTATGCCTATTCTTTTGGTTGTTGTCGGAATTGTTTTTTTGATTGTCCTCATTACGGTATTTAAGGTTGACGCATTCCTTTCATTTATTATTACAGGCCTTATTACAGGTCTTTTATTGGGGATGCCGATTAAAGATTTGACAGCATCAATCCAACATGGAATTGGCAACACGCTCGGATTTCTTGCCATTATTCTTGCGTTTGGCGCAATGCTCGGGAAAATGGTTGCGGCAAGTGGTGCTGCGCGTCAAATTTCGTTGGGATTAATTTCAGCATTTGGAAAAAGAAGGCTCCGTTTGGCGCTTATGGTTGCCGGGTTTATTGTGGGTGTGCCGTTGTTTTTCGGAGTGGGCTTTATCATCCTGATTCCTCTTGTATTTACCGTTGCTGCAACTGCACGGTTGCCCATTGTTTATGTTGGATTGCCTTTGGTTGCTGCCTTGTCGGTAACTCACGGACTTCTGCCGCCACATCCTGCACCGGTAGCTTTGATTGGCATATTCAGCGCCGATATGGGAAAAACCTTGTTGTATGGTTTTATCGTTGCTGTTCCGGTAATCTGGGTTTCCGGGTTATTGTTTTCACGCACATTAAAAAAGTATAATCCGAAACCGTTGGAAGTATTCTATAATCCTGAAGACGAAAAGCAGACGAATATGCCGGGATTGGCTGAAAGCATTTTGGTTGCCTTGTCGCCTGTAATTTTATTAATAGCAGCTTCCGGGTTACAGTATGTTGTCAGTGAAGATTCATTTGCCTACAATGTTCTGGTCTTTTTTAGCGACCCCATTGTTGTTATGTTGATTTCCGTGCTTTTGGCAGTTTATTTCCTTGGGTTAAAACGAGGGAAGAAAGTTACAGCGGTAATGCAGAATCTTGGAAATTCGGTGAAAGATATTGCTCCGATTATGCTGGTGATTGGCGGTGCTGGAGCATTAAATCAGATTCTATCCGATTCAGGGGTGAATAATTACATTGCCCAGAGTTTGGCAAATGTAGAAATTTCAGCGCTTTTTCTGGGGTGGATTATTGCAGCAATTATTCGCATTGCGATAGGGTCGGCTACTGTTTCGGCAATGACATCGGCGGGTATTATTGCTCCTTTTGCATTGCAGCAGGGTATCGATCCCAATCTGATGGTTCTGAGCATTGGAGCCGGAAGCCTGATTCTCGGTCATGTAAACGATTCGGGATTCTGGCTGTTTAAAGAGTATTTTAATTTATCGGTAAAAGATACATTTAAAACCTGGTCGGTAATGGAAACCATAATTTCGGTTCTGGGACTGGCAGGTGTTTTAATCATTAATATTTTTATTTAAATGAAAATGACAGGAGCAGATAAAAAACTGGAGCAGTTGGGAATTGAACTTCCACCTGCACCATCGCCAAAAGGGGTGTATAAACCCATGTTAATGGATGGAAAATACGTTTATGTTTCCGGACACGGGCCTGTAAAAAATGACGGCTCTTTAATTATTGGAAGAATTGGGGATTCAATGGATATGGAAGAAGGAAAGACAGCGGCACAACAAGTTGGGTTAACTATTTTATCAACCTTAAAAACCAATCTTGGGAGCCTCGACAGTATTAAACGGGTGATAAAAGTATTGGGAATGGTAAACTGCACACCTGATTTTGAGAAACATCCTTACGTGATTAACGGGTGTAGCGAACTTTTTGCAGAAGTTTTCGGTCCCGATAACGGAATTGGAGTAAGAAGCGCTGTTGGAATGGGAAGCCTGCCCGATAATATTCCGGTTGAAGTAGAAGCCATTTTTGAACTTGCCGACTAAATCCGTCTTATTTATGGATTCGCAGTGGTTTGAAATCGACGATGTATTAAAAATACATTCTCCTGCTTTGGTAATTTACCCGGAAAGAGTAAAAGAAAACATTAAACGCATGGTTGCGGTTACCGGCGATGCAACCCGGTTGATGCCGCATGTAAAAACCCATAAAACAAAAGAAATTGCAGAAATGCAGATTCAGGAAGGCATTCATAAATTTAAATGCGCAACCCTTGCCGAAGCCGAAATGCTGGGTTTGGCAGGAGCAAAAGAAGTTTTGATTGCCTATCAACCGGTGGGGCCTAATTGCAACCGTGTTAAAGAACTTTGCCTGAAATATTCAGCAACTCATTTTTCCGTTGTCGTCGATAATAAAGAGTCGCTTTCAACATTCGCCAAAATTATAGGAAGATTAGAGAAGAAGCCTGGAATTTATATCGATTTAAATACAGGAATGAACCGGACCGGGATTCTTCCAGATAAAGGTGCCGAGGAACTTTTCGAATTCGGACTTTCGCATAACAATGTCAGAATGTTGGGCTTTCACGCTTACGATGGACAAATACATGATTCTGATTTGGCTGTTCGTGAAGAAAAGTGTGAAGCCGCTTTTCGTGCCGTGTATTTGCTGAAAAACAGATTGGAAGAAAAACATAAAATGAAGCTTATCCTGGTTGCCGGGGGAACACCAACTTTCCCGATTCATGCAAGAAATCCGGAAATCATTTGCAGCCCGGGTACCAGCGTTTTCTGGGATTACGGGTATCAGGATGCTTTCTCCGATTTGGATTTTTTACCGGCTGCATTATTGCTAACACGAGTAATTTCAAAACCTGCGGAAGATTTGATTTGTCTGGATCTCGGATATAAATCCGTAGCTTCAGAAAATCCGTTGCCAAGGGTTAAATTTCTCAACCACCCTGAAGCAACTCCGGTTTCGCAAAGTGAAGAGCATCTTGTTGTTAACGTTGGAAACAGTAACAATTACAAAATTGGCGATCCGTTTTATGCCATTCCAAAACACATTTGTCCCACTGTCGCTTTATATAATGAAGCTGAAGTTATTATCAATAAAAAAACGGTTGGGCAGTGGAAAATTATTGCCCGAAATCGTAAAATCTCAATCTAAAAGACCATGAATATGATTTTTGATGCACATCTTGACTTGAGTATGAACGCCCTTGAATGGAACCGCGATTTACGGATGCCGGTAAAAACCATCCGGGAGATGGAAAAAGGTATGAATGATAAACCCGATCGCTGGAAAGGAACCGTTGCCTTTCCTGAAATGCAGGAGGGGAAGCTCGGTATTGTGGTTGCCACTCAAATTGCACGGTATGTAAAACCGGGAAGTGCCATTCCGGGGTGGAATTCGCAGGAGCAGGCATGGGCGCAAACGCAGGGACAGCTGGAATGGTACAGAACCATGGAAGAAGCGGGTGAAATGATTCAGATTACGGATTTGGAAGGATTGGAAAAACAACTCAGTTTATGGTTAAATAACGAAAATCAGGGAAAAAAACCAATCGGGTATATTTTAAGTTTAGAGGGCGCCGATTCAATTGTATCAATGAAACATCTTGAACGTTCGTATGAATCAGGACTTCGGGCGATAGGCCCGGCTCACTATGGCCCGGGAGTGTATGCCAATGGCACTGATTCATCTGGGCAATTGAATGAAAAAGGTAAAGAATTGCTGAAAGTGATGGATCAACTAAATATCATTCTCGATGTTACTCATTTAAACGACGATGCATTTTGGGATGCTATTAAAATATTTAATGGCCCTGTCTGGGCAAGCCATCAAAATTGTCGTGCACTGGTCAATCACAACCGCCAGTTCAGCGACGAACAAATTAAGGTATTGATTGAACGCGGCGCGGTTTTGGGAGCTGCCCTCGATAACTGGATGTTAACACCAAACTGGGTGCGTGGCAAATCAACTCCTGAAAGTGAAAATATCAGTTTGAATTCGGTGGTTGACCACATCGATCAGGTGTGCCAGCTTGCCGGAAATTCACTTCATTCCGGAATTGGCTCCGACCTCGACGGCGCATTTGGAAAAGAACAAAGTCCGTATGATTTGGAAACCATTGCCGATTTGCAAAAATTCCCTGACTTATTAAAAAGTCGTGGATATGCTCAGGAAGATATCGATAATATTATGTATAAAAACTTTATTCGTTTTCTGAAAAAAGCCTGGGCGTAATTGAACGATTAAAAGATTTTACCAACCGGATAACGTTTCCATGTTTTTTCGAGCCATTCGGTATTATTATAAATATAAGCCAGTTGAGCACGATGGTTTTTGGCAAGTTCCGGATCTTCTTTCCGCTTTTTCTCAAATTCCGCTTTAAAAGAAGGATGTTCATTTAAATATTTCAGTGCGTTTTCTTCGAAACCATAAGAAGAAAAATACTCGCGTTGGTCCAGAATATTATCAAAAAAGTTCCACCGGAAAAAAGAATCTTCAGCTTTTGGTTCAAGCGTTTCAAGGATGTATTTTATTTTTTCCTGCCGAACGGGAATAATAAAATCTCCTTTAAAATACGACATATTCTGTTGTTCGCTGTGTGTGGTTACTTTTGTGTGGTAATAATGTCCGTTGGAAGGTCGTTGCATACTTTCAACGTCATCAATATAATCAACGGTTACACGTATAATTGTATCTTTTTCGAGAGTAGAATAGCGAACTCCAAGCAAATCAAAACGCTCGATAATTTCTTTATATCCTTGTGGAAGAATATAGTATTCTGGCACTTTTACGGTTTCGGTAGGTATCCAGCTATCGAAATATTTCACCATGTCAGTGTAAGGTTTTGAAGTGTCATATCCAAATCGCTCTAATCCTGTAACCGGACTGATTTGATTTTTTACGGCTTCGTATCCTTTAAATTCAATCAACCGGAACGTGGTTGTATCCAAACGATAGGCCACCGGAAAATCTTTTATCGTCATCGATTCCCGGATTGCCTGAGCCCGCTTCTCTTTAATAGATGCGCTATTTTCTGCTGTATAACTTGCAAGTACATTAATAAACTGATAGCATGATTTTACACGATCGGGAAAGGCTTTGTAAATCTGATTTTCGGTAACCATTCCAATACAGTGGAACATGGTGGCAAATTCGTTGGAATAACGCGGGCTACCCTGGAAAAGCGACATTCCTTTGCGTGGATCGTCATAAATATAATCCACATAAGGAATCAATTCGTATTCGCCTTTCTTCATGTTTCTAAAAAGTGCAGGAACAAATTCATTCTGAATATAATCCTGCTGAACCTTTGGAAATCGGGCAGGTGACGGAGGTATTAATGTGATTGAATATTGATGATCGGAGCCGTTAGTAGTGTGTGTATCCAGAAAAACATCCGGATTCCACTCATTAAAAATCTGGTAAAAGCTAAGTGCATTTTGTGAGTCGGATTTTATGAAGTCACGGTTTAAATCGTAGTTTTTAGCATTTCCCCTGAACCCGGTTTCATAAGGTGTAGTTTGACCGGAGCGATTGTAGAGCCCTCTGTTCAGATGCCCTCCGATATTATAAACAGGAATGATAATAATTACTGTGTTTTTCAGAATCTCCGCCATCCCGTTTTTGTTTCTTAAAATATCGTCGGAAAACCACAAGCTGGCATCAATTCCTTCCGGTTCACCAGGATGGATTCCATTGTTAATCAAAAGTACCGTCTTTCTCTGCTCCCTGATTTGCGCCGGATTAAATACAGGTTCACTGTTAATTACAAAAAGATGAAGCGGTTTCCCGTTGTCGGTTTTTCCTTTTTCCAGTAAAATTGCATTGTCGTAATTCTTGTCCAGAAGTTTAAACATCTCAATTACTTCATCGTAAGTAGGGGTGTAGTTTTCTTCGTATCTTAAATGAATCAACGACTGATTTTGCGCTGTAAGAAAAGTTGAAAAGATAACGGTTGCAACAAAAATTAAAACGGATAATTTCATCAGATCTGAAATGGTTTTTTTCTATGTGGCTTCTTTGTGGTTAATTTTATATCTGCAAAGAGCGCGAAGTATTTCGCAAAGTTTACAAAGAATAAGTTATTAACCTGAATTTTATTTGCGCACCAAATTTAGGTAGGAATAATTGAAATCATTCTTTTCGTCGTAAAAATCTTCCCGTGAAATTTCTTCCCATTCCGAATAATTTATCTCCGGGAAATAAACATCTGCATCGAAGGGTTGATGCACCAGGGTAAGATAAAGTTTTCCGGCTACCGGATAAAACTGGCGGTAAACCATTCCTCCACCAATAATAAAAGCCTCGTTTTCGTTTTTAACTTTTACAATTGCTTCTTCGATGGAGAAAACCACTTCGCAACCCGGAAAAACATCGTCTTTTTTATCGGTTATAACAATGTGCCTGCGATTAGGCAACGGCCATTTAGGCAACGAAAGCAGGGTGTTTCTTCCCATAATAAGCGTATGCCCTGAAGTAATTTCCTTAAAACGTTTTAAGTCGTTTGGTAGGTGAAAAAGCAAATCGTTGTTTTTTCCGATGGCGAAGTTTTCGGCAATGGCAACAATAATGGAAATGTTTTTATGGATCATTGGGTAACTTACAATTGAGATTTATTAAACGGCAACTTCTCCTTTTATATGCGGATGCGATTGATAGTTTACTAATTCAAAATCTTCATATTTAAAATCGAAAATACTTTTCACAGCCGGGTTGATTTTCATGGTTGGCAGCGGATAAGGTTCGCGGGTAAGTTGCAACTTCACCTGTTCAATATGGTTGGAATAAATATGAACATCCCCAAACGTATGAACAAAATCGCCTGGTTTCAGGCCGGTTACCTGCGCCATCATCATCGTTAATAAAGCATACGAAGCAATGTTAAACGGAACTCCCAGAAAAACATCGGCGCTGCGCTGGTACAACTGGCACGAAAGTTTTCCGTTGGCAACATAAAACTGGAAAAGAATGTGGCAGGGAGGCAGGTTCATTTTGTCGAGTTCGCCCACATTCCAGGCGCTAACGATGTGCCTTCGCGAATCAGGTTTATTTTTTATAGAATCAATTACATCACTGATTTGGTCGATGTGATTACCATCCGGAGTTGGCCAGCTTCGCCATTGATAACCATAAATGTGACCCAGGTTTCCATCTTCGTCAGCCCACTCATTCCATATTCTGACCCCGTTGTCGGTTAAATATTTTGTATTGGTGTCACCGGCTAAAAACCAAAGTAATTCGTAAACAATGGATTTTAGGTGAAGCTTTTTTGTTGTCACCATAGGAAACCCTTTGCTTAAATCGAAACGCATCTGGTGCCCAAACCTGCTGATGGTGCCTGTTCCTGTACGATCTGATTTTTCCGTCCCTTCCTTCAGGATTGTCTCCAAAAGATTCAAATACTGCCTCATCTTATTTAGTTTGTTGCAAAAATAGTTTTTTGAGAAGATCAGAATTAATAATGATACATTTAAATATCCACAAATGTTTAGAGTTTTTAACCATGCATTTTCCATCTAAAAAAGGGAAAGCCTATTCAGGTAAACTTTACTTAATCGTATTATCAGTTTTTTCCATACGTTTTACCATGATTATTAATCAAGGTAAAATTTTGCCTGCTCTTCGGCAATTACCGATATTGCCAAATTCTTCTCGGCGGGACTTTCGGCAACTGCCGAAATAACAAAAATGGTCATGGAGAGACTTTCTGCAACTGCCAAAAACACCAAAAGGACCATGGGGAATTTTCGGCAAGTTCCGAAGTTATAAAATTGTTCAAGTTGTAAATTTTGGCAGCTGCTGACAAGCTTCACAAAGTATTTTCTGTATTAAAAAAATTAAAATCGTTATTCATTTAGAGCTGCGCCACATTTCTTGCAGAAATGAGCATCATCGTCGTGCCTGTCGTGCAGGCAATTCGGGCAAACCTGTGTATTGGTACGCGTTGCGGGTTTAATCATCTCGGCTGTAACGATTCCGGTAGGCACTGCGATAATGGCGTACCCCATAATCATTACAATGCTTGCCAGGAACTGACCCAGCGGTGTTTGCGGGCTGATATCGCCGTAACCTACTGTTGTAAGGGTAACAATGGCCCAGTAAATACTTCGCGGAATACTGGTAAAACCATAAGTTTCGCCTTCAACCATGTACATTATGGTTCCAATAATTACCACCAGGGTAATCACGAAGAAAATAAATACACTGATTTTTTCGCGGCTGGCCCACATGGCACGGGCTAAAGAGCGCCCTGCGTTGGTATAACGCGTAAGTTTCAGGATACGGAAAACCCGCAATAATCGAAGCATTCGGATTACAACAAGACTGTGTGATCCTACGATGATGACACTTAAATATGTTGGCACGACCGAAAGGAAATCGATGATTCCGTAAAAACTAAAAATATAGCGAAAGGACTTTCTAATAATGATGATCCGAAGCAAATACTCAATGGTGAATATGATAGTAATAACCCATTCAAGAATTCTTAAAATCGAAAAGTAGTTAATTCGGATGCTGGGCACGCTTTCGAGTAAAACAAGCGCCACACTCAAAAGAATAATAACAAGCAGAACAACGTCGAACAGTTTTCCGGCAGGGGTATCGGCTTCAAATATAATTTCGTAGAGTTTATCTTTCAGTTCTTTCATGGGCAATTCGAAAACCTAAATATAAGGAAAGGGGATAAAACAAAAAAGCCTTTCCGGATATCCGAAAAGGCTTATAAATATATGATTTGGTTTTTGGTTTATAGAACCGTTTCTACATTGTGATAAGGAAGATTGAATGCGTCGGCAACTCCTTTGTAAACCACTTTCCCGTCAACTACATTTAATCCTTTTCTTAATGGAACACTGTCGATACAAGCCTTTTTCCATCCTTTTTCGGCAATTTGTATAGCATAAGGCAAGGTTGCATTAGTCAATGCTATTGTTGAAGTACGCGGAACAGCTCCCGGCATATTGGCAACACAGTAATGAATAACATCGTCAATTACAAATGTTGGTTCGGCATGTGTTGTGGCCATGGTGGTTTCGAAACATCCACCCTGATCGACAGCAACATCTACCAACACGGTTCCCGGTTTCATGGTTGAGAGCATGTTGCGGGTTACCAGGTGAGGAGCCTTTGCCCCCGGAATCAGCACTGCGCCAATAATAACATCGTTATATTTTACTGCTTCGCGAATGTTATATTCGTTGCTCATCATGGTTTTTACATTGGGCGGCATAATGTCGTCGAGGTAACGTAAGCGTTTCAGCGAAACATCCATAATGGTTACATCGGCACCAAGTCCTGCTGCCATTTTAGCCGCTTCTGTACCTACTATTCCACCTCCGATAATTAACACGTTGGCCGGTGGAACTCCGGGGACTCCTCCCAGTAAAACGCCATAGCCTCCATACGTTTTCTCAAGGTATTTTGCACCTTCCTGAACCGACATCCGGCCCGCAACTTCACTCATCGGGACAAGTAAAGGAAGTGAACGGTCTTCCAGTTCAACGGTTTCATAAGCAAGGCAAACCGAACCATTTTCAAGCATTGCATTCGTTAATGTTTCCGAAGAAGCAAAATGAAAGTAAGTATATAATATCTGTCCTTTCTTAATGAGTTTGTATTCCGATTCAATAGGTTCTTTTACTTTAATAATCATTTCTGCAATACCATACACATCTTCGATGGTTGGTAACATAATTGCTCCTGCCGCAATATAATCTTCGTCTTTAAAACCGCTGCCACTGCCGCCGCCAGCCTGTACATAAACTTCATGTCCATGTTTAACCAATTCGGCTGCACCTGCCGGGGTGAGGGCAATCCGGTTTTCGTTGTTTTTTATTTCTTTTGGTACTCCAATAATCATTGTTGTAATATTAAAAGTTTTAACGTTCAAAAATAGATATGATGGTTTTACGAAAATATGATAAATACTCATAATTGTCAAGAATTCTCTGCTGACAACCATATTTGCACAATAAGGTTAATAGATTGGAAGTTAAATTTTTAATAAAATAATAAAATGAAATTTTAATCAAGCCAACGATTTCAATTTGATACTTGTATATTTGCTAACTTTTTAAAATATTTTTACAGCATGCCAACAGTTTCAGACAGGGGAAGGATAATGCCTGATTCACCAATCAGGAAACTAGCTCCGTTAGCCGAAAAAGCTAAAGAGAAGGGGATTAAAGTGTATCACCTGAATATTGGGCAACCCGATTTGCCTACTCCTCCTGAAGCGATCGCGGCAATTAAAAATATCGACAGAACCATCCTGGAATATTCACCCAGTGAAGGAATCCGGTCACTGCGTGAGAAGCTTTCGACGTATTATCAGAAATTCAATATTGATGTTAATGCCGATGAAATTATTATAACTACCGGTGGAAGCGAAGCGGTTACTTTTGCTTTTATGAGTTGTTTGGACCCGGGTGACGAAATTATTGTGCCGGAGCCGGCTTATGCCAATTACGAAGCTTTTGCAATTGTAGCGGGTGCAAAAATTAAGTCGATTGCCGCTAAAATTGAGGAGGGATTTTCGTTACCACCTGTTGAAGAATTCGAGAAGCTGATTTCCCCAAAAACAAAGGGAATCATGATTTGTAATCCGAATAACCCAACGGGCTATTTATATACCCGCGAGGAAATGAATAAAATTCGCGATTTGGTGAAGAAGTATGATTTGTACTTGTTTTCGGATGAAGTTTACCGCGAATTTTGTTATACAGGTGCCCCTTATATTTCTGCATTTCATCTTGAAGGAATAGAACAAAATGTGGTGCTTATTGACTCCGTATCTAAACGTTATAGTGAGTGCGGATTACGGATTGGAGCCTTAATTACCAAGAATAAGGATGTAAAACGTAATGTAATGAAGTTCTGCCAGGCCCGGTTAAGTCCGCCACTGATTGGACAAATTGCTGCAGAAGCTTCTTTGGATGCCGATCCGGATTACATGCTTAGTAATTATAATGAATATGTAAACCGTCGTAAGTTTTTAATCGACGGATTAAATCGCATCGATGGCGTTTATTCCCCAATTCCGATGGGGGCATTTTATACGGTTGCCCGTTTGCCGGTTGATGATGCCGATGCGTTTTGTGCCTGGTTACTTTCTGATTTTGAATACGAAAACCAGACATTGTTTTTAGCGCCTGCTTCCGGTTTCTACACAGCTGCCGGAAACGGTAAAGATGAGGTAAGAATTGCTTATGTATTAAAAAAGCAAGATCTGGCTGTTTGTTTGAAAATTCTGGAAGAAGCTTTGAAAGTATATCCGGGCAGTAAGGTTCGGCAAAAAATAATAAGCCAAGAAAATTAAACTATTATATCCATCCGGTTGATTTATCTGCCGGATTTTTTTTACTTCGAAGTAAATCCGAATCAAATTTGGCGAGGATAATAGTTGATTTCAGATTTAGATGCTCAAACTGTTATCTTTAAGGAGCTCAAAACAAACTGTAATGAAAAAAGTACTTCTCTTTTTGCTTATCGTTTGTGCATTTACAATAAATGCCCAGGATAAGGATTCTGTTTGGTTCATAGAAAATTATACTAAGCAGGAAGTTTATATTACCATGCGCGATGGCGTGAGACTGTTTACTTCGATTTACCAGCCAAAAAGCAGAAATGAAAAACACCCGATTTTAATGACAAGAACACCCTATTCTTGCCAGCCGTACGGTGAAGATAATTTCTCCAATTTATGGAAGTCGTATAAAAAGGAATATTTAAAAGAAGGTTACATAATGGTTACCCAGGACGTTCGTGGCAGATGGATGAGTGAGGGGGACTTTATGGATGTTAGGCCTTTTAACCCGGATAAAAAGGGGAATGAAATTGATGAAGCCAGTGATGCTTATGATACAATTGATTGGTTAGTAAAAAATCTTTCTAATAACAACGGAAAAGTTGGAGTATTCGGAATTTCTTATCCCGGGTTTTATTCAACCATGGCAGCAGCCAGTAAACATCCGGCACTAAAAGCAGTAAGTCCGCAAGCGCCTGTCACCAACTGGTTTATTGGCGACGATTTTCATCATAACGGAGCTTTTTTCCAAATGGATGCATTTGGTTTTTACTCGGCAGTGGGCTGGGGATTTGGTGCGCCACATCCAAAACCGGTAAATGTTGAGGTAGTTTCTGCCGGGTTTCCTGATCATGACAATTACAAGTTTTATCTTGAACAGGGAAGTTTGAAAAACCTTACGAAACTGACAGGCGATACCATCGCTTTCTGGACAGAGATGATGAACCATCCGAATTATGACGGATTGTGGCAGGCTCGTGATGCACGAAATGCAACCTTTAATCTGCAACCCGGCATGTTATGGGTTGGCGGATTATTTGATGCTGAAGATTGTTGGGGGGCATGGAACTCTTATAAAGCAGCAGAGGAGAATAATCCGGGCAAGGCATTTAATAAAATTGTTGAAGGGCCCTGGTATCACGGTCAGTGGTCGGTAAGCGATGGAACACATCATGGTAACATCAACTTTGGAGCCAACACAAGTGAATATTATCAGCAGGAAATTGAAATTCCCTTTTTCAATTATTTCCTAAAGGGAGAGGGCGATATTTCGCAAATTGCCGAAGCCAATGTTTTTATTACAGGAGCCAATAAATGGGAACAATTTGAACAATGGCCACCGGCAAAAAAAACAGATAAAACAATTTATCTTCAGCCGGGTGGGAACTTGTCGTATCGTAAATCTGTTTCAGGCGATCGTTTTTCCGAATACATTAGCGACCCTGCAAAACCGGTTCCGTATGAAGAGCATGTTCATTTTAATCGTACAATAGAGTACATGTCTAATGACCAGCGTTTTGCTGCACGGCGTCCCGATGTACTGGTTTTTCAAACCGATACTTTAACCGAAAATGTTACTGTTGCCGGAAATGTGATTGCGGACATTATGACCAGTATTTCAACTACTGACGCTGATTTCGTGGTGAAAATCATTGATGTTTTTCCGGATTATCTGGGGTATAATGACGTTGATATTTATAGCGAAAAAAATGTTGAAAAGAAATATCCGATGGGTGGCTACCAGATGTTAGTTCGTGGAGAAGTCTTCAGAGGTCGGTACAGAAAAAGTTATGAAAAACCTGAGGCTTTTACGCCCGGGAAAGTGGAAGAAGTAAAATTTGAATTATCCGATATTGCCCACTGTTTCAAAAAGGGGCACCGGATTATGGTACAGATTCAAAGCAGCTGGTTCCCGTTGGTTGACCGCAATCCGCAGCAGTTTGTAGATATCTATCATTGCAACGAATCGGATTTTGTGAGAAGCGACATCAAAGTTTATCATGATAGTGAACACGCTTCTAAAATTATTTTACCGGTACTGAATTAAGAGAATACTTAACATAGTTAAACAATAAAAAGAAGCCGACGGAAAAGTCGGCTTCTTTTCTATTAATTTAGAACTACTAATTCAAATTCTTAATTCTCTCCATTGCTTCCAGTACATTTTCCCTGTCGGCAAAAGCTGAAAAACGGAAATATCCTTCACCCGACGGGCCAAATCCTGAACCTGGAGTTCCAACCACATTAGCTTCATTTAAAACTTTATCGAAGAAGTTCCACGATTTCATGTTGTTTTTGGTTCTTACCCAAATATAAGGTGCATTTTCTCCACCAAAAACTTCATATCCAGCCGCAGCGAGGCTTTCTTTCATGATTCTTGCATTTTCCATGTAGTAAGCAATTACTTCGGCAACTTCTTTTTTCCCGTCTTCGGTATAAATAGAAGCGGCTGCTTTTTGCACCGGGTACGAAACACCATTGAATTTAGTGGAATGACGGCGGTTCCATAATCTTTTGACCGGATGAGCATTTCCAGCGGAATCGTACGCAACCAATTCTGAAGGAATTACGGTAAACGCACAGCGCGTTCCGGTAAATCCTGCAGTTTTCGAGAAACTACGGAATTCAATAGCTACTTTTTGGGCTCCTTCAATTTCGTATATCGAACGGGGAATCTCTTCATCCTGGATAAAAGCTTCGTAAGCAGCGTCATACAAAATGATACTTTTGTTTTCAATGGCAAAATCCACCCATTTTTTTAGCTCTTCTTTTGATGCCACCGTTCCTGTTGGATTGTTCGGATAGCAAAGGAAAATCAAATCAGGAACTTCGGTTGGCAGTTCAGGAATAAACCCATTTTCTTTGGTGCAGGGCATATAAATAATTCCATCGTAATATCCGTTTGACTGGCAAACACCGGTTTTTCCTGACATTACTGTTGTATCAGCGTACACTGGATACACCGGATCGCAAATGGCTATTTTATTATTGTTCCCAAAAATTTCCTGAATATTTCCGGTATCACATTTTGAACCATCGGAAATAAAAATATCGTCTGCCGAAATATCCACACCTCGGCTGTGATAAGCATTTTTTGCTATTGCTTCACGTAGGAATCCATAACCCTGCTCAGGCCCGTAACCTTTAAAGGTGGCTGAATCTGCCATTTCCTCAACACCTTCGTGAAACGCTTTTACAACGCTTGGAACGAGTGGTTGGGTAACATCGCCAATCCCCATCTTAATTACTTTTTTATCAGGATTAGCCGCAATAAATTCATTTACTCGCCGCCCGATTTCCGGGAAAAGATAACCCGCCTGAAGTTTGAGGTAATTTTCATTGATAAGTGCCATATATGTCTGTTTTATTTATAATAAGCATATTGAAGAAACGCAAATTTACGATAAAAAATTTCAGGAGAGAATTCCGTTGCGCTTAACAATAAAATTTCACTTCAGTTTAATACATTTGTGCTAAAACAAAATAAAATGCAAAATTTCTTTGTAAAATCTCATGGTCTTGGTAACGACTACATCGTATTAAATAACGAGCGGCTTGATTTCGAAGTAACCGAAAAAGCTATTGTCAAAATCTGTGATGTACATTATGGAATTGGTTCAGATGGAATTCTTTTAAAGGTTGACAGCACAAAAGCTAACTTTGGTTTACGAATCCTGAATCCTGATGGTTCCGAAGCCGAAAAGAGTGGAAACGGGCTGCGGATTTTTTCCAAGTTCCTGTATGATTACAAGTTTACGGCTGAAAAAGCTTTTTCGATTGAAACTCCAGGCGGAATTGTTCGTGCCGAGGTTGTGGAAGAAGTAAACGGGAAAGCAAAAACGATAAAAGTGGACATGGGAAAGGCCTATTTTAAGTCGGTTGAAATTCCGGTAGCCTGTGAAAATGAAGAATGCATTGATGAAACTTTACACCTTGAATACAAAGATTATCAAATCAATTGTGTTTCGGTTGGAAATCCGCACTGTGTTGTTTTGAAAGATGAACTGGATGAAAAAGAAATCAAACAATTTGGTCCGCAAATTGAAACTCACCCGATGTTTCCAAACCGTATAAATGTTCAGTTTGCAAAAGTTATTTCTCCAAATGAGGTGGAGGTAATTATTTGGGAACGAGGAGCTGGCTGGACCTTGGCATCAGGAAGTTCATCGTGTGCAGTTGCCTCAGTAATGGTAAAACACGGATTAACCGAACGAAATCTGACCGTAAAAATGCCGGGTGGAAATTTAAAAATTGAAATTGATGAAGACTGGGAAATTAGAATGACTGGTGAGGTTCGGGAAATTGCTTCCGGATTCTTGAGCGACGAATTAATTCATGACATAAAATAAAAGTTGTTTAAATAATAAGCTATAAAAAGTGGTTAAGTAACATCCTTCGACTACGCTCAGGGTGACCGTCAGACTGAGCGTAGTCGAAGTCGGTTTCATGCTTAGCTGGCTTTGAATTAAGTTTTTAAATATGAAGATTTTAAGTGTTTTTCTTTTCATTTCAGTATTTATGGTTTCAACAGTAAATGCCCAGTTTAAATGGCCCGACGGCAAAAAAGCAGCAGTAATTTTTACCTACGATGATGGTTTGGATTGTCACCTCGATATTGCTGTTCCCCAGTTAGAGGAGTTCGGATTTAAAGGAACCTTTTTTTGTACAGGGAATTCGGAAAGCTTGAGTAAGCGAATGGAAGAGTGGCGCGAAATTGCTGAAAACGGTCATGAAATTGGAAATCATACGTTGTTCCATCCCTGCGATGGCAGTCGCGGTGATTGGGTAAAGCCAGAATATGATTTGAAAAATTATTCGCCTGAACAAATTGTAAATGAACTTCGAACTGCAAATACACTGTTAAAAGCTGTTGATGGAAAAGCAAAACGTACTTACGCTTTTACTTGTAGTGATTTCGAGGCAGGCGATTTTGATTTTTCTGGTGAAGTAGAAAAACTCTTTGTTGCTGCACGGTTAGACGGGCCTGTTCCTGAGTCGATGAAAGGTTACAATATTTACAAAGCACCAAGTTGGGGTGTAAATAATCCTTCTGCCGATGAATTAATTTCGTATATAAACGAAGCCCGCGAAAACGGAACTATCGCCGTTTTTATGTTTCATAGCGTTGGTGGCGGCTATTTGAATGTTGGAGCAGAAGAACATCGCAAACTTCTCGAATACTTGAAAGAAAACGAGGTCGATTTTTATAATAGCACTTTTATGGAAGTGATGGAATATATTAAGGCAAATCAATAAGCTCCTAAGTTTGAATTTAAAATTTACCGGACCTTAACACTTCCTCATTATACTCGAAAATTTAGGCTAAAGCCCATATTCATTGGATTTTCGATATCCCCGGACTTAAGTCTGGAGCTAGTAATAGTTGGCTTGAATGGGGTTTTAACCCTTAAAGAAGGACACAAATCAATAGCATGAGGTTTGATTTCATAATTTCGATTATATTTGCGCTGATTTTTAAAGAATTAATAGAATTCCCTTTTAGGGAAGGAATACCTAATATTTGAAATTATGGCACATAAAGCAGGTTTTGTAAACATTGTGGGCAACCCGAACGTGGGAAAATCAACCATAATGAACGCCTTGGTTGGAGAAAAACTCTCCATTATCACACAAAAGATGCAGACCACACGTCATCGCATTAAAGGAATTGTGAGCGGCGACGACTTCCAAATTGTTTATTCCGATACTCCGGGAATACTAAAACCCAGTTACAAATTACAGGAAACCATGATGAAATTTGTGGATTCGGCGTTAATCGATGCCGATGTTATTCTGTTTGTAACCGATGTGGTCGAGAAGCCCGATAAAAATCCGGAATATATCGAACGCATCCGAAAATCGAATATGCCCGTTATTGTTTTAATTAACAAAATTGATTTGTCGAACCAGGAAGACGTGCTCAAACTTTATGACCATTGGTCTGATACTTTTCCGGGGGCGACAGTTTTTCCAATTTCGGCGCAGGAAAAATTTAATATTGAACCCATTTTCGATCGCATCCTGGAATTACTTCCTGAAGCACCCGCATATTTTTCAAAAGATGATTTGACCGATCGTAACGAGCGTTTTTTTATGCAGGAAATTGTTCGTGAAAAAATATTGGTAAATTATCAAAAGGAAATTCCTTATTCGGTGGAAGTGGAAGTGGAAGAGTTTAAGGAAACCGAGAAAATTATTAATGTACGCTGTATTATTTATGTTTCGCGTGAAAGCCAGAAAGGAATAATTATTGGCCACCAGGGAAAAATGTTAAAGATAATAGGGACTCAGGCCAGAAAAGATGCTGAAGAATTTTTCGATAAGAAAATTTATCTGGAATTATTGGTAAAAGTTGCCAAAGACTGGCGTGACAAGGACAAACAGTTGAAGAATTTCGGGTACGACGCGATTTAGAAAGTTCTCAGTCGCGGTTTTTAGTAGGCAGTTTATATCATAAAAGAAGTAATCAGAAAGCATAATGGGCTTTTAGCCCAAATCAATTAGAAAAAAATGAGTAGCAAAATAGTAGCCATTGTAGGACGGCCTAATGTTGGGAAATCGACATTGTTTAACCGCTTAATTGAGCAGCGAAAAGCCATTGTTGATGAAACAGCAGGAGTTACACGCGACCGTAATTATGGAAAAGGCCAGTGGAACGGTGTTGAATTTTCAGTGATTGACACCGGTGGATATGTGGTGAATTCAGACGATATTTTTGAGACTGAAATCAATAAACAGGTGCATTTGGCCATTGATGAGGCAGATGTAATTTTGTTTGTAACTGATGTTGAAGCCGGAGTTACCGACCTTGATGATGCAATTGCTTCAATTTTGCGCCGTGGTAAAAAACCTGTTTTAGTGGCTGTAAATAAAGTTGATAACAATAGCCGGATTATTGATGCACAGGAATTTTATTCACTTGGACTGGGAGAAATCTACTGTATTTCGTCGATGACCGGAAGCGGAACCGGTGATTTGTTGGATGTTTTGGTTGAAAATTTCCCTAAGAAAGAAGAAGAGGAAGAAGAACACGAGTTGCCTTACTTGTCGGTTGTTGGCCGCCCGAACGTGGGGAAATCTTCGTTTATTAATGCATTGATTGGCGAGAATCGAAACATCGTAACAGAAATTGCAGGAACCACCCGCGACTCCATTCATACCCGATACAATAAATTTGGTCACGATTTTATGATTGTGGACACTGCCGGATTACGCAAAAAAGGAAAGGTTAGCGAGGATCTTGAATTTTATTCGGTTTTACGGTCGATTCGCACCATTGAAAACTCAGATGTTTGTTTGCTGATGATTGATGCAACCCGTGGTGTTGAAGCCCAGGATATGAATATTTTTAATTTGATATTAAAAAATAAAAAAGGTGTTGTAATTCTGGTGAATAAGTGGGATTTGATTGAAAAAGATACGCATTCCACCAAAAAATTTTCGGAAGAAATATTGAATAGAATTGCACCGTTTACCGATGTCCCCATCATTTTTATTTCAGCATTAACGAAACAACGTATTCATAAAGCTCTTGAAACGGCAGTTGAAGTTTTCGAAAGGCGCCAACAAAAAGTAAAAACCTCGGAGTTAAACGAGGTGTTGCTGGAGGCTATCGAAGCTTATTCGCCGCCGGCTGTAAAAGGTAAATTCATTAAAATAAAATATGTAACCCAGTTGCCTTCGCCAACACCTTCGTTTGCATTTTTTGCCAATTTACCGCAATATATTAAAGAGCCTTACAAAAGGTACTTGGAAAACCAGATTCGGGATCGGTTTAATTTTACCGGAGTGCCAATCCAAATATTTTTCAGACAGAAGTAGTTAAACAGTTGTTGAAATAAAAAGCCCGGTGAAATACCCGGGCTCAGACTTATTTGTTTTAATTCTGTTAATCGTTAATAACCACTTTCATGTCGTAGCCATTTATTTTAATGGTTCCGCCAGATTCCCCTCCAACGAGTTCGAGGTTACTATCGTCTTTTATTTGCTTCGAAATTTTTACTGATTCAGGAATATCAATTTTGGGGTATTTAATACTGAAATCAACCTTAAAAGGAACAGAACCAGCATTAATTTCCGTTTTTCCATATTTTCCGGCAACCGAAAATCCGCTGAAGTCGGAGTTCAGCTTTTCTATTTTGATGTTTTCGTCGTAGCTATTGTCAAGTGAAAAATCGGATACCGATTTAAGCTCGTACAAACAATATTTGCTGTTCCCAATTTCAATTTTTCCGGTGTTTTCCAGGTAAAAATTATTATCGTAAGAATCGTTGATCGTCAGATTTTTGACATTGCCTAATTTCAAATCGCAGTATTTCCCGGTGAATTTGGTATTGGAAGCTGATTTTACAGTCACATTACAATCGTATAATTCAAGCTTTAAATCGGTTAATCCGGCCTCAGAAATGAAATCGGAGTACTTGGAAACCAATTCAAGACTCGTTAAATTATCAACGGTGAATTTGTCGTCGTACGAATCAATTTTCATTTTACCCGCTTCCCCTATTTCAAATTTCGAATATTTGCTTTTTATATTTATATCTGCGCAGGATTCCATTTCAATGTCAGTATCATAGAAATCGAATTCGGCATTATTGCTGATTTTTTCCAGTCTGATTTTTGAATATTTCGCCTGAATGCTTGTTATACCCGAAAAATCGTTTGCGAAAAGTTTGCTACTGTAAAGGGTTAATTCTATTTCCCCATTCAACGACTGCATCTCAATATCGCTGTATTTATTGTTTAGTTCAAGGTTTGCCGACTTTGGAATTTGAAGTTCGTGTTTGATTTTGAAATCTTTTATTTTGACTTTGTCTCCGTTGATTAAAGTCATGGTTGAACGGTTGTTGATGGTATTCATGTTTTTGTAGAACCGGGTGTCTATATCAAGTTTGTTCCCATTCAGTTCGAATTGAAAATTATCGACAGCTTGCAAAACTTTCTTTTCGTCGTCTGCTGTGTTTCCGGTTACTTCAATTGTCGTTTTCATGTTCACGGAGCTTCCTGAACCGGTTATAATTTTTATATCACCTGAATGATTGTTAATACAAATTGTTACATCAGCAGGTACCGAAACCGCTTTGTTGATTGTTCGCGAACCATTTGAATTTTGGGCAACTGCAGAATTGACAACCAAAAAAAAGATAGCCGCAATAAGAGTTCTAAAGAGTGATGTTGTTTTCATTGTTTTTTTGTTTTTGAATTTCAAGTGAAAGCCGGTTCAGAATACGAATCTTTTTTTCGTAATAATCCAGCAATACATTTATAATCTGCTCATTCTCTCCGGTTATGTATAAGTCCTTTTCATAAGTTTTATATACTTCGTCCAGCTCGTTTAACTCATTTAGCAAAAACTGAAATTCCGTTTTTTGTTCTTGCGTTAGTGGTTCAATTTCTTTCCATTTTGTATTTACCACTTGTTTTAATTCGGCTTCTCTTTGCCCAAGTTCTTTCGAAATATCGCCGAGAGTTATTATTACCACCTGTTCTTTCGATGTTTCTTTTACCACAACATATGTTGTTAGTACCCCGAAGAGAAAAACAGCTGCAATTTTCCAGAACCAGTTGGATTGCAGTTGGCGATCTTTTTTGAGGCCTGAATTTATTCTCTCCCAAATCCGCTCATTGTCGGGCTCGTCAACATCAAGCCTCAACCGGTTTTTCGTTAGATATTTTTCGAGTTCCATTTTCATTTTCAACCGATTTAATCATTTTTCCCAAAAGCTGCTTTGCCCTGAAAAACTGTGTTTTTGCCGTTGATTCTGTTATATCCAGTCTTTCTGCAATTTCAGCATACCTGTAACCTTCAAGCGCCCTGAGTACCAAAACCTGGCGGGCTCCTTCCGGTAATCTCTTTATCATGTTATGCACCATTTCAACATCAACATTTTCGTTTATTTCTTCCGCTATTTCCGAATGTTTTTCGGCCAGCATATCAAATGATGCAACGTTTTTCTGCTTTCGTATTTCATCAAGGCAGCGATTAATTACAATTCTTTTTAACCATCCGCCAAAAGCTTTTTCGTCTATCAGCTTTTCAATTTCAGTAAACGCTTTTATAAAAGCATCCTGTAAAATATCTTCGGCCGTTTCTCTGTCGCCGGTCATTCGAATGGCAATATTGTACATGGCTTTTGAGTACATTTTATACAACTTGTGCTGCGCCTTTTTATTCCCTTTTTTGCAGAGTTGAACCAGTCCTTCCTCGTTTATGCTGAGTTTTAATTTCAAAAGCCTAATTTTTTAACTGTAGGACGAAATTATTTTAAAAAGGTTGGAAACGAACCTATTTTTTTATTTCGTAATATTGGGTTCAAATTTAAAAATGCCCGAATATGTTTATCGTTCACGTATATGTTCATGTAAAGGAAGAATGCATTGATTCTTTTATTGAAGTTACAGTTGAAAATGCAAGAAACAGTTTGCAGGAAGAGGGGATTGCACGTTTTGATGTTATTCAGCAACAAGATGATGAAACCCGGTTTGTGTTGGTTGAAGTGTACCGGACTTATGAAGATACGGTAAAACATAAGGAAACGGAACATTACAAAAGGTGGCGCGATGCAGTTGCCTATATGATGGATGAACCAAGGTATTCAATAAAATATGTAAACATACAACCCAACGAAGAAGGCTGGGATTGAAAATTAAATGGCTTTTCTTTAAACTTCCTTAACCTCATTCTTTTGAAAAACACTTTGCAAAGGATTAACTTTACCCATTAATTTTAATATTTCTGGTTAGATGAGAAATTCCGGTGTTCAGTTTGAATTTGCAACTGCGTCAAAAGTTATTTTTGGAAAAGGTTCGCTTGATAAAGTTCCCGGAATTATTGCAGGAATGGGAAATAATGTTTTGATTGTAACCGGGAAAAATCAGGGGCGGGCCGGAATATTGTCAAATCAAATATCAGGGAAAACACTTTCATTTTTTAGTATTGAATCGGAGCCAACAATTGAAATGATAAACGTTGGCGTTCAGCTTGCCCGCACGGAAAAATGTAATTTGGTTATCGGGTTTGGTGGTGGAAGCGTAATTGATGCAGCTAAAGCAATTGCAGCGCTTGTTCCCAACGATGGAGAACTAATGGATTACCTGGAAGTAATAGGAGATGGAAAACCACTTTTGAAAAAATCTTTGCCGGTTGTGGCTGTCCCAACAACTTCGGGAACGGGTGCGGAAGTCACAAAAAATGCTGTGATAAAATCAGAAGAACACCACGTGAAAGTTAGTTTGCGAAGTGATTTTATGTATCCCGATTTTGCCGTTGTTGATCCAGAAATCATGGTTTCAATGCCGACGGAATTAACGGCTTCTACAGGTGTTGACGCACTTACCCATTTGCTGGAAACGTTCGTGTCAAACCAGTCGAACCCATTCATCGATATGTTTTGCAGGGAAGGAATGAAACGGATTTCGCAATCGCTGGAAACGGCATATTTTAACGGTTCCGATTTAAATGCACTTGAAGACATGGCAATGGCGAGTTTGCTTGGCGGAATGGCGCTTGCAAATGTGAAACTGGGTGCCGTTCATGGATTTGCTGGCCCTGTTGGCGGAATGTTCCCTGCACCGCATGGTGTGGTTTGCGCCCGATTTTTACCGGCAGTTATGGAAATGAATATAGCCGCTTTAACGCGACAAAATGCGGATATTTCAAAATTTGATGAAATTGCAAAAATACTTACCCAAAACGAGTTGGCGGTTGCAGAAGATGGTATCGTGTGGGTTAAAAATCTGGTTCAAAAATTGAAAATAGCATCATTGTCTTCATTCGGGATAACTTCAAAAGATTTTACTGAATTGGCTGCAAAAGCGAAGAACTCAAGCAGCATGAAAGGAAATCCGGTTGTTTTAAACGATGAGGAATTAATATTCATTCTGGAGAAGTCGGTTTAGCTCGAAATAAGAATGGAACAGAAGTTGCAGAATTAACGTTATCTTTGTAAGTGATAATTATTAAAAATTATGATAGGGAGATTTTTTCATACACCATCTGCTAAGCGGTTTCACATTGCCCCCCGCTTCTATGATCCGGATCAGGAAGCGCGTGATGAGCGTGAAAGAAGGATTAAAGAGGAATTGGGTATTGTAGATGAAGAAAAGGATTTAAACAAACCCTACAAACCAAATATAAAAGGACAGTTCAGAAAAGCGGATGACTGGCAGGCAAAATCTTCGGAGGCAGCCCGCAGAGCCCAAAACCGGAGGTTGATCTTTCTCATTCTTACTTTGGTTTTAATTTTCTATTTGTTTTTTTATTCTGATATTTTGTTTTAATCATTCTTCAACTCATTAGTTTAAACAGAAATCGTTGAGCGATATTATCCAATTATTACCCGATTCGGTAGCGAACCAGATTGCTGCCGGCGAAGTTATTCAACGGCCTGCATCGGTTGTAAAAGAATTAGTGGAAAACTCGCTTGATGCGGGTGCTTCCGAAATAATTATTCATATAAAAGATGCCGGTAAAACGTTAATTCAGATTACCGATAACGGTTGTGGCATGTCTCCCACCGATGCACGAATGGCTTTTGAACGACATGCGACATCAAAAATAAGTTCAGCAAACGATTTGTTTTGCATCCGCACAATGGGATTCAGAGGTGAAGCGCTGGCATCCATTGCCGCCATTGCCGATGTTGAACTACGTACAAAAAAAACAGAAGATGAAGTAGGTACATTTATTCATATTATTGGCTCTGAAGTGAAAGCCCAGGAACCTGCAGGATGTAATAATGGTACCAGTTTTATGATTAAGAACCTGTTTTTTAATGTACCCGCCCGCCGTAAATTTTTAAAGGCAAATACTACGGAGTTAAAACATATTATCTGGGAAATACAACGAATTGCGCTTCCAAATCCGAATGTGAAAATCTCGCTTTTTCATAATAATTCGCCGCTATACGAACTGCCAAAGGCAAATTATCGAAAGCGGATTGTCGATGTTTTTGGTAAAAGCTTAAATCAAAGTTTGGTTCCGGTGGACGAAAATACCAGCCTGGTGAATATTTTAGGATATATTGGGCAACCCAAATTTGCACGAAAGACTATTGGCGAGCAGTTCTTTTTTGTAAATGGCCGGTATATGCGCCATCCTTATTTTCATAAGGCAGTAATGCAGGCTTACCAGCAACTGTTGCCGCCCGATTCATTTCCGTCTTATTTCCTGTTTCTTGAAACCGATCCTGCTGCAATCGATATTAATGTTCATCCCACTAAAACGGAAATTAAGTTTGAAAACGAGCGGGAAATCTGGCAAATAATTCATGCTGCCGTCCGGGAATCGCTGGGGAAAAACAGTGTGGTCCCTTCTATCGATTTTGATCAAAGCGGGAGTATTGATATTCCTGTTCCGCAAAAATCGACAGAAAATATTTCTTTCCCCGAAATTCAGATTGATCCGGATTATAATCCGTTTAACTCTGGACGAACTGCTTCTGTAAGTTCCGGAGGAAATAAAAGAGAAAAGGTGAACTTGGATCGATGGGAAGATTTATATCAGGGAACGCAGTTGAAATTAAAACAGGAAGAACCAATACATGGAATTGATGAAAGTCCTTTGTTTTCGGATACTTTAGAACAATTCTCCGGGAAAAAGACACTTCAGTTAAAGCAAAAATACATTTTAACTCCGGTAAAGTCGGGTTTGATGATTATTGACCAGAAACGCGCTCACGAGCGTATTTTGTTTGAGCGGTTTATGGAAGTTTTAAAGTCGGAGTCGGTGGCAAGTCAGCAGCAACTTTTCCCGCAAACCATCGAACTTAATCCGGCCGATGCCGAACTCCTGAAAAATATTTTGAGCGATTTACTTTCGCTGGGATTTGATATTCGGGAGTTCGGAAATAATACTTTTATAATTAACGGAACTCCCGGAATGCTTGATGTTTCATCTCCCGAAATTATTGTTGAGCGATTGCTGGAGGAATATAAAAATTCACCGGTTGATGCCCGGACAAAAGTTAAGGAGAAAATTGCCATTTCACTGGCCAAAGCTTCAGCGATTGATTACGGTGTTGATTTGAACCAGGAGCAAATTGACCAGCTGATTGATAATTTATTTGCCTGTGCAACACCCAACTTTTCGCCCGATGGGAAAAAAGTTTTAACCATTTTCCCGACAACGGATATCGAAAAAAGTTTTATTAAATGACATTATGTCGTTAATTTAAGTGTTTGTTTAAATGGTCTGGCTATTGTAAGACCTCTTAAAAATTTTAGATATGAATTACAGACCAATGTTAAATACGATACCCCCGGTAGTGAAGAATTTAATCATTATCAATGTTTTATTTTTCCTGGCTACCTACGTAATGAAAAACATGGGTGTCGATCTGGTTGAGATTATGGGAATGCACTACCCCGGATCAGACAAATTTATGCTGCACCAGGTTATAACTTACATGTTTATGCATGGCGGGCTTACGCATATTTTCTTCAATATGTTTGCACTGTTTATGTTTGGCCGGGTGTTGGAAAGTGTGTGGGGACCCAAGCGCTTTCTAATGTATTACCTGATAACCGGAATTGGTGCAATTGCATTTAATACATTGATTAATTATATCGAAATATCTTCAATGCAGAGCACCATTGCTGCTTTTCAGAATACACCTTCGCCTGAGATTCTTGATAAATTTGTGAATAAAAACCTGCCAAATGCATCAACGCAGGTTCGCGATTTTATAATGACGTGGTACAACGATCCAACAAATAATTCCATGGCTGGTGAAGCTTCGGATTTAATGAATCGTATTCTGAAACTAAAAATGGATATTCCAACCGTTGGCGCATCAGGTGCAGTTTTTGGGATTCTGTTGGCATTTGGAATGTTGTTCCCGAATACCCAGTTAATGTTGCTCTTTCCACCCATCCCGATAAAAGCAAAATATTTTGTAATTGGTTATGGTGTGCTCGAACTTTATTTGGGATTGGCACAGCCCGGTAGCAATGTAGCTCACTTTGCACATTTGGGTGGTATGTTATTTGGGTTTATTTTAATAAAGTACTGGAATAAAAACTCGAGACATTTTTATTGATGGATATTTTTGACGACATAAAAACAACATTCAAAGAAGGTTCGGTATTAACCCGCTTAATTTACATTAATATTGGTGTTTTTCTTCTGCTGAAAATAGTGGGAGTACTGTTTTTCTTGTCAGGAAGATCCTTGCCAATAACAGGTTGGCTTTCCGTTCCGTCTGATTTGTCAACTCTGGCTTTAAGGCCATGGACAATCATCACTTATATGTTTTTGCACGAAGGGTTTATTCATCTTCTTTTTAATATTCTGGGTTTATACTGGTTTGGAAAGCTCTTTTTATATCATTTTGAGGGAAGCAAGCTGTTAAGCGTATATATTTTAGGCGGAATTGCAGGCGCTTTCCTGTATGTTTTGGCGTATAGTATTTTTCCTGTTTTTCAATCGGTACACGGTTTGCTTTTAGGGGCTTCCGCTTCTATATTTGCCATTTTGGTTGCCACTGCATTTTACGATCCTAATCGTGAAATAATGATTCCTTTAATTGGCACCTTTCCTTTAAAATATGTAACTATCTTTTATGTTTTGCTCTCTGTAATCGGAATTTCAACTTCAAACCCCGGTGGAAATATTGCTCATTTGGGTGGTGCTATCTGGGGCTGGTTTTATATAAATCGTCTTGGAAAAGGACAGGATATTGGAGCGGGCGTTTCAAAAATTATTGATGGAATTGCTTCCGCATTTAAGCCGAAAAGTAAGATGAAGGTTACTTTTAAACAGGAAGCCCCGCGTGACGACCATGAATATAATAAGTTAAAACATGTGCAGCAGGAAGAGATAAACCGTATTCTGGAAAAAATTGCCAAATCGGGTTACGATAGTCTTTCAAAATCGGAAAAAGACATTCTGTTCCAGCAGGGGAAAAAATAAAGTCACTCCAGATTCTTATTTTGTGCGCTGTGAATGCTTGCGTTTAATTCGAACCCAACCAAAAGAATTAAAGACATTACATAGATTAGCAGAAGGATAATCAGCAATGTACCGATTGAGCCATACAGTTTGTTATACTGGCTAAAATTATTGATATAATAGGTAAAACCCGCAAAAACAAAAATGCTGAGAATTGTTGATAATGTTCCGCCAGCGGATATAAAGCGCCATTTCGATTTTTTTGCCGGAGCCATATAATACAAAAAAGAGTAGGCAAAAAAGAAAAGAGCAATAATTACCACCCACTTACCAAACGTGATGAGGTAAACCGTAAAGCGATCGTGAAGAATAAAATGATCCTCCAGATATTGAATTACAACCTGTCCGCCGGTTAAAAGTGCAATTGCGAGAGTAAGTAAAAATGAAAGTACCAGCAGCATTAATATGGCCGCGAAACGTTGGCTTAACCAACTACGGCGGTAAATGCTGTTAACCGTTGCATCGAAGGCACTCATCATTGAAGCAAGGCCATTCGTGGAAAAAATAAGTGCTAAAAAGAAACCGAACGACAATAAATCACCTCTCGGTTTGGTAATAATTTCAGTTATTGTTCCTTCAATGGTTTCGTAGGTACTTGCCGGAACCAGATCGCGAATTAAAATGAGTAATTCGTTTTGAAAATTATCGATTGGAATAATTGGAATCAGGGTGAATAAAAAGATGAGAAAAGGGAACAATGCAATAAAAAATGAAAAAGCGATGGCCGAAGCTCTGGTTGTTATTGAGCCTCCTACAATACTACGCCAAAAAAAAAGTGCTACATCGTATAATGGCACCCCTTCGAAAAATGGCAGCGTAATTTTTTCAGCACGTTCAGCAATTTTTTCTCCAATTTTTATCAGCCGTTCGAAATAAGGATGTGCCTTTTCCATTTAATCATTTATTGCTTTTCAATCCTTAATTGGTGGATGTAATCTTTTCCACTGCTTGTTTTTAGCAGAAAATAAACCCTGAAGTTCCCTGTGTTGGCTTTTAGATTTCCAATAACATATTTAGCTCCTTCTTTTCCACCCTGATGAATTACACTAAAGCTTTCCGGCGTATTACTACTAAAAAATTTTCCAACAATTTGCTGCGCCTGCGATTTGCTGTAAACATTGTCGCTTTCCAAAACTACAAGTTCTACATTCTGGTTGAAATATTCTGAGAGTTCCTTGGAATCACCATTTTTCAGACTGGTTAAAATCTGTTCGGGAATTTGAGCTACTGCTGCGTTCTGAACAAAAGAAAACCCTGAAATGATTAGGGTTGTAAATATTAATTTTTTAATTAATTCCATATTTGTGATTTTTCAAAAGTTAAAACGAGTAAACAATTTTTAGCTTATTAAACCTCAGTTCAACTAATGGTTTTCTATACAAATTTAAAAATTTATAAATCAATAGGCCGGAGTGTTGGTATTTTCGTACCTGTAAGAAACTTATCTTAGTGGTGAAATCGATTGTTTGGGGTGTAATCTGGCCTTTTATAAATCTGGAAATCAGTCGCGGATTTTATCTTTTTTCAATCTTCAACAGATGGATGAATTCTTTTTTGTCCGTTTCTTTTAGCAGAATATAAACCCTGAATGTACCGTTTTTTGTTTTTAATAAACCAATAACATTAATGGCATCTTTTTCATCAACTCTTGAGAGAATGTTAAAGCTCTCCGGTGTATTGGTGTTGAAAAATTTGGCAACAATTTGTTGTGCCTGAGGTTTACTGTAGAAATTTTGTTTATCGAAAATTGACATCTCAATGTTCTGATTAAAATATTGTGCCAATACTTTTGCGTTTCCTGTCTCAAAACTTCGGATTACATCAACAGGAATTTTATCTTCCCTGCCAGGGAAACCCGATAAATAAATGGCTCCGAAAAGCAAAAAAAGAAGGTACTTTTTTATTAAAAACATGTTTTTTCTCTAAATTCAACCAAAATCTTTCAACTGCTCAAAAACTGTGCAAATTTTGTTTTAACCTTTTATTTTAATGTAATTTGTGAAAAACAATAATCGAGCGCTAAAATGAAGATTACTTTGCTTGTAATAGGAAAAACCGATGAACAATACATTACCGAAGGAATGAACGAATATATCAAAAGGTTAAAGCACTATATTAATTTTGAAGTTGAGGTAATTCCTGACATAAAAAAGAGCAAGAGTCTGAGCGCCGAAAACCAGAAAATTATGGAAGGAGAACAAATTCTTTCCAAAGCACTTCCGGGGAAGGAAATACATTTGTTTGATGAAAAGGGGAAAATGTTTTCTTCGCGTGAATTCTCATCCTTTCTTGAAAAGAAAATGGTAAGTGGAATTAAAGAACTTGTTCTGGTTGTTGGAGGGCCTTATGGTTTTTCCGACACGGTTTACGAAAAAGCAAGTTCTAAGATTTCTTTGTCGAGAATGACTTTTTCCCATCAAATGGCTCGACTTTTGTGTGTTGAGCAGATTTACCGGGCAATGACTATTTTGAAAGGAGAACCGTATCATCACGATTAATGTATGCTGCTGAAATTGAATAAATACCTTTATCTCGTAGTTGCCATTTGTTTTTTTGTGGTTGCGGCATTAATTGAAAATAATCTTTTGCGAAAACATCCCGAAAAACACCTGGTAAGCGAGTTTCAGAATCAACTGGTAATTAATGAAGATAACCTTATAACCAAAGTTGAGAGAATAACAACCCTTGTTTCTGCCGACGACTTTGACGAAAACTTCTTTGAAACGCTAAACGAATTTAATTTAACCGTTGAAGAAAGTGGGATGGGTTTTTTAGTTTATCAGTCGGGGCAGCTGGTTTATTGGTCAGACCGTACAATTTCATTTTACGATGTATTAAGTAATTTCAAAAAGAGAGAAGGGCTGGTAAAACTTCCCAACGGTTTTTATGTTGCTACTCATCTTGTTAAAAATGAATACGAAGTAATTGGTTTACACCTTATAAAGTACAATTACGAGCATGAAAATAAATACTTGCAGAACACATTCTACAATGCTTATAAGCTTCCGAACGACTTTAAAATTGTTCCGGAAGAACAGGTAGGAACCTTTCCTGTTTTTGATAAAAACGGAACTTTTTTGTTTGCAATCCGGCCGGGAGGAGTGTTTTTATGCACGCTCGATCAGCTTTACCTGCCGGGAATTATTTACTTCGTCGGATTGTTGATTCTTCTGTTTTATTTTAGAAGAGAGGTTCTTGAATCGAAGACAACTTTCTTTCTCAGATTGTTTGGGCTTGCCACAGCTCTTTTTATTGTTTACTGGCTTCATCTCCTTTTTGAAATTCCGGCAGTACTACAATATTTGCCGTTTTTCAGCCCGGAAATATTTGCACTTAACGATTGGCTGCCTTCTTTAGGCGATTACTTTCTTTTGATTTTGTTCTTCGCTTTCTGGCTTTATAATTTCTCAAAAGATTTGAATGTCGATGAAATCAGGGAAGATTCAACATTATCAAGAAAATTTGTTGTTTCGCTATTATTGTTGTTTGCCGCCAGCTTGTTTTTGCTTACCAACTTTTTCATCGAAACACTGGTTAATAATTCAACCATCTCATTTTCTTTAAATAAAATAACCGGAATTTCGCTGCAAAGTGTTTTAGGGATTTTTTCTGTTGGATTAATGCTTTCTTCCAATATTTTCTTTACCATAAAAATAATGGATGAGGCTTGCCGCGATTTCAAGCTTTCCCATTTAGTGGTGGTTTTAGCGGGGATTGCCTTGTTTTTGACATTGGTACAGTTGATTGCCATTGACCGAATTACCTACGCAGTGATTATTTTATTTGTTCTTTCCGCCCTTTTGGCTTCAATGTTTAGCAAGAACTATCTGCGTAGGTTGTCGCTGGGGTCATTAATTATTTTCATTTCGGTTGCCTCTGTCTATTCGTTGGTAGTATTTTACCATTCCATCAGTAAAAAGGAACGCGAAAACCAAAAGCTGCTGGCGGTGACTTTGGTTGCAGAGCGCGATCCGGCAGCAGAAGAATTTCTCACCAATATTCAATACCGGATGGGAAATGATGCCGCGATACAAAGTTTACTGTTGCAAAACGAAGATCCGCGTGAATATATTGAAAGAGCCTATTTTAACAGCTATTTCAGAAAATACCTTTTTAATATATACATCTGCAATAAACAAGACAGCCTGATCATCAACCAGGAAGACAGGGCAGTACCGTGTTTGCCATTTATGGATGCCATGATTAGTGACATGGGGGTGCGCATTCCGAGAACGAACTTTTATTACATGGAAAACATGAATGGCAGGATTTCGTATACCGGAAAATTTCGTTACCCGTTATTGTCGGATAGTGTTACCGTTTATATTGATTTGGATTCTGACTTGTTGTTTGAAGGAATTGGTTTTCCAGAATTGCTTATCGATAAATCGATTACAAGACTGGAGATTTTCCGCAAATTTAATTATGCCAAGTATTACGGAGGAGAACTTGCAGACAAATTTGGCGATTATAATTACAATTTTTATATCGACACCTACCAACCTTCCGATTCGGAGTTTACTTACAAGAAGTGGGATAAATTTGAACACCTGATTTATCATACCCACGAGAACAATTACATTATTGTTTCGCGCGAGCTTTTTACGTTTGGCGAATACCTTATCTCGTTCCCCTATTTATTTGTGTTTTATTTTATTCAGTTGCTAATTCTACTGGTTATTGGCGACCGGAATGTGATTAACCGAAGAGTTATTTTTGATTTGAAATTTAAAATACAGGCAGCTATTATTTCCATTGTATTTGTGTCGTTGTTGCTTGTGGCCCTTGCAACCATTTTTTATAATATTGAACAATACAAATCGAAGCATCAGAACGATTTGGACGAGAAAATGAAATCCATTGCCGAGGAGATTGATATGCGAATGGAGGATCGGGATGAGATAACACCCGATTTGGTGGATTGGTTGCGAACCGAACTTGCGAAACTATCAAATATCTTTCGGACGGATATTAATATTTATGGTGTTGATGGCAAACTACTGGCATCTTCGCGCGATGAGATTTTTCAGCGTGGGTTAGTTTCCGACCGGATAAATTCGCAGGCCTATTATGAAATTTTTCAGAACTTTCAATTCGATAGTTATTTTCAACCCGAGAAAATTGGCCAACTTTCTTATTTGTCAGCTTATAAACCAATTATTAATAACCGGGGAGCATTTTTAGGTTCCATAAACCTTCCGTATTTTATTCGGCAGGATAACTACAGCCAGGAAATTTCAACGTTTATTGTAGCCTTTATTAATTTGTATGTGTTGTTATTTCTGGCAAGTATTATTGTTGCCGTTTTTATTGCCAACCAGATTACCCGGCCTCTTGTAGTTATCCAGGAAAACCTGAAAAAGATGCAGCTGGGTAAACGAAATGAACCTATTTATTACAAGCGGAATGACGAAATTGGAAGCCTTGTAAAAGAATACAATAAGAAAGTTGATGAACTTGCTGTAAGTGCGGATTTACTGGCGCGGTCGGAGCGTGAATCGGCCTGGCGTGAAATGGCAAAGCAAATTGCCCACGAAATTAAGAACCCGTTAACACCGATGAAACTGAATATTCAGTACCTGCAACGCACAAAGGGCAAAAACGAAGAATATAACGAATTCCTGGAAAGAGTTACTTCTACATTGATTGAACAGATTGATACCCTGTCGGACATTGCAACCGAATTTTCAAATTTCGCCAAAATTCCGGTTGCCCGAAATCAGGTTTTTGTTTTGGCCGATCAATTAAAAAAAGTAATTGATTTGTATGAAACGCATAACCGCGCGCACATTGAATTTCATACGGGCGATTGCAAAGATTTACAGGTAAATGCAGACAGAGAACAATTGTCAAGAGCAATTATTAATCTGATAAAAAACGGAATTCAGGCCATTCCAAAGGGTAAAGTAGGAACCATTAAAATAAACCTCAGCAGGCGTGAGCATATGGCAGTGATTGCGGTGGCCGACAATGGTACCGGCATTCCCGAAGAGCTGCAAAGTAAACTTTTCAGTCCAAGCTTTACAACAAAAACCAGTGGCATGGGGCTTGGGCTTTCTATTGTAAAAAATATAGTGGAGAACTTTGCCGGTAGAATCTGGTTCGAGACACTACCCGGAAAAGGAACAACTTTCTTCCTCGAAATTCCAATTTATGAGAAAAAAGAGGAAGTTTAACTTCGGTATTCAACTGGAAAACTAAAAACTGTTATTTTTAAAACTGAATTTAAAACCATTTTTTATTATGGTCCCACTCTCTTTTAAACAAATTTCAGAGCGATTAAAGGAAATCGAATTGCCTGAAACCGATATTGTGATTGGAATTGGTTCCGGAGGAATTCCCCCGGCCACTTTTGTAGCATTTCATTTAAATGCCGAGTTATTGGTAATGACAATGAATTACCGTGATGAACAAAATAATCCCAGGTACGAATCACCGGTTTTGCTAAAAAAAGCAGAATGGGATTTGGCAGAAAAGAAGATTCTTTTAGTGGATGATGTTTCAGTGTCGGGAAAGACGATGAATGCGGCGCTCGAACTTTTAAAAGGGTTTAATGTAAAAACGCTGGCAATGAAAGGAAAGGCGGATTATGTTCTTTTTCCCGAAATAAAAGACTGTGTAAAATGGCCCTGGAAACCGTAACAAAACTAAATCTTTATAATGGATTTACTTAAACCAGTCCTGGTCCTCTCTGCTGTTATTTTGATGGTAGCTGCAAAAAAGGATGATCACAAAGCGTTCAAACCTGGCGAAATCTGGCTCGATAATAACGGAGTTCACATTAATGCGCACGGGGGCGGAATTCTGTTTGCTGATGGTGTTTATTACTGGTTTGGAGAACACAAAGTAGAAGGCAAAAAGGGGAATCAGGCCCAGGTCGGCGTTCATTGTTACTCGTCCAACGATTTGTACAACTGGAATGACAAAGGAATAGCGTTGAAAGTTAGTGAAGATCCCAATAGTCCGATTACAGTTGGCTGTATTATCGAGAGGCCTAAAGTAATTTTCAATAAGAAAAGTGGGAAATTTGTAATGTGGTTTCATCTGGAGTTAAAAGGGCAGGGTTACAGTGCCGCTCAAACCGGAGTTGCAGTAGCCGATAAAGTTACCGGACCTTATACGTTTCTGAAAGCCTTAAATCCAAATGCAGGAGTTTGGCCGGCCAGATATCCCGACGAATTGAAAACAAAAACTTTTCCCGATACACTAAAAGACTGGACAGATGAATGGCTAAAAGCAGTCAAGGAAGGAATATTTGTTCACCGCGATTTTGAGAAGGGACAAATGGCCCGCGATATGACTTTATACATTGATGAAGATGGAACGGCTTATCATATTCATGCTTCAGAAGAAAACCTGACATTGCACATTTCGGAGTTGAATAACGATTATACAGATTTTACGGATAGATATATTCGCGTTACACCGACCGGGCACAACGAAGCTCCTTCCATTTTTAAACGTAATGGAAAATATTACATGATTACTTCCGGTTGCACGGGTTGGGAGCCGAATGCAGCTCGGTTAATGGTTGCCGATTCGGTGATGGGAAATTGGGAATATATCAATAATCCTTGTATTGGCGCTGACAAAGATTTGACATTTTATTCGCAGAGCACTTACATCTTACCGGTTGAAGGGAAAAAAGACGCCTTTGTTTTTATGGCCGATCGCTGGACCCCGCAGAATGCAATTGACGGAAGATACGTTTGGCTGCCCATTCAGTTTCATGAAAACGGATTGCCTTATCTGGAGTGGATGGATGAATGGACCCTCGATTTTTTTGATTGAACATAAGTTGCAAACTTTTGCTGCTTTTCATAAATTGAGGTTTAATTTAATTTCTCTGTTATAATGAAAACAAAATACCTTTTGCTTGTTATTACGATTGTATTTTTTCTTTCCTGTAATGTTCCGAATACAAAAATCAGTGATGAAGTTTATATTTCTCATATTAAAAAAGGAGATGAAATAACCAATCTTGCGCAGGCTACCTTACTTGGAAATGTGAGTAATGCAATGCAAAAAGGTGGGCCCGCCTATGCAATAGAATTTTGCAATTTAAGTGCTTCAACATTAATTGATAGTTTAAGCCGGTTAAATAATTGTGTTATCAGCCGGGTATCAGAAAAGAACCGAAATCCTGAAAATAACCTGAAAAGCGAGCCGGAAAAGAAAATCTGGAAACTCATGCAAACCAAATTGAATATCGATACGCTTATTCAGGACAATCAATCGCTTGTTTACTACAAATCTATTAAAATTGCACTTCCTGCTTGTTTGAAGTGCCACGGTGTTGAGAAAACAGATATTTCCCCTGCTACACTCGAAAAGATAAATCAGCTCTACCCGAGGGATTTAGCCACAGGTTACCAATTAAACGATTTCAGAGGATTGTGGAAAGTTGAGTTTAAAACAAACGAAATGAATGGTAGGTAAAGGACGTTTTTGTTATCGAATTAATTGAAATTCAGACTTATTCACGATGTTTTGTTGATAAAAACAAACCAAGTGCCGTTGATTGAACGGAATGATTGGTTAAAATTGTGTACCCTTATTTTTATCTTCATTAAATTATGCGAAATAGAGGGTAGCAGTAGGCTGCCCTTTATTTATCCGAGAGATTTCAAGTTTTTATCAAAAACTTACTGGTTTTCAACAATTAAACATTGTTATTATAAACGGTATGTTTCCTTTTTTAATTTATTCTCGGCGTTTCCTGAATAATTTTCTACATTTAAATTCTTATTGTAAATCTTATCCGACTATGAGAGCCAAATTTATTTTCATTTTTTTTATTGTATTTATTATAAGTTCCTGTTCACAAAAGGATAACAAGCCAACTAATTTTGTAATTATTTATCTTGACGATGTTGGCTTTGGCGATATTTCAACCACCGGGGCAATCGGTTATTCAACACCGAATCTCGACCAAATGGCAGCCCATGGATTATTTTTTAGTCATTATTATTCGCCACAGGCAGTCTGCAGTGCTTCGCGGGCCGGGCTTTTGACAGGGTGCTATCCCAACCGTGTCGGTTTCAGGGGAGCGCTGGATCACTCGGCAAGAACAGGTATCAATGCCGATGAAGAATTAATTTCAGAGGTATTGAAAAAGAAAGGTTATGCAACTGCCGCATACGGAAAATGGCACTTGGGACATCTGAAGCAATTTCTTCCAACACATAATGGTTTCGATGAATATTTTGGCATTCCGTATTCCAATGATATGTGGCCCAATCATCCAACAGGAAAAAACTACTATCCTCCGTTGCCTTTAATCGAAGGCGATTCAGTTGTAGCAACAAACCCCGATCAGTCGAAATTTACCACTGAATTTACTGAACGGGCAGTTTCTTTTATTCATAAAAATAAAGACAATCCGTTTTTTGTATATCTGGCACATCCTATGGCACATGTACCTTTATTTGTTTCGGATAAATTTAAAGGGAAATCGGCACAGGGGCTTTATGGTGATGTGATGATGGAAATTGACTGGAGTGTCGGACAAATCATGAAAACGCTGAAAGAGTTGAATCTCGAAGAAAATACATTGTTAATTTTCACTTCTGATAACGGTCCGTGGATTAATTATGGAAACCATGCAGGTAGTACCGGCGGGTTACGCGAGGGGAAAGGTACAACCTACGAAGGCGGGCAACGCGTTCCGTGCCTGATGTACTGGAAAGGTGTAATTTCGCCTGGAACGATAAATAACAATTTAATTTCGGGAATAGACATTTTACCCACAATTGCAGAAATTGCAGGAGCACCACTTCCCAAGAAAAAAATTGACGGGATAAATATTTTGCCTTTAATTAAAGGAGAAAACATAGAGCCTCCAAGAAAATCGTTTTATTATTACTATCGAAACAATAATCTGGAGGCTGTTCAGGATGGCTATTGGAAAATGGTTTTTCCGCATAAAGGAAGAACTTATGAAGGTTTTGAACCAGGAAGAGACGGGATGCCCGGAAAAGTTAATGAGAACTCGGATGTGGAAGCCGGTTTGTATGATTTACGCAGAGATCCCGGTGAACGTTATAATTTGATTGAATCTCACCCTGAGATTTTGGAAAAGCTTGAAAAGATTGCGGAAGAAGCCCGTGAGGATTTGGGTGACGATTTAACTGGGAATCCCGGGAAGAACAGGAGGCAACCCGGAAGAGTAGAGGAATAAAAAACTTTTTATGCTCTTGTTCGGCTATTATGGTTAAACATAATTTTTTGTTCGTTCCGATAGTAAAAGTGAAATAGAAACCCAGAGAAATATTGCCCAAAATGTTTCTTTTAAAATATAAAATGAACTGAAAATGATAAGACATTTTTCAATGGCAATGTTTTGTTTGTTTCTATTGATAAAGAGCTATGCCCAATCCCAGGTAAAGGAATCGAAACAAATCCTAACCGGTACTGATTTCCATTTTTTGGAACAATTAACCAAAGGTGTACTGGAAAGTTCCAGGATTTATCCGGGGCAGTCAATTTCAAGTGATAGCGAGCTTAACCAAACAGGGTATGTACTCATTCGTCCGGGTGGTCGCGATTGTTACCCCTCTTTTTGGATACGCGATTATGCTATGTCATTGGAAAGTGGGCTAATTCCGGTTAGCGAACAATTAAATTTGCTACATCTTACGGCAGCAACACAATGCAATGGAACTTGGATAACTCGTTGGGGCTCGGTGGTTCCTGTCGGAGCTATTGCCGATCATATCCGTATTAACGATGGGTTACCCGTTTATTTTCCGGGAACTTACAGTTACGTTGATCAGGGAAAACCTGAGTGGGGGACTTTTCCTCCTCTTTCTGACCAGTATTTTTTCATTCACATGGCATTTAATTATGTGAAAAGCTCTCAGGATACAACTATATTACAGACCAAATTCAATGGGCTTTCGCTCATTGACAAGTTGGTACTGGCTTATAATGTGCCGCCAACAAAAAGAGATGGAGTTATTGTCTACACAACAGAGCAGATGCGGGCAGTAGATTTTGGATTTCGGGATGCAGTGGTAATTACTGGTGATTTATGTTTTCCATCTATACTAAAATATAAGGCTTCTCTTGAATTGGCCTGGCTTTTCAATAAAATCAACAAAAAGGTTGAGGCTGAAAAATATCTCGGAATTGCAGCCTTGTTAAAGAAAAAAATTCCCGAAATATTTTATGATGAGCGTGGCATGTTGCTGGCCTCTACGGGTAAAAGCCGACAGGCAGATGTCTGGAGCACCTCTTTGGCTGTTTATTACGGAATACTCGAAGGTGAACAGCTGGAAAAAACGTGCCGATTCCTGACAAAATCCTACCTGTCTGGTAACCTATCTTACAAAGGAAATATAAGGCATGTGATTACAACAGACGATTACAGCGATTCAACTGCCTGGGAAGTCTCCTCCGCGAAGTTGAACACCTATCAGAACGGCGCATTTTGGGGAACACCAACAGGTTGGGTAGTGTATGCAATTGCAAAGAGCAACCCGGATGTTGCCCGAAGCCTGGCAAAAGAATATATAGATGAATTAAAAGCAAATGATTTCAGAAAAGGAGAAAAATTTGGAGCGCCTTATGAATGTATACAACCCACCGGAGAAATACAAAATCCGGTATATTTAACCACGGTAACATGTCCTTATGCCGTTTTTAAAACCATTTTTTACTCAAAATAATTAAAATATGAAAAATTAAAGATCGTATGCTTTGGAAAAATGAAATTGGTGATAGATAATTACTTTACTCAAAACAGCTAACGCGATTATTAAATTTGATTTTTAGTAGTTCTTGGCAAATTCTATTTTAATATTATTTTAATCAGTCAATAATTTTTCATATTCATTTTTTTATTCTATTTGTTCACATCGTAAATTACAAACTGGGCATGAAATCATATTGAAGTAGATAGAACAAGAATACAAAAGAGCAAATGTTATTTTTTATATGAATAAGTTTGTAGTTTTAATTTGGAAGAGAAAATTACTATTTGGATAACGATCATAAAATATGGGAATCATTTAAAGATGGCGACAAGTCTGCTCTCTCCTATGTTTATTCCAAATACTTTCATTCCATGTATGAATATGGAATTCGCATAAACGAAGATGCTGAAGTCGTAAAAGACTGCATTCAAGATGTTTTTTTTAAGCTAATTGAAGCTGGCAAACGTACGGGGAGTACTGATAATATCCGCTTTTATTTGTTAAAGGCGTTGAAAAATACAATTCTAAAGCATTTAAGGCATGAAAAAAAAATACTGCCTAACAGCGACTTAGTATTTAAGGCATCTTTTCTGTTGGAGGAAGAAATATTAAACAAAGAGAATGTAACCAATAGAGAGAAAGCTCTGGTTGAGGCTCTGTCTCAGCTTAGTAGCAGGCAACGGGAGATTGTTTATTTGCGTTATGAGTGTGAAATGGATTACGACCAAATTAGCGACATAATGAAATTAAAAAAAGATTCCGCAAGAAAATTGGTTTTCAGGGCTATTAAAACATTAAGAGTAGCAATTGAAGGTAAGGTAGATACCCCTTTAATTCTTTTCATAAGATTTCAAAAATATGTTTTCTAACATGTTCTTCGAGTGTCTACAAAAACTTAGGTAGCGGGTTTTGCTATTATAAGTTTTTAATGTGGAAAAAAAATACTTAAAATATACGATTGAAGATTTTACTCAGGATAAGCAATTCATAAATTGGGTAAAACGAAATGAAAACCATGAGCAGTGGAATTATTTCCTTCAAAATAATCCTGAGCTGAACGACCGGGTTGAAATTGCCAGGAAAATTGTTCAGTCACTTCAATCAGCCCCAATTCATGTGTACAAAGAAACAATGCAGTCTGTATGGAATGATATAGACAAGTTTTATGTTGCTTATCATAAATCTAACAGAAGAATAAAAGTCATAAAACAGTTGTTTCGATATGCTGCTGTTTTCGTTCTGTTATTGACATTAGGCAGTGTAGTTCTGTACTATTATGATTCACAAAATGGTATCAGGTTTTCTGAAACAGATACTACAGTTTCTGCTTCCAATGATGCTAAATTAATTCTACCCGGAGGGGAAGAAATAGTACTGAACGAACAGCAAACAAATTTGGAGTTTGATTCAGAGGGAGAGCAGGTAAAGATTGATAAGGATACCATAATTGATTACAAAATTGAAAATCCCAAAGATTTAATGGCAGAAGTGATAATTCCTTATGGAAAACGTTCGCAGATTAAGCTACCTGATGGTTCGAAAGTGTGGCTAAATGCAGGTTCAAAACTTATTTTCCCTCAAAAATTTACAGGAAAAGAGCGTCATGTTTATCTTAAGGGAGAGGCTTATTTTGATGTGGTGAAAAATGTAGATGCGCGATTTGTCGTTACTCTTGATAAGATAGACGTTATTGTTCACGGAACTGAGTTTAATATGAATGACCGTAATTATGATGATGAACTTGAAATTGTTTTAGTAGAAGGAGGAATAAGTTTAAAGGAGAATAATGTTATTAATATTATTGGAAAGGAAATTAAGTTGCTCCCAAATCAGAAGGCAGTATATAGCAAAAATAAAATACTGGTTGAATCAGATATTGATGTTTCATATTATACCAGCTGGAAAGATGGAGTTGTAGAATTTAGAGGTGATAATATTGCAAATGTGTTCAGTCAACTCTCAAAATACTACAATGTAAATTTTGTAACTGAAAAAAGTGTTGAATTAAATCGAAACATCAGCGGTAAACTCGATTTGGAAAAGTCCCTGGAAGAGGTTATGGAAGTTGTTGCTGAAGCAACACCAATAACGTATCGTATTGAAGATAATACTGTGTATGTCAATAGTAAAATAAATAATTAGCCGATGTTATAAAAAACATCGGGAAGTGTTAGCGGCACTTCCCGAAGAGTTAAAACATCAATAAATATTAATGTTTAAGAACGTCCAAATTTATGAAAAAAAGGATAAGATTTAAGTGTTTCTGTGATAGAAACTCTGGTAACTTGTTAAGAAAAATGAAATTATTCATTCTGTTTTATTTCATTGGAATGTTAGCCGTTTCTGCTAATTCCTATTCACAAGAAACGCGGTTTACTTTTAATCTGAAAAATACAACGGTTAAGGCAATTTTTGACGAAATCGAAAAGAATAGTGAATTTGTCTTTTTTTACAATGAAGACATTATAGATGTAGAAAGGAAAGTCAACCTTGAAATAAAAAGTGAAACTGTTGAGCATGTTTTGAAACAATTATTCGACGGAACAGATAATTCGTTTAAAATATACGACCGGCAAATTGTAATATCAAAAAAGGAAGAAGTTGAGTCAACAAAGTCGAAGGCTGCTGATGAAAAAATAATAATTCAGCAAGAGAAAGAAGATCAGGGCAAAGGAAGTATTAGAGGGAAAATTACAGATGAAGATGGCATGCCAATGATTGGTGCAACCATTATGGTTCATCAAAGCGGTACCATCACAGATGCCAATGGTAATTACCAGTTATTGGCTGTACCGGCAGGCAGGCAAAAAGTCAAAATTTCATTTATCGGCTACAAAACAGATACCGTTGAAGTTAAAATTGTTGAACAGGAAGTTTTTGTTCTTAATAAGCAAATGAGCTTATCGACCTTAGAAATATCGGGGGTTGTAGCATACGGGCAAGCCAGAGGACAACAGGCCGCGATTAATCAACAGTTAAATGCAAAAGGGATTTCAAACGTAGTATCCGCTGAAAAACTTCAAGAATTGCCGGATGTAAATGTTGCCGAAGCTGTTGGCCGGCTTCCGGGGCTTATGGTAGAACGAAGTAGAGGAGAAGGACAAAAAATTATAATTCGAGGGCTGGAACCTAAGTATAACACAATTTCAATAGAAGGAAATATAATCCCTTCAACTTCAACTGATGACAGAAGTACGGATTTAAATATGATTTCTCCGGACATACTGGGAGGCGTTGAAGTTCAAAAGGCCAATACGGCTGATATGGATGCATCGGGATTAGGTGGAACAGTAAATATTACATTGAAGGAAGCTCCGCCCGAGTTGAAGCTAAATGCAACATTATTAACTGGCTATAATGGTCTTTCAAAATCACTTAGTAATTACCAGGCTAATTTTTACGTCAGCAACCGATTCTTTAATAACAAGTTAGGAATTATGCTTACCGGAAATGGAGACATTTCTGAAAGAAATTCTGACCGTTTTAAGGTCAACTATACTGTTCAGGGCGTGCCCGATTATGATGGAGGGCAAACCTACATTAACCCATGGATATCGGATGCGAGCCTTCAGGCAAATGTTGAAAACAGGAACAGGGCCGGTGGCAGCCTTCTTTTTGATTATAAGTTAGGCACTTCGTCTACGATAAAGTTCAGCAATTTTGCAGGTTATCTTAACCGGCAGATTAACGACAGAGTGAAACATCTGGATTTAGCGCAAAACTGGATTAACCTTACACAGTATGATAGCGAAATAAAACAACTGCTTAATTCCCATTCGCTTGAAGGGGAACATATCGTTTTTGGTACAGTAGTAAAATGGGGAGCATCCTATTCAAGATCTGTAAATAAAAAACCATACGGACATGAAGTGCAGTTTAGAAAATTATCTGCCTTTGTGGGGTATTCTAAAGGTAATTCTTTTGATATCGGACCTCCTGAATTGGTTACCAGCCCTGAATATTTGCAGGATGACATTGAGCAATACTATTTTTATAACGGAGCCTTTTTAACGTATGAAGCAAAGGAAACAGAGCCAGCATTTTTCTTCGATTGGAAAGTTCCTTTCAAAATTAGTAATTCAATTTCAGGTTATCTTAAGGCCGGAGCCAAATACCGGGAAAAAGAGCGTTCAAGAGTAAATACGCGGAATAATGACAGGCTTGATGCATCGGATGATGTAAACAATTTTCTGAAGGTTTATCCAGACTATAGTTTAACAACTAAGGGAAATACGGGAAAGATTTCGATATTAAATTTCCTGGATAATGATTATAAATCGCGTGATTTTCTGAATGGCGATTACGAATACCTGAAAGTATCCGAAGTTTTGGATCGGGATTTAATAAGATCGGTCTATAAAAATTATTTGGAAGATTTTTATCCGTTTATTCCCGCAGGAGCAAAAAACGATTATAACACGAATGAATATATTTTTTCCTATTATCTGATGTCGGAAATAGACGTTGGAGATTACATTACTTTTATCCCCGGAGTTAGGTTCGAAAAAACCGGTATTGAATACCGGGCTTATATTGCAGAAGAACTCCCTGCATCAGAATCTATCCCTGTTAATGTTCAGTTTAGGGATACAGTTGCAAATAATAGTTATCAGAATATATTACCGCAAATTCATTTAAAAATTAAACCAGTAGATTGGTTTGATGTAAGATTGGCTTATACAAATACGCTCTCTCGTCCTGATTACAGTCAGCTGGCTCCTAAAAAATTGATTAACCTGGCTGATCGTATCATCACGTTGGGTAATACCGAATTAAAAGCTGCACTATCAGAAAACTTCGATATAATATTTACTTTTTATAAGCAAAAGTACGGACTGCTTACTTTAGGAGGATTCTACAAAAATATAGATGGATTTTTATGGAACCGGTCGGCGTTGGTTCTTGCCGGGACAAAGACAGATCCGGAAGTTCTGGATATTCCCAAAAGCACACTTGGCTTCACGGTAAACTATCCGTTGAATAATACAAATAGGTCTATTATAAAAGGATTCGAGGCCGATCTTCAGTCTAATCTTTCATTTCTGCCAGTTAAAGGTTTTGTATTGAATATGAACGTAACCATTATGGAGTCTCAAACGAAGTATCTCGAAACATTGATAAAACGTGTGCCTAATCCCGATTTTGGTGTAGTACCCGGTGCTCCTCGTGCAATATATTTAAACAGTGACACTGCTTATGTCGATCGGCTGATAAAACAACCGAGTTATTTGGCAAATGTCGGGTTAGGGTATGATAATAAAAAGATGGGTCTTTCCTGTCGGTTATCGTTTAATTACCAGGATGATATTTTAATAAAAGAGCAACGGAGGCCCGACGCTGCCGATAGGGAAGGAACACTTGAATTCTATCGCTGGGACTTTCAAATGAGCCAAAGAATAACAAAAAGGTTGACGTTCAACGGGAATATTGCCAATATTTTTAATCAACCGGACCGTTCTGTTCGATTAATTACGGGCTATATAAGTGATATAGAATATTATGGCTCACTAATTCAGGTAGGTTTAAAATACAGCTTATAAAAGCTTCTGATATACAGTGCTTACAAAATCATTTTCTTGTAACTAATAAAAATTAACATTATGAAAAGAAAACTTTACCTATTATCAATTATTGGGATACTTTTTTCCAGTATTTCAGTTTTCGGACAAAAAACAATTGTCGTTGTCGAACCCGATCCGGGTATTGAGATTGGAGCTCTTAATAATGCCGTTGCCAATGCAGAAGATCCTGGCAATACTATTTTTGAACTTAAAAGAGGTGGAACTTATTACTTAAATGGTTCTTTGTCGCATAGCGGTTATACTTTACACATACGAGCTGAAGAAGGAACAGGACAGAGGCCGGTTATTCAGCCTGCTGTGGATGATTTAGGTGCTTCGCCTGAAAATATAATTGAGGCAGGGGGATCTCTTATTCTGGAAGGTTTGTATTTATACGGTATTGATGAATTGGGTGGTAAGCCAAATCGTACGATTGTTGTAAGTGGTGATGGAAACAGGATTGTTGCTAACGACTGTTATTTTGATTATTCAAACCAGACATTTTTTCGGTTAACCTCTTCAAATAACAAAGTATTTATCACCAATTCGATACTTAGAAATTCAATACGACCGGAAAATCCTAATAACGGCCGTATTATTGACACCAGAGGAAATCCAACAGATTCACTGGTTATTGAGAATTGTACCATGTATAATTTTTCAACTTCCATATTTAGTTTGGGAACGGGAATTATCGACTATATTAAAATGAATCATGTCACTATATTTCAAAGCGGAATTACTTCTTATATTCCTTTGGACGCTACAATTAAAGCAGACATTACGAATAATATTTTATACAATTATGCATATCGTGCAACCGATTACGAACATCAGCCTATGTTTACTGTAGATTCGATATTTAATGCTGGTGAATATACCGATGCGGACAGATTCTTTAATATATCCAATAATAACTGGTACACCGATCCGGTTTTTGGTGAAATAATTGATGAATATGGAGCGGATACTCTTGTTCGCTATGAGCCGTGGGATACGGAAGAGACAAACCCAATACCATGGAAATATGTTGCTCGTACAGATTTCTTTGCAAATCAGACCATGCTCGATACAAGCACAACAATTCCGCCACCAGTGTTGATCCACTTTATTAATAATGGTCAGACTGATACTACAAATAATTTCAAAGAACCATTAATTTTTGATAATCCTCCGCCATTAAATTTGGATTATTGGACGTTTTTCGTGGAACATAATTACAATATCAGAGAGTTTGATCCGCCAACCCCGTTTGCTGATGAGGATCCGATTTTAGTGGGAGAAGTTGCAACCGGGAGTTATACATTCAATTATAATGATAACTCAAAATCTGCAACTGCTGCAATCGGGGGAGAACCTCTTGGTGATCCAAGATGGATACCTTATCCGTATGTTTCTAACAAGGATATTAATATAAATAGTTCAAAAAATACTCGTGTTTACCCGAATCCGTTTACGCAAAAGATGACACTTGAAATACAATCAGATGTAGAATCATCAGTTAAAATAATGATTTATAATTTGGTTGGGAAAGAAGTGCTGATGAAAAGAGAAAATATTGCAAAGGGGAAAAATTTAATCCCGTTAAGTATTTCTGCACCATCAGGCATTTATATGTATCAGGTAAGCACCGAATCCTTAACAAGTCCGCGTATTTTAGGTGCAGGCAGAATAGTAAAGCAATAGTTTAGTTAGTTGTGTTGAGTTCATACTCATTCATTATCTTATCAAGTTATATTACATGCCAAAATGCGGGGAACAGACCCCGCATTTTTTCACTGAAAATGAAAAGAGGGCAAATGCTTCTTCCATATCAGCAGGTAACAAAAAGCAATTTTGTTGAAAGATGGACGTGTCAATATGAAAACAGGTTTTTTATTAATTTAACAATATAAATATAAATATGAATAAATTAGAGTCCATGAAGAGACGAGAAAAGTATATTTTTCCTGTAACAAAATTATTAATCGGAATTGTTTGTATTATCGCTTTAAGTTCAGGGAAACCTGACAAACCCCGGAAAGATTATTCCATAATAAATCCATACGAAACAGTAAAACCATTTCCTTATAAAGCTACCTTACACAATCACTCAGCATATCATCCCGAATATACACATGCCAAAGAACCTCCAGCAAAAAGGCTAAAAAATTATCGCGACTATGAAACCTATCCACCGTATGGAATCATTGGTATTTCTGATCACGAAAGGATAACTACTCCCTGGAATACCATTCCTTCCGGAATTATTGAAGGTAGCGATGCGCCTTGGGGGATTGATGATATTCTCTGGATTCCCGGAGATGAAAGCAATATTGGAAATCAAAAGTCCGGAGGGATATTCGGTGATATGGTAATTGTTAATGTTTCTACCGATAATATTAACGAAGCCAACTGGGAAATATCAAAAGATTCACTATCGGGGAGCGGATGGATTTATACTTCCAGGGAAGTACCGGCTTCAGTTGAATTAAAATTTACAGGTACCGGCTTTAAATGGATTGCACGCAAAGAACCGGGAGGTGGTATTGTGAAGGTTTTTGTTGATGATGAAGAAATTGGAGAAGCAAATCTGTTTTCTGAAAGCCTGAATTACCAACAGCAAGTATTTCACTTCAATAAACTTGGAGCCAGACAGCATTCCTTAAAACTGGTTTATGACAGAAAAGGAAGCAGTAATGAGCGTTACATGGGAAAAATGAATATGGATATGATTATTGTATCTCAGGCAGATGGTAGCGAGGTAAAATACGAAGCAAATAATCAATCTTTTATTTATTTACCCAAGGTATTAAAACACTCAGTTCATCCAAGAGGAAAAGGACGTGGAGTTGAGGAAGCATTTAAAACGCTTAGAAATGGCGGTTGTTTTCTTGCTTTGGCACATCCAAATGCAAGGTTGGAAACAGATGGAGAACATAAAGGTGAGCAACTTTGGACTTCTGCCGGATATACGTATGCTGAATTAGATACCATATTTGGTAACCGTGAAAAAGGACTTGAACCATTATCCTATTTGCCACACGCAATGGAAATTGGAAACAAGGGGTATGATTTTTCACCCCGTACTAACTTTACCAATGCTGAAGAAAAATGGGATTATGTTTTGAAACAAGGTATCCGGGTAATGGGAACTGCATCAGACGATACTCATGGAAAAGTAAACCCGGGCGGATGGGTGGTTATCAATACTAATGCAAAATCGAGAGGTGAACTTACAATTCCTGATGTAATGGAAAGTTTGTTTTCGGGTAACTATTATTCTTCTCAAGGCCCCGTAATGAATGTCTCAGTAGATAAGAAAAAATTCACTATTAAAACTGATACACCTTCGTTAATAGAATTTATTTCGCAAGGCAAAGTAATTCATAGCGAAAAAAATTCCTCTTCCGCAACCTATAAAATAAACGGCAATGAAGGATATGTTCGGGCGAGAGTGACCCAAACCAATGAAAAATGGGAAGAGGTTGAAAATGGAATTGGAAAAAGACGATCGGCATGGACAAACCCTGTTTACATTATTACAAAGTAGATATATTGAAAAATAAATTGAAATTTTATACAATAACCAATTTATTATGAATGTATTTGTTTCGCTGATGCGAAAATCTTTTGTTTTGAAATTCAGGTTGATTTCTGTATTAGTCTCTTTTGGTTTGGTAAAACCTGGCCACTATACTTACCCCGGTAGTTTAGCCGGTAACCCGTTATCGACTTAAAAATTGGCATTCTTAATTTTTATACAACTATAATAGATATACAAACAGCAAGGAAAATTTCTCGCAGAAAAGCATTAAAAATAGGTATTGGAACAATTGCAGGTGCAACAATGGCCACTAACGCCATGCCGTTTAATGTTATAAAAAAAAGATGAGCCCAAAGCAGGAGCAGAGAAATGGATAAATCAATACAAAGATATCAGAGGGTTTAATTATCAGCCAAGCTACGAGGCAACAGGTTATAGTATTTGGAGTAAATTTCGTCCTGAACGAATTGATATTGAATTGGGTTTAGGCAAAAAATACTTTCCCGGAATAAACACTGTTCGTTACTGGTTATCTTTTGATGCTTTTGCAGTTGAGCAAAAAGGGTTTTGCGAAAACTTTGAAACAGCACTAAGTATTGCAAATCAACATGGGCTAAAAGTAATCCCGACTCTTTATAATAATTGGCATAGCATACCTGGATTTGGTGGCATTTCGGAAGAAATGTTAAGATATTGGTTTGTTGATTATGGTAAAAAGGGAACAGCTTCTAATTATGTATTTCGTCCTTTTGTTGAAAAGATTGTGGGAGATCATGCTGAAGATGAGCGTATTTTAGCCAGGGATTTGTGTAATGAACCGCATAATAATGGTAATTGGAAACTTATATTGGAGTGGTTAACGCGCACCTATAATCTTTGCAAAGAATTTGGTGCAAAGCAGCCTGTTAGTGTAAATGTTCAAAATCAGGTTCAGTCTGTAAATGAAATCAGCGATCTGTTTATGATCCACCCATACTTTGCAAAATCCGAGAAATTGAATGAAATTGTCGCTTTTGCCCAACAACAAAACAAGGGTGTATTGGCCACCGAATGTTGTTGGGGAAGTTTGGATGACAAAGAGCGTGTTCAACACATCGTTAATGATTGCTGTCTCCTCTCCCATGCTAATATTGGATTCATGCCTCATGCACTCCACGAAAGTCCGGTGGGTGACTTACATCATGAAAAATATGGGATACTCAGTTCGGCCAGTTCCATGCATTTCATTGAGATGGATGGTGCCCTTCGTCCGGGACATGAAGTTTTTAATCTATCATATATTGAAATTCATTTTATTTATAACTAATTAATAATATGAGAGTTAATTTGTTTGTTGTCGTTTGTTTGTTATTGGTATCAGTTGCCTTTTCTCAACGTAAATTTGATTCTAATAGTCAAATCATTTCCAATAGACTAGGATTTGTACATAATGTTTGTACAACGAAAGGGGAAAATCCTCATAATTATTTTCAAAACCGACAATTAAGCTATGATGATTCCAATGATTACGAAGGAATTATTCGAATGATGATTGTACAATAGATAGTTAATAAACCGTATCTTCAGCAAGAAAAAGAATGGTACTTTTTTTATGACTCAAATCAACCAACTAAATTATGAGAAGATATATAACATTCGGACTTTACATGATTTTTCTGATATCGGTGGTATTATCGTGTTCAACCCAGAATAACATTGAATTTTTTGTATCGCCAGATGGAAATGATACCAATCCCGGAACCCAGTCAGAACCCTTTAAAAGCATTGAAAAGGCTCAGGAAGTTAGCCGAAAACAAAAAAGTGAAACACCTGGAAAATCGATAATAGTAAATATAAACGAAGGACAATATTATCTCGAAAAACCTATTGTGTTTACAGAAGCGGATTCGGGAACAGAAAATGCACCGGTTATTTACAGAGCGGCAGAAGGAGAGAAACCTGTTTTTACCGGTAGTCGGGAAATAAGCAACTGGCAGGTGCTGGATAAAGTGGAAAAATTAGAACTTCTTTCTCCTGAAGTAAAAGGGAAAATTTATGTGGCCAATTTGAGCGCCGAAGGAATATCCGATTTTGGTGATGCTACTGATATTGGCAAACGTCCGGAATTGTTTTGTAACGCACAACCTCAAACACTGGCACGCTGGCCTAACGAAGGTTTTGTAAATGCGGGTTTGGCAAAAGGAAAAACAGAACTTCCCCCTACGTATATAAAAACACACGGAACACAAGAAGGCGTTTTTGAGTATCTTGACAATCGGCAGGATCGCTGGGCGGAGGAAAAGGATATTCGGCTTGGTGGATATTGGTATTGGGACTGGAGCGACGAATTTCAGAAAGTGGAAGAACTGGATGTCAATTCGAGAACAATATCCATTAGTGAACCCTATCATCATTATGGTTATCGTGATAGTTTGCGTTATTTCGGATTGAATTTATTCAGCGAAATTGATCAACCTGGAGAATGGTATCTCGACCGGCAGGATGGTTTAATATACTGGTTTCCACCCGAAAATATCAATCCTGAAAAAGCAAACGTTACCCTGTCGGTGTTTAATAGCCCTTATATGGTTGAAATAAAAGACTGTTCCAATTTCGAACTTCAGGGATTAACTTTTATGGAAGGACGAAGTTGTGCTATTCTGATAAGCGAAGGTAAAAGATGCCTTATTTCTGATTGCCGGATAGAGCGCTTCGGCGAAGATGCTATTCATATCGAAAATGGTCTCGGGCACGGAGTTTCAGGATGTTACCTTAGTACCTTTGGGTGTGGAGGTATTGTTGTATCAGGAGGAGATAGAAAAACGCTAACACCAGCTAACCATTTTATTGAAAATACTATTGTTAAAGATTTCTCACTCTATAAACGTACGTATGAACCTGCTGTTTATGCCGAAGGTTGCGGAATCCGGATCAGCCATAACCGTTTTCTTAATTCATCGTCATCTGCTATGCGCCTGGAAGGGAATGATATTATCGTTGAATATAACGAAATTGGTTATGTTGTAAACGAATCGGATGATCAGGGTGGCTTAGACATGTGGTACAATCCGTCTTACAGGGGTATTGTTATTCGTTATAACCACTGGCACAATATAACGGGCGGTACAAAAAATGGCGCAGCGGGAGTAAGGCTTGACGATATGATCTCGGGTGTGCACATTCATGGTAATGTATTTGAGCGATGCGGGGCAGTAATTTTTGGTGCAGTACAAATTCATGGAGGAAAGGATAACCTTGTTGAAAACAACCTGTTTTATGATTGCCTTGCAGCTGTCAGTTTTTCCACATGGAAAGAAAAACACTGGTTGGATGAATTGGATTCTCCGGCAATTAAGAAGAAAATTTACGAAGATGTTGATATCCGTTCAGAATTGTATCAGCATAAATATCCTGAATTAAAAACCATAAGGGAGGGAGTAAATGTGAATACAATAAAGAATAATTTGATGGTAAATTGTGAAGAGCGTTTTCTTCGGGACAAAGGAGTAAACATTGAAGAAAATAATACATCTGTCGGTTCTAATGGAAAAAGCTTAGATGATTTTTGTAATTCTGAACTACTTCAAAAATATGGTTTGCAGTCCATTCCATTGCAACAGATGGGACCGCTGAATAATCGCTGGATAGAGTAAGGGCAATTGCGTCAGATTAGAATAATGCTATTATGAAATTAGAACCCTTAGCATTGAATGTGCTGAGGAATAAAAACAGTAATCGGTTTCTGCCGGGTAAAAGTCAGAAATATTGTATTGAAAGAAGGGATTAGAAATAAAAAAGATTCAATATTAAATGAAACAATTAAAAAGTTAAATATGAAAAATAATCTTGTTTTGGTTTTAATGATCATTACATCTCTTTATGGAAATGTATCATTAGGGAAAAATACTTCTACGAAAGAAAAAGAATCGAGTTTTAGCAGCAATGGAGAAATTCCGATATTGGCATGGTACAGTATTCCGGCGTCGGAAACATCGGTAAATCGTTATAAGGAGATGAGAGATGCGGGAATTACGTATTCTCTGAGTTTTCTTCCAAATATAGATGAAGTGAAAAAGGCGTTGAATGCTGCAGAACAGGCAGGTGTAAAGTTGCTTGTTTCTTGTCCTGAGTTAAAGGAAAAACCGGAACAAACAGTAAAGGAAATTATGAATTTTCCGGCTGTTGCAGGCTATCACCTAAGAGACGAGCCACCCATTCAACTATATCCGGAACTGGCAGATTGGGCGAGGAAAATACAATCTGTTGACAAAGACCATTTTTGTTATGTAAACCTGTTCCCAAATCATGCCAGTTCGGAGCAACTTGGAACAGATAGTTATGAGGAATATGTTCAGGAGTATATTAAACAGATACCCGTAAATTTTGTTTCGTTTGATTACTATCCGGTATTTAAAGATCATATAAGTAAAAGCTGGTATAAAAACCTTGAGCTAATTGCTAAAGAATCCAGGCAAGCTGGAAAACCTTTCTGGGCATTTGTTCTTACCACTAATTATGATAACGATCATGTAACTCCTCAAACAATTGCAGCAATGCGTCTTCAGGCATTTAGTAATTTGGCTTATGGAGCACAGGGAATTCAATATTTTACTTACTGGTCGGCAACTTCCATCAACTCACCCTCTCTGGAAGATCAAAGAGGTGCCCCAATTTCAGCAGCCGGTAAAAGAAGCATTGTGTACGATCGGGTGAAACAAATAAGTAAGGAGATACAAAGTCTATCCGATGTATTTCTGGGAGCGGAGGTTGTCAGTGTTCGGCATACCGGCATAGGTGCAATTCCAAAAGGTACAATCCGGCTTACCAGTCTGCCTGAAGCCGTGAACGTTTTTGATACACAGGGCGATGCATTGGTTTCTGTGTTAAAAAAGGGGAATGATTCCTTTTTTGTTATTGTAAATAAAGATTTTCTGAATAGCATGAGCTTTACTATTTATGGAAATGATAAGCTGAAAAGAGTACTAAAAGATGGCACTATAGTTCCGGCTAATATGTATGAAACGTCTATGGAAATTGATCCGGGGGATGTTGCTGTATATATGTTTCCAACGGAAAATAAATAAAAGTTGAGTAGTTAATCTGATCAAATATTTTAATGTTTTTGTTCGCACTACGATACTTTTGAGTATTGCAAATCGAGGTCAAACATAATGGAAAGACCTGGCAATTTGCCGATACATTAAAATAAAAAAGGAAAGCTAATGAAGGGAAAAATAATTTTTGTAATCTTATGCTTAATGACTTGTTTATTAGTGATTTCCTGTAATGATCATAATCAGTCTAAAAAGATTCCCGATGTTGAATATACAATTGATGTAAACCATATTGTTGGAGAAAACTATGAGTTTTGGAAGGCAATTGGATATGATTTTCTTTTTAAGATTGTTCATGAACCGGAAGGACAGGAATTCCTGGACAGTGCCGAAAATAACAAAACTGTCCGGTATTTACGAACTCATTTTACCTTCAACAACGGAACTTCGGGTGATGTAAAAGCTGGTGGCAGTATCGGTGGAAATGTTGTTTCCAAAGACAGTAACGGAAACATAAGTTACGACTTCTCAAAAGTGAATCACACTTTTCGTGAATATGTAAAGCGAGGGATGAAACCGATTGTTGAATTTGATTTTTATCCTGACGGATTTTCAAAAGAATCTTCACGGAACGGGAATGATGAGGGATTTGAATCCCATAGCGGTGCCCCGGTAAGCTGGGATATGTGGCAGAATTTACTTGACAGTTTCATGCAAAACCTGGTAAATGAATTTGGTATAGAAGAACTTAAAACCTGGTATTTTGAGGTTTGGAATGAACCCGATGGCTGGAAGGATGAAGACCTCCCTGATTTTTACAGATTGTATGATGTTTTTGCCAGTACTGTAAAATCGTATCATCCGGATTTTAAAGTTGGTGGTCCGGCTTGTTACAACTTGTGGTTCATGAAAGAGTTCCTCGACCATGTAGTTTATGGAACAAACTATGTCAGTGGAAAAACGGGATCCCCAATTGATTTTATTTCGCATCATATTTATGGTTTATCGGGTTCCTGGCTCAACCCGGCGCCCGAAATTTGGCCGGTAGTTTCCAAATTTACTTCAGAAATGTTATGGATGCAGAGGCTGTTAAAGAAATATCCACAGTTACCGGAAGTAGAAATTCATCTTAACGAATGGGGAGTATGTTCGCATGGCGACAGTAAATTTGTTGCAGAATTTCCTCAGCTTGAATACCGAAACTCTGAGTATTCAGCACTTTTTATGGTTAAACTGGTTGATTGCTTATTTGCCATTGAAGATAACTATAACTTCAAAACCAGCCTCATGCTCTATTGGGGAGCTTGGTTTAATGCTGCTACCGGACCGGTTTTTATGGGTTCCAGAGATTTAATGACAACTGGAAATATCCCTAAACCTATTATGACAGCATATACTCTACTTGCACAATTAGGACCTCACAGATTAAATGTTATTGGACCAAAACCGGGAGGCAGATATGGATTGCTGGCAACCCGTTCAGAGAGTGAGTTGCAGTTTCTGGCTTATGATTTTCAGGAAACCGATGATTCCTTTGAACAGGAAGACGGATATGTAATTAACATTGAACAACTTCCGGAGAATGGTAAATATTCGGTTAAAGAATATCGGTTGGACAGGTTACATAACAATACCTTCCGAAAATGGGAAAGGTTGGGTAGGCCAAATGCTGATGAGGAAGTGATAAAGCAACTCAGGCAGGAAGGAGAACTGAAAGTAACGAACACATTTGAGGTCTCAAATAAAGATGGATATGCATCTTTCAAGGTTCATCTTCCTCGTCATTCAATGAGTCTTTTTATAATAACGATGGAAAATACAGCAGAATAGATTTTAAAGTCGCAAATGGAACAAGGGATTGAACGCTGATACTAGCTCTCCAACTTAATTATGCATGTTATCTATTCAAAATCAATTGCATTTTTCTGTTATCAAATAGCAGGAATTATATTATTAAATAAGTTAATTTTGTTGGAAAATGTTATTTAAACAGGTTATCTTTAATGTTAAAGTTTATGACCTATAATAATCAAACTTAGTTGAATACCTTTTTATACGCGAAGGTTAATATATAATTCTTGGTATTTAATTTTGAATAAGAAAGAATAGCAAGATGCAATCATTGTCAAATAAAGAACAAAGGGAGTTGGTTCAACTTCTGAAGAAAGGTGACATGACTGCTTTTGACGCTATTTATTCTCAATATTGCAAAAGACTCTTCCGATTTGTACTGAGATATATCAAAAATGAGGAAGATGCAGAAGAAATTGTTCAGGATGTATTTGTGAAACTATGGGTAACCAGGAATAATATTGATGAACATTATTCATTTGAATCATTTCTTTTTACAATTACATATAATGCAACAATTAGTTTGCTGCGAAAGAAGGTAAACGAAACTAAATACGTAGAGTATTTGAGATCGATACAGCAAGTCAGTAGTGCAGAAAGTATTATCGAAGACATTTCGTATAAAGAACTTAGTAATAATATTCAATCGTTATTGGAACAATTAACACCTCGTCAAAGAGAAATTTTCAAGTTAAGTCGTGAAGAAGGTCTTACCCATGCTGAAATTGCAGAAAGGCTAAATATTTCAACATCAACGGTGAAAAATCATATTGTTAGTACACTTTCTTTTTTTAAATCGAAAATCAATAACGAGTTGATAGTGAGTGCCTTGATTTTGAAATTATTTTTTTAGCATAAAATTATTTTTTTTTCATAGTCCTGTTTATTACCCCAAACGTATAACTCATGTATTCAAATTATCGGTAATACGTAAAAAATAGTTTTGTTTAGTTAGAGATAATGTGTCTCTCTAATTAAGAGAGGCACATTATAAAAAGTAAAATGAAAGAAGAATTACTCATAAAATTTTTAAATAATCAATGTACGGATGATGAGTTAGACGAAATTATCCAATGGTTAAATTCAGGAACCTTTCCCGAAAAAGATAAATCAATAGTTTATAATGACTGGAAATCTTTTAAGGAAGAAGATGGTGTTACTAAATTTGAGAATTATGATACACTATTGGATAAAATTCATCATAAAATAAACACTCAACAAAGTAAGCAAAGTAATATCAATACTGGAAAATTAAGTATCAGTAAATTAACTACATGGATTACCCGGGCCGCTGCCATTCTCTTAATACCAGTGCTTGGGTTTTTGTTTTATACATTGTCCGATAAGGCCCCAACAACAGTGGAGGCAGATGATTTAATAATACGTTTTGTTGAGCTTTCTGCGCCAATTGGTTCGCGGACAAAAATGGAATTGTCTGATGGAACTGTGGTTCACTTAAACGTTGGGAGTAAGTTAATATATCCAATGGTTTTTACTGGATCAACCAGGGAGGTTACATTATCTGGAGAAGGATATTTTGATGTAGAACATAATCCCGAAAAACCTTTTATTGTTAAAACAGAAAAATTGGATGTAAAAGTTCTTGGAACATCTTTTAATGTCTCGGCTTATCCCAATGATGATAATGTTGAAACTACTTTGGTTAAGGGCAAAGTGACGTTAGAAAAAAGAGAGAATAGTGGTGCTAGTCAATCTATTGGCTCAATGGTTCCCGGGCAACATGTGGAGTATAACACAAAAACAGGAGCTATTTTGAGTGTTAAAGGAAATGTAGAACAATATACCGGATGGAAGGAAGGCAAATTGGTATTCAAAAACGCCTCTGTTAGTGACGTCGCAAGCAAATTAAGCAGAATGTTTAATGTGGAAATTGAAATTGGGGATGATATAAAAGATTATACTTACTCCGTGACTTTTGTTGACGAACCTCTGTTTCAAATTCTGGATTTGATGACAATGGCTACTCCAATTGAGTATAAGACTTTTCCAAGGAAAAAACTCGCCGATGGGACTTTTTCCAAACAAAAAATTGTAATAACAAAGCGTAAATTATAGAAACAGCTAAACCATTGAAATTTGAAACCGAAATACCGAACTTATTTATGTTTCTGTACACTTTGAAATGAACATAAATAAATGAGCTCTAATGTGATTTAATAATTGAAAAAAAACGAACAAATAACTATAAACTGTGTGCCAATGAAGAAATAACGATCTGCAAATAAAACAGGGAAATGCGGCAACATCTCCCTGTAAAAGTTTTTCAAATAATTAACCCTGTAGAATGATACAGGGCAATTTACAATCTAAACATTACAAAAATATGAAAAAAAACAAATGTGAAAGTGTATGGGATACTTATATGCCCAATGCATTAAAATTAGTACGAATCATGAAACTAACTACCTTTTTATTATTCATTTCAGTATTTAGTGTTTTTGCTAGTGAAACCTACTCGCAAAGCAAAAAATTAAACCTCGATATGAAAAGGGCAACCGTTTTGGAAGTACTGAATCAGATTGAAGCTCAAAGCGAATTTTACTTTATGTATAGTCCTAAAATTATTGATGTAAATAAGCAGGTTTCTGTTAACATTGAGGACAAAAAAATCAACGACGTTTTAGAAACATTATTTGCCGATTCAGATGTTGAATATTTCGTAAAAGACAGAATAATTGTATTAACCACTAAGGAAAATCTGGGATTTGATCCGGATATGGCAATGCAACAAAAAGCGGTGTCGGGCATAATTACAGATGAGTCTGGGCAACCATTACCGGGGGTTACGGTAATGGTTAAAGGTACTTCACAAGGAACCGTAACCAATGCTGATGGAACTTACACGATCACAAATGTACCTGATGGTGCTGTTCTTCATTATTCTTTTGTTGGAATGAAAGATCAGGAAATTGAAGTTGGAGATCAATCTTCGATTAATGTTGTTCTGCAGCAGGATTCAATTGGTCTTGATGAAGTCGTTGCTATTGGATATGGTACAATGAAGAAAAGCGACATTACAGGCTCCGTTGCTTCTGTAAATATGGAGAGTCTTAAAAATCAACCTGTAAGAAATCTTTCTGACATGCTATCAGGTAGAGTAGCAGGTATGAACCTTTCACGTACTTCAGGTGATATCGGTTCACCAACAAAAATACGTGTCAGGGGACCAAATTCAATATCTGGAAGTAATGAACCTTTAACTGTCGTCGATGGAGTTATTGGGGCACCAATTGGCCCGATACAGGACGTAGAATCGATTGAAGTGTTAAAAGATGCATCTGCAACAGCTATTTACGGAGAAAGAGCTTCAAATGGTGTTATTTTAGTAACAACTAAGAAAGCAACATCAGGTGAACCTGTAATCAGATTATCACTAACAACAGGTTTCAGCTACAGAAATATTGATTATCCTGATAAAATGAATGCAGCCGAGTATGCTGCATATATTAACGATTTTAATCAGGCACAAACTTTTTCAAATGCAGAAATTGAGGAATTCAGGAAAACAGGTGGAACCGATTGGCTGGATGCAATTACTCAAGTTGGATTACGTAACGATCATCAAATTTCTTATTCACAAAAACTGGATAAACTCAGTGTTTATTTGTCTGGTCGTTATAACGATGAAGAGGGAACAATGATCAACACAAAAAGTGGTGCAAATTACTCCTTAAGGTCGAAAATCGGATTTCAACCATCGAAACGCCTGACTATGGATTTGGATATTACGGCAGCTAAATCGCAAACCAAAAACGGTGGACTATCAACCGGGACAAGTAAGGCTGATCCATTTTTCCAGGCGCTGATTTGGTCTCCTACCGAACCAATCTGGCTTGATGAAGAAAATGGTATCTATAATAATTCAGACCACTTTGGGGCATTACTCGATAGCCCGTATATGAATGCCATGGAGCAGAACAAATTTTCAGAAAGTCATAACGTAACCTCACTTCTTAATGCAAATTATAAGATTGCTGATTTCCTAACTTATACTGTTACAGGATTTGCAGCAAAATCAGGCAGCGCGTCTGGAGATTATAGAAATGTATGGCTGGAGCCAAACGACCCTTATGGTTCAAGGGGGCAAAGTGAAAATTTTAATTGGAGACTTATAAATAAAATCGATTTTAATAAAACGTTCGCAGATGCTCACAACATAATCCTTACCGGAGTTTACGAAGCCGAAGCCTCAGAAAGCTGGAGTCTCTCCGGAACAGGCAAGAAAATGCCATTACCCGATCTCGCTTCTTTCTATACTATCGGTTTAAGTAATGAACAAAGTGTCTCTTCAGGATATGGTAAGACCTCACGGATTGCCTATATGGGACGTTTAAATTATAATTACAAGCAACGATATTATTTTACTGCATCTTATCGTGTTGATGGTAAAAGTGGACCGGCGAACAGGGTTGAAGAAAATAAATTTGGAGCATTCCCTTCATTTGCTGCTAGTTGGCGTTTGTCGGAAGAACCGTTCATGAAAGCCAACGGATTATTTGATAATCTGAAGTTTCGCGCAGGTTGGGGACAAACAGGTAATCCGTGTCCCTTTGTTTATACTGTAATGAAATCGAACAATTATGACTACGGTATTGGCGCCGATATTTTAGGGTATATTCCTGGAACACCGGCCAATCCATATCTGAAATGGGAAACGACTACACAAATTGACCTTGGTCTTGATGTAACCACATTTAACGGGAAGCTGTCGGTATCAATTGATTACTTTGATAAATTGACAAAAGACCTGTTAACATTGCAGGAATTACCTGTATACTTTGGTTATGCTACCAACGGATCTTATTTGCAAAACCTGGGTGAAGTAAGCAATAAGGGTTTTGAATTTACGGTTGACTACAAGCCTGTTCAAACTCAGAATTTCTTCTGGGATGTAAATTTTAACCTTTCCACGGTAAAAAATAAAGTGCTTGATTTAGGAGATCAGGCAGCATTTATGGCAGGCACAAATGGAAACGGATTTTTATCTGAAAATACCTATAGAGTAGAAGAAGACCTTCCTTTAGGAACTATCTGGGGCTACAAATATTTAGGAATATGGCAGGAATCTGAAGCAGAAAAGGCAGCTGAATATGGTAATCTTCCAGGTGATTATAAATACGAGGATGTGAACAATGATGGAGCTTATAACCTGCAGGATGACGGACAAGCTATTGGCGATGCAAACCCTGATTTTATATGGGCTTTAAACAACTCTGTTTCTTATAACAACTTTGATTTCTCATTATTACTTCAAGGAATGCATGGACAGGATCTGTTTAACCTTGCACGTGCTGCAATGTCAACTGTTCATGCTGATTCCCGGACCATTATGTTAAAAGGTCCTGCAACTGATTATTGGACCCCAACAAATACGGATGCTGAATACAAAAATATTCACAGTACCTCTGATGCAAAACGATTAAATTCATCTCAATGGATTGAAAATGGTAGCTGGGTAAAAGTGAAATATGTTGGACTTACCTATAATCTTCCTAAGGAATGGATCAGAATTGGAACACTTGCACTAACCGTTAGTGCGCAGGAGTTACTCACTTTTACTAAATATAAAGGGTTGGATCCTGAAGTATCAGCATCCGGATCAAGTGACTTATGGGGAGGATGTGATTTTGGAACACAACCGTTACCAACAACTGTTTCATTCGGAGTTTCACTGCAATTTTAATTTAACTTATTTAATTTATTAAAAGATGAAAAAGATTTTAATCATACTTATAATAAGCAGCATATTCGTTTCATGTTCCGAGGATTTCTTGAACATTTCTCCCAAAGGAGATATTTATCCCGAAACATTTTACGCCACGCAGAGTGACCTGGAAATGGCTGTTACTGGGGTATACAAAATATATCAGGACCTTTATTTTTATGGAAATGCACTTGCATATACTACTGCAGGGCGAGATAAAACTTCTCAGTTTAATAATTTTGAAGAAGTTGATGTATTTAATACAGAAGGTGACAATGGAGAGATGCTCCGGTTTTGGGGGTATGCTTATCAGGCAATAAATGCATGTAATACCATTATTAACAATTACGAAGATGCTGGTGCTACTGAAGATGCAAAGAAAAAAGCAGGTGGCCAGGCACATTTTCTCAGGGGATATGTTTACTTCCAGCTGGTTAGGATGTACAACGAAATACCTTTTTATCTTAGTGAAGAAGAGGTGTCAAACGATATGTCTCTAACGGGGCCGCAAACGGTTTACGATTTAATTATTGAAGATTTAAAGATTGCAGAAGAGTATCTTCCTGCAAACTGGGATGGTGATGCGAAAAGGGCAGGTGTAGCCGTTACTAATGGTGCTGCAAAATCATTATTAGCTTATGTTTATCTTTCAATGACTGGATATCCTTTAAACGACGCATCGAAGTATGCTCTTGCCGCTTCAAAAGCAAAAGAAGTTATTGATAACGCCGGGACGTGGGGATATAAACTGATGGAAAATATAGCCGATCTGTATTCAAAAGATTATAACTACGAAAACAGGTCTTGTGAAGAAGTAGTTTTGGCATTCTATAACGATAATAACTGGGGCTGCCCGTTGTGCGGATTGCCCGGGGATTATGGTGGATGGGATGTTTATTACGCTGATCTGAATTTCTTTAGAAGCTATCCGGAAGGCCCAAGAAAAGACGCTACGTTTATGTGGAAATTTCCAATGGAGAATGGAGATACATTGGATTATACTCAATTAGCCAAAAAGCATCCGTACTACAAACAATATTATGATGGTAAATTTGACTGGACTCAACCATGGAAAGGGATGAACTGGAAAAACAGTCGTCCGCAGGTTGCTTTAACTCATGCGAATACCCTTTTGGTATATGCTGAAGCAAAAGCAATGTCTTCTTCTCCTGATGCAACAACATACGATGCTGTAAATCAGGTAAGAAACAGGGCGGGTCTTCCAGATCTTACTGAGGGGCTCTCACAAACAGCTTTTAGAGATTCTGTCGTTCAGGAGAGAGCGTGGGAATTCCCCGGTGGTTATTTCTGTACAGACCCATGGTATGATTTAGTTCGTTTGGAAAGAGTTGAAGCATCTGTGCAAGAAAGAGATCCTAGTGAGAATCAGATTGTAAATCAGCCAACTAAGGATAATTACTTTGCGCCTTATCCGTCTGTTGATGCGATAAAAAATCCGAACTTAGGAAATTAGAATTTGGCAGCCTTCCTTTTAAGATAATTTAAACCAATTAATTCTTTGAAATAACAGACGTTGGATCAATTATGTAAATAGTGTATTCAATGTCTGTTTTTCTTTTTCTGTTACATTTTAAAACCTGGAGTTTGTTGTATAAAATACATAAAATGAAGTACTTGAAAAACAAAAATTGTAAAATTGCAGGATTACCGGGATTTTTACTTCTTATTTTTATTTTAATCTGTTCGTTTCATCAGCTTTCTGCACAGGAAGGTGAGACAGCTCGTTCTGAATTTGTAGTTGAACCTTATTTGCAGGATGTTTCGGAGCATTCATTTTGTGTAATGTGGGAGACTTCTAATTCTCTTAAAGGGCAGGTACTAATAGCAAAATCCGAGCGGCATATTCTAAAGCCTGAACTAAAATTGGCAGTGGCAGAAAAGGAAGCGAAATTTCTTCATAAATTAACAGTTGGAGACTTAGAACCCGGGAAACTTTATTTCTATCAAATAATAAATTTGGATGCTTATGGCGATACTTTAATAGGGCCGGTTACGCAACTGGTAATCCCCGACTATGCATATACAACTATTAATTTTACCGTGGTCGGTGATAATCAGGGGCAGGTTGAATGTTGGGAACGTATTACCCGGCTTATGTTTGAAGAAGCACCGCAGTTTGTTGTCCATGTTGGCGATATGGTTGCATACGGACATCATAAAGATGACTGGACTGACGAATTTTTTAAACAAGCTCAGAATCTGATGAGACATGTCCCACTTTACCCCGCAATAGGCAACCATGAAATGAACGACGAAAAATACTATCAGTATTTCAACAGACCAGATAACGATGCCTTTTATACCCTTAAGAAAGGTGATTTACGGCTGATTTTTGTTGATACGAATAAAGATTTGTTAAAAGGTTCGGCACAATACAGGAAACTGGAGGAAGCTTTAGCCGGTTGTAAAGAACGCTGGAAAATTGTTGTTCATCATCATCCTCCTTTTACTTCCGATATAGCTTCCTACAGGAGTTCGCTTATGGCTACAGCCGACAAGGGCGATCCAAATATTTTTCAGTTAAAGCAGCTTTATGAAACCTATGGAGTTGACCTGGTTTTATCTGGTCATGTGCATGGTTATGAAAAAAGTTATCCCATTTATCAAAATCATATCGATGCGGAAAATGGTGTTGTTTATGTTATATCGGCTGGTGGTGGTGGTGGGTGTAATCAGCCGTCTTCCTACAAGGAATGGTTTACCGAAAAAAGCCAGAGACGAATGCATTTTTTGAATGTGCAAATTGTTGGAGATAAATTAATGGTGGAAGCCATTGATACTTCCCGAATAGTTTTTGACCGCTGGGAAATGCAAAAGAAGAATACTGCAACAGTAAACGCTCCGACAATTTCCATCTCTCCAAAATATTTTATCGATAGCACTTTGGTTTCCATTCATAACACAAATAACAATGGAGCACTGAATTATCGGCTAAACGATGAAAATTACCAAACAAGTTATACGCCTGTAATTTCATTTTCAATAAAAAATACAACTACTATTTCTGCAGAGGTTAGTAAGGTCGATAATAAAAGCAGGGAGACTGTAAAAACCGCAGTTAAGCTTCCATTGATGAAAAAACAAGATTCGAAGGAAAAGAATATTAATGCAAAATATTTTGAAGGACTTTTTACTGTTTTGCCGGATTTTGAAAACCTCAAACCAATAAAGGTTTTTCAACTCGATTCACTGTCACTTGAAGGAATAAAACCACGTTCAAAAGACCATTTCGCTGTTTGTTTTACAGGTACTATAAATATTCCCGAAACTACAGTTTACCGCTTTTTCCTGGAGTCATTTGACGGGAGTTCTTTTCTTATTGACGATAAAGAAATTATTGATAATGATGGTGTGCATTATGAAATTTTTGAAGAAGGATACGCAGCGCTCGAAAAAGGGAATCATAAAATTGAAGTGAGGTATTTTGACTACCTAAGAAGGGAAACCTTAAATCTGCGAATGGGAAAGCAAGATGATGAGTTATATGATATCAACTACTTCATAAAACGATAAAGAAAAACAAAATGAATACTCAACTTAATACAATTTCAAACTATAATCTTATTCCCCGGTCCGTTGCATTTTTTTTATTTACATTTCTGTTATTTCCCTTTATCTCAAAATCGCAAACAGCTTTGTTAAAATCAACTACTGATTGTGCTGTTTGGTGGGCAGGAAGTACCTACAAAATTCAACAAAATCAATCTGTGCCGGAAAACAAAGGGAGAATAGTATTACATTCAGCAAAAAATGAAACTGAAAGTTTTCAAATTATTTTATCTCCGGCTAAAGACATGGAGAATGTATCTGTTGAAATTACCGATTTTGCCGATAAGAATGAAAATGCAATTTCTGCCGAAAATATTACGATCAGAAAAGTAGAATATGTGCATGTTCCAAAACCTTCAGGAAGGCTCCACAAGGCAGGTTGGTATCCGGATCCGTTGCCACTTTGTGAAACACCTTTTGATGTTACTAAGAATAAAAATGCTCCGGTTTGGATTACTATAAAAATTCCAAAGGCTGCAGTTGCTGGTGGATACAAAGCAAGCATGAAAATAAAATCAGAGGATTGGTCGGCATCTTTTCCTGTGGAATTAAATGTTTGGGACTTTTCACTTCCTGATTTACCTTTTATGCGTTCCGGATTTGGAATGAGTACGTCGGATATTAAAAAATATCACAACCTGGAAACTAATGAAGAGCTGGAACAGGTTACTGATATGTATTTCAGGAGTTTTAAAGATTATCGGATATCACCATACCATTTCGATGCACTGGCACCGATAAAAAGAAATGTAAAAGGCATCATCTGCTCAGGTGGTGTATTTGATCCTGAAAACAGCTTTTCCGGGAAATATTCTTACAAGTTGGAAGCTAACAGACAAGGGGTGTTCACCGATATGGTACCCGTGGACGCTTCTCATCGCTATCTCTTAAAGTGGCAGGCAAAAGCCAATCCTGAAAGCCAGAGATATACGGTTTCAGTTAAATGTTATGATGAGAATAAACAGCCAATATATTGGTCGTTGAAATGGATGAAATATCAAGGGAATGGCAGTTGGAGGCAGGATACTATGCTTATCGATACCACTGGTTTTTTTGCAGAAAAAGATTTGCCCGATTATCGTCCTTTCCCTGAAAACACTCGCTATGCCAGTGTGCATTTACAGGGGCCTCCCGGGGGTGAAGTTTGGTTTGATGAATTCAAATTTATCGATCTTATTTCCGGCGAAAATATTATGGCGCACGGAGATTTTGAACAGGATATAAATGCACTTGATATAGAGGTGGATTTTTCTGAATTCGACCAGGCCGCACGAAAATACCTCGATGAATTTGGTTTTTCGGGTTTCAGGTTTAGTGTACCAGGAATGTCTAAAACCTCCACTGGTATTTGCGATGGATTTGTAAGTGGTACTGCTGAATACAAGAAGTTGATGAGGTTATATTTAAAAACAGTACAGGATCATCTGGAAGAGAACGGATGGCTGGGGAAAGAATATTTGTATTGGGCGGATGAACCGGATTATGAACATTATAAATTTGTGCGGGAAGGAATGGAGGCCATTCATGAGGCAGCTCCTAAACTTACCCGTTTTATTACCGAAAATAATCCGGGGCCGGAAATTATGGACGTAACCGAAATTGGATGTCCGGTTCTTTACCAGGTGAATCCCCAAAATGTAAAAGAATGGACTGGTAACGGGCGAAAGTTTTGGTCGTATTTGATGTGTTGGCCCAAAGAACCACATTTGAATTTATTTATTGATTCTTATGCTATTAATATGCGAATGTGGTTATGGATTTCTTACAAGTATCACCTTGAAGGAATTTTAATCTGGAAAATTAATCAATGGGATGGTGCCAATGGTGCAGCTCCAGAAGGCATTTTACAAAACATTTGGGAAGATCCGATGACCTACAAATCGGGATATGGAACTCCTTATGGTTCCGCCCCTGAGTTTGGGAACGGAGACGGCATGCTGATGTACCCGCCTAACAGGAATCCCAATACGGATAAAAGCAAATTTCTGACGGGCCCTGTTCCTTCCATCCGGCTGGAAATTCTTCGTCAGGGATTGGAAGATTATGATTACATGATTATGCTGGAGAATTGTATAAATGAAGCTAAACCTGAACAAAATAAGTTAGTTGAAAAAGCAAGAAAATTACTCAATTTTGGTTCTGAAATATTTGTTAGCGACAGGGTGTATTCAAAAGATCCGGAAATTTTGATGAAATACCGAAATCAAATGGGTGAGTTGCTGGAAATTTTTAATCGTTAAAAAAGTACAAATCCAACTTAGATTTAATAACCGATGAAACAATGTTTGATAGCCTTATTTATATTTAATTTCTTTTAGTCTTATTATTGAAACATTCACATGGAATGAGCCTATATTTTTCGAAAAAAACCAACAACGATATAGAAGAAAGAAACATCTGAACGAATATTAAATAAACCAATAGATCATGATAACGAAGGATATATTAAGAAACAGTGCCCTCATCCTTTTATTTTCTTTTTTAACGGGTTCTTGTGTCACCAAACAAAAGCAACCGGTTGATTATGTTGATCCCTTTATCTGTACACAGGGTGATCACGGGCAATGGCTGCCGGCTTCTTTGGTGCCATTTGGAATGGTGGAACTTGGCCCTGATACTTATCCGGGAAGTTTAACAGCCGACGGCGATTTCGCACACGGGGGTTATGATTATTCCGATCATCAGCTTCGCGGATTTAGTCATGTTCATCGCGGAAGTTCCGGTGGCGGTAGAATTGGGGACAGGGCAGGGCTCATCTCTTTTGTCCCTTTTACGAGCACTCCAACCGATACATTCTTTGTAAATCCGGTACTCGATTTCGATAAAAATACCGAAGTGGCAAAAGCTGGTTACTATAAAACGCATCTTTTAAAAGACAATATTTGGGTAGAACTAACCGCAACCGAGCATGTAGGTTTGCATAAATATTCACACACAGGCAAAGTACCGTTCAATTTGTTTCTGAACTCCGGGAATCGGGGGAATGCTTTTACATGTAAACAAACTTCATCTAATTCTATTGAAGGTTCGGTCAGTAATTATTATTTCGTTGCAGAATTTAATGCTCCCATTTCTGAAACAAAGATATGGAACAGCAAGTTGCTCGAAGATGGTTCTGGCATTCTAACCCAGCATTTTGGCGGGATTGTATTAACGTTTGACGAATTAAAAGCCGACGGACTCCTTGTGAAAGTGGGACTATCGTTAACAGGGATTGATGCTGCAAAAAAGAATATGGAGGCAGAATGTCAGGAATGGGATTTCGAAGCGGTTTGCAAAAAAGCTTCGGATTTATGGAACGATAAACTTTCGGCAATTACCGTGGAGGGCGACAACGAAGATGACAAAACCATCTTTTATACAGCGCTTTACCACACCTGTTTTTTACCTCATGTTATCAGCGATGTGGATGGTACTTATCCGGGTTTAGATAAAAAATATCACAAGGCGGAAGGTTATAAAATGTATAATAACTATGCTTTTTGGGATTCGTTTCGAACAAAATATCCATTATACAGCATCTGGATCCCGGATGTTTATCGGGAAATTACCAATTCGCTGCGCGATATCTACGAACAGGCCGACAACTGGGATCCTTTTCCTGATAATGACCATCCCCCTCATGGATTTTGTTATACGGTTAGGGGGCGAGACGGCTATAATCCCTGTTCAACTTGCAGGCACGAGCACATGTTAATGGTGATGGCTGATGCATATTTCAAGGGGTTACTCGATTTTCCGTTGGTTTCGGTTTATCCGTACATGAAACACGAGGCAATGATTCAGATGCCGGAACGTTACGATTCCATTCAGTTTATTCCTGCCCGTCCTGACCAGACCGGTGAATATTCGTGGGATAGCTGGACGATGGCTCAACTGGCAAAGGAGTTGGGTTTTAACGACGAATATTCATACTTTATGAAAAGGGCAGGATATTGGGAAAATACCTGGGACCCTTCCATTCGCTTTTTCCGTGCACGTGCCGCCGACGGAACCTGGCTCGACTTCCCGGAAGATCCAACCGTTAACCGCGAAAAATATACTTATGAAGGTAGCAAATGGCATTGGCGCTGGAATATAGTTCATGATATTCCGGCATTGATTGAAAAATTTGGAGGTAACGAAGCATTTATAAAAGAACTGGAGTATTTCTTTGATAATGATTTATATACAGCCGGTAATCAGATTGACTTACATGCTCCGTTTTTATTTAACCAGGCGGGTACTCCATGGCTCACTCAAAAATGGGTAAGAAAAATACTGACAGAACCAATTGTACAAAAATATGGTACTCATAATTTCTTTCCTGAACCGATTTTTGATCGTGTGTATAAAACAACACCCGACGGTTATCTTGAAGAAATGGATTGCGATTACGGTTGTATGGCTGCTTGGTATAATATGGCCGCGATGGGGCTTTACCAGGTGTGCCCGGGAAAACCGGTTTACCAGCTGACGGCTCCTATTTTTAATTCGGTTACAATCAAACCAGATAATTCTGAGCGGAGTAAAACTTTTACGATAAAAGCTCAAAACCTCAGTAATACGAATATTTATATACAGTCGGCAACTTTAAATGGAAATGAGCTGAATCGTTCCTGGATTTCACATGACGAAATTATAAATGGAGGAGATCTTGTATTTGTGATGGGTAGTGTACCTAATAAAGAATGGGGAACAGGTGCTCCGTAAATTCAATCGGGTTAAATGATTATAAATTAGTCAAACAGGAATATTATTGGAAGAATTGTGAATATAAGAATATTTTTTACCGTCCCTTCAATTGCATTGGCAAATACAGGATTTTTTGCAAATCCGGATACCTTGTCTTTTTTTCATAAAACTGTTATTCACCTGATTTTTCAGTTTGAAACCTATTTGAAAGATTTGGCAAAAAACCGTGAACACTATGGAGAAGGAATTGCTCCATTTCTCGATTTCTTAAAAAGGAATAACAAGGAAAACAATGCCGACTTTATCGTCGCAACAGGCGATCTTATCGATTTTTACAAAGGTAAAACAGAGGATGAGGGAATGTTGGGTAAGCGAATCAAACCATGTGAAAAAAAATATCTATTTCTTTTCCCGGAAGCCAAAAAGAAGAGACAGAAATCGGCCTTTAAAACTACATGTATTCCAGCCAAATGAAAACGCAACAAAACAACTTAAACGGACTTTTTCTTTTGTTAATTATCCCAACATCTTTTGCAATTCTGGCACTTAGTCATTTTGGTTTTTTCTTTAAATCCGGTACAGCCGGCGCTGGAATACTGATTCTTTTGTTTCTATATTTTTCAGAACTTTCAAAAGCGAAAGATATCCTTTATTTGATATCGGCGTTTTTGTTTTCCATAATCGGAGATTGGTTTTTGTCGAATAAAAGTGGCAATGCTAACATGTTTGTGTATGGAATCGGCTTTTATTTTTTTGCCCATTTAGGGTACTTAATCTATGCACAATTGAATGGTCGTATTAGCCGGATTTTTACCCTGGTATTATTAGGTGCGTTTTTGTTGTTTTTTGTTCTGGTTTTGTATCCTTCTATTGATAACCGCGTACTCATGTTTTCGGTACTTATTTATTTAGTAGTCTCCTGTATCTCACTAGGTTTTGCTGTTGGTCTTCGCTCGATCGGGACAGAAAAATGGACATATGTTTTTGGAATTATATTGATTCTTTTTTCCGATACGATTATTGCTTTTAAAGAATTTGTCGGCTATAAAGAATTGAATTTCATGATTCTACCCACTTATTATCTGGCCCATATTTCTATAACATTTTCAGTAATAAAAAGAAGAATAAGGGAAAGGGAAAATCATGGATAGGAGAAACTTTTTGGCAACAACTTTATTGGGAGCAGGTGGATTTGTTTTATCTTCTAATTCCTATCCTTTTATTCGGATTTCAAAATCTCCTGACGGGAAAAAACTTTTTGCCACAACCGATTTTATCGATAATATCATCATAAATAATAATGGCAGCAGGTATGGGAAACCGTTGGTTCGCAATGATGAATATTATCTGCAGAACAAGTGTTATATGAATCGTGCTCAATTAGATGAGTTACATCAATTTCTTTCGTCAATCGGGGTTTCGCGTCACCAGTGGATTGTTGACACAATATGGAATATGTATGAAGATTATCCGCACGGGTTTGATTTGTTGGAGGAAGCTGCAAAATCAGCACATAAATTTGGAATTGAGTTTTTTGCCGAAATAAAACCTTTTGAAGGAGGTGGTTTTGGTCCTGTTTTACCGCATTCAATGCCTTTGCCTGGAAATGCAGGAGCATACAAAGATTTGCGTGGAATTTTCCCACGGCTTCGGGAATTTGTAGCGGAAAATCCTTCCTTGTCATTAAAATGTAAGAACGGTACATTTGAATATAATGCACCGGTAACTTCAATTCGGTTGGTGAAAGGTGACGAAAAACCAACACGGATAAAAGCGAAGCATCTTTCCCTGTGGACAAGTTCAACAAACAACGGATTTGTCCCTTATAACGGACCACTGACTTTTAGCGAAAGTATTGAAACAAGATATCGTTTCCCGTATTGGAGGGAGTGTCGGGTTTTGCATCTTAATGATTTGAAAATTCCGGTTGGTCATCGTTACATATTAGTGCGTTGCTCTTTGGCGGATGCTGAAGGTGATTTTGCAAATGAAAAAGGGAATATTATCGAACTTGTTGGAAACGAGGGCCAAATTCTTCCGCATACTTTAAGTTCCGGACAAGTACTTCTGAGCGATCATTATGACAGTTTTTACCAATCTAAAATCATGCGGCAGCTTGTTCGTTATTTGCGTTTTCCTGAGGTCCAGGCTGAGATTGATGACGTGAAAAAAATGCATGGTCATTATGAGAATTATTTTGCTTTTGATGCATACCATACCGGAGAGTGGACAACGATTGACAAAGAAGGATATATTGCGGCTGCCTGCGGGAAACCTGAATTTATGATTGGAGTGTTAAATCCGGTGTACCCTGAGGTTAGGAAACACTGGCATGAATTAATACAGTTCTGTTTAGACAGAGGAGTAGATGGTATAAATTTCAGAGTCTCAAATCATAATAATATAACTGATCCTCAATTGTATGGATTCAATTCACCGACTTTGGAGACGGCTGGTGGCGAAAATGATTATTCTCAAATTGGCAGAGCGAATGGAGATGCTTATACATTGTTTTTAGAAGAGGCGCGCGAGTTAATAAAAAACTCGGGGAAAAAGGTAACTGTTCATCTGCTTTCTGTTTTATTAATGCCCGACGACCGCCCACTTAAATTAAGTTCGTTACCACCTAATTTTGAATGGCAGTGGCAAAAATGGGTCAATAATATTGCCGATGAACTTGAATTTCGGGGAATTTTTAAGTTGCGTCCTGAAAATCTGGATACAGTATTAAATATTTTAGGAACCGAAGTAAAGAAAGCGGGTAAGCATTTTTATTTGCAGGGAGATTTTCATGGACGCGCATTTGATAGACCATTTGCAAGTACAAAAGCAGAGTTGGAGCTCGTAAAAAATTTGGATGTTTTAGATGGCTATATTTTGTATGAAACGGCAAATTTTACAAAGATTAACAGTAATGGGAATGTGGAAGGCAGCCCCGAGCTGCTTAGGGTTTTATGAGGAAGTATGGGGTTGAAAATGATAAAAAAATAAAAGAAATAGTGGTGATGTTAGTATTGGCTTTTTACCTCTTTTGTTCAGAAATAGAAGCTAATGCAATACCAGTTTTTAAAAGTAAAATAGAAAAGCAAAGTATTTTGCCGGAGCGTGGGTTTTATGCATACCATGGAGCAGTGACAAGCCATTATGACAACACAATTGCCTCTTTTAAAGCCACGGTTGAAACTGCTGCACAAATGATATTGTAAACAAAGCTCCTCGTTTGAAATAGTATAGTACACAAAACAAAATAAATCTTTTATGAACAAATTTCAGTTTTACCGATATTTTTTAGCCGGAATAATAGTTTCTATTTTTTCTGGTCCCTTAAGCTCACAACCAAAAGTAGGTGATGTTTTTCCGGCTTGGTCCGAGGGTTACCTTGATATTCATCATATTAACACTGGTAAAGGAGAGTCCACTCTTTTTATTCTTCCGGACGGAACAACGATGTTAGTTGATGCAGGGGCAACACAAAGAGCAAAACCGCGTGTAACCGATCCCAAACCCAATGATAGCCGTACGCCAGGCGAGTGGATTGCCCGGTATGTTAAATTTATGATGAAGCCTTTATCCGTCAATAAAATCGATTATGTGCTGCTTACACATTTTCACGACGATCACATTGGTGAACTTTACCCGGGAGCCAAATCTTCAGGGAAAGGAGATTATAAATTAACTGGAATTACAGAATTGGCTGAATTAATCTCTATTGGGAAGTTAGTAGATCGCGGTTGGCCTGAATATAACTTTCCTGCAGTTGCCAAGGATGACTACATAAGAAATTACATTCAGTTTGCAAAATGGAGCGCTGAAAAAGGTGGAGTTAAAGTAGAGAAATTCAATGTTGGTTCTAACAATCAGTTTGTTTTGTTGAATGATGCTGCCAAATATCCGACATTTGAGATGCGTAATATTGCATCCAACGGACATGTCTGGACAGGAGTGGGTAACAGTGAACGAAACCATTTTCCCCCGATGGAAAGTCTACAGCCCTTGGAATATCCCGGAGAAAACCAACTGAGTTGTGCATTTCGACTTTCTTATGGTGCATTTGATTATTTCAATGGAGGTGATTTGACAACAGGGGCCCCCGGAAGTTGGCAGGATATTGAAACTCCGGTTGGAAGGGTCAGTGGTCCTGTTGATGTATGTGTGGCCAATCACCATGCATATTACGATGCAATGGGATACGCTTTTTTACAGGCAGTCCGTCCTCGGGTTCACCTAATCATGTCTTGGGCGCCCAGCCATCCATCTCCTTCAGTATTAGCCCGCATGATGTCTGAAGGAACCTACCCTGGGCCAAGAGATGTATTTTCAACCAATGTAATGGAAGAAACACAAGTGGTAATTGGGAGCCGAATCGATAATATGAAAAGCCGCCAGGGGCACATTGTAATCCGGGTTATTCCTGGAGGAGAGACTTATAATATATATATCCTTGATGATTCCGATGAAAACTTTAAAATAAAATCTGTTTATGGACCTTATTTAAGTAATTGATTTCCATGAGCAGTTGTAATTGGCAGTGTTTTGTCTGTGAATCTATTAGTGTATTTCAAAATAGTAAGATGTGTTTTGTTTTCATCATAAAAATAATAATTGCAACATGTACAAAGAATTGAATTTAATCAGGAGACGGTTCTATGCTGTAATCTCATTATCTCTTATAATCTCTGGTTTTCACGTTTCTGCACAGCCATTTCAAATGGGTAATGAAGCTGTACGGTCAAAAAATTTTTACGTCGGTATTGATAATTCAGGAGATCAGGTGAAGCCCGGAGAATTTTTTAATGCTGATGCGATGGCTGCTTTGGGAGTAGATTTTGTTGTATATAAGTACCGTGGCCCTAAAGGAACAATTGAAGATGAAGCTCTAAAAATGGAACAACTTGCTCATAGTTTTGAAGCAAAAGGATTAAACGTTGTAATAAATGTTGAAACAGGCAACTGGTCATTGGATATCATTAGTAAAGACGGTCACAATTGGGTAAAGCAGCCAGATAATCTTCATTTGTTTAAATTTCCCGAACCTGTATTGACGAGCCTGAATAAATCAAATATCATTTGGGGGATACAATACGATGAACTGGAACATTCTCAGATAACACGGAATTTATCGATAACACTACGAAATCCCGGGGTGGAACTGGTTTCTTTAGCAGAGCCGACAGGTATGGATTTTAAAACAGCAGATGAGGTTGTTTACCAGGGTGCAAAATCTTTAGTTGATGAATGTAAAAGATACGGAACTCAATATGTATTGTCGGAGCATGTATGGCCGGTGCTTTTTCACAATTTTGCAAGGGCCGGAATAACTCCAGTTTACAAGCAGATGAAAGAAAACTGGTCAAATGTTTGGGCTGCATGTGCCATGGGAGCAAGTCTTCAATACAACCAGGAATTGTGGGCATGTATCGATTTCTGGAACCACAATTCCTTTCCAGGGCACTCTGCTGAAGAACTTTGGGGAAATCTTTTATTTGCCTACTGGATTGGGACCGATAAAGCCTATGTGGAAAGTATAGGAAAACATACTTATGAAATATCCGGTGACAATCAAATATTACTCAAGGAGAGAGGGGAAAAATTAAGCCGGTTTGCAAAGGAATATGTCATCGAAAATCCGCGTCCGTTTACTTTCCGTGACTTTGAACCGGAAATAGCGATTATCCGGTTTGATGATACAGAGTGGGGACAGGGAGAAAACGTATATTGTACAGTAGAAGTTAAAAACGAGCAGGTTGATTCGATAAACCTTTATTGGAAAGATTGGCTCTTTGGGGCTTACGACCTGAATACAAGTCCGGAGTCGGAAGAATGGATAAAGGCCTGGCATACCATCACTCACGGTTTTGTAAAAAAGCAAAGTCTTTCGTGGAATGCAGGAAATATTTACAAAAATATGCCTCACCGGTCTTTTGCTCCTGTAAATTCTCCGGTTGTTTTTGACGATATGGTTACGAAAGAATATTTGAAAACAGTAAAACTTGCCTTTTTATGTGGATTGTTCATCAGTGAACAAACTCTAAAAGATGTGGCATCGTTGGTAAAAAATAATGGTTTGGTTGTAGTAACGTCAACGCGTTTTGCACCTGGAAATTTTGTTGAACAGTACACATCGGGGACTAAAGAATTCTCCGAAGGTAAAGGAAAATGGATTATTACTGATGATATGGCCGGCGACGAATTGAAAGAAATGGTAAAACCATGGTTGGGAAGGGATGACGAAATTGTTTATAAATTCTCAAAAGACAGAAAAGTAACCATGAAAATTTCGTCTGATGGAGATGAACTGGAAATTTTCAGAACCAATTTTTAATCTAAAACTATACTATTACAATGTGCAAAGGTTTTTATGCTTTAATACTGGGATTTATTCTTTTCTCCTGTGAAACTGATGAGTCTTCAAATCTGGTTTTTAAAAAAGGGAATAGTTTATTCTTAAAAGCCGGAATTTTAGAGCGTAAAATTGACCTTGCAAAAGATGGAGCAACAACTTCTTATTTATTACTCGAGGGTAGATATATTAGTAATGAAAGTCGTGAATTTTCAGTAAACATTAGTAAAGCTTCACCAAATGAGGAGCCGCGAGGAATTGATGACCCTTTAATTACAGGCGTTTCGCAGCAGGATGCGGTTGAAAACAACACAGATGCTTTGGCAGTTGATAAAAAAGGCACCCGGTTCAAGCAAGAATTAAAATGGATAGAAAACGAAGTTGTTTCAACGGATATGATTGGTTCGGTAGAGGCAGTTCATTATAGTATTGAAAATTCACTTCCACAAAAAATAACTTTGGCGTTGACATATATTTTCGACAAAGGGAAATGGCCGGGAATTTCGGCAACAGTTCATTACGAAATCTATGAAGATTATCCTGTAATTCGCAAATGGGTAGAATTTAATAACTCGGGGCGTCAATGGATAAAACTAGATCATTTGAAGGTTGATGATATTGAGCTTAACGAATCTTATACAAATCAAACGCTTTTGGCTCCCAACTCAAGGGAAATCAATTCCTGTTTGATAGCTTTTAGCGATACATCTGAATCAAAGGGAATTATCTCCGCCAATGAAATTCCATCTAAACTAAAACAAATTTTCAGGAATGGATCTTCAGGATATCATCCTGATTTTTTTGAATGGGTTTTGGGACCTTCAGAAACATTTATTAGCGAAGCTGTATTTATGTTTGGTTTTTCGGGCAAAACCTATCCAACTATTTCTGCTATTTCAACCGCATTAGACAGATGTGTAGAAGGCAATTTTAAGGATTTTTTAAATCAGATTATTTTGAAACCGGTACAAAAAGTGGAAAATATTGCTCCGGTGTTTTGTACCTGGACTAATTATAATGCAAACATCAATGAACAAAATATGCATGAAGCTGCGAAAATTGCTTCGCAAATGGGGTTTAAATGTTTCCAATTGGATGCCGGCTGGTCAGATACAGGGCTCGACGGTGGCTGGGCTGTAACAAAACCTAAACCTAATCTTGATAGATTTCCTGACCTCAAAGGTTTAAGTCAGCACATTCTTGCAAACAACATGAAAACAGGACTTTGGTATTCTGTTTTTTTGGATGAACAGGAAGTTGATAAGACCGGTAAAGAACCTGTTTTATATAGTTTGCCACTGATAAAAAGAGCCGGTGGGCTTGGACTGAGTTTTTGTTACGATAAGTCACGGAAGCACTATGTAAACGATTTGGTTTATTTGCATGAAAATTATGAAGCGGACTATTTCAAACAGGATTTAAGCAATGTTTGTTACGGAGACCTTGCTCAGGAACACGAAAGCAGGACAATAAAGGAATCTTATTTGAGAGGATTACGAGGCTTGTTGACAACCCAGGATGATATTCACGAAAGGGCGCCTGAGGTATGGTTACAGTTATCACACGAAATTTATTGGGAAACACCCGGTCCTGAAGCTGATATTGCCGTGCTGCAACATGCGGATTCATATCACTCTGCTCCAAATGAATATTGGGGAGCAGGAAATCGAAAAGAACTGGTAAATTCCGGTTGGAATTATGACGTGAAAGAGGTACAGGATAATTTAATACAGGGAGCATTTAGAGCCCGCAACCTTTGGTATGCACACCGTGGACTACCCTTGGAAAGGATTGAGGTTTTTGGTGCCGTAACTACCAATTATAGGGGAAGTTTAAGTTCTGAAGTTCTCGATCGACAGATATGCAGCTGGCTAATGGGAGCACCACTTTCCTTTTCCGGCGATCTAACCTCTTTAACGGATGAGAATATAAAACAATACCGCAGTCGTTTTACAATGCTCGATCAAATGCAGAAGCAATATGGAATCTATAATTTTTTCCAATATAGCGGAGTGCCGCAACCTACCGATTCTGACTGGCACTGGTGGGGAAAGTTAAATTCTGATGGTTACGGTGTAGTTGTTGTAATGCGAGGTAATTCGGGGGAGAATGATAGGAAAATAAATATTCCATGGGTAAAAACCGACAGAGCTTATCGTGTTAAAGGACTACCCTCAGGTATAGAATTTGGAATTTTTGAGGGTATCCAATTACAGGAAGGATTATTGTCTTTAAAATTAAATCATTATGGTCAGGAGATAATTGTATTGTCTGCCGTTTGATTATAAACATGTATTAGAAAAATCTGAAAATAATATTTCAAGACATGACACAGAAAAGTATCTAACTTTTTAGCTGAAGATGATGATGTTTTGAAGTTTGTCGAAATAAAGAAGCATGTCAGGATTTTATAATTTGACGCTTTGTAAAACCGTTTTTTTTCAATAAAACTACGATCAGGTTTTATTAAACCTCGTAATCTTAAATTGTCTAAAAGTTACAGGAAACCTTTATAACAGTCGTAGAAAACCATTTTAAGAAAATAATAGATAGTGTAAACGAAAAGACAGGTTTACTACTGTGGAATTTAACTATTCTGAAAAAATGTTTTAATTTCCATTAATACCAATACTGGCAATGAAAAATGGAATGAGCGTTATAAGAAAGACAAAGGCAAAGATTAGGTTAAAAGTTTAGATATTAGAATGGCACATGTTATAATCAAAATTGTCTACCTTTACCACTTATGTAATTTAAAAGGAAATATAAAGCATATTTATACTCTCATCAAATCGCAGTCTTTCAATGAAGCGAACTTTATGTAAAACATTCATAATCCTGTTCACATCTTTTATTAATTTTTATTGTAATGCCCAGGTTCATTATTTCGAAAAGGTTCCTACCAAAGATGGAGAAGTAAATCTGAGCGTAAGGCAGATAATTCAGGATAATAGCGGATTCCTGTGGCTTGCAACCTTTAGTGGTTTGTATCGTTACGAAGGTGATGAATTTATTATAAAGCACGATTTTATCAAAGATGAGCAAATCAACTCTGATGTAACTTCATTAATCGTTGATAAGGAAAATAAAATATGGATAGGTACTAACAACGGATTGTCGGTGTACAATCCTGCAACTGAAGAAATAGTTACATACCTTCACGATGAGAATATAAGTAATTCAATAGGCAGTAACAAAATCAGAAGTCTGGGAATAGATCAGTCGGGACAGATTTATGTAGGGACTTTTAATGCGGGATTATATCTTTTTCATTCAGAATCAAACGGATTTTTAAAGGTAGATTTTGGTGCCGGTGTGAAGTCTCCCGCTTATATCCGTACAATGTTATTCGAAGGCGATGGCAAACTATGGATCGGTACTTTAAATGACGGATTATATAGTTTAAAACTAAAAGGTACAAACGCGGAGTCGGTGTGTAATTTCAGAAATGAAGATCCCAAAAATAAATTGTCTTATAACAATGTGTATTGCCTTTTCAAGGATAATGACAGTACTATTGTGGCAGGTACAAAAGAAGGGTTAAGTTTTTATAATTCAAAAACAAACACCTATATAAAAACAATTGTAACCGAATTTACCAGTTTTAATCTTACCAATTTTTTCCGTTCAATTTTAAGAGACAATAAAGGCAAACTATGGATTGGGACATGGGGTGGTTTGTTTATTTGCAAGTCATTTGAGGATCTGGAGAATGATAATTATGAGCTGGTGACGCACAAAAGCAATATTAGTCATTCGGTTTCCAGCGAACAAATAATGAATATTTTTCAGGATAATTCAGAAATTGTGTGGATTGGAACTGAAGACGGATTGAATAAGTATGATCCCTATCAAAACCAGTTTCAACCTTTAGGCGGGGAATTAATGAACAGTTTAAAAGAACAGACTGCTACCGACTTTTGCTCTTTTAATGATGGTATATTGATTTTGACTCTGACCGATGGACTATTGTTTAAAAAAGACAACAAAATCAATCACATTTATGAAAAACAACTTTCCGGACTCTTGAATGACAAATTATATTCGGTATTAGTTGATTCCAATAACAACATCTGGATTGGGAGTTTTAGCGGACTTCTTATAAAAATTAGGGAAAAAGATCAGAGTGTTAATGTTTTCAGGCATTCGTCGGAAAATATTCCTATTTATTGCATGCGTGAACTGGAAAACGGATTATTACTTATAGGGACCGGTGGTGGCGGGTTGAAGCACTTTAATACCAAAACCGAGAAATTTACACTAAATCCAAACTTACCTGAAGATGGAACAATCAATGATATTTTTATTGATAGCCAGAAGAATTTATGGGTAGCAACACCTTCAGGTATTTTTCAAAAAGCCGCCAACAAAAAAGAATTTGAATATTATTTACCAGATAAGCCCGATGAAGTTTTAAACCCGAATATTTTTTTAAGCATAAAAGAGACTGGCAAAGGCGAAATAATGATAGGCGGCCGCAACGGTTTTTATATTTACGATAAACTTTCAAATACTTTCAAACAAAAAAAATTTGCTACTTCTGAGCAACTTTGGATAACAAATATTCAAATTGATTCTGAAGATAACTTATGGTTTAATCTGAATTTTAACCGGATTGCCAAATGGGATGTCAAAAAAGACGAGCTTCTTTTTTTCTTCGTAAACAATGGTATTCGTACCAGCGCCTATAACAGGAGAGGCTTTTTTATCAATAGCGATGATGAGCTTTATATCAGCGGATTTGATGAAATATTCAGATTCAATACTTCTGCGCCTATAATAAATACCTACTCCCCAAAGCCGGTATTTACAAAACTTGTTATTAACAATACACCTGTGCATGCCGGTACTGAGTTAAACAAGCAGGTAATCCTGAATTTGAATATTGAAATTCAGAAGAAAATTATTTTAAGCAACCGGAACAAAGATTTTACGCTTTACTTTGCATCCACTTCTTTCTTAAATAGCCGGAAGAATAACTACAGATATATTCTTCACGGATATGATAATGACTGGCATACCGGAACAGAGAAATCAGCACATTATACCAATCTTAATCCAGGCCATTACACTTTTGAAGTCTTTAGCTCTAACAACGACGGGTATTGGAGCAACACTTCTGCAAAACTCGAAATCAGGGTTAAGCCCTCGCCATTTTTAAGTATCTGGGCAATTTTAGCTTATGTAACTATTATTTTTTACACCGTTTTGCAGGTCAGACGTATAGTAAATACCCGTATTCAGTTAAAGCGGGAGTTACTCATTGAAAAGGTAAAACGTGATAAAGAGGAAAAATTTAACCAGGAACGACTTCGATTTTATACTAACATTTCTCACGAACTACGCACACCGCTAACTTTAATTATGGGCCCTATAAAACAACTTATAGGTGGCGAAACCGATAGTGTAACAATCTCAAGATTACACAATTTGATTCTAAACAATTCACAGCGGCTTTTGTCCCTGGTTAATCAATTACTCGATTTCAGAAAATCCATATATGAAGGATTAAAACTGAAAGCAGTCTATTCAAATATTGTTGAAATTATCGAATCCAATATCGATGCTTTTAGTTTTATGGCAAAAGAAAAGTCAATTAATGTTGAGTTTAATGTTGAAAATAAGTTAATTGAGGGTTGGGTAGATATAGAAAAACTGGATATAATTCTTTTTAATATTTTATCAAATGCCTTTAAATACACGCCCGAACGCGGGTTAGTGAAAATTGAACTCGAAACAGGAAAAGCAGGTAACGGACTCCCGTTTAATCATATTCGCATAATTATTACAAACAGTGGGAAAGGGATTCCGAGAAATTTACAAGAGAAGGTTTTTGAACGATTTTACCAAATAAAAGACGACTTAAACGAAGCCAAACTCGGAACCGGAATAGGACTTTCTTTGGTAAAAAAGTTGGTTGAACTTCATCATGGAAAAATAACGCTGGACAGTGAACCTGAAAAGTATACAAGTTTTTCGGTTATATTGCCTCTTGAAAGAGAAGCATACAGCGATGAAGAAGTTTTTGATTTTAAAAGAGATGCTGACCGTAGAACGAAAGAACTTGTAGGAAGCTTGAAAGCAAAGCGGAGACAAATAAGAAATACAGATAAAAACGGGAGTATTTCAAAAGTTTTAATTGTGGAGGATAATATCGACCTGAGGGATTTTTTAACCGAATATCTTTCGAATGAATATATTGTCTTTAACACTGATAACGCAAAAGAAGGGCTGGAGATTTGCAAAACAGAGAATCCTGAACTGGTTATTTCGGATGTGATGATGGAGGGTATGGATGGATTCGAATTTTGTGCCGAAATTAAATCAACACCCGAAATAAGCCATATTCCTGTAATATTAATGACAGCTATGGCCTCTGTTGAAAATAAAATAATTGGCTATAAAGTTGGAGCCGATGATTATATTACAAAACCATTTGAGCCCGAACTTTTAAAAATCAGAGTTCATAATATTCTTGATAACCTTTCTAAAATTAAAAAAGGGTTTGGGCAAAGTATTACACTTTCAGCCAAAGAGCTTACAATTTCAAAAATCGATGAGGATTTTATTCAAAAGGTAGTCGATTTGATAGAAGAGAACATCGATAATTCTGATTTCGATACCGATAGTTTTTGTAAAATTATCGGAGTTAGCTCATCGCAACTCTACAGGAAGATAAAAAGTATTACAGGGCTTTCTCCCAACGAATTTCTTCGTACATATCGGTTAAAAAAAGCCGCAGTTATGATAGCTGAAACGAATTTAAATATTTCGGAAATTGCCTATAAAGTTGGGTTTAACGATGCACTTTATTTTAGCAAGTGTTTCAAAAAACAATTTGGTGTGACTCCAAGTAACTATCTGAATATGAGTTAATACATGGTTTTGCGCTACTGCTCTTTTGAATGATATTTCCATATCAAAGATTGAATTTTCCATATCTGGGTTTTCAGTTGTACTTACATTTGCAAGCACAATAAAACTAATAAAGCCATGCTTATGGATTATGCTGAAAATTCTATTCTTTACTTCTTAAGCCCAGGCAAAAAGAAATTCAATAAATCTAAATTTTTTAAAATCTAAATTTTATGAAACATTTTCTAACATTAACACTCAGTGTTATTGTGCTCTTGTTTTCTGTAGGAAACAGTTGGGCACAAAAAAGAACTATAACAGGTTCGGTAACAGATTCCGATGGATTTACGTTACCCGGTGTAACAATCGTGGAAAAGGGAACTTCAAACGGTACGGTTACCAATGTCGATGGAATGTATTCACTGGATGTATCAGCAGATGCACAAACACTTGTGTTTTCATTTGTTGGGATGATATCCCAGGAAATTGCCATTGGGAGCTCATCGGTTTACAACGTTAAACTCGAACAGGAAACTATTGGTTTGGATGAGGTTGTGGCCATTGGCTATGGTACAGCAAAGAAAAGAGATGTTACCGGCTCTGTGGGTTCGGTTAAAGCCGAATTAATTGAGCGAACCAATCCAACGCAAACAGCAAGCGTACTTCAGGGACAGGTTGCGGGAGTAAACGTTCGAAAAAATAACTCTCAACCAGGTTCCGATTATACCATTGATATCCGTGGTGTTCACTCCATTAGTTTCAGCAGTGAACCATTGGTAGTTATCGACGGAGTTATGGGAGGCAAATTAAATACACTGAACCCAAGTGATATCGAAACCATGGATGTTTTGAAAGATGCTTCCGCTACAGCTATTTACGGAGCACGCGGAGCCAATGGTGTTATTATTGTTACTACCAAAAAAGGTAAATCGGGCAAGACAACGGTAACTTACGATGGATATGTTGGGGTAAAAAATCCTCAAATCCCTGATTTGATGACAGCCCAGGAGTTTTATCATGCCTACAATGATGTAGTACTTGCAGAAAATCCAAATGCCAAAGTGGTTTGGACTGAACAACAGTTACATAATGTAGAGTCTGGCAATTCGGTTAACTGGGTTGATGAGGTAACAGATCCATCTGTTCAAACGAGCCATGTTATATCGCTCTCTGGAGGAAATGAATTCACTACTCATTACTTCTCCGCAGGCTATTTAAATGAAAAAGGTAATATTCTCGAAACGGGTTATGAACGTTATAATTTAAAGGGAAGTATTGACAGTGAGCTAAATAAGGTAGTAAAAGTTGGTTTCACAACCTATTTTACCCACAGTATTCGTAATACAGGTTCGTTTGAAACGCTTCGAAGCGCTTATCGTGCACGGCCAACGGGTTCAATTTATTATGCTGATTTAATTAATCCTACTGAAACTAACGACAGGGATATTGATGGTTTAGCCATGTGGATGGGGATAAAAGACACCCAGGTTCCTAACCCTTTAATGGAGGTTCGTCCTGAAAATTCACAGTATGAAAACCGTGCTTCTAGCTTTCTGGGAAACGGGTATATTCAGTTAACCTTATTAAAAGGGCTTACCTTTAAATCTTCTCTTTCAACAACAGTGTTTAACGATCGTCAGGGAGATTTTCGAGGAACAGATACAAAGGCTCGTTTAAATAAGTTGCCCATTGCAAGTACAAGTACCAATTTCAATACATCGTATACACTCGATAATATTTTAAACTACAAACTAACCTCGGGGATACATAACCTGGAGGTAACCGCTGCGCAGAGTGCGTTAAAGGAAAGATATGAAACAGCGGGTGCAAGTGTACAGGATTTACCATACAACTCGGGTTGGTATGCCATGAATACCGCGGCAATTATTGCCGGTGTTAACAGCCGTTTAACCGAACGTCAGATTTTATCTTACATGGGGAGGGTAAATTATAGCTACAACGATAGGTACTTATTAACCCTTACAGGTCGTTACGACGGCTCTTCTGTTCTTGCCGAAGGAAACAAATGGGCATTTTTCCCTTCGGTTGCCTTAGCTTGGCGTGCCGGTGAAGAAGATTTTATAAAGAACATGAATCTTTTCTCCGATTTAAAACTACGTGTTAGCTATGGTGAAGTTGGCAACGATGTTGTTCCTCCATACAGTACTCAGGCTTTTTTAAGTCAAACAGCTTATGACTTTGATGGAAATGCAGCATACGGTTACGCTCCCAATAACATTGGAAATGCCGATTTAAGATGGGAAAACAGTGCAGAGATAAATATTGGACTTGATCTGGGGTTCATAAAAAACCGGATTATGGCATCTATTGAATATTATGATAAAACCACGAACGATCTGATTCAAAATGTTGCTATTCCTGCATCGCTAGGGTTTAGCTCTGTTACTGCGAATGTTGGTAAAATTATGAACCGTGGCTTGGAAGTTTCACTGAACACTGTAAATATTCAGAAAACCAACTTTAAGTGGACTACAAACCTTAACTTTTCAACTAACCATAATGAAATTCTCGAACTTTATGGTGGAGCAGTTACCCAGGACATTGCAAACAGTCTTTTTGTAGGTGAATCACTGGGGTCTCACTACTATTACGAATTTGATGGAATCTGGCAGTTAGATGAAGCTGAAGAAGCAGCTAAATATGGTCAGGTGCCAGGGTCGGTTAAGGTTGTCGACCACCACAAAGACGGAAAAATCTCCAGTGGTACAGGAGAAGATGACAGGGTTATTTTAGGAAATGAACTACCGAAATGGATGGCTGGTATAAATAATACGATTTCTTATAAAAACTGGGATTTTTCAGCCTTTATATACACTCGTCAGGGTGTAATGTACCGGAACAGTTTGTTATCTGGAACAATGGGCGAACTCAACAGTAACAGATACAACAGGTTAAATCTCAATTATTGGACGGAAGATAACCCAACCAACGATTATTTTGGCGTGTGGCAGCCTCAGCCCTATCGTCAGGCAATACAATATATGGAAGCCAATTTCTGGCGTATATCAAATCTAACATTGGGTTATACACTTCCCCAAAACCTGCTTGATCGTGCTAATATTAGTAATGTAAGATTCTATTTGCAAGCAAACAATCCTTTTGTTTTCGTAAAAAACAGAGAAATGTGGATGGATCCGGAATATAACTCTGGAACTTATCAGGATGATGTTCCTTATTCGACCTATATCTTCGGAGTTAACATTACATTTTAAAATAAGTTGTGAAACACAAAAAATATAATTCAATGAAAAAGTTTAAAATATATAGTTATATGCTGGCCGTGGTTTTTGTATTCCTCGGCGTAGGATGTCAGGATTTCCTGAAAGAGGAATCAGTGACTGATATTACCGCAAATTCGTATATCGTAAACGAAGCTGGTTATGAAGATCTTGTAAAAGCATGCTATCCTGCATTGCGCGATATTATTCTACAATTCCCGCTGGTTCTGCACGGAACCGATATCTTCCAGGGTTCTAACTGGAACGAGAAGGTTGTTGGAGATGGTTCGGCTTTGGATCAATACGATGTACGGTACAACTCATCTTTAGCTGAGCTGGAAAGTTTTTGGAACCTGTTATATCTTGAAATCGGAAGAACCAACTCAGCCATTGAAAGGTCAGAAAACATTGAATACTCCGACCCTGCAAAAAAAATCATAAGGGTTTCTGAAGCAAAATTCCTTAGGGCATTGAGCTATTTTTATCTGGTTCAAACCTGGGGAGATGTTCCAATGCCACTGGTTGAAACTATAACTCCAGATAAAAATGTGGTCCGTGTACCAGCGGCTGATGTCTATACCCAAATAATTAAAGATTTGACAGAAGCTGAAGCAGCACTTCCTGCTACAGCAACTGATTATGGTAGGGTTACGAAAGGAGCTGTCCAGTTCTTACTCGCACGCGTTTATCTTACCAGGGGCTGGAATTTTAATAATTCACTGGGTGGAAGTGCAGCCGATTTTAACACGGCGCTTAGTTATGCCGACAAGGTTATTGCGGCCTATCCGCTAGTTCCTCAATATAGCTCATTATTTCCAAAACGTTCCAAAAACCCGTTAAATCAATATACCGGGGCACAAAATGCCAAAAATTCTGAGGTAGTTTTTGCCATTCAATACAGTGGTGACTTACTTACTAATGGCAACGCAATTGACGGAGGAACCCCTGGTAATTGGTATCATTCCATTTTTCCGGGACAGGAAGGTCTGGTTGGAAATCCGGGCAGGACCAGTGATTACAACAGGTTTCAACCCCGTAATGTGCCATCACCATCAGCATACCGGCTTTTTGACCCTCAAAAAGACAGCAGGTACGAACATGATTTTCTTGAAGTAATATATGCTTTGAAAAAAGTAACCGATTATGCTTATAGTTATACCGATCCTGATGCAAAAGTCAGTTACAATGTTGGAGATACTGTTGCATACTGGACACCTTGGAATAAACCTGCTTCTGGAGCTGATAAGGGAATTGATGAAGGTGGCACTAAAAATTATGCAGTAATGAATTTAGATCAGGAGATCAGCGGTGTTCTGGCTTCTCGATTGACAGCTACACCAATTACTACGTTTAAATTCTGGGAACCGAATATTGAATATGGTGATGGTTATGGAACATTCGATTTTGCCTTGTTCCGGTCAGCCGAAGCTTACCTTATTGCTGCCGAAGCAATTGTTAAAGGTGCAACAGGCGGAGCGCTTGGCGGTGCCGAAAATTATTACAACAAGTTAATCGATCGCGCTGTGGGTGAGGGAATCGATCCGTTGTGTGCAAAATATCCTGAAGACATTACTTCTATGGAAACAGTTTCATACAGGGCAACTGCCTCTAATATTTCCGTCGATTTAATACTCGATGAAAGTGCAAGAGAATTATTCGGTGAGTTTAACCGTTGGTTCGATTTGAAACGCACAGGAAAATTAATAGAACGCACCAAAAGAATGAATTTCTGGACAAAAAATAAAGGTAATTTGGATGAGCATCATTTGTTACGTCCTATTCCACAATCTGAGATTGACAGGACTGATCCTCCTATTTCCCAGAATTCCGGTTATTAAATAATAACATCAGAAACATATACTGTTTAGTACAACTGCAAAGCCTTGCAGTATATGATGTTCAATTACATTTGGTCATTGCAATAATAGTTTAGTTAGGTACTCACAGGCACATGGTTCATACATGTGTCTGTGTTTAATCTGCTTTTATCAAATAACTTTTCTTTAGGAGATGGAGAAAAATTGTGGATTAACAAAAATCCTTTTATTCCTGATAACTGGCATTTTAGCATTTTCATGTTCGAATCAGGATATTATTTATATCGTTACCGGAAATAAGGCTTCAAAGGTCGAGATACTCACTGCGAACCTTTTTAAAAAGGATTTGGAGTCTGTCTCAGGTAAATCCGTATCTCTGATAACTACCGATAAACCGATTCCGCCAAAAGGAACAGTCTTTGTAATAGGTACTGAAGAAACAAACGATATTATAGCCGGGTTGGTGAAAAGTAAAGACCTGATTGTTACAGGAAAATTTCCCGGAGCACGCGGAGGAATATGGGCAAAAGCAACGTTGGAAAATGGTGGACAGGCCATAATTCTGGCCGGTTCCGATGTTCAGGGTACTCAATACGCAGTTTTCGATTACTGCAAAAAAATTCTTGGAGTCGATCCGCTGGAATACTGGACAGGAAATTTGCCTGACAGGAATAGACCCTTTGATCCTTACAACTTTTCAAATAATATTATTGCACCTCCCGAAATTCCTATTCTCTGCTATTTTGAAAACGATGTCGACGAACTTGCCAACCTTAAGCATCCATGGCTGGAATATGACTGGGAGTCGTACACCGAAATGGTGAATTCGCTTGTACGGTTAAAATATAATGCAATTCATCTGTTTGATATGCTTGGCAGGCCCGAATTCTTTTTGCGCCCCGTTTACGAAAAAATACGGCCTGAATACGACATAAGGCTTAGTTATATCGACAGCCTTATCGATTATGCCCACGACATGGGAATGAAGGTTCATATCGATTTATCGCTTGGATATAAAATAAAACCAATGTCGCAAACCAAAGCCGATTGCTGGTCAGAAAACAAAAAGGAATGGATTGATGCCTGGCAATATTATTTTGAGAAAACTCCAATCCGTAAAGCCGACATTTTTTCTCTTCGCCCTCGAAACCAGGTGTGGGACTGGGAATACAAAAGCGCTTGCGGCGAAAGTAAGATTGAAGTTTTCAACGAAGTGTATGTCGAACTGGATAAACTCATTAACGAATACAATCCGTCAGCCATAAAACTCGCAACCGTTTATTCCGATGCAATGGTGATGTTCAACGAAGGGTTCAATCCTCCGGAAGACTGGATTATAGAATGGTCGGATGATGGCTGGGGAGGTTTTGCTGTGTTACCCGAAACAACAAAGGGATACAGTTTTGGAACCTATATGCATGCCGGGTTTTGGAAAAATCATACAATTCATGATCCCTATCCTGAAAAAATTGATTCGGTGATGAAACTAATGGTAAATAAATTTCAGGCAAACCGTTATTGGGAAATCAACGGACAACAATTCCGGCCTTTTTTATTGAATATCGAAGCTTTTGCTGAAGCAGCCGGTAATCCGGAAGCATTTAACGGCGATTTATTTTACTCGGAATGGACAAAAAGATACTTTGGTGAAAAAGCTTCTCCATTTGCTATCAATTCCATGAAAAAGCTTCATGAAGCACAATTTGGGAAAGTGGGTTATGTGCAGAATTTATGGGAAACCGGACAAATTTTAGCCTATCTTGGAAATGTTCCGATCGAACAACCCGGAAGGCCTCCGGTACCTTACAATTTTGAACGGTTTGCGCCAGGCCTTGAACATTTGTCCAGGCGCACTGAATTGGTGAAACAAGCCTTCGATTTTGCTGAACAGGGTGAAGCCTTTGTGAAACCAGAGAGCACATTTTATTACGATTACATTGTTTTGCCGGCAAGGTTGTACCTCGATTTACTCACTTTCGAGAATCGTATCACCCAAATGGCTTTGCTGAAAAAATCATTTGAAGAAACAGGAGACAAGGAAAAACTACAGGAAGCTTTGTCATTACTTGGCGATGCAAAGAAGGATTTGGATGTTGTGTATAGAAATAGCCTCGAAGGTGACAAAAATCCAAAATGGGCTGGCTGGTACGACCCTGTAAAAAGAAGGCCAAACAATGGTTTCCCTCAACCTGAAATGATGATTGTTATCGAAGATAATTTAAACTCCCTTTTAAAGTAGGGTGAGTAAAAATGCGGTTTTGACGGTGAAATAAGATGAAAATTTTTCAGGTAAATTAACTACCTGACATACTAAGTTATACGAAGTTCTTTAATGCCAGTGATAGCTTAAAACCGGAAAGAAAGATGAACAGAATAAAAATATTACTGATACTATTTATCCCTCTCTATCTTGTTTCATGTGAGCGGATTAACAAAACCGAGCGTCCGAACGTACTTTTTGTGGTATTCGATGATTTAAATGATTGGGAAGGTTGCTTATTCGGACATCCGCAAACTATTACTCCAAACATCAACCGGTTGGCAGAAAAGGGAGTTTTATTTACCAATGCGCATTGTGCCGGAACTATGTGTTGTCCATCGCGGGTTTCTGTAATTACAGGTTTAAGGCCAACTACCACAGGGATTTATAAAAACACAGACACTCCTTTTGATTTGTATAAAAACAAACTTACGCTAAACCGTTACTTTAAAGAAAACGGATATTTTGTAGCTGGTTCAGGAAAAATACTTCACAAATTTTATTACGAAGAAAACGACTGGGACGAATTTGAGGCAAAACATCAGGACAAAAATATTATTGGAAACAGAAAGAATCCGGAAAAGGAAAATATATCGGGTTTAGAAGGAAGTTTCAGCTGGGGGCCGTTTTCTTCTCCCGACTCGCTTACGTTCGACGGAAAGACTGTTGACTGGGTATGTGAACGGATAAACCAGAAACATGACAAACCTTTTTTCCTTGCCTGCGGAATATTCAGACCACATGTTCCGTGGTTTGTACCAAAACAGTATTTCGACAAACATCCGCTCGAAGACATTGAATTACCGCCGGTTATAGCGGGTGATCTCGATGATGTTCCGTTATCAGGTAAAAATGTTGCTTATTCAACAACCAATTTTACCGATGATAACGATTTAAACAACACCAATGGCAACAAAGAATATGAAGCCATGGTTAAACAAGGATTATGGGACGAAGCTGTGCAGGCTTATCTTGCATCAGTTTCGTATGCCGATGCACAATTCGGCCGTTTGCTCGAAACTCTGGAGAAAAGCAGATATGCAAAAAATACGGTTATCGTACTCTGGAGCGATCATGGCTGGCATTTAGGAGAAAAGGAACACTGGCGAAAAGCAACTTTATGGGAAGAAGTTACCAGGGTTCCACTCATTGTTTATGCCCCGGGATTTCAGTCCAATGTAAGAAGCAATCAACCCGTAAGCCTTATTGATATTTACCCGACTTTAACAGAACTGTGCGGATTGCCAACTCCCGAAGAACTGGAAGGCGAAAGCCTGGTTCCACTCTTGAAAAATTCTGAAACCCAAAGAACAACCCCGGCTATTTCAAGTTTGACACCGGAATTTCATTCAGTAAGAGATGAACAGTTTCGATATATCACTTACGGAAACGGACAGGAAGAATTATATGATCACAAATCGGATCCAAACGAATGGATAAATCTTGCAGAAGATCCGAAACTCAGTGAAATGAAGGAACGATTAAAAAAGTTTGTGCCTGAGAATCCGGCACCGGAAATTAAAGGGATTTATAACGAACAGAACGGAGATTAATTTGAATTGAAACGAAGTAATAAAAGAGTAAAATGAAAAGGATGGTAATGAGATTATTGTTGTTATTAATTATTATAACTCAGTTTATACAGCTCAATGCAGCTGAAAAGGAACAGCATGTTGAACTTGTATATCCAATGCTTGATGCGGCTAATTCACGTTGGTTTTTCTTTTCATCTGCATGTCGCCCCTTCGGAATGGTAAATCTTAGCCCCGATACAAAAACCTCAGGCGCCTGGGGAAGCGGATATCTTTATAACACTGATACGATACAAGGCTTTAGTCATATTCACGCATGGCAGCTTTCAGGGCTATCAGTAATGCCGGTGGTTCTCCCTGAAAAAAATAAGATGGATATTTTTAGTGATTATTCTTCGAAATTTAATCATAAAAAGGAAAAGGTAGTTCCCGGATACCATTATGTGGAGCTCGAAAAATATGGAATTGTTGCCGAACTTACCAGCACCAAAAGAGTTGGATTTCATCGGTATCAATTTCCGGGAGGGAAAAATGTAGCTATTGTTTTTAATGTAAACGGCGAGCTTGGCCCTTCAAAGATTGTTGATGGTTCACTAAGGCAAACCGATGAAAAACAATTACAGGGACAATTGGTAAATACCCCAACTACCCGAAGGCCAAAACCGGTTTCCGTATTTTTTTCTGTCGAATTCAATACAGAAATAAAATCGGTTCAAAAGGATGAAACCACTGGAAATTATCTGGTTGAATTTGAAAACGCAAAATCTGTCATGATGAAAGTTGCTATTTCTTATACTTCAGTGGCAAATGCCTCTAATAATATGGCAACCGAATTACCCGGCTGGGATTTCGATAACACAGTGACCGAATCACGAGAGGAATGGAACAACATGCTCAGCCGCATATTGGTTGAAGGTGGTACGGAAAAAGATCAGCGAAGATTTTACACCGATTTGTGGCACGCTCTTCAGGGACGCAGAATTATTAGCGATGTAAATGGCGCTTATCCCGATAATACAGGAGAGGCGTTCAGAATAGGTCAAATTCCATTGGATAAAAATGGGAAACCGCAATTTAACCAGTACAATTCCGATTCATTTTGGGGAGCGCAATGGACTTTAAATACGCTTTGGCAACTGGTTTACCCTGAAATAGCTGAAGAGTTTATACAATCATTTATGCAGTATTACAAAGATGGTGGCCTTGTTCCACGTGGGCCTTCCGGCGGAAACTACACTTATGTGATGACCGGAGCTTCTTCCACCCCGTTTTTTGTGGCTGCATTTCAAAAAGGTATCCTAAAAAAAGAAAATGCCGAAGAAATTTATCAGGCGCTAAAGAAAAATCATATGCCTGGCGGAATTATGGAAAAAGCCGGTTACGAGCACAGAACAAATAAAGGAGGCGGGTTAAAATACTATCTCGAAAACGGATATGTTCCTTATCCGCTACCTGACGGTAAATTCGGAATTCACCAGGATGGTGCCATGCAAACACTCGAATATGCGTATCAGGACTGGACTTTGGCTCAACTGGCAAAAGCGCTGGGGCATTCCGATGATTACGAATATTTTACAAAACGTTCCGGTAATTATAAAATTCTGTATGATAAGGAAAGCGGTTGGATTCGCCCAAAAGATATCAACGGGAAATGGCGTAGTCCCTACGATCCGTATGAATATCAAAACGGATTTGTAGAATCAAATGGAGCGCAGGCAACCTGGTTTGTTCCTCACGATTTGCCGGGTTTGGGAAAATTAATGGGAGGCAATGAAGTTGCAGCCGATAAACTGGATAAATCATTTCGTGAGGCTGAAAAACTCGGATTTACTTCGGGCACAGCCCATAGCAAGGAAGTTCATCCGGAATATCGCCGTGTACCAATCAATTACGGAAATCAGCCGTCCATCCAAACCGCCTATGTGTTTAATCAGTTGGAACATCCGTGGTTAACACAATATTGGTCGAGGAAAGTACTGGCGGCGGCTTTTAGCGGTCTTTCACCCGAAACCGGTTACAATGGCGACGAAGATCAGGGCTTAATGGGAGCTTTGGCTGTTCTTTATAAAATCGGGTTGTTTCAAATGAATGGAGGGACAGAAGAAAATCCACAATATCAGCTAGGCAGTTCTATTTTCGACAAAGTAAAAATTAAACTCGATCCCAATTACTATCCGGGGAAAGAATTTGATATCGAAATTCAAAATAATAGTGCCGAAAATGTGTACATACAATCAGCTTCATTTAATGATAAAACCATACAAAAATGCTGGATTAATCACAACGATATGGTAACTGGCGGCAAACTAAAAGTAAAAATGGGACCTTCGCCAAACAAGGATTGGGGAAATTAGTTTACCGGAAAACAAATCACCGGTCGATGATGTGAAATAACATATTAAAAACGGTACTTATGAAAAAGACAGGAATCATACGTTTTGTTTTGCCCTTTTTTATCTGCCTAAGTTGGGGCGTTTTTTCCTGCTCCGTAACAGAACAAAAGCAACAAGGGCAAAAACCAAATATTATTCTGATTCTGGCTGATGACATTGGCTTTGAAACGATTGGATGTTATGGAAGTGCCAGTTACAAAACTCCACGTATCGACAAGATGGCAGAGGAAGGGGTAAAATTTGAACAATGTTATTCCCAACCCTTATGCAGCCCCTCGCGGGTGAAAATAATGACCGGGAAATCGAATTTCAGGAATTATGAGCGTTGGGGATATCTGAATTTGAATGAAACCACCTTTGCACATATTCTGAAATCGGAAGGATATTCAACTTGTATTGCCGGAAAATGGCAACTTCGGGGCGATGAGTTTGCTCCATACAAAGCCGGATTTGATGAATATCTCTTATGGAATATTGTCGACACCGCTTCAACCTACAATGAACGTTACAAAAATCCCAGGCTGGTTGAAAATGGCGTTAAGAAAAAATTCAGCAACAGCGAATACGGTCCCAAACTGTTTGTGAATTTCATTACGAATTTCATGGAACGCAAAAAAGACAAGCCGTTTCTTATATATTATCCAATGGTGCTTTCTCACAGGCCGTTTGTGCCGACTCCCCAAAATGGGCAAGACTACAAGGATTTTAAGGTTGTACCCAAAGGTGAACCCGGTGGAAGCCGAGCCGATACGGCTTATTTTAAGAGTGAAATGGCTTATGTCGATAAAAATGTTGGGGAAATTATTGATAAAGTAAACGAACTGGGAATTGCTGAAAATACGCTCATTTTATTTACTGGTGATAACGGCACCGGAAGAGGAATTTTTTCAACCATGAAAGACGGAAGTAAAATTCCCGGAATGAAAGGCCTGACCAACGAATATGGAATTCATGTGCCGTTAGTCGCATATTGGAAAGGAAAAATTAAAGCGGGTCAGGTAAATGATAATTTGGTTGATTTTGCTGACTTTCTGCCTACCATTTGCGATGCCGCAGAAATTCAGTTGCCTGAAACATTTGTCACCGATGGAATCAGCTTTTTGCCGCAAATGCTTGGTGATGAATTTACGCCAAGAGACTGGTTGTTTTGCCATTACGATCCTCAAAAAAGTGGATTCGAAAAAAGGCGTTTCGTTCACAACGCCGACTGGAAAATCTATGAGACCGGGGAAATTTATCACATCAGTGTCGACCCCTTGGAAGAGAACGTCGTTTCTGAAAATGAATTGAATGAAGAACAGCTACAATTGATTTCAACTTTCAGGGAAGTTTTTCCGAAAATGGCGTTCAAAGAAGAGCCCAAAAAGAAAAAAATAAAAAAGTCAAAAAATCAGGATGATGATGATGACTTGTAGTGTTTGAAATTAAAATACAAGATAAATAAGTGTAAAAGGAATTTATAAAGCTATTCAGAGAGAGGGAATGAAATTTATTAATAAAGATATCAAATTGGGCGCATCAGGATTAAAATTGTATTTGTTGATGATTTCCCTCTTTTTTATCTTTTTAGTGAAAGGCGAGGTGACCCCAAAAATCGACTGGCCGGTTTTTATGGCCCAACACGATTTGGTTTGGGAAGACTTACCCTTACAATGGAACGAAGGTGCCTTTTGTGGAAATGGCCAGTTGGGAATGATGATTTTCGTGAATATGAAAGAGAACGGAATCGTTTTTCAACTGGGGCGACAGGATGTGACCGACCACCGTAAAGCGGCCGACAAAAAATCCTCAATTGGAGCAGACGGAGCAACTGTTATGCTTGATTATCCCCGCCTCGATATTGGTAAATTAATTTTACACCCTGCCGGCAAAATCATTTCCGGCACCATGAAACTCGATTTATGGAATGCCGAGATCACCGGGAAAATCAGTACTGACCTTGGTGAAATCTCGTTTACTGCCATAACACATCATGAGAGGATGCTCAATATTGTTGAGGTAACTTCAACCGAAAAGAAAGGAAACCTGTATTTACCATGGAAATGGGATTTTCGCCCTGGAAACCCGGCTTCGCCAAGAGTGCAAACCCGGCCAAATCAAAATAGAAACAAAGGATATGTGACAAATCCCGACCCATGGATTCAAAACACAGGGGCGGTTTCGGTATGTGTTCAGCCCTTACTCGCAGGCGGAGATTATGCCACCGCATGGACTGAAAAAGCAAACGACAACAAAACAAATTCAGTGCTTTACCTTTCAATCGCCAACGAGGTCCCGAAATCAGGAGTTTCCGAAACCGTGGCAAAGAATGAAGGTCTTGAAGCTTCTAAAGTGAATTTAGATACATTAAAAACGTCACATCGCAACTGGTGGCATCAATTCTATCCGGAATCGTTTCTTTCGTTTCCCGATGCCCGAATGGAATCATTTTATTGGATTCAGATGTACAAGATGGCTTCTGCATCGCGGGCCGATGGTCCTGCCATTGATTTGCTGGGACCTTTTTTCCAAATGACACAATGGCCCGGAATCTGGTGGAACCTGAACCTCCAACTTACTTACTGGCCTTTTTATGCCAGCAATCATGTTGAACTTGCCGAGAATTTAATCCGCCTTCTGGATGAAAATTTTGAAGCATTGCTTGCTACATTCGAAAAAGAAAAACTGGGTGATTTAGCCTGGGCTTTGCATAATTACTGGCTGTATTACAATTACCGGGGAGACTGGAAATCAATTCAGGAGAAATGGGTACCAAAAGCCACAAAAATGGTAAAAGCCTACGATGAAATGGAAAAGGTAAATCAAGCAGGTCAATTTGAATTACTTCCGATGGGTTCTCCCGAATACAAGAGTTTTACGCTTTTTGAGAATACAAATTATAACCTTGCGCTTATTCGTTGGTTGCTTACTTCACTTATTGAAACCAACGAAAAGTTTAATGCCAGTCAACAACAGGTTGTGCAATGGAAACGAAAGCTTGAAAAACTTGTCCCGTTTCCCGTGGATGAAAATGGACTGATGATTGGTAGTAATCAACTGGTTGATGTGAGCCACCGGCATTTTTCTCATTTACTTGCCTTATACCCATTGTTTCAGTTAAACCCTGAGATTCCTGAAAATAAAGAACTGTGTGAAAAATCGGTTAAGCACTGGCTTTCGGTTGAAAATGGCGATAAACTAACAGGTTTTTCCTATGCCGGGGGCGCAGCTTTATATGCGGCAATTGGCGATGGCAATTCGGCAAATCAACTTTTACAGCAGTTTTTAAACGGAGATGGCGGTAAAGGAATAGTATTTCCCAATACCATGTACACCGAAAAAAGAGGTAAAAATCCAACCATTGAAACACCGTTGAGTGCGGCCGCGTCAATAACTGAAATGTTTATTCAAAGCTGGGGGAACAAAATCAGGATATTTCCGGCTGTTCCTGAAAAATGGGAAAATGCCTCTTTTTATCATTTGGCAGCACAAGGCGGATTTTTAGTCAGCGCTTCCAAAGAACAGGGAAAAACTGTATGGATTTCGGTAAAAAGCCTTACCGGAGAACCATGTGTTATTAAAGTTCCGGATTGGGAAGAAGCCTGGCAGGTATCAAACCCGGGTAAAACAAAATTGGAAAAAATTAGCAATGGAGAATTTAGAACCGACTTAAAAAAAGGCGAAGAAATTCTGCTTTTACCCGGCAATGAAAATGTAACAGCAGTTATTTCACCGATAGATCATCCTGCAAATGAAAAGAATTACTACGGAGTGAAAAAAGGAAAACAACTTCCTGAAGATTTAAGTTGGCAATTGCCTGAATTTAAACCGAAGAAAATCAGCAAATAATGAAAAGGAGACAATTTATAAACAGAACATCGGCAGGTCTTTCTGCTCTGCTAATTGCTCCAGGGGCCTGGGTATTACAGAATGGAAAAAGTAATAAAAAACAATATAAATTCAGGGCGTACAGGCCGGGCCGTTTTTTGGCTCCGGTCACCTGCGTAACACCCGATGATGGCTTTTATGTACATACTTTTTATGATGTTTGTCCGTGGAGTATAGATCACCGTTTATTGGCTGTAACCAAAGTTCCTTATCAGGGAAAAACTCCCGGGTGGGGCGATATTGCCGAAGTTTGTGTCATCGATCTTGAAAATGAAACCATCGAAACTGTTTATAAAACCAAAGCCTGGTCTTTTCAGTTAGGGGCGAATGTGCAGTGGGGGCAGCAATCGGGGAAATATTTGTATTGCAACGATATTATTAACGAAAAACCGGTTTGTGTCCGTATCCATGTTGAAACAGGTGAAACCAGGGCTTATTCAGGAGCCAAATACGATATTTCTTCTGATGAGAAAATAATAATCAGCCCCAATCTGCTCACCATGAACATACATCAGTATGGATATGCTGTTCCCGACAAAGAATACAATAAACCAGGGACATTTAGCAAAGCCGATTTTGAAAAGGAAGGCCTTTGGAAAACAAATCTGGAAACCAACAAAACCGAATTGCTGGCTGGCTTTCCCGAATTTCTTTCAAAAGTGGAAGGCCCTGATGAGGATTTGGATTATTACAGCAAAAGTATTCTTTACCTGTTTCATTCGAAATTCAATAAGCAAAATACAAGAATATTACAGGTAATGCGCGGACTTGTTAACAACGATGGACGTGATGCTTCGCTCTTTTCGATGAATGCTGATGGCAGCAACCTGAAACAATGCCTCACCCGTGAACACTGGAACCAAAAGGCAAAATCCGGAGGATCAGGGAACCATCCCAACTGGCATCCGGATGGGGAACACGTAATTATGAATTGTATTCCACGTTGGCTAGGGTACGAAAATATGATGTTCTGCCAATTTAAATACGATGGTTCCGGTTTTAAAATTCTGTCTGAAATGCATCTGGGGAGTGGTCATGCAAGCGTGAATCCCGATTCGTCGTATTTGCTGGCTGATACCTATCCAAAGCAAAAATGGATTGCTTCTCCCAAAAATGAGATACCTATTCGTTTAATCGATCTGAATACCGATGAAGAACAAATGGTTTGTTCTGTTCCAACGGATGTTGGAAACAATGGAAATGCATATAAAAAAGGAGAACCCGGAAGTCATTATAAACTCGATCCTCATCCGGTGTGGAACCATAATTATAAAAAGGTGTGTTTTAATGGTGCACCCGAAGGAAACCGCCAGGTTTTTATTGCCGATTTAACAGGAATACTATGAACACAAAAGTCATAATTAAAATATATTTACTACTGATTTTGGTCTGTTTTTCAACGTTTTTAGCTGAGGCGCAGCATTTTTCTCCAACGCTGAAAATGAAAAATAACATTCAAAAAGAGTGGGTCCTTGAGGATGTTCAAAAAGCCATTAATTACTGCGAGGCAAAAACATTGCAAACGCTAAACAACCTTGGCGAATCTGATAAATCGCCGCGGACAATTCCTGCCGGTGAAACCCATTGGGAAGCAAAACAGGCTGGCGGATGGACAAGCGGATTTTGGGCCGGAATTCTTTGGTATGTTTACGAAGGAACACAAAATGATAAGGTAAAACAAGAAGCCGAAAAATTCACAAAAACAATTAAACCGATTCTTAATGCAAAGGTAAGAAGCCACGATTTGGGTTTTATTTTTAATTCAAGTTACGGAAATGCGTTCAGGCTGACAGAAAATAAGGAATATGCAGCCATTCTGAAAGTAGCTGCCGATTCACTTACAACGCTTTTTAATAAAAATGTTGGAACAATATTATCATGGCCGGCACAGGTTCAGTCAAAACTGTACGCTCCGCACAACACCATTATCGATAACATGATGAACCTGGAACTCCTGTTTGTCGCTTCTGATATTTCAGGAAAGTCCCAATATTCAACCATGGCTGTATCGCATGCGGATGTGACTATAAAAAATCATATTCGGCCCGATTCAACCGTTTGGCACGTTTTGGTTTACGATGATAAAACAGGTGAATGCATCCGCAAATGCACACACCAGGGTTATGCTGACAATTCAGTTTGGGCTCGCGGTCAGGCCTGGGCAATCTATGGCTACACGATGTGTTACAGGGAAACCGGTGACGAAAAATATTTTCAAACAGCCAAGGAATTAACAGCAGCTTACCTGAAACGGCTTCCTGCCGATTTTGTGCCTTATTGGGATTTTGATGATCCGGAAATTCCAAATTCAGTGCGGGACGCATCGGCTGCAGCTGTTGTTGCCTCTGCTCTTCTTGAACTTTCAGGGCTCGATAAAAATGAACCGGATAAAAGTTATTATCGGGATGCTGCCGAAAAAATGCTATGGTCACTTTCGTCGCCTGCATACAGAAGTGGGACAAAAAACGATGCTTTTTTGCTTCATTCAACCGGGAATAAACCCAAAAATGTTGAAGTGGATATCCCCATTATTTACGCAGATTATTACTACATTGAAGCGTTGGTGAGGTTAAAGAAAATTTTGGAAACCGAAAAGGCAGGCTAAATGAAATCTATTCAAAAAGCATATTCTCATCAAATATTGATACTGGGCATATTTTGTCTTTTGGCTCTGCAATTGTCTGCTCAAAATGTAATCAATGATTTTCACAAAGGACCGCTGATTTATGAAAATCCGTTAGCATCGAAAGCTGATGTAAAAGACTGGATTATGGAAGGCCCTGGAATTACTGAATTTAAAGATGGATGGATGGAGATGTATTCTCCGAAAGAAGAGTTTCATCATGTGTTCTGGTGCCCAAAAGATTTCCCCGGCAGTTTTATTGCCCAGTGGGAACTCCAAAACCTTGAAATCGATGCCGGGTTGGTCATCATCTTCTTTTCTGCAAAAGGCGATAACAGTGAAAGCATTTTTGACCCTTCATTTCCAAAACGCGACGGCACTTTTAAGCAATACACAAAAAGTGATTATTTCAATAACTATCATATTTCGTATTATGCCAACGGAAAAGACAACCGTGAGCGGGAAGTGGCCCATTTGCGAAAAAACAAGGGTTTTGAGGTCGTTCAGGTGGGTGAACCCGGAATTCCGGTTCATTCAACTAAAATCCATAAAATAACACTGATAAAAGATGATGCGCATATTTTAATGTTCGTGGATGACCGTAAAATAATCGACTGGACGGACGACGGTAAAACGCAACCCGTTTGGCAGGATGGAAAAATGGGGTTCCGGCAGATGCAGTGGACGCATTTTCGTTACCGGGATTTTAAAGTTTGGACATTGGATAAATAATTTAAATTGAAATGAAACAGACAGCATTTTTGTTGATTCTTGTAATAAATGGATTTCTGACTTTTTCGGCAATCGGGAAAGACCGGCCAAATATTATCCTTGTCATGTCTGATGATCAGGGTTGGGGACAAACCGGTTACAATCATCATCCCATCCTTAAAACTCCAAATCTTGATAAAATGGCTGAAAGCGGGATTCGTTTTAATCGGTTTTATGCTGGCGCTCCTGTTTGTTCACCAACCCGTGCCAGTGTTTTAACCGGCCGTTCCAACGATCGCACGGGGGTTTATGCGCACGGTTATGCCATGTGTACACAGGAAAAAACACTCGCTCAGGCGCTTCAACAGGCAGGGTATAAAACAGCACACTTTGGCAAATGGCATTTAAATGGTCTTCGTGGGCCGGGGGTCCCGATTTTGAAAAGCGATAAAAGAAATCCAGGTCAATTGGGTTTTGATGAATGGCTTTCGGTAACCAACTTTTTTGATATCGATCCAATTATGAGCCACAACGGGGAGTTTGTTGAAATAAAAGGCGAATCGTCACATATTGTTGTCGATGAAGCACTTCGTTTTATTGAAAAAGAAAAGGACAATGGAAAACCACTGTTTGTTGTTATTTGGTTTGGAAGTCCGCATGCACCGTGGAGAGCCGAAGAAAAAGACAGGAAAATATTTGAAGTGCTCGATGAAAAAGCTCAGAATCATTATGGCGAACTGGTAAACATAGATCAAAGCATTGGCGATTTACGAAAAGGTCTGCGTTCGATGAATCTGGAAGAAAATACACTGGTTTGGTTTAACAGCGACAATGGCGGGTTACCCAATTTTGGCCCGGAAACCGTGGGAGGCCTTCGCGGATATAAAGGTCAGATTTATGAAGGGGGTTTGCGTGTGCCTTGCATTATCGAATGGCCCGCTGTTATCAAACAGAGCCGGATAACTGATTTTCCTGCATCAACGATGGATATTTTTCCAACCATTGCCGATATTCTTGGCTTACCAAAATCAGCGATGGTTCAGCCCGTTGATGGAAGCAGCATCAAGAAGCTTTTTACTGTAGATGTGGAAAAACGCGAAAAGCCAATTCCTTTCCGGTATCAGGGAAAAGGCGCCCTTGTGGATAATAATTATAAACTCGTCGCAACCGATATCAGCAAAAACAACTTTGAATTGTACGATTTGGGAAAAGACCCGAACGAGACAAAAAATATTATTGATGGGGAAAGTGGGGTTGCAAAACAGATGATAAAAATTTTTCTGAAATGGAGTAATTCGGTGGATAACAGCGATGCCGGAAAGGATTATCCAAATGGGTTTTCCGAACCAAACGGGTATAATGTAAGCTGGGTTACTTTACCCGAATACAAGCCGTACTTTCCACAATGGAAAAACCGGCCGGAGTATAAAGAAATATTAAAAACTGAAAATTAATCGAAAATGAACCTGAAACTTGGAATTAGACAGTCTTTATTGGTTTTGCTTTTAATTTTTCAAGGAACAACTAAAGCACAGGAAAAACCAAATATCATACTTATTTGTGCCGATGACTTGGGCTGGTCGGATATTGGTTGTTACGGAAGTGAAGTGCAAACACCAAATCTCGACAAACTTGCTGATGAAGGAATACGATTCAGGCAATTTCACAATACCTCCAAATGTTTTCCTTCGCGGTCTTGTTTGTTGACCGGGGTTTATGCTCAGCAAAACGGATATGCTAAAAATTTTAAACAGCCGCTTACAAATGCAGTTACTTTAGGCGAAGTTTTAAAAACCGCCGGATACCGGACGTTGTGGTCAGGAAAACATCATGGTCTGGAAAATCCGGTTACCCGCGGATTCGATCGCTATTACGGGCTAAAAGACGGAGCCTGTAACTATTTCAATCCCGGAAATCAGCGTCCCGGCGAAGGCGCTCCTGCAAGAAAAGGCGCTCCCGGGAAAAAAACAGTGCGTTCGTGGTGCATCGACAGTGTGATGTATAATCCATACACTCCGGAAGCAAAAGATTTTTATACCACCGATTATTTTACCAACCACGCGGTCGACTGGCTCGAAGAATATAAAAGCGAAAAACAGCCTTTCTTTTTGTACCTGGCCTACAATGCCCCGCACGATCCGTTAATGGCGTGGCCCGAAGACATTGCTAAATACAAAGGGAAATATGATGAAGGTTATGAAAAAATAAGAAAGGCCCGTTATGAGAAACAACTGAAATCAGGCTTGCTTGATAAATCATTTAAACTCTCTGAACCTACTTATCAGAACTGGGAAAAACTGGAAGATTCTGTGCGTCGTGATGAAATTCGTAAAATGGAAGTGTACGCTGCCATGATTGACCGTTTGGATCAAAACATTGGACGTGTACTGGCTAAACTCAGAGAAATTGGCCAGGAAAAAAATACACTTATTCTGTTTATGTCGGATAATGGCGCATCTGCAGAGATGGTTAACATCGCCGATGATTACGGCGAAATTGGGACAATGACCCGCTGGGCTTCACTAGGCGAAGATTGGGCCAACGTGGGAAACACACCTTTTCGGTTTTTTAAGAATTACAGTTACGAAGGTGGAATAAACACCCCGCTGATTGCCTGGTGGCCTTCAAAAATAAAGGCGAATACCTTATCTGATTTTCCCGGCCATTTTATCGATATCATGGCAACATTGGTCGATTTAACCAAAGCCAGATATCCAACACAATTCAATAATCAGCAAATAACGCCAATGCAGGGACAAAGCCTGCTTCCTGCTTTTTATGGAGAAAATCCGCAGCGGGAAAATCCCATTTTCTGGGAATGGAGTGACGGAAAGGCCGTTTATTTCAATTCATATAAAATCGTAAAAGAAGGGTTGGATAACCCCTGGGATTTATACAACATTGATGACGATCCGACGGAAACTAAAAATCTAGCCCTACAAAACTCTGCAAAAGTGAAGGAACTGGCGCAGTTGTTCAATGAATGGAAATCAGGCCTCCCGGAGGTTTCAAGATAAAAATAAAGAAAGTGAAAGAAATATGTTTAAAATATCTGTTTATTGCCGCATTTCTGGTGTTAAACAGTCAGTTATACGCTCAGGGTAAACCCAATGTAATCATTATTTATTCTGATGATCAGGGAGCAATCGATTTAAACTGTTTTGGTGCTAAAGACCTGGTAACTCCCAATATCGACGGGCTTGCCAAAAATGGTATATCTTTTACAAAGTTCTATGCAGCTCCGGTTTGTTCGCCTTCAAGAGCTTCTCTGCTCACCGGGTTAACAGCCCAGAGAGCAGGCGTGCCCGGCAATGCAGGTGCCAATATCAAAAGTCATGCTGGAATGCCGGGAGACCGCTACACCATGGCCGAAATGTTTAAAGATGCCGGATACAAAACAGCTCATATCGGTAAATGGCATTTAGGATATCAACCCGAAATGAGCCCAAACGCCCAGGGATTTGAATATTCGTTTGGACATTTGGTAGGTTGTATCGATAATTATTCACATTTCTTCTACTGGAATGGGCCTAACCGCCACGATTTATTCCGTAACGGGAAAGAAGTTTTCTATCCCGGTGAATATTTTCCTGATTTAATGGTAAAGGAAGCGGGGCAGTTCATGGAACAAAACACTGAAAATCCGTTTTTCCTTTATTTCGCCATTAATATGCCGCACTACCCGTACCAGGGCGATCCAAAATGGCTTGAATATTACAGGGAAAAAGGTGTAGCTTATCCGCGTGATTTGTACGCAGCTTTTGTTTCAACCCTCGACGATAAAATCGGATTGTTGCTCAAAAAGGTTTCCGATTTGGGTCTTACAGAAAACACCATTATTATCTTTCAATCAGACAACGGATATTCAACTGAAGAACGCGCCCATTTTGGAGGTGGAAGTGCCGGAATTTACCGTGGAGCCAAAGCCTGCCTTTTTGAAGGTGGAATCCGTGTTCCGGCGATTATCAGCTGGCCGGGCAAAATTCAGAAAGGTGAGGTTCGCGATCAGTTTGCTGTGAATACCGACTGGTTTCCAACACTGGCTGAATTGTGCGGTATTACAATAAATCCCGAAAATCTGGACGGGAAAAGTCTTGTTCCTGTAATTCAAAATGCCAAAATCGAAACTGCACATTCCGACGGATATTGCTGGGCTTTTAAAAATATGTGGGTAGCCCGTAAAGGAAAATGGAAACTGTTGGGAAACCCTCATGATACGGGCCAACCAGATGTTGTTTTTATCGAAAAACTTTTCCTGGTCAATCTTGATGAAGATCCGGGAGAAACCACCAACCTGGCAGGCAAATATCCCGAAAAAGTTAAAGAGTTGGAATTGCAATACCAGCATTGGTTGGCAAATATTAATCAGAATTAAATCCAATAAAATGAAGTATTTCACAATTTTAATCATTGCTTTTTTTATACTTACCTCTTTTCAGATTTCCGACATTGGAAAGCAAGAAAAAGAGTTTCCAAAAGTGATATATCCGAGGTACAGGTTTTATACAACTCCTTCTGCGGGCGAAGAGCCCGGATTTAATTCACCGAGTATGGAATGGCCATCGAAGAAAAAAGGAAAATACAGTGTCAGGCTTTCTACTTCGAAAGATTTCAGTACTCAGTTAATTGAAAAAAATAATATTCCGTATGCTATTTTCAACCCACATAAAGTTCTTAAAAATGGAATGTGGTACTGGCAATACAAAACTGAAGGTGGAAAATGGAATCCGGTCGATTCGTTCCAAATTACACCTTCAATACCCTTGTTCAATACTCCCGAAATTGAAAAAGTCCTGAATGCCATTCCTGTTGAACACCCAAGGGTTTTGGTTACAAAAGCCGGGTTGGACGAATTTCGAAAGAGGGCCAAACAATACAAAGAATCTGAAACAATTGTTAAGGAAGCGAACAGCTATGTGGGGAAAAATCCTCCTTCGGCAGAATCGCTACTTCCAACATTTGAAGGGAAAAATGATTTTGAAAACGACAAAATTGCGCTACTATCAAGTAAAAAAGTTGGTTGGAAAGTTTACGATGTTATTGTGACTTTGTCGCAGGCATATATTTTGACCGGAGATAAAACCTATTTCGAAACTGCAAAAAACTGGATGCTAAGCGTTTCAGAATGGGATCCAAACGGGCCATCACATGCAAGTAATTTTGGCGATGCAGGAATTATGGCCGGAACAGCAGTTGGCGTTGACACCTTTTGGGACTTGCTGACAGAGGAGGAACGGGATTTTATCATGAAACAGGCATCCATCAGGGCAAGCCAGTTTTATAACTTGTGGAAAAGCCAGGTGGAAAGCCGTTCTTCATCAATGCATGTATGGCAGCATATTCTTCACCGGTTACTATATACATCTATCGCTTTTTCAGGTGAAATTCAAGAAGCCAACTTGTGGCTGGAATACATATACGAATTATGGATTGCACAGGCGCCAAAAATGGCTGACAAAGACGGAGCCTGGATTAACGGAACCGGCTATTTCAGAATGAATACGTTAACGATGTATGATGTTTCATCTATTTTCAACGATTTGACGGGCGTTGATTTTATGTGGTCAGAATGGTATAAAAACAATCCACGCTGGCTGATTTATGCTTTTCCGCCAAAATCGCTGGCCGACGGATTTTGTAATGATGGGAACAAGCATCCTGAACCCACAATAAATTATGCAGGTTTTGCCGATGCGGCAGCCCGAATGTTTCAGGATCCTTATGCTTTGTGGTATTCAACTGAAGTGGCAGCCAGTTTCGGACAAAATATCACCGATGACGATGAATTTCGTTGGTATCGAATCCAAAGAGGTTATCAGAAGAATCTGCCAGAGCCGGTTAAAGAGTTTGATCTTCCCCAGGCTGCCCAATTCCCGGATGTTGGCGATGTTTATATGAATACATCTCTTCAGAATATTCCAACAAACCTGATGCTTTCAATACGAAGCAGCCCGTTTGGCTCGCTGGCACACACACATGCCGACCAGAATACATTTAATATTGCCTATGGAGGCAAAAGGTTATTTTATAATACCGGTTACCGGCCTGCCATGGGCGATCCACACTTTCTGGGATGGTATAAAGATACTCGTGGACACAACGGAATTTTAATCGACGGACAAGGGCAACCGTTTAGCGATGGCGCGTATGGCTGGATTCCCCGTTTTCTGCACGGAGACAAGATATCGTATGCTGTCGGCGATGCTTCCAACGCTTATTCAGGTGAATTCGACAAAGAAAAAACCGAGCTTGGCGTGAAACATTTCCGGCGTTACTACATCATGCTTCGTCCTTCAATTATTGTAATTTATGATGACTTGGAGGCTGACCATAAAGCGCAATGGAGCTGGTTACTGCATAACGATAAGGGTTTTGAAGTTCTTCCTGCGGAAAAAGCAATGTATGCAGAAAGTGATCTCGCAAAAGCTAAAGTTTCTCTTTTTTCATCTTCCGATATCGATTTTCAGGTTACCGATCAGTTTTCGGTTCCGGTGGATAACTGGACAAACAAAGTGGATGAAGAAGGCGATACCATCGTGTTCGCTAATCAATGGCATTTTTCAGGAATAAATAAAGAGAAGTCGGAAAAAATGCGTTTTCTGGCAATTTTCCAGATAAAACCGGATGGAAGTTTTCAGCAAGTAAAACAAAACAGCGACGGAATTTATACGGTTGGGAACTGGAACATTTCAGCACAATTAAATACTTCAAAACCGGCAAACATTCAGGTTTGGAACAATGATAAAACTGAAATGCTGGTTTCCGATGGTATTCTGAATCTCAATGGAAAAACGTATAACGGAGCCGACATAAACAGTTCAAAGTTGATCTCAACGAAAAACGGGAAAGTGGTTTTTCTTGAATCAATGGATGAAATTCCTGCAGCGATAAAAAGAGTAATGCAACTTGAAAAGTAGTTGGATTTAAACACTAATTTTAGTTTCAAACCAATAAAACCAGGATATGAACTTGTTAATAAGAAATGTTTTATTCGCGTGCTTTTTGCTTCCCAGTATGCTATCGGGACAGCAAATACCGAAACAGTTTATCGATCCACCACGGGAATTTTCATTAATGCCGTTTTGGTTTTGGAACGATACGTTGAAAACTGATGAAATACTTCGGCAAATAAAGGAATTCGACGAACACGGAGTCTATGGTTTTGTTATTCATCCGCGAATGGGGCTTCCTTCCGATATGAAATTTCTTTCCTCCGAAATGCTAAGCTTTATGAAAGTGGCTATCGAAGAGGCAGCTCGAAGAAACATGAAAGTAATTCTGTACGATGAGGGCTCCTATCCTTCCGGCTCGTGTGAGGGCCAGGTGGTTGAACGAAATCCAGAACATGCAGCCCGGGGGCTTGCCAAAATCGACTTAGAATTAAATGAAGAACCTCAACTCGAAGAAGGGTGGAAGCTGGTAACTATAATCAACAGGCCTAATGGAAAACGTATGGCTGTTATTGAATGTCCGTCCAATGGTCATATAAGGGGGCTCCACTGGCTCGACGAAGAAAAGGGAAAAGAGGATACTCCGCCGGCCGGTGACATCTTAAATCCTGAAGCCGTTTCAAGTTTTATTGAATTGGTTTACGATAAGTTTGCAACCAATTTTGGTTTATACTTTGGCAAAACCGTAATTGCAGTGTTCACCGACGAACCAAATCCCCTTGGGCGTGGTAACAAAAAGGGAATGGTTCCCGGAAATGTCAATCTTGTTCCTCAGATAAGTAAAATTCTGGGTTACGATTTTACTCCGTTTTTTGCTGATTTATGGTACGAAGAAACTCCTGAATGGAAACAGCACCGTACCGATTACCATAGGGCAGTTGCTGTTTGCCTTGAAGAAAACTATTACGGAAGACTTGGAAAATGGTGTCAGGATCATGACATTGCACTCACGGGTCACCCCGCTGGATCGATGGATCTCGGAGCGCAAAAATATTTTCAGATTCCGGGACAGGATTTGGTGTGGCGGTATGTAGAACCGGGAGAAAAAGCCCTAAACGGTGAACATTCAACGATGGCAAAAAACGCGTCGAGTGCCATGGTACATCTGAACCGCCGCCGTAACTCCAACGAACTTTACGGAGCTTATGGGCATAACCTTACTTACGACGAAATGGTTTGGCTGGCGAATTGGTGTTTTGTCAGAGGACAAAATCTGTTGTACCCGCATGCATTTTACTATTCGGTACGTGGGGCCCGTTATGATGAGCGTCCGCCTGATGTTGGTCCGAATGCCCAGTGGTGGGGCAATTACAAACCTTATGCCGATGCCTGCAGAAGGTTGAGCTGGCTGAATACCGATTCGCGCCAGGTTTGCGACATTGCTATTTTGGGCGAAGCCAACTGGCTGCCCGATAAATCGGCAAAAGTCTGTTTTCAAAATCAATTCGATTTTAATTATCTCGAACTGTCGCTTTTGGAGACAGATGCAACTACCGATTCAGAAGGTGTGCATATCGGGGGGATGAATTATAAATTAGTAATTCTGGACGGCCTGAGTCATTTGCCTGAAAATGTATTGCCTGCACTTCGAAAACTTGAAGAAAACGGACGGCTTGTTATTTATAAAAATTCACCATTTGCATCAGAATTCCCAAAAGCAATTTTGGCAAAAGAACCGGTTGAACTGCTTGCTGTCCTTCAGAAGAAACTTAATTCGGATTTGAATTTAAATCCTTCTTCCGAAAATATCCGGTACAGGCATGTGATTAAAGATGGGGCACATTACTATATTCTTTTTAATGAAGAGGAAACCTCTGTAAAAACAAAAATCAAAATTCCGTTTATGGGAAATCATTTCTGGCTTGATGAATTCACCGGGGAAGCAATTGTTGCCCGGCTTAAAGAGCCGGTTAGTTTTGATCCGCATGAATTAAAAATTTTATTGGTGGAAGAATAATCAGTTTAAAGCTATGAAGAAGATAATCATACTTGGTTTGTTGCTGGCAGCTTTGGTTATAACGGTAAATGCAGGAGAAAAAGAGCAAAAGGTGCCTCCAAACGTACTGATGATTTGCGTTGATGATTTAAACGACTGGGTGGGGTGCATGGGAGGACATCCCAACACGATAACACCCAATATCGACAAACTTGCATCAAAAGGTGTGCTGTTTACCAATGCACATTGCCAGGCACCCATTTGTGGTCCTTCTCGCGCTTCAGTAATGACGGGTTTGCGTCCTTCAACAACGGGTATTTACGGACAAATTGCTGATGAGAAAATCAGGATTGCAGGAGATGCAACAAAGGGGATTGTTTTTTTACCCGAGTATTTTAAAATTCATGGTTATTACACGATGGGGAAAGGTAAAATCTTTCATGAACATGCGCCGGAAGGAGTTTTTGATTTATCGGCAGGCAGGGAAAAAGGATTTGGGCCTCTTCCTGAAAAAAGATACCATTGGGACAAAAAAGGCACTCAAACCGATTGGGGGGCTTTCCCCGAAACCGACGAAGAAATGCCCGATTACCGGACAGCGAAGTGGGCTATTGACCGGCTAAATGACAATTACGAAAAACCATTTTTCCTGGTGGCAGGTTTTGTACGGCCGCATGTACCATGGTATGTTCCGCAAAAATGGTTCGATATGCACCCGGTTGACGGCGTTACAACTCCTCCGTATAATAAAGATGATTTTGCTGATCTTCCCGCTATTTCGCTGGAAATACACGATATGCCCATGATGCCATCCACCGATTGGGCAATAAAAACCGGTCAGTGGAAATACATGGTTCAGGCTTACCTGGCTTGTGTTACGTTTGTCGACAATTATATCGGCGAAGTACTAAACGCGCTGGAAAACAGCAAATACAAAGACAATACAATTGTCATTCTCTGGTCGGATCATGGTTACAGACTGGGAGAAAAAGGGACATTTGCAAAACACGCCTTGTGGCAGGAGGCAACCAATGCCCCGCTAATCATTTCAATGCCCGACCGGAAAATCACAGGCAAATGCGATGCTCCTGTTGAAATGCTGGATATCTATCCAACATTACTCGATTTATGCGGCTTGCCTGCAAACCCGAAAAACGAAGGGTTGAGCCTGAAATCATTAATGGAAAATCCCGGTTCAAATACAGGTTATGCTATAACTACTTATGGCCGGAATAATCATGCGGTGGTGTCAAACGGTTATCGCTATATTCATTATGAAGATGGTTCCGAAGAATTATATAACCGGAATTTGGATCCAAACGAATGGAATAACATTGCCGAAAATCCTGAATTAATGCCTGTTAAATCAGCTTTGTCAAAATATCTGCCTGTGAAAAATGAATATTGGTCGCCGGAAGTAAAAAACGGTGCAAATGCGTATTTCGAAAAGCAAATGATAACGCAGGGTGTGAAAACAAAAGAATAATAGTAAGGATTAAAATTACAATCGATGAATAAAGGCTTGAATAGTTTACTAAACGGAATTCTGCTGTTTGTTTTTATAGCTGCGATATCAGCTTGTAAAAATAACAAGGAAGTCAAAAGTAAACAGCCAAATATATTATTTGCTATTGCCGACGATCAATCGTTTCCGTATGCATCGGCATATGGCGAATATGGGGTAAAAACGCCGTCGTTCGACAAAGTAGCCGAACAGGGTATTTTATTTACCAACGCTTTTGTGGCTGCTCCGCAATGCAGTCCCTCGAGGGCGGCAATTTTAACCGGAAAAAACATCTGGCAATTGGAAGAAGCAGGTACCCACGGCAGTTATTTCCCAAAGAAATTTAACGTTTTTACCGATTTGCTGGAGCAGGCCGGTTACGCTATCGGATTTACAGGAAAGCCCTGGGGGCCTGGAAATTGGAAAGATGCTGGCTGGTCGCGAAATCCGGTTGGCCCGGAATACAACAAAAAACAATTCGAGTCAGTACCTGCAAGTGGAATCAGTAAAACCGATTACTTTGAAAATTTCAAAGATTTTTATGCCCAAAGAACGGCAGGTTCACCCTTCTTTTTTTGGTACGGCGGACATGAACCTCACCGGGTTTACGAAGATGGTTCGGCCTTAAAGGCAGGAAAAGAACTTTCTTCAGCGGTTGTTCCAAAATTTCTGCCCGAAACGGAACTGGTAAAAAGCGATGTGCTCGATTATGCTTTTGAGATCGAATGGTTTGACACGCAACTAGGCAAAATGCTGCGATTCCTTGATGAAAAAGGTGAACTCGAAAATACCATCATCGTGGTAACGGCAGATAATGGAATGCCTTTTCCATCGGCAAAAGCGAATCTGCAGGAATATGGAACTCATGTTCCTTTGGCTATTTGCTGGCCAAAGAAAGTAAAAGGCAACAGGATAGTCTCTGATTTGGTGGGCATGATTGATTTGGCGCCTACATTTCTTGAAATAACCGGAATTAAGAGTCCGCAGAAAATGACAGGAAAAAGCCTCACCAAAATATTGTTTTCCGATAAACAGGGAATCATTGATCCCGAAAGAAAATATGTTTTTACCGGCCGGGAACGGCATACCCACGCCAGGCCCGACAACCTCGGTTATCCGGCAAGGGCGGTACGTACTACCGAATATTTATATGTATTGAACTTTAAACCCGATCGCTGGCCTGCCGGGGATCCTGCGCCTGAAGAAGCAAATAATCCTTCTGCTGATGCAGGGTTGAAAAAATTACTCCCGGGTTATCATGATGTAGATGATTCGCCAACAAAACAGTTTTTAATTGATGAAAAAAACAGCTGGCCAAAATACTTCGATCTGGCCTACAGCAAACGCCCGGCAGAACAATTATATGATATTAAAAAGGACCCGGATTGTGTAACGAATCTGGCGGATAATCCGGAATTACAGGAGGTGAAAAACGAATTGAATAAAATACTGATGGAAGAGCTCAAAAAGGAAGGCGATCCGCGTGTGCTGGGGACAGGGGATGTTTTTGAATCGTATCCGCGATTTGGAGCCATGCGCGATTTTCCGGGATTTAAGGAACGGGGAAAATACAATCCCGAATATTTGAACGGACATGAAATGATAAATCAAAAAAAATAAAATAATGAAAAGTACATATATCAAATCTCTGGTTTTTCTCATTTCCGCTTTTTTTGCTGTGCTAACAATTTCGGCTCAGCGGCCAAATTTTATTGTTATCCTCACCGATGATCAGGGATGGACTTCAACTTCCCAACTAATGGATGATAAGGTGCCAAACTCCAAAAGTGATTTTTATGAAACCCCGGTTCTTGAAAAACTGGCTGAAAGGGGAATGCGTTTTACTAACGGTTATGCGCCGTGTGGCTTGTGTTGCCCTACCCGCAGGAGTATTCAGTTTGGTCAGACACCCATGCGCCAGGGCGATGATGTCGAATTTAAAGAAAGATATTATGGCGATAAACGTACCCAGGTTTCGATACCTGAACTTTTAAAATCAATCGATCCGAAATACAAAGCCGCCCATTACGGGAAATGGGATTTACGTGCCGATGTTTTCCCTGAAGATTTGGGTTATGATGAAAGTGACGGGGACACAGGCAACAAAAACGGCGATATGAATTCTACCAAGCAAACCAAATGGACTGATTATTTTCTGAATAATGACCCCAAGCGGATTGAAACCCTTACAGCCCGGGCTATTAATTTTATGGAGCGGAATACAAAATCGGGCAATCCTTTTTATTTGCAGGTTTCGCACTATGCAACGCATGTCGATATGCAAACCACCGAAGAGCTCTACAATAAATACCTGAACAAAAAGAAAGGGGAGATTCACTCGAACCCGGCGTGGGCAGGAATGCTTGAAAGCCTGGATACCGGGATCGGGAAAATACTGGATATGATTGATGAACTCGGAATTGCCGATAATACCTATCTCATACTTTTAGCAGACAACGGAGGTGCAGAGCTTATCCCGCCGGTAAAAGACAAACTGGCCCACCCTTCAACATTCAAAAAACATACCCGCAATTATCCGCTTCGTGCCGGGAAATGGACCCTTTATGAAGGAGGTGTCAGGGTTCCTTTTATGGTAATGGGCCCCGGAATACAAGCCGGAACTCAGTGCGACATCCCCGTAGTTGGCTGGGACATTCTTCCAACTGTTGCCGATCTTGCAGGAAACACAAAACCGCTTCCCGGAACAATCGATGGAGTGAGTATTAAATCTGTTTTGAAAAATGGAAACCAGGCTGAATTAAAAAGGGAAAACGATGAACTCGTATTTCACTATTTCAACAGGCCCCATTCTGCCATACGAATTGGCGATTACAAACTCATTAAATTCTGGAACCTGAAAAAAACCGAGCTATACAACCTGAAGGACGATTTAAGTGAAGTAAATGACCTTTCTGAAAAATATCCGCAGAAAGTAAAGGAACTGGAAAAGTCTCTTATGGAATATGTAAAAGAAGTACATGCTGAAGAACTGGTTTCGGGCGCTCCGCGCAGGAAAGCAGCAAAAGACGATGACGATTAATCCGTTTAAATAATTTGAAATGAGAAAGCAACTGTATATATATTTTTTGATTCTTTCCGTCATTTTGATGGGGTGTGCAAATAATCAGGAACATACTTCAAAGCAAGGTCAGCCTAACATTATTTATATTCTGGCCGATGATTTGGGGTATGGTGATGTTTCGGTTTACAACCCAAGTGAAAAAATTACAACGCCAAATATTGATAGACTGGCGGAATCAGGAATACGGTTTACGGATGCGCATTCGCCTTCTTCAGTTTGTACACCAACCCGTTACAGTATTTTAACGGGGCAGTATCCCTGGCGTAGCCGTTTGCCCAAAAGCGTGCTCAGTGGTTACGGAAGAGCGCTAATTGAGCAGGACCAACAAACGGTGGCTTCCATGTTAAAAGAACAGGGATATTCAACGGCTGTAATCGGGAAATGGCATTTGGGGCTCGACTGGGTTGTAAAGGAGGGCAGGGAAGCAGCGCTGGAAATTCCTGTCGATAACCCGAACGGTGCAAAAATCCTGACCACAATGAATCCTGATGATATTGATTTTTCAAAACCTCCAACCGATGGGCCATTAAAACACGGATTTGATTATTCATACATTCTTCCCGCATCTCTCGATATGGAACCGTATTGTTACCTGAAAAACGATACACTTGTTGAACTGCCAACCGGGCACACCGAAGGAAATGACTTAAATACCGGGTACACCGGAGCATTCTGGCGAGCCGGACTAATGGCCCCCGGTTTTGATATGCGGCAGGTTTTGCCCACGTTTACATCTCAGGCCGAAAATTATATCCGTAATCAGAAAAATACGGAAAAACCCTACTTCCTTTATTTTGCGATGACTGCCCCGCATACACCATGGCTTCCGGCAAAGGATTTTGAAGGCTCTTCTCAGGCAGGCGATTACGGCGATTTTGTAACCATGGTGGATGCGATGGTGGGGAGGGTTCTTACGGCTTTAAAAGAAAGTGGAAAAGAAGAAAATACAATTGTATTTCTTGCCAGCGATAACGGACCGTTCTGGCGGCCGGCTTTTGTTGAAAAGTATGATCACCGGGCGGCTTATATTTATCGTGGAATGAAAGCTGATGCCTGGGATGGCGGGCACCGGATTCCGTTTATGGTTCGCTGGCCCGGGCATATTCAGCCCGGAAGCGTTAGCAATGCAACTACTACGCTCGCCAACCTTTTGGCAACTGTTGCTGATATTACCGGAGTTAATCAGGTTAAGGGAGAGGACAGTTATAGCATTTTACCGGTTTTACTTGGAAAAACGGATAAAGTTCCCGGTCAGGATGCTGTGGTGCACCATTCTTCGAAAGGATTGTTTGCCATTCGATATGGCGACTGGAAATTAATTGAAGGTCGTGGTTCAGGTGGTTTTAGCGAACCGGTTTTTTATGATCCGAAACCAGGTGAAGCCCCCGGACAACTTTTCAATATTAAAGATGATCCTTCTGAAACCTTTGACCTTTACCAACAGAAAACTGAAATAGTAAAGCAACTGACTATAAAACTGGATAGCATCAAACACTTAAAATCCGTAAATGATCTGTAATTAAGATTTATGGAACGACTGGTCAAAATACATTTTGTCGTACTAACCTTTGTGTTTTCTACATGTAATTTATCCTTCGGACAAAGCAAACTGGTAACCCATCTCGAAAATATTGTTTATTCAAGCTCATTCATTGTAGTTCCGCAAAAGGTATTTGCTGCCGGTGATTACGGTGCAGTTGGTGACAGTAAAAAAATAAATACCCAGGCCATTCAATCTGCAATTGATGCAGCTCATAAAAATGGAGGGGGAGTAGTGACACTACCGCAAGGTGTGTGCGTTTCCGGGGCATTATTTTTAACGTCTAACGTTGAACTTCGGATAGACAAAGGAGTAACTCTGCAGGCAATGAACGACGATGCTCTCTATCCTGAAAAATGGACCCGAATTGCCGGAATAGAAATGAATTGGCCCGCAGCCCTGATCAATATTTACGAAGAGGACAATGTTAAAATAACCGGTGAGGGCATAATTGACGGCAACGGAAAATACTGGTGGGACAAATTTTGGGGAGATCCGCCAAGGTCCGGAGGGATGTATGATGATTATGTAAATAGAGATTTACGGTGGGCTGTGGATTACGACTGCAAAAGAGTGCGTCCGGTTGTGGTGTATAAATCGAAAAATGTACAGCTTAAAAATTTTACGGTAATGCGGTCGGGCTTTTGGACAGTTTCTGTTACCTACAGCAGTCAGGTGCATATCGATGGAATTATGATACAGAATAATGTTGGAGGACATGGCCCCAGTACCGACGGAATAGATATTGATTCTTCGCGGGATGTATTGATTGAAAACTGCAAAGTGGATTGTAACGACGATAATTTTTGTATAAAATCCGGGCGTGACAGTGATGGATTACGCGTAAATATTCCAACTGAAAATGTTGTCATCCGCAACTGTGTAACAGGTAAGGGAAGCGGACTGGTTACGCTCGGCAGCGAAACTTCGGGAGGCATGCACAACATCGAAATTTACGGGTTAAAAGCACAGGGCACAAGCAATGGGTTCCGCTTAAAATCGGCTAAAGTACGGGGTGGTAAAATCTCGGATATTTGGGTGCATGATTTGGAAATGGACAGCGTGCCCAATCCATTCAGCTGGCAATTAAACTGGTATCCTGAATACAGCTATCCACCTAAACCTGAGAATATACCCGAATCAGAATGGCCTGCGCACTGGCATGTACTTCTTTCGCCGGTAGAACCGCCGGAAAGAGGGATTCCCGAATTTTTAAACATGCGTATTTCAAACGTAAAAATTACCAATGCAAAACGGGCGATTTACACGAATGCTTATCCCGAAAAACCTATTCGAAATGTGGTTTTCGAAAATGTGTGGATAGAGAGCGAAAAAGGGGGAAACATTAACAATGCGGAAAACTGGGAAATGAAAAACGTGATCCTCAAATCCAATGAATACATACAGTTGAAAAATTGCATCAATATACAACTGCCGGTTTATCGTGAAGAGTTTCCGGCCAAAGACCAAAAGTGAAAAGCAGTTAATAATACTGTATTGAACAATTATGATTCAATGTTATACAAGAAATAAATCAAATTAAAATTTTAAAGATGTTTGGTAGTAAAAAATTCAGGCTCATTCAAATTGCAGTATTAAGCATGCTGATTTCATCGGTTCATGCGAGTGACAAAAACAATGATATTAATAAAGAAGTAAAGACCGGGGAAAATATTGTCTCGTTTGGTGCAGTTGGCGATGGAAAAACGCTCAACACCAAATCAATTCAGGCAGCGATTGATCAGGTGAATCAAAACGGCGGCGGAAGGGTAATCGTTCCGGCGGGAAATTTTCTGTCAGGGAGCCTTATGATCAAAAGCGGCGTTGAACTTTACCTCGAAAAAGATGCAGTAATTCTTGGCAGCACCAATCCTTTCGATTATTTATCAGGAAAGGATCTTCAGCATTTTATTAATGCCGACAATGCGATGAACATCGGAATTACCGGTTTGGGTACTATCGATGGCCGCGGACGTTTACTTGCATTGAATATTGATAGTTTATTTTTTGCCGGAAAGTGGGAAGAGCCGAATTATAACTACAGAAGACACAGACCCGAGCGAAGGCCAAAATTGGTCAATTTCAGCCAGTGTAAAAACATTGTTCTTGATGGATTCACAGCCCGCCGTTCAGCAAATTGGGTGTTGAATTTCGACAGGTGTGTAAACATGACTATTAATAATGTAACCGTTGATAGTGATGATTACTGGAACAACGATGGAATGGACATTGGAGATTGTAAAAATGTGCGGATCACCGGCTGTTATGTCAATTCAGCAGATGACGGTATCTGTCTGAAATCACATCATGCCGATGCATGTAACGACAGTATTTATATTGCAAATTGTACGGTTCGTTCCAGTGCCAGCGCCATTAAGTTTGGAACGGCCTCGCACGGTGGGTTTAAAAATGTGAAAATCGAAAACATATACATTTTCGACACATTCCGTTCAGCTATTGCCCTTGAATCGGTGGATGGAGGAATTCTCGAAAACATCGAAATAAATGACATAACCGCCAATAATACTGGAAATGCCATTTTTATCAAACTGGGCCACCGGAATGTGGATGGAAAAGTGGGCACGCTCAAAAATGTAAAAATCAGCAACGTGGTGGTTCAGGTGCCTTTTGGCGCTCCCGATTTAAAATATGAAATCCGCGGCCCGGAGCTGGCTTTCTTTCACAACACTTTTCCGGCATCAATTACCGGGTTGCCCGATCATGATGTGGAAAATGTATCGCTCGAAAATATACGGATTATTTATCCCGGCAGGGCAAACAACGGTTATGCACACCTTCCGGTACACCGCCTTAAAGATGTTCCTGAAAATGAAAGCCAGTACCCTGAATTTTCGATGTTTGGTGAACTGCCTTCCTGGGGATTTTATGTGCGACATGTAAAAGGACTATCAATGAAAAATATCTCTTTGAAGGTTGAGGAAAGGGATTTTCGGCCTGCATTTGTTTTTGACGATGTGAGCCAGCTGGAGATGAACCGGATTCAGATTGAAGATACAGACAACAAAAAACAGGTAGTTTTCAGGAATGTTTCAGGATACAAAACGGATTTTCCTGAGAAAGCTATTCAGGAGGTTAAATAACTAAAGTTACCGGAATAAAATGAGAACAATAAGTTTAGTTATTTCGATTTTCATAATAATTATCTTCTCCTCTTGCCGACAAACGAGTACGGTTTGGCTTGATGATTTAAAAATCAGAACTTTTTCCGACGGAATTCCTTCAGTTGCAGCAAAAACCAACGCTGCCGGAGATACCATGCAAATGGCAGGAAATAAATATGAAAGAGGTGTCGGCGTGCAAACCATCAGTGCACTTTCATTTCTTATCAACGGACAGGCAAAGCAATTTTCTGCCATGGTAGGTCCCGATGACAATGGCAATAAAAATGTTTTGGTAGAATTCTTTGTAATTGCTGACCGTAAGATTTTGTTTGAAAGCGGTGCAATGCGTGTGGGTGATGCTCCAAAAGAAGTAAAAGTGGATTTATCCGGAGTTCAACGGTTGGCTTTGCTTGTAACGCCTGATATTGAAGGTCAAACCAGAACGTATGCCAACTGGGGCAATGCAAAAGTAATAATGAATGAGGGATTTATTCCCCAAAATATTCCTAATACTGATGAAAAATACATACTGACACCTCAACCCGGAAAAGAACCCAAAATCAATTCGGCTAAGATTTTTGGAGTCTCGCCGGGAAATCCTTTTTTGTACACCATTACTGCCACAGGCGAAAGACCAATGAAATTTTCGGCCTTACATCTTCCCAAAGGTTTATCGGTGGATGAAAAATCCGGAATTATAACTGGTCAGGTAGCAAAAAAAGGCACCTATCAAGTGGTATTAAAAGCTGAAAATAACGTTGGCGAAGCCACCAAACCTTTGAAGATAGTCGTTGGAGATACGATTGCACTTACCCCTCCGATGGGATGGAATGGCTGGAACTCGTGGGCGCGGGAAATCGATCGCGGGAAAGTGATTGCTTCGGCCAATGCCATGGTGGATAAAGGTTTAAAAAACCACGGATGGACTTACATCAACATTGACGATTGCTGGCAGGGACAGCGGAGTGGAAGATGGAATGCACTTCAACCCAACGAAAAATTCCCCCGTTTCAGGGAAATGATTGATACAATTCATGCTATGGGTTTAAAAGTCGGACTTTATTCCACACCGTGGATTTCAAGTTACGCAGGTTTTGCAGGTGCTTCTTCCGACTTTGAAAGCGGAATTTATCCTGATTCCGTTAAAAATAATAAAAGAGAATATCGATATATTGGAAAATACAGGTTTGAAAAAGAAGATGCCCTGCAAATGGCGGAATGGGGCGTGGACTATCTGAAATACGACTGGCGAATCGATGTGAATTCGGCAGAGCGGATGGCAACAGCGCTAAAAAATTCGGGCAGGGATATTTTTTACAGCATTTCGAATTCAGCACCTTTTGCCAACGCTGAAGACTGGGCACGTATCTGCAATGCATGGCGCACCGGCCCCGATATCCGCGACAGTTGG
>JAWKKP010000015.1:0-193203 GCA_041393215.1 Draconibacterium sp.
ACATTATACCAATGGTGCCAAAACAATAAAATAGAGTTACTGCATATACAACCAGGAAGACCGATGCAAAATAGCTATGTAGAACGCTTTAACCGATTATATCGAGAAGACATACTTAATGCATACTTATTTGAGGATCTACATCAGGTAAGGGATCTTTCATATAAATGGATGGAAGATTATAACTCGAACCATCCTCATGATGCATTGGGGAAAGTTAGTCCATGGAATTATATACGCAATTTTGAGTCAGAAGATAATCTAATAAAGAAGCAAATAAATCAAGTAGAAATGTCTAAATTAACACTGTCCGAAAACGGGTAAGCCTACATTTTCAGGGAAGCCTACAACTGGATATTACACTATAGAAACATTACCAGGAACGTACACAATAAAATGCCAGAGTAGAGGCAATGACTGGGAAAGATTGATTGAGGAAGTAAAATTTCTTGAACTATCTAGAAATACGAAAACTGAGATTAATTTTTATATCGGATATACTGAGGTATTCTGAAAAATGAAAAATCAGCGCATAACACAGTACATATTGCAGGGCGGGGTTTGGTGGTACGCCAACTGCGGATTCTCGTTTCTTAGTTCCGTCCTATCGGACAGGAACGCTCTTCGAAATCCGCAACGACAACTTACAAGTGATCGTTAACGGCAAGCTAAACTTACGAAGCAGCTAACAACTTATGATGTTGCTATCTTTCCAAATGAGATAGAACAGATTTTTTGTAGGTTCTTGAAATTGGAAGTTCTTTTTCCTCAAGAAAGACTGATTCTGAATTGAATGATTTAATTTTGTCTATTGCAACCATGTAGGAATTGTGCGTTCTGATAAAACCATATTCCTTTAAGATATTTTCAAGATTTGATAAAGAATCGTATGCTATAATTGATTCATCAGCGCAGATTATTTTTACATAATCTTTCAAGCTTTCGATGTAGTCTATTTTTTCAATATCAATTTTATAGGTTTTTCGGTTGGCTTTAATATTTATAAAATTTCGATTGGGCTTAATTGTTTCATTATGAATGACATTAACATTTTTTCGTTCGTAAAATTTATTAATAGCCATAACGAAGCGGTCGAACGAAATTGGTTTTAACAAATAATCAATAACATCTAAGTCAAATGCTTCTACAGCATAATTGCGATAAGCAGTAGTAAAAATTACACCTGGATTATTTTTAACGTGCTTTAGAAATGATATTCCATCAATCTCAGGCATTTCAATATCAAGAAAAATCAGGTCTACATTTTCTTCACGTAAGAAAGCCATAGCCTGTAATGCATTTTCACTTTCACCAACAAATGCCAGCTCGGGTATCTTTTCTATATAAGCTTTTACAGCTTCACGAGCCAAATATTCATCGTCAACTACAAGACATTTAATCATATATTAATTTATTGGTATAAACAAAGAAACTGTATATTGCATCTGTTTTTCGAAAATATTGAGTTTGTATTTTTCTTTATAAAGTAGGCTCAGACGTTTTTTAACATTCATCAATCCTATACCTCCTGTTTTATCATCTACTTTACTTTGTGTTTTGCTATTTGCAACAAGAATATTTAATCCTCCATCAGTTTCTTCTATGGAAATTTTTATCCACGATTTTTCCACGGACTTTGCAACTCCGTGTTTGAAAGCATTTTCAATGAATGGGATAATTAGCATAGGGGGTATTTGAATATCCTGTGATTTTAATTCTGTGGCAAAATTAAGGTCAACACGATTAGAGAACCGTATTTTTTCAAGCTCTATATAATTCTCTATGATTTTTATTTCATTTGCTATCGCAATTTTAGGTGTATCAATCCGATAAAGAATATAATCCAGGATATCTGAAAGTTTCATTACTGTATTTGCTGTTAGTTCCGATTGTTTCATTGCTAACACGTAGATACTATTGAGCGTATTGAATAAAAAATGTGGATTTATTTGTGTTTTCAGCATTTGAAGCTCTGCTTCCACTTTTTCTTTTTGAACTTTTTGTTCCTGAAAATCTTTCTCGTTCCATCTTTTGTAGAACTTTATGGCAATAGCAATGAAAACCACAAAAAACAGGTTGAAAAAGAGCATCACTATATCAAGCATTTCAGGAAATAATCGGTAACCATCTGATAATAACTTTATAACTAAAAGTAAAGTGAGTAATAACTGGATATAGAAAAACATTACAATGGCTACAAAAGCAATTGCAAAGAACTTTCTTTTATTGTTTTTTAGAAGGATGTTTGGAATAAGATAATAATTAAATGTATAAACTGTGGTAATGGCTATTACTAAGTTTATGATGGATGCCCCAAATGTATAGTTGTTAATTTCGCTATATCTTTTGTAGTAAAAGAAGAAAAAAAACCATGCACAAAACCAAAAAATAATGTGTACTGATAATCGGGCTATATTTTTAACTGAAAGATTCATTGTTTTTAAAACAAATGTCAGCATTATACCATAATTATGATATAAATTTAGCTAATATGCATGGTTACTTATATAATTTGCAGAACAAATCGGTTATTTGCAATTGACTGCATTTATATTGCTAATTGTAAGGATAAAATGGCTAAACAGATAAATAAAAAATGCGAGGTTAATTTTTGACATAGATTTGATTCAAATTAATGTTTAACTAAAAAATTTACAATTATGTCAATGTTTGAATATTTATTTACCACGCTTGCCGGTTTCACCTTTTTATTAATCGGATTATCGGTTTTGGGAGTGCTTATTTACGGGCCACTTTTAAGTTTCCAACTTTATCTAAAGAAAAAGAAAAGCATCAAAAAAAGCAATGTTGATGCTATGTTAGTTTTGGGAGTTATTGTGTTTATCTCAGGAATTCTTAATCAAACTGGAGGAATGATTGAAGCACTTGAAACAATGGTTAAAGCAACCGACATCTCCCCTCAATTAGTGATGAGTGGATTGATTGAGTCATTTAAAATTCCAATCTTTTGTGCTTTTGTATTAATTATCTCATTGATTTTTTGGTATTTCAACAAGAAAAAATGGGAAGTGCTTAACAGTTAGGTTTCATAATTGCTATTAATCCGCTCATTTAAGTTTGACCGGACTTTTGCAGCTATTATAAAATCAATGCAATTTTTCTTAAATGATAATTGTGTTGATTTTGTATTAATTTCACCTTACTTGTATAAATGATGATAAAATAAAAAATATAGCATCAGACAAGCGTATGAAAACAGTTAATATTCAATTCAAAAGATTAAAGCCAGCCGTTAACATTTTGAATAAGTAATGGCAGGCGATGTGGTAAATATCAAGGTTTGAAGCCCGCTCAAACTGCGTAGCGGTTTGACAGGAAAGTACCACGCAATCTGCCACTACTCATACAATTTACCGTTAGGCACAACCTTAAATGAGCTTCAATAAATGAGCTATAAATTTTTAATCATATTCATTTTTGTTTATATCCTTCAGTTTGGGATTTTGAAGAAAATATATCTATACGACAAAGATTCTTTCAAAATTGCAAAAGTTATAAATCTACTTGTGAGCATTTTTATTTTCTGGACTATTACCAGTTATGACAATAACTTTTTCACTATGCTTACCGACTACAACACGTTTAGAAAAAACATTTACGTTAATACTGGTGCAATAAGTCCATTGATGAACTACATTTTTAAACTTGCAAGTATTCTATTGGACATAGTTCTGTTCGTGGTTGCATTGAATTTATCCAGAAGAAGTAAGAAATATAGAAAGGTGTTAATCTCAATTTTGCCGATTTGGATGCTTCTGTGGACAGTTGATATGAACCGATACTTTTTTATTACATACGGTTCAGAAAACGAGTATCCCAATTCCGTAATATTGGTTGGATTCTTAATTTCGATAATACAGTTTTTACCTTTCTATTTCATTTACAATAGCAAGTTATTTAAAAGAATGATGTGCTTAGACAATGAGAAAATTAAAGAAATAATAAAAGGCAGTGCCTAACAAATTGTATATGGCAGGCGGGGGTTTCAGCGGTTTGACACGTCAAACCTTTTGCCCACTTTCCTGCGGGTCTGACGGGATTTCTCTTCGAAATCCCGCCACGACCTCGTACACCACCCTTGTATGCGTGTGTGGGAAACCGCCACAACACATTGAAACAATGTAAGAAAACTAAATAATTACAAAAATGGATTGACTGGCCTGGTCCTCCTTGAAGGGATGTACTTGAAGGATTTTTATTTTGTTTTTCTCCCCGCAAAAGATAAAATTAATTCCATCGACTAAACAGCACGTTTGCAACCCCCCAGCCATTCCTTTTAATCATAGTTTGGAAAAGAGCTGTTTATTGCAAAGACACCGTATATAACTAAACTTTTAACCTATCCATCTTTAACTGGTGCTTAATCGACTTTCGGATGGTTTTAAATTTTGGGTGCAATGCCTTTGGGCGCATAGAACTTTCCCTAAACAGAAAGGCAAGCAGGCTTAATAAACTCAAAATGCACAGCCAGCCGTAAAGTTCTTTCATACTTACCATTACCGAGTGTTGCTGCAAAGCCCCAAATAGTTCGCCTTTGGGAATGTGCTGAATGCGTTGGTTTACTCTGTCGAAACCCGACGATAAAAGTATAAAGTTTTTCTTCGTTGTTATATTAAAAGCATGATGAAGAACAGTTAAGCCGAGCAAAGCCCCTAAGTAGGCACTTACAAAAGCCTGTATGGTTAATGTTTGCGGAAATACCTGGAAGTTGATGCCCGAAAGTGCGGTAATAAAAGTTATGGCAATAATTACATAGCCAACCCCGCGCAGAAAAAGCGGCACGGCAAGTAAGCCTTTCGGAATATGGTAATCAATTATAAAATACATGCTAAGCAGGTAGGCGGCTATAAAAACAAAACCGATCACGGTCATGGTTTTATATTTCCACTTTTTAAGGGCAAATAAGCGGTAGGCAATAAATGCTCCGAAAGCAGTTCCTAAAGCAATAACCCAGTTTAAGGTTGCTAAATGCATTGAATCGTAACCCAGAATAGCTTCGGTGTAAATGTGCTCAAACAAGTGCGAAGGGCTTAACAGAATATCAACTAAAATATAAAGCAAAAAAGTAAGCCATACATTTCTAATTGTCCAGGTTTTTAGCTCAATAAGCGGATGGCGGATAAATGTTGCCCGCCATAAATTTAAGCCCAGGCTAATTAGTCCAAATGCCAATCCTGTTTGTATATAAACCGAATCGAACCAATCGTAATGCTCACCGTAATTCAGCACAAAGATAAACGACAGCAAGGTGCTTGCCCATAGAACAATGCCGGTCCAGTCGATGCCAAACATCGGTAGCGGTTTCATAAAATGAAATCTTTTGAATAGCCCGAGGGTCATTACAGAAACGAGCAGGAGCAAGCCAACGATCATCCAGTGCATGTGTTGCCAGGTAGAAAGAAATGCAGTATAAATGGTAAATATTCCGGACAACTGAATGGACGATTGAACCAATAAATAAATGTAAACAAACCAAACCGCCATATCGCGTTTTGGGGTTATCCAAAGCTGTATGGTAGTATTACAGGCAAATGTTCCCCACATCCTGAAAAAGCCGGCAATAAACGAAACCGCAACCAAAAGCGGTACACTATTGGTGAAAATAACGATAACGTTGCAAAGAACCAGCCCAATGGCTGTAATCAAAAGCGACGATTTAATGGTGTAGGCAAACTTTAGCCTGAACATGATTACAAAAGTGAGCGACAGCCCTACCAGCGAAGCATAGCCAGCCATCATAATATCTTCCTGCATCAAGGCCAGCGAACCTGTCATTTCGCTTACCGAGGCAAGATACACACCGCCAGACAGCTGATATACGAGGACGAAAAAGACCAGAATCCATGGTTTTACCTTTTCAGGAACAAAATCGTGGATGTCGTTTATTTTAAACGGTTTGTTTTCCCAGCCCATATTAATAGATCACCTCACATTCAACATTCATTCCTGCTCTTAACAGGTCTATATCATCTCCCGGGTTGTTCGAAAACTCAATACGAATTGGAATACGCTGTGCTATTTTAACAAAATTACCTGCCGAATTATCCTGAGGGAAGAGCGAGAAACTTGCGCCGGTAGCTCCGGAAATGGCTTTTACCACGCCTTTGTAAACTTTATCAGGAACAGCATCAACCACAATTTCAACCACGCTGCCTTCTTTAATATTGCTGGTTTGCGTTTCTTTATAATTGGCAATAATCCATATTTCTTCTTCATTTACCAGGTCGAGAACCGACTGCCCCGGCTGAATAAGCTGTCCTTCTTCAATCATTTTTCGTCCGGCCACACCATCGCACGGAGCCGTAATTACCGTGTACGATAAATTTAAACGTGCCAGCTCCAGCGCAGCTTCAGCCAGTTGAACCTGGGCATTGGTTTGGTCGAGCCGCAGCGTTTGTTCATCTTTTACCAGCGATGTGGTGTTTTTTTGTCGCAGCACTTGTTCGTATCGGGCTTGTGCCGCTTCGTAGTTTGTTTTTATGTTGTCGTACTGTTGTTTTGTTACCGCTTTCTGTTCAAGTAATTCCGTGTAACGCTGAAATTCTTTCTGCGCATTTTCCATTCTTACTCGGCTTTCTTCAATTCCGGCTTCAGTTACTTCAATATTACTTTTGGCCGTAAGCACCGATGTTCCCATGGCTTTTTTCCCGGTTATTGCCCTGCTGTAATCGGCCGTTGTCTGAGCCAGGCGGTAGCGGTATTCTATATCGTCGATTATTAATAAGGTGTCGCCTTTTTTTACTTCTTGATATTCTTCAAAATGAATGGCTTTTACGAAGCCCTGAACCCGGCTGTGGATGGGCACAATCTGCTGTTTTATTTGTGCATTGTCGGTAAATTCAACATTGCCCAGGTGCACAAAACGGCTTACTACCCAAGCCAAAGAAGCGATTAATAACGCGCCTACTACAATATTATAGGATACTTTTTTTTGTTTTTTAGTCATTGCCTTACTGTTTATCAATTAATTGTGTTTTTGTATTTGTTATTTTAAAGCGTACCAATTTCACGTTGTAGTTTGAAGTAGTTAAAAACCACATCGAGCTTGGCATTAATTACCTGCAATTCAGCTTTTAGCTTCATGTTGCTGGCATCCAGCATTTCAGTAATCAGCACCAAATCGTTTTTGTAGCGGTTATTTATCACATTGTAATTTTCGGTGGCCAGCTGAAAACTTTTCCGGTAGGTTTGAAGTTTGTCAAATGCTTCTGCATAATTGGTTTGAGCCTCATGCACAGCTGTTTGTGTGTTTTCAATTTCTGCCCGGTAAGCCAACTCGGCGGTATTGTAAGCTGTTTTTGCCAAAGCAATATTTTTCCCCGATTTATACAGCGATTCCAGTTTGTAGGAAATACCAACGCCCAAATACCAGTGGTTAAAGTTTTTGTTTACCGGCGGAATTTCAAATGTTATAGGCCCGTTGAGGTGGTCGGCTCCTATGATGGCAAACGATGGGTATTTGTCAGCATGGGCCAGCCGGACATCTTTTTCGGCCAAATCTTTTTTTAGTGAATGAATTTTTATTTCCGGTCGTTGGGCTATGGCATCGTCCATTAAAGCGGCATTAAGCAGTGGTAAATTTTCAATGTTCTGAACCGACGAGTCGGGTAGTATGGTTGTTTCGGCCGGTAAGCCCAGGGTAATGCAAAGGTGTTTATTCAGGATGCTGATATTATTATCAATTTCAATAATAGCCAGTTCGAGGTTTTGTTGCATCAGCTCGTACCGTGTCAGGTCATTGTCGAGCGCCATTCCTGCCGATAGTTTGGCTTTTACCTGCCTGATCAGTTCGTTGGTTTGCTCAATATTTTTCTGAAATACTTTTTTCTGATTATAAAGCTTATACAGGTTGAGGTAATGCCCGGCAACCAGAAAACGAATGTCCATACTGTTTTTCTCGTGCGCCAAAGCAGCTACCTGTGCTTCCAATTCGGCTTTTTCAATTGTTGTAGAAATTGCGCCGCCTGCAAAAACCACATACGATGCCTCTAGCGAGAAGTTATTGCCAAAATGCGGAATCGGGGCATTTTGTGCATGCGTAAAATCGCGGTTCATTATGCTGCCATCGCCGAGGTACATGGCCGCAATTTCCACATTGAGCGACGGTAAGCGCATATTGTTTGCTGCATCTACAGCTTTGTGGGCCGTTTCGGTTACCGACTTACTTAAATGTAAGTGGGTACTGTTTCGTCCGGCCATTGCAAAAGCAGTGTCAATCGGAATTATTTTTTCGTTTGGTATTTGTGCATAACCAATCTGTACACTGTATAAAAACAGTGCCAGCCAATACTGAATCTTCATAAAATTATTTGAATTAATGAGGGCGCAAAAGTCGTGGAGTTTGCTTTGTTTTTGGTTATCATTAATTCGCGAATAGTTGTCAATTTTTCCACAAATTTTTGTTTTATGAATAATAATTACGTGATTTACTTATAAAAAAGAGAATAAAACAGATGTATCCTAACGAAATCTTTTCAAATACAGAACTAACAGAAGATGAGTTTGCTATATCGATGGCAGGCGACAAATTGCCTTTGAAAAGTAAATTGGCGAAGGCCGGAAAATGCTTTATCTGTTATTGTTTAAATGGAGAAGCCGAGATTGAGGTAAACCTTACCCGGCATAGTTTTGTAAAATCGGAGATAATGGTGATTTTCCCGAGTCAGATTGTTGAGCAGAAAAAAATCAGCTCCGACTTTTCCATTATGTATTTCACGCTTGCACCGCACATCCTTCAGGAAGTAACTTTTCGCTTTCCGCCGTCATTCCTGAATTTTCTGCATTATCATTTTTATTATCGGGTAGGTGACGAAATTGTAAAAGAAGAAGTCGTTCGGTTTAAAGAAATTGAAGAAAAGTACCTGGATACCGAAAATGTGTGCCGGAGAGAAATCTTAATGAACCTATTGCGGATTTATTTTTTAGAGTTGTTTAATAAAATAAGTCAGGATGAATTAACGCAAACAGGAACCAAACACAACCGAAAAGCCGAGATTTACGAAAAATTTTGCAACCTGGTAATGCGCAATTTCAAAAAACACAGAGACGTGAAATTTTACGCAGATACACTTCATATTTCACCAAAGTACCTTTCTATCATTTCGATGGAGCATTCGAATTTTGGTGCAAAACAGTGGATTGACGATTATATCATTTTGGAAATGAAAGTACGCTTAAAAAGTACTGCGGATAGTTTTCAAAAGATTGCTGACGAATTCAATTTTCCTGATTTAGCGTTCATGTCTAAATATTTTAAAACAAGGGTGGGGATATCACCGAATGAATTTAGAAAGGGAAACTAATAGCCACTCTATTTGTAAGCATGTTGGCAAGTCACATAAGCCTCGATTATACTGAAACTTACCAAAAAGCTCACAAAGTCAGCCCTAAGTCCCACCTTTAAGGTCGATTTAAAGATTGCCCACCAACAAAAAACAATGGTGACAAACATGGGCTTGAAAAAGAAATCAAAAAGCAAAATAATCACAAAAAATGTACATCATAAGGGCCAAAGCCGAATTTGGTTTTATCATGATTGTATATAATCTGCGAAGGATTATCAACATTATCAGGGAAAAGAGCTGAAAAATATCTGGCTTGTATTTTCTCTGTCATATGTTCAAAATTTGCTCATTTTAAGCTATTTTTAAAGCCTATAAACCAAATATTCAAACAAACGATGAAACAGCAAAAGATTCTTAAACTACTTCAAAATTCTGCAGACACTTTTCAATTAATATTAAGCCATTTAGGTCTTTAGAAAGACTTCCGTTAACACTAATTGAAAAAAATTGCAAGGCAAAAAAATGAAAACTATAGCTTTCTTTTTCCTAATATTGTTGTCGATACCAGCATTCTCAAAAATTGGTACGAATAAAGATTATAACATAATCTCTCAAAACGATTACAATTCAAACCTTATTAAAGGTAAAGATGTAATTCTAAAAAGATATATTGTTGTCCCTGATCTTAATAAAAACTACAAAGAAATTTTCAATGAAAATAACCCAGACGAAATATTGTCGATGTTTTCATTTATGCTCAATAAGAACAAGAGCAGGGAAATCTCTCAATATATTCTGAGTTGTGATAAATCAAAAGATATTGGATTATTAATAAGCGGATTATATCATTTTTCCAACAAAGAATATTCTCGATCAGTTATATATTTAGAGAAAGTTCAAGATGCAAAATTCGCCTTTCTTAGAAGTCTATTAGTTGCAGATTGTAATTATGAAATGCTGGTTGATAAAAAAAATTATAATTCCATTTTACAGTTTTATCAAATTTCACTAGACTTGGCAAGAACTGAACAACAAAAATCAATTATTAAAAATCGTATAAGGTTTATAAAATACAGATAATGAAAAACTACTTAATCTCAATCATCTTTATTGGATTATTATTTTTTGCAAGTTGCACTTCTACTAAAGTTATCCAAAAAAACATGAATTCAGACAGCTATTCCCTGAGTTATTTAAAAGATTCAAAAATTTCAAAAGAAAAGCTGGATTTCAATGTATCCATTGATTCTGTAGTGTTTGAATCACTAATGAATGACACAACAAAAGTGCACAAACTAAAAGGTTGGTTCATTCCTCTTGTTCTTGTTAATCTTTGGAACTCTCAAAATGAATGTATTCAGGGAAAATCAATGTTTGAAGAAGATATTCCAGATTTTTTGCAAGCATCTTTGATTGAGGAAATTAATCGCTCCGGTAATTTCAATTACGATTCATTGAATAATTCTGATTATCAACTTGAGATCTCAATTGATGAAATAAGAACTCAGGGACCATATGAAAGCAAAGGATTTTTTTATTTTGCATTTTTTGTTTACGGCTATTCTTATGCAGATGTTGCGGGGCCTGCCACTTCTAATTTGGCAGTTACATATAAACTCAAAAAAGGAGACAGTGTATTACAAAGCAATTCATTCTACTCTGAAAAAATTACAGAACAAATCAATAAAAGATATACCAACACCAAAATCCTTCAACAAGACTATGCCATAAGTATGGTTGAAGCGGTTTCATATAATTTTAAGAATGTTATCGAACTAATTATTGCAGATTTAAACGATTATTTTGATAAAGAAAAATAACAGCGGCATTAGCATTTTGTAAATTACATTGCGGTGTCCGGTACGGGTTATCGCCTCGGATTCCAGCATGATTGCTTTCGTCCTGCAGACACGCTCACACTCAAAATCCGCAACGACAGCATACAATTTTCTTTTTATAAAGCATTTGCCCGTTTGTGTCTTCAGCATTCTGCACAAACAAAGGTAAATGCCAAAAACAATAGTGCAGAAATATTTCACGAATCCGCTTCTGTTTTTGATTCGAATGTAACGGCTTCCGAAATAATGCGAATAAACTAAGCCCCCGGGAAATTTAATCAGACTACCCGGCTGAACAAGAAATTAACTAAAAAAGGAAGTATTCTTTCAAATGAGGCTATGATAGAAAGGAGTTAAATCGGCATCCGATAATTATCGGGGTTTTTAGACAGATCTTATGCGTTGTTGGGTACTGACCTGAAAAATTATCCTGATATACAAAAAGTATCAGGAAATTGAAGTACCAAATATTTATATTTTTGAGGGGGTAACGGGAATAGGACAGTAAATGCCTATTTACGGATTTTTATAGATTGATTTGGCAAATTCAATGATGAATTGCGCATGTTGTTATAGAGGGCTACTAACATCATCAGAGGTTTCAGGCAGGCACTGGAATTTAATTCTCCAACCTATCTTTTAACAGAACAGAATTCTGCTGATATTTTGGATTAACGGCCAATACTATGCTGGAACCCATCCATAATGTTGGAGAATAGCAAGGAACGTTTTGAATTCTTCGCGTCTGATATGCGTGTAAATACGGGAAAATTGCAGAAGGGATTAGCAAAGAAGGAAAGATTATTTGTGAAACCAATATATTAAACGAAAATGCTACAGAAAAAAGTGATAAATTTGACTTGGACACAAAACTCTGACAATCAATACTAATTGTTGATATTAGCTAAAAACAAAGACAGAGGCTGTTAAAAATAAGTGATTGAACGTTAACTGCAATACCATGAACATCTATAACAATATTGAGCAACTTTCTGAAAACTATTCCTTTTACAATGAGTTACATCATTCCAACTTACTTGGATCGTCCATTCATTTTTACAATTTCCACACAAAAAAAGAACTTAAGTTAGAGGTCGATTATTCCGATTCGTTATACAAAATTGTGTTGTGTATAAACGGATATTCTGAAACTTTTAAAAACAAGAATCATTTATACTCTTTTAAGCAAGGTAAAACCCTCTTATATAAAGCTAATTCCAATTCTTACCAATCCAAATTAAAAGATAACACATTGTTCAATGTTGTCCATCTGCACTTTTCCAAACATCTTACAGAAGAAATAAAACAGCTATATAGTGGTTTATTATCAGATGAGGTTATTGAACTACCTATCTCCCCGAATAATATTGAACTACTAAAAACCATTGGTAATTCTGATAAAACCAACAGCCCTTTATTCGGTCTGTTATTAGAAAAGATTTTGTTGGAACAACTTTATTCGTTTTTTGATACGTTTTTTCGTTTCAACAACTATCACTTAAAAAAGAACCATCAGGATCTTAAAAAAATTGAAGAAGCGAAGTTTATTTTAGATCAGTCAGACGAATATGTAACTACAGAGCAATTAGCAAAAAATGTTGGGGTTAATACGTTTAAAATAAAAAAGCTGTTTAAAGAGGTATATCATAAAAACATTTTTGAATATCAGGTAGATTGTAAATTAGACAAAGCTCACCAACTATTGTTGGATACAAATACACCTCTTAAGGATATTGCGATGCAATGCGGGTACCAAAGCCTGGGAAGTTTCTCAAATGCATTCAAAAGAAAATTCAGCACCCGTCCTTCTTACATCAGAAAATACTGATTAAATAAAAAATGCTCCCGTTCAGATAACAGCCTTGTTTTGTGCATGAAATACATTTGCTTAAAAAAGTACTGTGAAAGCAAATGTTATTATCAAAAATGGTAAAGCCGAAGAAGTATTTAAAATCATTGAACTTCCAAAACCTTCGCTTAAGGAAGATGAAGTTTTGGTAAAAGTGCACTACACCAGTGTAAACCCGCTTGATTGTCGCATTAGGACAATCCCCAACAGCAGAAGAACGTTTCCGGTTACGCTGGGTTTTGATTTGTATGGAGAAATAATAGAAGCAGGAAATGAGGTGGAAGACCTGCTGGCAGGCGACAAAATCATAGCATCTCCAAATCCTTTTTTTGCAGGAGCCAATGCGGAATATATATCTGTTAAGGCGAACATGTGTTTGAAAGTAGCCGACTTAGACCCCAAGATTGGCGCAGCAATTCCATTGGTTGGGATAACAGCTTATGAAGCGCTTTTTGACAAACTCAAAATTGGAAAAAATGATTCAATCCTCATTCATGCCGGCGCCGGAGGTGTGGGGCATATTGCCATACAATTAGCAAAAAACAAAGGTTGCCGGGTTATAACCACTGCGAGTAAACCAGAGTCCATTCATTTTTGCAGGGAAACACTGAAAGCAGATTATGTTATCAATTATAAAACGGAAGACTTTGTTGATTCCATCAACCAGCTCACCAACCAACAAGGTATTGGCTTTATTTTGGATACGGTTGGGGGTGATACATTTATTGAATCGTTAACATGTTTAAAAGCCGGAGGACATATTTGCACAATCCTTCCAGTATATTTTGATGAATTAGTTGGATATAACAATCTACTGAAATCACAGACCATTAGCTATGAATACATGGGAATTTCAGGTTTAAGCGGCAGGCATAAAACAATTTTAAATGAATTGGTCGCTCAAATTGTTCAGAATAAGCTGCTTCCACATATTTATAAAGAATTTCAGTTTGATGAAATAGCTCAGGCCCATGACGAAATTGAAAAAGGACACACGATAGGCAAAATTATAGTGAAAGTTGATGAGTAAAGAAGTATAATTAAGTTTTGAACTGTTAAAAGGTGAAGTGGGTGTTATACTCACATCTGTCAGATTAGTAAGTGGTTGCTGCCTTTGAAGGAGGGCCGGACAAATTTGCAACCTTTGGTTTACAATTCTGTCATTGAAAAAGCATTAATTCAAAAAAACATAAATATGATTCTACATTTAAGATTTACCAGGACATTTGCACTTTTGATATTTGTTGTTCTGCTAAATATTCAGGGAATTGCACGGGAAAGTTTTCCGGAGCCACAATACAGAAAATTTCCCATTGTTGCTGGCATACAGTTCCAAAATTTCGCGTTGCCATTTAACGATTTGAAAAGTAATTTCACCCATCCAGGATTGTATTTTGGTTCTGAAATTCCATATAACAAAAATGAAACATTAATACAGCAGGCAGCCATTGGAGCGTATTTAAATCGCGAAATTGGCAATGGAATTTATTTAAACACCCAGTTTGGATACCGACCAAAGATTTACAGTAACTTCTATGGCGAATTAAAGGCGGGACTCAGCTTCCTCAGGGTTTTTCATCCAACACAGGCGTATGAATATGAGAATGGAGAATGGAAAGAAACTGTTGGTGGAAAATCACAACTTGGAATTCCACTTGACTTCGGGTTTGGATATTCATTTGCATCACAACTTGGAGAACTATCACCCTTTATTTCATATCAAATAACACCCGCTTTGTTTTACAACGAAACTTTGCCGGTAAATATTTACACAAGCTTTTTGATCGGGATAAGAATCAAACTTTTAAAATAGAAATCATGAATTCAACAAAATACATTATTACCTCTGTTACCTTCTCATTATTGATTTTAATGGGTTGCTCTAAAATGGAAATGGATTTACCACAAACCAGTTGTGAAAACTCATACCTAATTAAACCGAATCATCCTAAAGCTGCTGCACTTCAAGAGAAACTTGACCAAATTGTAAAATTAGGTGTACCGGGAGTTGTACTATCATTAAAAGATGCAGATGGTATTTGGGCATCAGCTTCAGGTTTATCCAAAATAGAAACGAAAACGCCAATGGAAATATGCCATTTGCAATTCGGGCAAAGCATTGCAAAAACATACATGGCAACGGCTATTCTACTTTTATACGAAGAAGGTGAAATAAGTCTTGATGAAAAAATATCAAATTATCTCCCTGAATCTATTTTAACTAACATTGCAAATGCTGACGAGGCAACAGTTAGGATGTTGTTAAATCATACATCAGGAATAGCAGAATATAATGATAAACCAGATTATGTCACTTTTCTTTTGCAGCATCCGCTTCATTTATTTTCAACAAACGACTATCTGAATTATGTCAGGGGGGCTTCACCCAAATTTTCTCCTGGTGAAAAACAAAGCTACACAAGCACAAATTATATCTTATTAGCGTTGATTGCTGATGAGTTAACGGGTGACCATAAACAATTTATTCGAGAGAAAATACTAGCAAAACATGGACTAACTAATTCGTTTTATCACAATGAAGGTTTTATGAACTATCCTGAATTGGTAAACACTTATTGGGATAGATACAGCAATGGTGAAATTGAAAATTGTTCTGAGATGCACAGGAAAAATGTAGGTTCTCTCGTCGGAGATGATGGAATAATTGCTACGCCGATTGATTACATATCATTTCTGGAAAAACTGCTGACAAATCAAATCCTTACTGAAGCAACAATGATTGAAATGCTTGATTTCGTACAAACCAAACCCGACAGTCCTGATGGGTACGGACTTGGTATCAGCCAGGAGTTTATCAATGGACATGTGCAAATAGGACATACTGGAGGGGGAATTGGATCAGGATGTATACTGGGGCATTATACCGATAATTCCACCTACTTCTTTCTATCAATAAATTTGGGCGTTTCTATCACACCAAAAATTGCAGAACCATTTGAAAAAATAGCAGATGAAATTTATGATATATTATTAGAATAACCCCAGCCAATAGCAAATTGTAAATTGTATTGCGAGGCTTGTGAGGTGCATTGTTTTTGCTCCCTTCTTGACCACCATGCCCTATCTGACACTGATGCTCTTCGAAATCTGTGACGACAACTTGCAATTTTCCGTTTGAAGTCAAGCGCTCTTTGAATTTCGCAACTACAATTTACAGGTGACTTTTGTACTTAAGCTAAACAACCTGCAAAAATCATCGATAATCAAAGATTTGATCAGAGCAATAAAAATAGAATGTACCTTTCGATTTAAATATCTCAATCCTATAATAATTGTTTAGATGTCACTGATTACATCAATATATTCGTCAAGCAACTTAGAGGCAGTTATTTCCGACGTGCTGATGTATTCTGTGGTTAATGAGTTTGTGTGGTTTTTGTCGAATTAAACAATAAACTGAAAAAGTAATCTTTGGGTTAACCAAAAAATAGTATGGAAAGGTTTTCTGTTTTTAATGAAATTCCAATTGCTCACTTTGACTGGATTTTCGAGATTAGACAAAACAAAAGAAATATCATTGGAATAACTTAAAACCAATATAAATAATATCCTTTATCCACGTTAGGAAAAATTAGAAAAGAATAGTTGATTATTCTAAAGTCAATAACAGTAAGGGTTTATAAAGGCATCAAACAACATTCAAATTTGTTTTGAAACGAACATCGGGTTGGAACCCCTTTTTTTGTTTTCCACTGTGTTTGTCTGTATTGATTTCTTTAGGTTGAATCTTTATATTTGCGTCTTTTCCTGCGCAAAAACAGCAGAAGATTTACATTTTGTTCAAAGCAAAATTTGAAAAACTAAATTAAATCATAATATAAATGAAGGCGTACAAAATTATTGTTTTAGCCAAACAGGTCCCTGACACCAGAAATGTTGGCAAGGATGCAATGAAAGCCGATGGGACAGTAAACCGGGCTGTTCTTCCTGCCATTTTTAATCCAGAAGATTTAAATGCACTGGAACAGGCATTACGAATCAAAGATCAGTTTCCCGGGACAACTGTAAAGATCCTGACGATGGGGCCAGGACGTGCGGCTGATATTATTCGTGAGGGTTTATTCCGAGGCGCTGACGGAGGTTATCTGCTTACCGATCGTGCATTTGCCGGTTCAGACACCCTGGCAACTTCTTATGCACTTGGGCAGGCTTTAAAAAAGATGGGCAAAATCGATCTGATTATTGCGGGCCGTCAGGCGATTGATGGCGATACCGCACAGGTTGGGCCTCAGGTAGCAGAGAAATTGAACATGCTTCAGGTAACGTATGTGGAAGAAGTAAAAGAATTGAAAGGTAATACCATTATTTTAAAACGCCGTCTCGACAGGGGTGTCGAAACAGTAAAATGTCCGCTGCCGCTCGTTATTACAGTAAATGGCACAGCACCCGAATGCCGGGCGCGCAACGCAAAATTATTAATGACTTACAAGCGCGCAAAAACAGTAACAGAACTTCAGAAAGAAAATGAAGATTATACTACTCTTTACAACGATCGGCCAGGTTTGAATATTCCCGAATGGACTGTGAATGATATCGAAACAGATCCGGATCAATTGGGATTGTCGGGTTCGCCAACGAAGGTGAAATCCATTGAGAATGTTGTGCTTCAGGCAAAAGATTCAAAAGTAATCTCGGATTCTGATGCTGATATCGAAAGTATGATGATTGAGTTAATTAGTAGTCACACCATCGGTTAATTTACCCTTGAAAAACAAAATAAGATGAATAGTGTATTTGTATATTGCGAGATAGAAGATAGCCATGTAGCCGAGGTGAGCCAGGAATTGCTGACTAAAGGCAGGACGCTGGCAAACGAACTGAATTGCAAATTGGAGGCTATTGCAATCGGACATAATCTCGAAGGGATTGATAAACAGGTCTTTCCTTACGGCGTAGATAGACTTTATATAGCAGATGATAAAAGATTGTATCCTTATCAAACGCTTCCGCACACCTCAATAGTTGTAAAACTGTTTCAGGAAGAACAACCTCAGATTGCATTACTGGGGGCATCTTCTATTGGGAGAGATCTTGGCCCACGAGTTTCTTCTGCGTTACATAGTGGTTTAACGGCTGATTGTACCAGTTTAGTTATCGGCGATCATTTTGATAAAAAAGCCGATAAAAATTACGAAAATCTTTTATATCAGATTCGTCCTGCGTTTGGGGGAAATATTATTGCTACTATTATTAACCCAGACTGCCGTCCTCAAATGGCAACGGTTCGTGAAGGGGTAATGAGAAAAAATATTATCGATCCGAAATACAAAGGTGAAATAGTTAAACTCGATGTTTCGAAATATGTTAGTGATACCGATTTTGTGGTTGAAATTATTGATCGTCAGATTGAAAAGAGCAAACTGAATATCAAAGGGGCACCGATTATTGTAGCCGGTGGTTATGGCGTAGGTTCAAAAGAAAACTTTCAGCTTTTGCACGAACTTGCCGAAGTTTTGGGTGGTGAAGTTGGCGCATCACGTGCTGCTGTTGATGCCGGCTATGCTGCGCACGAACGACAGATTGGGCAGACCGGATTGACTGTCCGTCCGAAATTGTATATTGCTTGTGGTATTTCAGGGCAAATCCAGCACCGGGCCGGAATGGAACAATCTGCCCAGATAATTGCAATCAATACCGATCCTGAAGCTCCGATTAATTCCATAGCAGACTATGTGATTACAGGAGATGTAGCTGATATCATTCCTAAAATGATTAAGTATTACAAAAAGAACACAAAATAGTTTTTGACTTAAACACGAACTAAAAATGGCAAATTATTATACAGATAACAGCGAATTAAAATTTCATTTGAATCATCCTTTAATGGAAAAAATTGTTCGCTTGAAAGAACGTAATTTTTCCTTTAAAGATGAATTCGACTTTGCCCCTCTTGATTACGAAGATGCAATCGACAGTTACGACAAAGTGCTTGAGATTGTAGGCGAAGTTTGTGGAGATATTGTCGCTCCGAATGCAGAAAGCATCGATGCTGAAGGGCCACAGGTAGTTGATGGTCATGTGGTTTATGCCCGCGGTACCAAAGAAAATATTGATGCCTTGAATAAGGCAGGTTTGATGGGAATGTCGCTGCCTTATAAATACGGCGGACTCAATTTTGCGATTGTTCCTTACATTATGGCAGCTGATATTGTTTCACGTGCCGATGCAGGATTTGTAAACATCTGGGGTTTACAAGATTGTGCCGAAACCATCAACGAATTTGCTTCGGAAGAACAAAAGGAAAAATACCTGCCAAGGGTTAGTAAAGGCGACACTATGGCCATGGATTTAACCGAGCCTGATGCCGGTTCTGATTTACAGGCTGTGCAGTTGAAAGCCACCTGGGATGAAAAGAAACAAACCTGGATATTAAACGGTGTAAAACGGTTTATTACCAATGGCGATGGCGAAATTTCGCTGGTATTGGCCCGCTCGGAACCCGGCACAAAAGATGGCCGGGGACTTTCAATGTTTATTTACGATAAACTTCAGGGCGGTGTAACTGTTCGTCGTATTGAGCATAAAATGGGTATTATTGGATCTCCAACTTGTGAATTGGTATTTAAAGACGCCCCGGCAGAATTGGTAGGTTCCCGCAAAATGGGTCTGATAAAATATGTAATGGCACTGATGAATGGCGCCCGTCTGGGAATTGCTGCACAATCAGTAGGAGTGAGCGAGGCCGCCTATCGCGAAGCCCTAGCCTATGCAAAGGAACGAATGCAGTTTGGCAAGGCGATTATCCGCTTCCCCGCAGTATATGAAATGCTGTCGATGATGAAGGCAAAACTCGATGCTTCAAGAACATTGTTGTACGAAACTGCCCGGTTTGTTGATGTTTATAAAACCTATCAGCACATTTCGGAAGAGCGCCAATTGGAGAAAGAGGAGCGGGAAGAAATGAAAACCTACCAGCGTCTGGCAGATATATTTACCCCGCTGGTAAAAGGAATGGCAAGCGAATTCAGTAATCAGTTGGCCTACGATGCAGTTCAGATTCATGGCGGTTCGGGTTTTATGAAAGACTATCCGGTAGAACGTATTTATCGCGATGCCCGTATTACTTCTATTTATGAAGGAACAACGCAGTTACAGGTGGTTGCCGCAATTCGGGGTGTAACTACAGGAGCATTCTTAAATCAGATTCGATTTTATGAGTCGCAGAAAATATCGCCACAATTGGAATACCTCAAACGCTCGCTCATAATTCTTACTGATGAATACGAACAGGCTGTAAAAAAAGTAACCTCAACCGATGATAACGAATTTGTCGATTTCCATGCCCGCCGCCTGGTTGAAATGGCAGGACACATTATTATGAGTTACTTGTTATTGCTCGATACAAATAGAGAAGAATCATTCCTGCGCTCGGCAAAAAACTATATCACTTTTGCCAAGTCCCAGGTAAAAGCTCATTCAGAATTTATCCGTGTTTCCGAATTAAGTGACCTGGGTGCTTATAAATTCGAATTATAATATTGAATTGAACTTATTTATTTCAAGCTATCTCTGAAAAGAGGTAGCTTTTTTATTTATAAATTTTTGCAGAAAATGAAATTCGCGAAGAAAGTCTATTCTACTTGATATTCTTTCAAATAGCAAAGGAAAGTTGTGCCTTTGCCAGGTGTACTTCTTACGTTAACGTAACCACCACTTCTTTCTACTATGTTTTTTACGATGTAGAGTCCCATTCCAAGTCCTTCTGAAACCGTAGTAAAACGTCGGAACGGTTTAAATAAATTGTCACCAACTTCTTCCAGATTAATGCCAAAACCATTGTCTTCAACAGCTACCAAAATGAAGCCATCTTCTTTTTTTGTTGAAATCTTTATAGCAGAATTTTCACTTTCAGCAGAATATTTAATGGCATTTGATACCAGATTGCGTAAAATACTGGTTAAGTGAGCTTCAATATAACATATATCAGGTGCCTGTTTGAAATCTACTTTAATACGTCCGTTGTAGGAGTCAATTAACTTTGACAGATCTTCTGTAATTACTTCCCATAAATCTTGAAAGTGAAGATTGGCAACCGGTAATTTTTGCTGAATTTGAAGGCTTACTGTTTCAACCAATCCTTCAATTGTTCTTTGTAAGCGTTTGGCAATTGGATCCAGCATTCGAAGGAGGTTGACTTTGTCTTCGATACTATTCTGTTGTTCAATCAGGTTGCTGATGCTCATGAGGTTCTGGATAGGTGAGCGTAAATCGTGTGCAGCAATTTTTACGAAATCTTCTAGTATTTCATTCAATCTTGTAAGGTAGGCATTCTTTTCCTCCAGTTCTTTTTCAATCTTTTTCCTTTTTGTAATATCGAGGTTTATTCCAGCCCAGGAAATGATTTTCCCTTTTGCATTTTTTACGGGATTTCCAATTGCCAACACGGTCCGGGTAGTTCCGTCTTTACAAATAAACTCATGTTCGTGTTCGAAACGTTTTCCGGTAGTAACAGATTCAGTCCAAAGTTCCAAAACTTCCTTTCGCTGTTCTGGTATTAAGGTATCAATCCAACCAAATTCCTGTATTTCTTCAAACGATTTTCCAACAAGTTCACAAAATGATTCGCTGATATACACTGCTCGCCCTTCTGAGTCTGTAGCCCATACGCCAAAATCCACTGCTTCACCCATTGTTCGGTAAAGTTTTTCCGAGTCAGCGAGTGCCGTTTTTTCGCGTGCGAGTTGCTCCAACAATTTTTCGCGCTCCTTTTGCGCTTTTTTTCTGTCTCTAATATCAATACCAATACCTACATGTCTTCCATCTTCCAGCTTCACATTGGCCCAAATGGTTTCAATTTCTGAACCGTCCTTTCCCTTCATTATAAAATCTTTATATCCGGGTAGTAAAGATTGCATAAATTCTGAAGCAACTTTTCTGTGTTCAGGATTTGGATAAACCAGTTCCATCAGATTATAAGATTGAATATCTTCGTGGGTCCATCCGGTAATTTTAACAAATTCGTTGTTAACATCAATTTTCTGGAGATCGGGATTGTAAATGGTAATCATGGCAGGCACACTATCAAAAATTGTCTGGAGTAGAACATTGTTTCTTTCCAGTTGTTTTTCCAGTTCAACTCTTTTTGTGATATCTAACAATGTTGTTATCAGTGTTTTTCCTGAACTTGTATCCAGTGTTTCTCCTGCAATAAGAACAGTTAAAGTTTTTCCGGAACGATGGCGGAATTTTATCTCAAAGTCTCTTATCGATTTTCTTTCTTTTATGATTTGAATTATTTTATCTCTGTCTGCAGGATTTGCATATAAGTCAATGGATAGAGTGGTTTGTCCGGTAATATCATCCCTCGACATGCCGGTTAATTCAAAAAAAGCATCGTTAACATCATGGATTTTACCATCTTCCAGGTTGCTTATTATCATGCTATTCGGATTTGATCGAAAAGCGCTGACAAATTTTTCCTCGTTGTTTTTTAACTCTTTTTCCGTTTCTACACGCTCTGTTACATCATGTATAATCGAAAAAATAACAGGCTCTTTGTTTAATTCGTAAGCTGAAGAGTAAACCTCCACCTGGCGAATTGTTCCGTTGGCCAGACGATGTGGAAAAAGGAAATAATTTTTTTCTTTATTTAAAGTTTTCATTCTTTCCTTCTTTACATCATTAGGTGGTAAAACATTTATGTCTTCAATTTTTAATTTTAATAGGTCTTCTTTTGGGTACTTATAAAATTTGACAGCGGCTTCGTTTGCATCAAGAATTTCTCCTGAAGATGCATGAATTAAAAGCATAATTGCTTGGTGCGAATCAAACAAATTCCATAGAACCTCTTTTCGCGAAGCCTCCAGTTCTTTTAGAATTCGATTTTCTTCCTCCAGTTTTTTGATGTATTCCTGCGCGTTATTCATTCGTCTTAAATGTATATGTAGAACGTTGCATGAATAAGAAATTTAATGGTTTGGCGAATAAATTTTATCTTCCGTATCTAATTTATGACTAAATATCGGAATTTAATAAGAATAAGACCTATAATTAATTAACTTAAAATAAACGTAAGTTAAATGGCTTTATTTTAGAGGAGATTTTAATACAACAAACCAATTACTCAGATGAATACTGTTTTGCAACTTTTGTTTGTTTTTGTGTTGATTTTTGGAATTTCAACGGGTTACATTCGCAAAATATTATCCTTAAGCAAACCAACAAAAGCGGTATCTATAATTTGAAAATCGATGAAATCTTATCCTGTTACAAATCACCTTATAATAACCTAGAAGGGTGATTTAACTACGATTTTTTTTGAGTAGTTGAACCTTCGGGAAGCGATTTTGGCAATGTAAATGCCTGTTTTGAGGTGACTTAAATCGATAACGGCAATTGATGTTTTAGCAAAAAACTGATTTACTATTTTTCCGTCTATTGTTATAATTTCGACAGAAATATTTTGTTCAGGAGTATAAAAAGGAATTTTTATTGTAAACACGCCGCCATCTATCGGATTCTGATAAATGCTTATAGTAGAGTCTGCGCCTTCTCCAAGTTCATTCTCGTCAATTGGCGGATTTGGTGATTTTTTTTCTCTGAAATCGCGAATTCCGTTATTATTGAGGTCGGGTAGGGGAACATTAGACCCTATAGGATTACAGGCTTTATTCCATTGCAAAACATTATCAAATGAATCATCCAGCCCATCTCTGTCACTGTCTTTCTGTATTGCAAAAAAGTCGGCAATAAAATCAGAATTTAAATCGGTTGCTTCTATGTAGTCTGCAATACTGTCGTTATCCGAGTCATAATCCAGAAAATCGGGAGTTCCGTCAAGGTCTGTGTCCGCAATTATCATCGATCCGTTTTTACTCTGGTTTTCATAAATATCATCCCATCCATTATTGTTTTCGTCTATACCCGAAGGCATAACATAAAATTTTTCGATTTGCCATTCAATATTGTCTGTAATTCCGTCATTGTCATCATCAATATCGAAAATATCTGGAACTCCGTCTCCGTCCGTGTCAACATCTCCATTCCCTTCGATTAAGTTTAAAATGCCATCGTTGTCAATATCAATGTCTTTTATATCCGGAACCCCGTCGCAATCGAAATCGCTTACAATAAATATTGAAACTGAAGCTTCAGAGCAGTTGTTCTCGTTTTCGTTATCGCAGATACGATATTTAAATACCACTTCACCATTAAAGCCAATGGTAGAGTTGTAAACAAAATTTCCTATTGGGCCGAAGGAAAGTAATCCAATATTGGGGCTCATTACATGTTGAACCTTTGCTGTTATGCCTTCCGGAATAAAATCATTGCTTAGCACAAAACCGGCAAAACTTAAATCTCCACAGCCGGTAACCACTTGAAAAGTATCGTTTTGGGCAATAATACTACTATATCCATTTAGCTCTGACCTAGTTACTCCAAATGAATGGTAATAGTAGGTTAGTAGCAACAATAAGAATATTAGAAATCTAACGGACATATTTTGTTGGGTTTGTAATGACCTTTTGTAAAATTACGACCTTATCATTTGAGGTTACCTTACAAAAAGTTTATTCATTAAGAAAAAAAATCTGATTTCTGTATTCGATAAAACTGATTGGGAGTCAGTAAATTGGTTGAATTCTAGTTTGGGAGATATATCGGGTGTGTTTTCGCTAAAAAACCTAATATTTATCTAAACTTCGGCATTGGCTCAAGGTTCGGATAGGTTTATTTTTTTCTAATTTTAATTTGCAATTTTAATTTCAACCAATTTTTTAATGTCATTTACAAAAGTTGGGTCTGTTATATCTAAACGGATCACTCTTCCTTCGGCATAAACCTTCGAATTCGTAATTTCTGTTTTTATAAATTCAGAAATGTCAGAAGTCAGGATTTGATCGGTTGCTTTTTGTCCGAAAACCATGGCGACTTTGAAAAAGGTTTTTCTGGGAGATAAATAAATTATGGCTCTCTTTTTGTCTTTAATACGAAATCCCCATCCATATTTTTTCGCCGAGACATGCCACTCTTCCAATGCTTTTGGGTAAACAGTAAATACGAAATCCCTTATCTCCATCCAAAATGGGAAAGTTCTTTCCAAAGGTTCAATTAAATCGTTTGTAACCGGAACAACCTCAAGATTCATAAAAACGCTGTTTCCCATACGGCTGGTTTTTAGTTTAAATATAACCATTTCAGAATTCTTGGCGCTAATTAATTTTCCGAAAGTTGGCTGTCTGCTTCAAAAGCTCTTGTTTTATTTTGTTAGAAATGTGAGTTTTCAAGTTTTTATAAGCTTTTAATATATAAATTCAATTTTGATATTCTGCTATTACATTGGTACTTATTGAAGCAAGAGTGCAATTATTGAACAAAATATTTCATTAAAAATTTGCAAAAGCATAAAGACTCGGATAGTAACCGTAAAAACATAAGGGGAATTTCTTTTTAAGAAGCAGAATATTGTGAATGTAAAAGATTATTAAGGCATTCTGATGGTGTAGAAAAAAAAGGAAAAAGAATATATTGATGAATACTGAATTTGAAATGATTATCGAATTAATCAGAATTCGAAAAAGTAAAATAAAGTACTAAAAATGGTGAATAAGAATAGAAACTTACTTTTATTTGCGACAGGCCCTTTTTTTAGGGGGGGGCAAGTCTTTAAATAAATAAAATATTTTAAAAGTACCGCCTTCTTATTAGGATTGTTTGAATAAAAATGATAAAATGATTGATAAACTATTTGTAATCTTATAAGTTGATGGGTAAATGTTAAATTAATTAGAAAATTGTCAGAATTTATTTGCAAGTATAAGCATATTGATTATTTTTGGCATTCGGTTTTGAGTACAATAAATTAATTTGTTAGAATATGTGTGGAATAGTTGGGGCATTTGATTTGAAAACAAGTGCACAGGATTTAAGGGCGAATGTGCTGGAGATGTCGAAACGATTGCGTCATCGTGGTCCTGACTGGTCAGGGATTTATTGTGGAGACAAGGCAATCATAGCCCATGAGCGTCTTTCAATAGTCGATCCTGAATCAGGTGGGCAGCCTTTATATAGTAAAGATCAGAAATTAATTCTGGGTGTAAATGGTGAAATATACAATCACCGCGCAATAAGAAAACAATATGAAGGGAAATATGAATTTCTTACCGGCTCCGATTGTGAAGTGATTCTTGCGTTGTATCGCGATAAAAAGGAAAAGTTTCTGGATGAGATGAATGGTATTTTTGCATTTGTTCTCTATGATGAAGAAAATGATGCTTATTTAATAGCACGTGATCACATCGGTATTATTCCACTTTACCATGGCTGGGACAAATGGGGAAATTATTATGTTGCTTCCGAATTAAAGGCTCTTGAAGGCTCTTGTAATGAAATAAAAGAATTTCCGCCAGCTCATTATTTTTATAGCAAAGATGGTGAGTTAAAGAGATGGTACAACAGGGAATGGACGGAGTTCGACAACGTAAAAAATAATCCTGCAAATATTGATGAATTGCGCGATTCTTTAGAACAGGCTGTTCATCGTCAGTTAATGTCGGATGTTCCCTATGGAGTTCTTTTGTCAGGTGGTTTAGATTCATCAGTAACTTCAGCTTTAGCTAAAAAATTCGCAGGGAAAAGAGTTGAGAACAGTGATTTGGAAGAAGCGTGGTGGCCCCGTTTGCATTCCTTTGCAATTGGTCTGGAAGGGTCTCCTGACCTTGCTGCTGCCCGCAAAGTTTCTGATTATATAGGAACGGTTCATCACGAAATTCATTATACAATTCAGGAAGGTTTGGATGCCATTCGAGATGTAATATACCACATTGAAACTTATGATGTCACAACGATTCGGGCTTCTACTCCGATGTATTTGTTAGCGCGAGTAATTAAATCAATGGGGATAAAAATGGTGCTCACCGGAGAAGGGGCTGATGAAATTTTTGGTGGTTATCTGTATTTTCACAAAGCGCCAAATGCCGAAGAATTTCACAAAGAAAGTGTTCGTAAAGTTAGTCGTTTAAATATGTACGACTGTCTTCGGGCAAATAAATCGTTGGCAGCCTGGGGGGTTGAAGGTCGTGTACCTTTCCTCGATAAGGAATTTATAGATGTAGCAATGCGTTTTAATCCGGAAGAAAAAATGACCAAAGATGGACGAATGGAAAAATATCCGTTACGTAAAGCTTTTGAGTCAATTATACCGGAAAGCATTGCCTGGAGACAAAAAGAACAATTCTCTGATGGCGTTGGATATGGCTGGATAGATACTTTGAAACTTATTGCCAAGGAACAGGTAACCGATGAAATGATGCAGAATGCAAAATACAGGTTCCCCATAAATACACCGATGAGTAAGGAAGAATATATGTATCGTTCAATTTTTAGCGAACATTTCCCTTCGGATACAGCTGCGAAATGTGTTCCTTCTGTTCCGTCCATTGCCTGTAGCACTGAAACGGCACTGCTTTGGGACGCGTCGTTCCAAAATAATGCAGATCCATCAGGTCGGGCTGTAAAAGCTGTTCATGAAAAAGGTGTACAGTTTGCAGACGCAAGAAAATAAAAGAAATACTACATACTAAAATAGTAAACCATCTGGAAACAGGTGGTTTTTTGTTTTAAAAGGTTTCACTTCTGCAAATATCAGTAAAATTAAAAATTAACTGGTGGTTGTAAAATTCAGGGTGAAACTGACAGGTGTAAATAGGTTTTGTTTTATGTTTCATTAATTGGTTTCTGCATGTTGATGACTTCGCCAATAAATCAAAGGTTTCCGGCAATGTAATGGAATCATTATGCATTTGTTTTACGATTATCATTTTTTCCAATCTGTAAAACAGTGGATCTGGTTTTAAAACATTAATCATATAATCGCCGGATTCGGGTTCTTTGCCTCGTAAAATTTCAGAACCATATAAAAATCCTGTAATATGATGTCCGGCACAAATTCCCAGAATTGGTTTTTCGAAAGTTTTTATCCATTGAAAATAGGGGGCATGGTGCTCAATAATATCGTCTCCCTGAGGTGAACCTGTTAAAACAGCTCCATCAACTTTTTCAAAATTGAATTCTAATGTTTCCGAGTAATTAATCGTTATAAATGTTGAACCGTTCGCAGTAATTATTTTCTCTATAGGTTTGACAAATTCTAAAATTTCAGGTTTAGCATTATTTATGATCAAAATTTTCAGCATAAGTTTAAGGTAACAGTTTTTTTTATCATTTAGTAATTAAATGCAATTTCTTTTAACCTATAATCCTGGTTTCATTCGGTTGGTAACATGACTTTGTAAATACCGTTTTAAATATAAAGTATTGCTTATCTTCGAACAAAATTGATTAACATTTAAATTAACGAATTGTAGGATTGAAACAAACATGACCAAAGTTTTGGTTTAAACTATAATTTTCAGATTATGAGAGTTCCTCTTAAACCTTACTAAATAAACAAATTTAATAAGATGAAACCTTTTTTGACTTTTATTATAATGGGCATGGCTGTTTTTGCTTGTGCTCAGAAGAAATCTGGCTTTGAGATTAACGTAAATTTAGAAGGAGCCGACGGTCAGATTTTGTTGGAGCAAAGAAACGGTCAGGGCTTTGTGCCGGTTGATACTGCTGATATTAAAAATGGTACTGCAATCTTTACCGGAAATGTTGAATATCCGGCAATGTATTATCTTTCAGTATTAGGACAACGTCCGAAAGCCATCGTTTTTATCGAAAATTCAAAAATGACCATTACCGGCATTGCCGATTCTTTAAACCAGATCAAGGTTTCCGGTTCTGCTACTCATGACGATTTTGATTTGGTTTTTTCTCAAATCAGAAAAGTACAAAATGAGTATATGAAATTGTATAGTGAAGCAAAAACAGCAGGTGCATCCGGTGATACAGCAAAAAGCAACAGATTAATTCGGCAGGTCGAAGAGTTGTACAACAGCATAGGTATAATACAGGAAGACTTTATTAACGAGCATCCTTCATCATTTGTTGTACCTTATTTTTTGCCCGATATTCGGGATGAACAAAACCTGGAAAAACTGGACGATTTATTAAATGTGCTCGATCCAAAGCTAGATGTTGTGCCAACTATTGCAAGTTTAAAAGAACGTGTTGGGGCTTTAAAAAAAGTTGCCATTGGCCAGATTGCACTCGATTTCACCATGAATGATCCGGAAGGGAAGCCAGTGAAATTTTCTGACATTTATTCAAAAAATAAAGTAACAATGCTCGATTTCTGGGCAGGTTGGTGTGGTCCTTGCCGAAGAGAGAGCCCAAACATAGTGGCAGTTTACAATGATTATAAAGATAAAGGGTTTACGGTTTTTGGCGTTTCATTAGACCGAACAAAAGAAAGCTGGCTAAAAGCGATTGCTGATGATGGTTTAACGTGGACTCATGTATCTGATTTGGCGTATTGGAATAGCGCCGTGGCAAAAACATACCAAATCCATTCTATTCCTGCTAACCTTTTGGTTGATAAGAACGGGAAGATTATTGCCAAAAATCAGCTTGGGGAAGATCTTCGTAAAACGGTCTCAAAAATTTTAGATTAAAAGTTCAACAATGAATAAAAAAAGCCTCTTTTCGAAGAGGTTTTTTTATGTTCCAAATACTTACATTTGTCCGCAAATTATGCAAAATCATTTTGGCGAAATAGCAGGAGTTTTAACTGCGGTTTTCTGGACTGTTACCAGTCTGGCTTTTGAATCTGCCGGGAAAAAAGTCGGATCGTTGGCTGTAAACCTGATACGGCTTGTAATTGCATTTTTTTTCATCGGAACCTACAGTTGGATATCCCGTGGTTTTTTCTTCCCAACTGATGCTTCTATGTTTCAATGGAAATGGTTGGCACTTTCAGGTTTAGTCGGATTTGTTGTCGGCGATTTGTTACTTTTTCAGGCATTTGTTGTTGTTGGAGCCCGTATTTCGATGTTAATGATGGCGCTGGCGCCGCCTTTTGCAGCATTAATTGGCTGGCTCATGTTAGGAGAAGTAATGTCTGCCATGAATTTACTTGGAATGGCAATTACCTTAACCGGGATTGTACTTGTAATCCTGAAAAGAGAAAAAGTCAATCAGAACGGGCAGATCGTCAGGAAGTTAAAATCGGGTTACTCGGTTCAGGGAGTTTTGCTGGCATTGGGAGGAGCACTCGGACAGGCTGCCGGTCTTGTAATAAGTAAAAAAGGAATGGGTGATTACGATGCGTTTTCTTCGACACAAATCAGGGTTCTTACCGGGATAATTGGGTTCTCCGTTTTATTCTTTTTTATCCATCGCTGGCCCAGGGTATTTGCCGCTTTAAAAAATACTTCTGCTATGAAACGGATTACATTAGGTGCATTTTTCGGACCTTTTCTGGGCGTTTCTTTTTCGTTGCTGGCAGTTCAAAATACAAAGGCCGGAATTGCTGCTACTTTAATGGCAATCTCTCCTGTGTTGATCATTCCGCCTGCCATTATTCTATTTAAAGAAAAAGTTAACTGGAAAGAAATTCTTGGGGCGGGAATTACCGTTAGCGGTGTAGCTTTGTTTTTCTTATGAAATAATTGCTTTAGAGACGTTGTTTAAAGGTCATGAAGTAAAAGCATTTAAATATCGTTCGATATTAATCAATTCTTTAATTCTTAATTCAAAAACTCTTTCAACTCTTCTAACTTCAATTGCCTGTCTATTGAAAAAGTAGTGCTTTCTCTTTCCACTTTATCAAGCAGGAACCAGGCTTTTCTGAAAAAATCAATTTTAATCTTCCTGTCATCTTCCAGTTCGCCCTGTTCTTTTAAAACAAAAGCAACCATTTCAATGTGTTCATTGGTGAGGTTTCTATCTTTTTCAAGAAACTCAAGCAAACGTTCTATGTTCATCGAGCGGATATCTGTTTCAATATTCAGGATTTGATAAAAGTACCTGATTTCATCTTCAGCTTTTCCTTTCTCACCTTCTTTTCGCCAGCGGAGAATTTTTTGTATAACGTCAAAAAGCATTAGCAGCTGACGCATAATAAAATCTCTTTGAATGCCCATTTTCCGGTTTTTGATGTTAAAGATAATGTTTAGTTTTGGAGAAATTTTTCGCATGGGGTATTTCGACAACATATTTGGGAATAGCGATTCGTTTTCTGATGGATTTGAAGAAGGTGTTGATTTTTACATGGAAAACGGTTATCGTGTAATGACCGAACGGTATCTGATTAATCGCGGATATTGTTGCTCAAATGGTTGCAGGCATTGTCCGTACTGGCCAAAAGCACAAAAAGGAAATACCCGTTTGAGGGAAGATATTATAAGGAAATTGAATCGATGAGGGGAAAAGAGTTGCGTATTGTTTTTATGGGAACTCCGGATTTTGCCGTAGCAAGTTTAAGCGCTCTGGTAGAAAATGGGTACAATGTTGTTGGAGTTATTACTGCTCCTGACAAACCCGCAGGCAGGGGAAAAAAGATGGCGGAGTCGGCTGTGAAAAAATATGCCCTTGAAGAGGGATTGACAGTATTACAGCCGGAAAAATTGAAAAACCCCGATTTTATTGCCGAATTGCAAGATCTGAAAGCCGATTTGCAGGTGGTAGTTGCGTTCCGGATGTTGCCTGAAATAGTTTGGGATATGCCGAAATACGGAACGTTTAATTTACATGGTTCTTTATTGCCGCAGTACAGAGGTGCGGCCCCATTAAACTGGGCGGTAATAAATGGCGAAACCAAAACCGGCGTAACAACATTCTTGCTCGACCATGAAATTGATACCGGAAAAATCCTCTTCAAAACAGAAATAGAAATTGAGGAAAATGACACGGTTGGTGATATTCACGACCGTCTGATGGAAATTGGGGCCAATCTGGTTGTAAAAACGGTTGATGCCATTGCCGAAGGAAACATTCAACCGATTTCCCAAACAGAATTAATGGGAGCTGCCGAAATAAAACATGCGCCTAAAATCTTCAAAGAAGATTGCAAAATTGACTGGAACAATGATTCAGAAAAAATTCGAAATCTGATTCGTGGATTATCGCCATATCCAACAGCCTGGGGGAATCTTCTTCATCAAACAACCGGAGAAGAAATTCTAACAAAAGTATTTTTTGCCGAAAAAGTTCCCTCACAAAAACTATCGGAACCAGGTTCAATTGAAACCGACGGAAAGAGTTATTTAAACGTAGCTTGTAAAAATGGTTGGCTAAGTATCACCGATTTACAAATTGCCGGCAAAAGAAGAATGAAGATTGATGAATTTTTAAGAGGATTTCAGCAAATTCAGGAATACAGTTTTCATTAAAGCATAGTTTTTATCACTTCTGAAAGGTTATTTTGTATGCTACAAGAATGGTCTTCTTATCCTTCGTGAAACATTATTACCGTCGCTTTGTTGTATCCCAAACAGACCCTGATTTTTAACAAAAAGAGGGACGAATTTTTAGTTGAAGAATGGTAACAAAAGAAGAGATTCGGTTTTCCGGCTTCCCAAAAACAACAAGGTACATTTGTTTAAATTGGCAAAGCAGAATAATTGTTGCATTTCTCAGGTTGTTGAAATTGAATCCAATTTCGTACAAACTTGAGTTTTATGAAAAGATGTTGAATTTTGTTCGAGTTGTTGGTTTAAAGGCATTATCTCAAAATTTGAATGTGGTGCCAAGCAGCGATTCTTCGAAAGGTTTACCCGCAAATTATGGAGATCGAGTCAGTAGTTCATTTGTCGATTTTTTATTTCAATTCGGAATTATTGTTTCCAGAGAGCATGGGATTGTTATAAATAATAAATATGGTAATTTATTGGATGAACCCACCATTAATAATGTTATTGATAAGTTGGAATTTCCGAAAAGAACGGTGCTTTCAAATCAGGAAATTAGAACAATCGACGACTTTCTTTTCATTATCGATTTAGTTCGAAAATACAACGATCCGGATTATTTGTTTCAAAATATAAAAAAGCGGGGCCGTTTTTGGGAATCGTTACTTGCCAATAAACAACTGGATTATGAAGTAAGACTGTGCGAAACACTTTTTAATCTGGTAGATATAAAAATTCCTGAAAAGATAATAAGTCCGTTTGAAGAGGATTACTATACGGAATCGGGTAGAAATGCATTTGAAAACTACACAAGATTTAGTTTCCCGAGATATTTGAAGGAAATTATAAAAGAGAATGCGAAATTGAATGTTCTTGATTTGGGTTGTGGCTATGGAAATTACATCGAACTAATTCATGAAAATTTTAAGGGATGCAGGGTCGTCGGAATTGAAAAAAATGCTAATGTTTATGAAAGTACCTCTAAAAAGTTCAAAAACCACACTAACGTTAAAATTATTAATAAAGATTTTTTCGACTTCAAACCGGGAGATAAGTACGATGTAATTCTTATGAATTATGTTTTGTTTTATTTCAATGCCAAAGAAAAACGAAAAGTTCTGAAAAAGGCGAAGAGTATTCTAAATAAAAATGGTTCAATTATACTTTGTCAATACATTCCTGCTAAAGAAGATTTGAAAAAGGAACTTGCCAAAAGGCAAAATGATTTTACCATTAGCAGAGAAATTGAAATGTACTACAGCGATAAAATATTATATGCAAATACATTGTGGAACGATGCAGTTGATACATTTTCAGAAGCAGTAAAATGGGACGAGTTGAAAGCAACTATTTCTTCGCTGAATTTGGAAATAGCAAGCATGACTAATGCCGACAGATTTTATTATTCTTTGTTTATCGAATTAAAATCGATTTAATACAAAAACAAAAACCGCTTCTTTAATTGATGAAAGAAACGGTTTTAAGAAAAGAGATTGTTTAAGGCTATTTATTTTTTCTTACCGTTCATAATGAAGAAATAAATTAAAAATCCCAGCGATACAAAAACTAATAAAATTCCAAAAGGTAAAACCGAGTTGCGATAGTCAATCAAATCGGCGTCGTAATAACGAAGCCATTCAATTACAATTAGTCCCAATCCAGCCATAAATGCTACCAGTCCCCATTTTAACGATGGGTATTTGTTTACTTCTTCGGTAGTTGGTTTTGGGGTATCCAAAATTCCAACCCGTTCATATTGTTGCGCTTTAATCAACTTCCGTTTTAACAGGAAATCGGCAAGCAAACTTAAGATGTAGTAGATTCCTGCGAAAACAACTACTGTAATTACAATTTCACTTAAATGTTCCATAATATCTGTTTTTTAATTTGACATTCTGACCGTTTGACTATGCGTGGTTTAAAAATGTTGCAGATAGCGTTAATTTTTTTTATGCCGAATTTCGGAGGGCTTATTTTATGCGGGTTTAAGATGGAAAATAAATCCTGAAAAAATTATTCTGTTCTGCTTGCAACATTTCAGTAACTTTCACAGTCAGATGAAATAGCTATGAATGATGCTGAACTGGTTCAACAAATATTAAACGGAAACAGCAATGCTTTTCGGTTTCTGGTGTCGAAACACCAGCGGCTTGTTGTGCATGTAGTTAGCCGCATTGTTCAGCAGCAGGAAGATTTGGAAGATATTTGCCAGGAGGTTTTTATTAAAGTTTTTAAAAAGTTGAAGGATTTCCGTGGCGATTCAAAACTTTCAACATGGATTGCAACGATTGCCTACAATACCAGCATCTCGCATTTGCGGAAAGGTAAAAATGATGCGCATTCGTATGACGAACAACCAGGGTTGATTTTGGGAGAGGTGGATGAGTCGTTAAATCAGAAAATTGTTGAAAGGGAAGAGGCAAAGAAATATTTGCTTGCGTTAATAGAAAAACTTCCGGTTCAGTACAGAACTGTATTAACCCTGTTTCATTTGGAAGAATTTTCTTACAAAGAAATAGAGGAAATTACAGGTATGCCGGAGGGTACGATAAAAAGTTATCTTTCGAGGGCGCGAAACATATTAAAAGAAAAGCTTGTGAAGATAACAGAATTGGAAAAAACTAATATTTTTACTGATTATGCGTAATGAGGATAAATATTTTGATTCGGAACAAATACTGGATGATGTTTTTAAAACAGAGCCGGGTTTTGTTTTGAGCGATAATTTTGCCGGTAAGTTGGCCAAAATGGTTGACAGAAAAATAACATGGCGAAGTTACTGGAATGAATTCTTAATTTATCTTGGTGCAATTGCCGGTCTTGCTGCAGTTTGGGTTGGAATTTCTTTCCTTTGGTTTGAAGCCGACTGGAAAGAATGGCTTAATTATTTAACAACAAATATTGCGATGATAGCCGGAGTTGCCTTTCTTATTGTTTTTATCCTGTTTGCCGACAGGGTTTTACTTCGTTATTTTCTTTCGAAGTCTTCGGTTGAACCCAATTAGTTTATTTCGCTTTTTTATGAAGATATATTAATTGTCCGATCTGAGGCTGTTCACCGTATTTCATATTATTACGCCGGTATAATGGCCGAAGTTTAATGCCGTAAACCTGCGAAATATAATGCATTGTTTCATTGGCCCGGGCAGTATGGGTTTTTATCCTTTTTGGTGTTTTTTTGCTTTTGGCCTGCACATAAACAATTTCATTTTTCATGGGTTGGTACCCTTTTGGTTGATCGTTGAATTTGCAAAGTTCCCAGGTTTTTAACCCCATTTCCTGGGCTATAATTTCATAGGTATCACCTTCGTTGGCAACTACCGATTTTAATCCGTTAACTTCATTGATTGCATGAACACTGTAAGGGTTAATCATTAACCGATGCGAAACCCTTTCATTCTTGATTTTATTATTTGTTGAAGCAGTCAGTTGGTTAAAGCTTACGCGGTAGTCGAGCCGGTAAAGCTGGTTTTCTTCTATAATTTTAATTAATCGCTTGTCGTAGTCGTGTGCAGTTGCATATCCTGCCTTTTTCAAACCTTTTGCCCAGCCCACATAATCATCGGAAGGAAGTTTAAATAAATCGTAGTAACGGGGATTACTCATCAGAAAATTGGTATGATCGATATAAGAATCCTCCACCGTTTTGTATTTTCTGAAACACTCACCTTTCGCGTCGTCATCATAATAAACCTTTTTCCCGGTCCAGTTCGATTTGCATTTTATTCCAAAATGATTGTTCGAAGTTCTGGATAATTCACTATTTCCATTGGCTGATTCTAAACATGCCTGCGCCATTTTAATACTGGCAGGAATTCCGCTACGGTTCATTTCGTCGATAGCAAGAATCTGGTATTTCTGTATATATTCTATGCGGCTGGTTTGACCGGCGATAAGGGTAGTGGAAAAAAAGAAAAATAAAAGTCCAGTAATCAATTTCATTTCGTGATATTTTCTCGAATGCGGCAAAAATAAACGCTTAGGCCTTTAAAACAACGGGTTGTAAAACTTTTTTATAAACAAAGTAACGTGAATTAATTGTCGTTTATTTTCGAAGAATTGAAAAATTGGGCTTTTATCGATGTAATTTCAATAAAATTGTACATTTGAACAAAATGAAAACGAATGCAAAAACGAATTTTACAGATTTCTGCATCTGAATACAACACCTTAAATGAACTTCCGGAAAGCGATAAAGTGTTAATTTTAGCAGCACGGGAGTCCTCTAATAACGCTTATGCGCCCTATTCCAGGTTCAAAGTAGGTGCTGCTTTAAAACTTGATAATGGCGAAATTGTCACCGGAAATAACCAGGAAAATGCTGATTTTACAGATGGTTTATGTGCTGAACGTGTGGCGTTGTTTTATGCCCATGCCACTTATCCTGGTAGCGTTGTAAAAGCGATAGCGATAACAGCTCAAAATCCGGATGGGTTGCTTAAGGATTCGGCAAAGCCTTGTGGATCTTGTCGTCAGGCTTTGATTGAAACGGAAGTTCGTTTTAAACAACCAATTCGCTTAATTTTAGACGGGGCTGATAGAATTTTGGTTTTTGAAAATGCCGAAAGCCTTTTGCCATTTGCATTTAAACCGGACTCACTGGGCTGAAACGGTTGTTCCTGAACATTTTCATTAATTCATTCCAAACCGGATCGTCAGGGGGTTCAGCAACCACTGTTAATAATTCTTTTTTTACCGGATGAATGAATTCAATTTTTCGGGCATGAAGATGAATTCCTTTATCTGCATTGGGCCGCGGAAACCCATATTTTATGTCTCCTTTTATGTGGAGTTTTAATTGTCGTAACTGAACCCGTATTTGATGGTGTCTTCCGGTATGCAATTCAATTTCAAGTAAATGGTATTTTTCGATACTTGCTACGTGCCGATAAGTTAAGCTCGCCATTTTAGAACCGGTTTTCTTCTCTGTGTAGGCGTAGCTACGGTTTTTTTCCTGATTTTTAGCCAGATAATGAACAAGTGTGTCCTGGTATTTTGGAGGCCTTTTATCTACTACGGCCCAGTAAGTTTTTTTTACTTCACCCCGAGTTTGAAACAAATTATTCAATCTTGGAAGAACTTTTCCGGTCTTAGCAAGAACAACAATTCCACTTGTTGGGCGATCCAATCGGTGCGGAAGACCTAAAAAAACATTTCCTGGTTTGTTGTATTTTTCTTTAAGGTAATCTTTAACGATATCAAGCAACGTTTCATCTCCTGTTTTGTCACTTTGTACAACAACACCACATGCCTTGTTGATTATAATTATATGGTTGTCTTCATAAATTACGTTGAGCATAGTCGGAAGTCAACTTTAATACTGTTCTTTTTCGCTTGGGAAATCCATCGATTTAACATCGGTAATATAATTTCCGACAGCTCCTTTTATTTCGACGGCAAGGTTATGATAACGCCGTAAAAAACGCGGTGAAAATTGCTGGGTAATTCCAAGCATATCATGGATAACCAAAACCTGTCCGTCAACTCCGCCACCAGCTCCGATTCCTATGACCGGGATTCTTAGTTCCGACGAAACTATTTTTCCCAGTTTTGCAGGAATCTTTTCCAAAACAATAGCAAAGCACCCGGCTTCTTCCAGTAATTTCGAATCGGAAAGTAATTTCTCTGCTTCTTCTTCCTCTTTGGCCCGAACCGTGTAAGTTCCAAACTTATGGATCGACTGTGGCATCAATCCGAGGTGCCCCATGACGGGAATTCCGGCTGACAAAATCCGGTGTACAGATTCAATTACTTCAGAACCGCCTTCCAGTTTTACTGCATCGGCTGCTGTTTCTTTCATAATCCGAATAGCAGAATTTAGTGCTTCCCGCGAATTTCCCTGATAAGTTCCAAAAGGTAAATCAACTACTACCAATGCTCGCTGCACCGCTTTTACTACCGAAGTTCCATGATAAATCATTTGATCGAGTGTAATCGGCAAAGTGGTTTGATTTCCTGCCATAACGTTCGAGGCAGAATCTCCCACAAGGATGACGTCGATCCCTGCTTCGTCAACCAGTTGTGCCATACTGTAATCATAAGAAGTTAACATCGCTATTTTTTCACCCCGTAGTTTCATTTCCGATAAACGATGTGTAGTTACTTTTCTTAATTCACCTTGAACAGACATAACGAATTCGCTTAAAATTGTTGAGCAAAACTAAACAAAGGTTTTTAACTGCCCAAACCTGTTTTTAAATTCAATAACAAATGAGGCATATTAACGTTTATTAAATAACTTTTATTCGTAGTTCTAATTTGTTTATTTACTTTGAATCATAAAACTAGAAACAACTTTTTGATGAAGAAATTGATTATCCGAAATTTTCTGATACTGCCTATACTCCTTTTTGTGTCAGGTTTTAATACTGTTGTGGCGCAGATTGATTTTAATAATTATGAAACATTTTTTTATAAAAAGAAAGAATTAAATCTGGGAGCCGTTTATTATACTCATAACGAAAGGGAAGAGTTGCGAACGGATGCGTGGAGGGAATATGAAAAAATATCAACCGGAGCGGCAAAATTTCAAATCAAAAATCAATTTTGGAATTATTTAAATTATAAACAAGAGCAAATTGTTTTCAATTTTGAGGCTGGCCCGCTTTGGGGAAATGGAAACTGGGTTGATAGTTCAGCTGTTGGAAATGCAGTTGCCGATCATAAAATACTAGGATTTCGCACTAATGCTTACGCGGGGTATCTAAGCAGGTTTTATTACACCAACAAGAGTTTTACGCTGGTGCAGTTAAATGCAAATGTAAATTACGATTTGTACCAGCAACATTCGAAAGGAACTTCAACTGACTCTAATAATGTGGTAACACCTGTTGATGAAAAAACGGGCGTGTCAAAATTCAAATATGGTTTTCAGGCCAAGGCAGGTTGGGGAATCGGACGTTTGAATCCTGTAAATGATTATATGATTGCGGATTATCTGCTCACTAAATATTATCGGGGGCGAATTTTTTCTACAAATGAAATTATTGCGTTGAGTAAACAAATTGCCAATGTAAAACAGCAACGCGATATTATCTCAGGTCACGATCCGGATCTGGAATCAAAACAAATTCAGTATTATTTGAATCAGAAACTTCTGTTGACATTACCTGAGAACATTGGAGAAGAATGGGTATATGGCGAATTTCTTCCCCGATATAACGGAACTAAAGTCGAATTTGGACCATTTTTCAACTACTATAACCGGGAGCCCGATTTTATTTACGGGGGCTATTTTTTGTTTGAAAATGCAAAATACCGCAATTATAAGTGGAACCGAAATTTTAAGGCAGGAATAAATTATAATCGTTATAAACGCGAAGATTGGATGCTTGGAGAGATTGATCTGGGATGGTCTTACTTTATCAAGTTGAGAAGCCAGTTCGATTTTGGATTTAAATATATACCTGGTATCCAGTTAAATAATTTTGAAGATATAGGTAAAGTAAATCATGGTTTTGTTCCTTACTTAAGTTACTTTTCTCAGCTAAATTCAAAAGCAAGAATAAATTTGGCTTTTGCATGGCGCATATCGGAAGACGAAAGTTTAATGCTTCCGGGACCCGAATTTTCTTTATCGGTTTATCGGAGCAGATATTAAACGCTCATGAATATATTCTTTTGTAAGGTAATACAGCAATGACCAGATTATAAGTAATGCGGTCAGAATATGGAGGGTATTTCCATTTTTACCAAGTGGTTTTATTAACCTGGCCCAAAAGAAATCCAATAATTTTTCTACATCAACCATTTGGGTAAACAGAAATTGAATTCATTCAGATACTGCAGAAATAGAAAGCCCACTTTTTTGTACACCCACAGATCAATCGGGATAGAAAACATTACCGGCACCACCGGTTACTATTACATTTCCGAGCGGTTAAGACTTGAAGGTTCGGTTTATTACAATTATAACATCAGCAAAATTTTTAATTCAGATATTGGAAATGCACATGATAGCTATTTAAATTACAAACTTACCTTTAGTTATGCCATGTTTTAATATTCGGAATCACAAATTTGTTCTGAATAATATCTCGTTATTCCTGTCTTTTTGTCACCGATTTTGACAGATGTTTCAGCCGGTTCTTAACATCCTGTGTCAGATTTTCGCCAGTTTTTGCAGAAATCGGGCTGGCACAATCATTGATTAAAGCCAACCGTAAATCTTTGAATAAATTATAAAATAATATAAGACATGGGAAAAATAATTGGAATTGATTTAGGAACCACAAATTCTTGTGTTGCTGTAATGGAAGGTAACGAACCTGTTGTTATTCCTAACAGCGAAGGAAAACGCACCACTCCGTCAATCGTTGCTTTTATTGAAAACGGCGAACGTAAAATTGGTGATCCTGCCAAACGACAGGCAATTACCAATCCAACAAAAACGGTATATTCAATCAAACGTTTTATGGGTGAAACACATGACAGAGTAAGCAAAGAGATTGAACGTGTTCCGTACAAAGTAATAAAAGGGGATAATAATACACCACGCGTTCAGATTGATGACAGAAAATATTCACCACAGGAGATTTCTGCAATGGTTCTTCAGAAAATGAAGAAAACTGCAGAAGATTATCTTGGTCAGGAAGTTACAGAAGCAGTTATTACTGTTCCTGCATACTTCAACGACTCACAGCGTCAGGCTACAAAAGAGGCTGGTGAAATTGCCGGTTTGAATGTCCGTCGTATTATTAACGAACCTACTGCTGCATCATTGGCATACGGAATGGACAAAATGAACAGGGATATGAAAATAGCCGTGTTCGACCTTGGTGGTGGTACTTTCGATATTTCAATTCTTGAATTGGGTGACGGTGTTTTTGAAGTAAAATCTACTGATGGTGATACACACCTTGGTGGTGACGACTTTGACCAGGTAATTATTGACTGGTTGGCAGACGAGTTTAAAAAAGATGAAGGCGTTGACCTGAAAAAAGATCCGATGGCTTTACAGCGGTTAAAAGAAGCTGCAGAAAAAGCAAAAATCGAACTTTCTAGTTCATCGCAAACTGAAATTAATTTGCCATATATTATGCCGGTTGACGGTATTCCAAAACACCTTGTGAAAACGTTAACCCGCGCAAAATTCGAGCAGTTGGCTGACAGATTGATTAATGCAACTATCGAACCTTGTAAAAAAGCATTGAAAAATGCAGGTTTGTCGGCTGGTGAAATTGATGAGGTAATTTTAGTTGGAGGTTCAACACGTATTCCTGCCATCCAGGAAAAAGTTCAGCAATTCTTTGGTAAAACTCCTTCAAAAGGTGTTAATCCTGACGAAGTGGTAGCCGTTGGTGCTGCCATTCAGGGAGGTGTTTTAACAGGCGAAGTAAAAGACGTTCTTTTGTTGGATGTTACCCCGCTTTCATTGGGTATTGAAACGATGGGTGGTGTAATGACAAAATTAATCGAGTCGAATACAACCATTCCAACCAAGAAATCGGAAACATTTACTACAGCTGCTGATAATCAGCCTTCGGTTGAAATTCACGTGTTACAGGGTGAGCGTCCGATAGCTTCAGGAAATAAAACCATTGGTAGGTTTCATTTAGATGGTATTCCGCCGTCACCACGTGGTATTCCTCAAATCGAAGTTACTTTTGATATTGATGCCAACGGTATTTTGCATGTAAACGCAAAAGATAAGGCTACCGGAAAATCGCAGTCAATTCGTATCGAAGCTTCCTCTGGTTTGTCAGATGATGAAATTAAAAGAATGAAGGCCGAAGCTGATGCAAATGCTGAAGCGGATAAAAAGGCAAGGGAAACCGCCGACAAAATCAACCAGGCCGATAGTTTGATTTTCCAGACTGAAAAGCAACTGAAAGAATTCGGCGATAAAATTCCGGCTGACAAAAAGCAACCGATTGAAGATGCATTGAAAAAACTGAAAGATGCTCATGCAAGTAAAGACATTGCAGCTATCGACACTGCTATGAATGAACTGAACACTGTTTTCCAAGCAGCATCGCAGGAAATGTATAATGCTTCACAGGCTCAGGGTGGTCCACAAAGTGGCCCAACTGCAAGTAATGAGCAAGGAAGTCAGTCTCAGGGTCAACCTAAAAACGATGGTGAAGTTACCGATGTTGATTTTGAAGAAGTGAAATAAACATATACAACTCGTTTGGTGACCATGGTTGTCAAACTGAGCCGATTAAAGAAAAGCTCTTCCGTATTTCGGGAGAGCTTTTTTTATTATCTGCCTATCTCCTGAAAAGAACGGATAAAACATATACATCGTTAATTTAATCGGCTTTACTCGTTTCTTTTGCTAACCACGAATTGCTCAATTTGTTTTAATCATAAAAAGTAATGAAATTTGCCATCCACCAATTAAACTATCTGTTAACATTGTGGCAGGATCAGACTTAAATATTGAAAAGCAAATAATAAACCAATTCAAATTAGGTAATGAATTGGCTTTTGAGCTGATATTCCACAGAAGTAAAGGAAAATTAAAAGGGTTTCTTAAAAAAGTTTTACCTGTTGACGAGGACATTGAAAGTATTTTACAGGAAATCTACATTAAACTCTGGTTAAGCCGTAAATCCATAAATGCAGATAGTAACTTTGAAACATTTCTATTCACAATTGCCCGAAATCTCGTTATCGATGTTATACGTAAAAGGCTTCATAAACAGAAGTATCTTGAAGAATTATGCCGCCAGCTGAAAGAAGGTGAAAGAAATGGTTTGGACACATTAGAAAATGTAGAGTATTCTGAATTGGAAAAAAAGATTTTTGAGTTAATTCGAAAATTACCCGAGAAGAGGCAGCAAATATTTAAACTTAACAGAATAGAAGGTTTAACATACAAAGAAATTGCTCTAAAGTTAAACATATCCGAAAATACGGTGGATTCTCAAATGCGCAAAGCTCTCGATTTTTTGCGTGTTGAGATTAAACAATTCCTGACGATTTTAATCTTCATGTACCTCAATAACTAGAAATTACTTAAAATAAGTATATTTTTCTATTTGTTGTGTCGATGTATTTGTTTGATTTGTTGGATGTTATGTTGAATTCGGAAATGAAGGTTAAAAATATTCAATAATCAATCACGGAAAAGATATTCTCAAACGTATATGGTTATGTAAAATGAAATATGAATAGAAAGGATAAAATGTCAAATGGTTTAATAACCAGGTTTCTGTCGGGAAAAAGATTAAACGATGACGAAATTGTTTTGCTCGAGAAACTTTTTAACGATAAAAATTATAATGCAGAAATCTCAGATTTTTTAAGAAATAGCTGGGAACAAAGCGAATCTGCCGATGTTGAATTGACATTTGGGGAAATAAAAAAACGGATCAGGTTCTCATCCGAAAAATCGATGGTGCATAAACTATTCGGCATTTTGTCGAAGGCAGCAGCAGTTTTATTCATTCCACTTCTGGCTACCGCTCTTTATTTTTATTTCAATCAACCTTATTCTCACGAACTTCTCACATTTGCTACCCAAAAAGGTGAACAAACAAATGTTATTCTTCCCGATGGTTCGGAAGTATGGTTAAATGTTGATACAAAACTTAGTCTTCCAGTTGATTATGGTATAAAAAACAGGGACTTAACATTGGTTGGTGAAGCTTATTTTGAGGTTGAAAAAAATGAAAAGTTACCTTTTAAAGTTACTTCCGGAAATATTACAACAGAGGCACTTGGTACTCAGTTTGTCGTATCCGCTTATCCCGAATCATCGGCAATGAAAACATCTTTATTGGAAGGTTCTGTAAAGGTAACATTAAACAATAGAAATGATTTTAGAATATTAAAACCGGGTCAACAGTTGAATTTAGTAAAGAAGAATTCTTCTGTTTCGATAGAATCATTCAAAAAAGACTATGTGTTGAGTTGGAAAAACGATGAGTTGGTATTTCATCTAGCTCCATTTGATGAAGTAATAACAAAACTTGAAAAATGGTATAATATAGATATTGAGTATAATCCGGCCTTATTTAAGGCAGAAACGCTTACCGTAAGGTTTGAAAAATATGAAACGCTAGAAAATGTTTTAAAAGTAATTTCCAAGGCGAATGATTTTAGTTATTCGAATGAAGGTAAATACATTAAGATTATGAAAAAGAAATAAAAAAAACGGGCAATATCGCTGCAACGATAGTGCCCTAAAAATTGTAAAAATTTTTAATATAAATCAATTCAAATCTATGAAAAAACGAAAACGTATCCTAGGAAAAGGAGAAATTCTCTTATTGCGAAAAATTTTAAGGATTATGAAACTTACTACAATTATCCTGTTGACAACAACTTTAATGGTATCAGCAAGCGTTTATTCGCAAAGCACTAAACTAACATTGAAATATTCTAATATTTCTTTGAACGATTTATTTCAAAAAATTGAGAAACAAAGCGAGTTTAGGTTTGCTTTTTCCCATTCCAAACTTAATCCGAATCAAAAAGTTCAGGTAGATATTGATAACGGCGCGTTGGAAGAGATTCTGGAAGAAGTATTGCCGAACAGTGTAACATATGAGATTATTGACCGGTATGTAGTAATTACGAATGCTAATGGCGAAAAAACGACAACTGAAGTTTTCCAGCAAAGAATCGTTTCCGGTAAAGTTACCGATTCTGGCGGGCAGCCTCTTCCTGGTGTAACGGTTGTAATAAAAGGTACTACAGAGGGCACAATAACAAATGCAAACGGAGAATATTCTATAGCAAATGTTCCTGATGATGCCGCTCTTAAATTTTCGTTTGTGGGAATGCAGTCGCAGGAGATAGTAGTTGGAACCCAGACTAAAATTGATGTTCGAATGGTAGAAGAAGCTGTTGGGATTGATGAGGTGGTTGTAACCGCACTTGGGTTAAAGCGTGATAAAAAGGCCTTGGGGTATTCGGTAGGCGAAGTTAAAGGAAGCGAATTAACAGAAACAAGTCAGGGGAATGTTTTGAATGCCATGGCGGGAAAAGTGTCGGGAGTTAAAATAAACCAGATGGACGGGACTGCCGGCTCCTCTGTAAATATTATTATCAGAGGTGCTACCTCTTTAAATAACGATAACCAGCCGCTTTTTGTAGTAGATGGCATTCCGGTACAAAATCAGCTCAACAATCTTTTTCAAGGGGCCGATTTAGGAAACGCAATTAGTGATTTGAACCCTGATGACATAGAAAGTGTATCTGTTTTAAAAGGAGCAAGTGCTGCGGCTTTATACGGGTCGAGGGCAGGTAACGGGGTTGTGCTTATAACTACGCGGTCAGGAAGCGGTGTTAAGCAAGGCCTGGGAGTTTCTTTCAGTACTACAAATACTTTTGATGTACCCTATAACTTTGTTTCTGTCCAAAATAAATTTGGCTCCGGTAACGACGGTGCACATCGGTTGCAACAAGAAGAAAACCCTAGTTGGGGGCCACAACTGGATGTAGGCGAAAAATGGGTGCAATGGAATAGTGATGGCGAGGAGGTACCACTGATATCTTATCCTGACAGGTTTAAGGATTTTTTCAATACTGGTTTTTCCACAACAAACAATCTGGCCGTTGACGGGAATTACAAGAAAGGGTATTTTCGTTTATCGGTTGGTGATTTAAGAAATACGGGGGTAATTCCAAACACCGATCTGAACCGGTCATCTATTAACCTGAATTTAGGTTATAAATTAACAGACAATTTTACCATTACAACAAACTTCAACTGGTCAGAGTCTGGTTCGGGTAACAGGCCCAATATTGATGGTGATGACAGAAATGCAGTGGTTCGTAGTTTATATGAATGGGGGCCAGAGGTTAATGTAATGGATTTAAAAGACTACTGGGTTAAAGGTCAGGAAGGTATTCAGCAATTAAAATACAAGGAAAAACAGAATAATCCCTGGTTTCTGGCACACGAAAATACCCAATCTTTTAAACGTGACCGTTTAACAACAAAGATTCAATTTGATTGGGAATTAACAAAGGAATTAAACCTGATGGGACGGTTTACCCGCGATGGTTATACGGAAGGACGGGAGTCGAAGAAAGCTTTTAGCACCATGGGGCAAGAAATGGGAGGCTATAGCATATCTGACATATATAGGAAAGAGACCAACTTTGAAATGAGTTTAAACTATAAAAAAGATTTGGGAGATTCCTGGAATATTAATGCGTTTATAGCTGGAAACAGAATGTATTCGTATTACAAAGCAATAGAAAACGAGGCGGCGCAATTAGTGATTCCTGAGTTATATACAATTTCAAATGCTGTTCCGGGAAGTATTACTTATAATAGTTTCTGGTCGGAAAAGGCAATTTACAGTGTATATGGAATGGCTTCTTTATCTTTTAAAGATATGATCTATTTAGATCTAACGGCCAGAAACGATTGGTCAAGCACGTTGCCTTTCGATAGTCGTTCCTATTTTTATCCCTCTGCATCATTGAGTATGTTAGTTTCTGAAATGATAACTATGCCCTCATGGCTGACATTTACAAAATTACGCGCGGGAGTAGCTCAAGTAGGAAATGATACAAATCCTTACAGCCTTTATCAATATTTCTCGACAGATGAAGACTGGGGATCGGCCAAGCAAATGTACATGGGAGGAACGCTCCGAAATAGTAATCTGGTACCGGAAAAGGCAACCTCAATGGAAGTAGGGGCTGATTTTTACTTCTTAAAAAATAGATTGGGACTGGAAGCTACTTACTACATTGTGCAAAACCGTAACCAGGTATTAAGCATTTCTCTTCCAGTTGAATCGGGCGCCAATAGTAAAATGATAAATACAGGGCTTATTGAAAGCAAAGGTTGGGAAATTGGACTAAAAACCACACCGGTTGTCGCAGGTAAATTCAGGTGGGATCTGAACTTAAATTTTACAAGAAACAGAACCAAAATAAAAGAACTTGCCGATGGGTTAACACATTTCGAATTTGCATCTGTTGATGGTGCAATGCTTAGAACCTACGAGGGTGGATATATTGGAGATATTTTTGAGCAGCCTATGTTGCGGGTGAAGGACGAAAATTCACCCTATTACGGTTATCCTATTCTTACTTCCAACGGTAGATATCAGAATGACAATGACCCAAATAATATGGTAAAAATTGGAAATGCTAATCCCGATTTTGCTTTGGGCATACAACCTACATTCAGCTATAAATCTTTTTCGTTATATGCAAATATTGACTGGAGTCAGGGAGGTGAATTCTATTCGCGGACGATGATGTTTTTCAACCATAATGGGGTGTTAGATAACACTTATTCCGGAGTTGCATACGATCCGAACAGAAGTATAGAAGAGCAAATTAAAGAAAATCCGGAGGCATTTTTTGGCGAATGGGTAGGGGGAAGAACAGCCGAATATGGTGGGTTTCCCTGGCCTTCGAATAATAACCGTTTACAAGATGCAAGTTTTAATGTTGGAGTACGCGAAGTTGTGCGAAATGGTGAAAAAGTATATGTGGAAAACTTAGGAGGAGAGGGAACTCAATGGCAAACTCCAATGCAGGCAAACCGGTACGCCAACCGTCCGTTTCCAAGTCGGAATTTGTATAGTGCAACCTATGTAAAACTGAGAGAAATAGCGTTAACATATCGACTTCCGAAATCGTTAAACGAGAAAATGCATATTCAAAATTCTTCTGTTTCATTTATTGCAAATAATATATTTCAATGGAATGCAGCAGGAATTGATATTGACCCGGAAAGAGCATACAGGGCCAGAAACGGCGTCTGGAACCAGGGGGTTGAATATTACAATGTTATGCCATGGATAGGAACTTTGGGAGTTAAGATTAATGTTGAATTTTAAAAACTACGAATATGAAAATCATAAAAACAGGTTTGTTAATACTGACAATAATAATTTTTATACCACTTTTTTCATGTATTGATCTTACTGAACTTAATGAAGATCCTAATAATCCTGAGAAAGTATCGTCAAACTATATATTAACCTACATTTTAACAAATACGGCCAAAGCATATAGCAATCTGGGTGGATGGAACTCAAATGTTGCCGGAGCTATGCAGTATATTCAACAAGGTACCGAATACCAGTCATACCGAATTAACTATTACGATTGGGATAGAGGTTCCTGGTCAACTTTCTATAATTTGTTGAGAAATGTAGAAATAGTAAATGAAAATGCAGTGGAGGACGAAAACATTATGTTTGAAGCTATTTCGCTTACATTAAGGGCATTTCTTTTCGGCACTGTTACCGATCTTTTTGGCGATTGTCCTTACTCTGAAAGTTTAGAGGCCAATAACGAACTGTACTTTCCGAAGTATGATGATCAAAAAGATATTTATAAAGGAGTTCTGGAAGATTTGAAAAGGGCAAACGAACTATTTGCAGATCCCAAAATATCTGATTTTACTATCGCTTCTAATTCTGATGTTTTATATGGCGGCGATCCTGTAAAATGGAGAAAATTCACCAACGCGCTTCGGTTGAGGTATTGTATGAGACTTTATCATAAAAAAACTGAAATGAATGAAGCTGGAATAAATATTTTAGCTGAGTTTAAGGATGCAGCATCTTTTACATTCACCAGTAATAATGACAACGCTGAAGTTGATTACATTGGCTCAACGGCGGCTAATTCCTTTTCTGGCGGACCATTAAATGAATCTAATCCGCCTTACAGAACAAAACCATGTGCTACCATCGTAAATAAGTTGAAATCGTTGAACGATCCCCGTCTTTACCGGTGGGTTACTCCTGTTCAACACAAATGGGATTACGGAGTTACAGAAATTAGTGAAAAGAATGTCCGCAATATTTTTGGAGAAGGATATGTGGTAGAATATAGACCGGTTACTGCTCAAGGTGTTGATACTTCTTTATATGTTGGGCTGCCGGTAGGAATATTAGCTCAGGACGCATTAAACTTTAACATTGGAGATGATAAAGGTTCTTACCATTCAGAAAAGAATCCTTACATTTCTTTCTTACACGAGCGTTTCCGGCAAAATACAGAAGAATACGTAAAAATGAACTTAGCCTCTTACAGCGAAGTAGCATTTTTGCTTGCTGAAGCATCAGTTCTGGGAGATTTTTCGATAGAAGGAAGTACTGGCGAATATTACAAAAATGGTGTTCTTGCTTCACTAAACTATTGGGGAGTTTCTGATGGGGCAAACGGATTTAACTTTGAAAATTATTTTTCGAATGATGATGTGAATCTTGAAACAGCTTCTGATAAATTGGAACGAATAATGGAGCAGAAATGGATTTCGCTATGGTTTAATGTTGAAGCCTGGTTGGATTGGAGAAGGACAGGTTATCCGTCTATAGAAACTGGTCCGGTAGCCGAATTTGGCCCCGCATTACCACTTCGGTTTATGTATCCGGAACCCAATCAGGACGAAAAATACCTGGTGAATTATAATGCAGCCGTGGAAAAACTAGTGCCTACTGTTTATGTGCCTGGAGGCCAGAGTAAGGATCATTCATACTCAAAAATGTGGTTGATTCAAAATACGGGAAAACCATATTAAAAATCATTAGAGGATGCTAAAAGCTATCTTCTGATTGTATGTAAAACGGAGCCGGGATCTGAATTTTTGAAATTGAAAGTTTCGGCTTTGTTTTAATAATTTATGTATAAGTATCCTGTTTTGCAGACCATATACATTTATTGGGGAAAATGGATTATTTATTCGTTTTTTAGAGTGTTTTAATAAAAGAAGCTTGCAGCGTTTTTTAGGTTTTCATAAAATTACAGACAATTATATTTTAGGGTATGAATTTCCATGCAAGAATTCAGTTCGAATAAAGAATATATAGCTGCAAAAGCTTCTAATGAAAGCACTGTTTAAATTTAGATATTAATAAAGAACAAATTACGGCCAGCTTTCTGTGGTTTGGGTAGTAGAAAATAATTGTAGGATGAAGGAGAAAATTTATATTACCAATACTTTGACTCACAGCTTTTTATTCTTTTTATTGTTACTGTTATGTAATGTTTCTGGAATCAAATCTTTAGCGAAAGACAATAAAAAACCAAACATACTTTTTGTTTTAACAGACGATCAGGCTCCATGGGCATTCAGCGCTTCAGGAGATCCAAATGCCATTACTCCTAACATGGATAAATTGGCGAAAAATGGGGCCGTTTTCAGAAATGCTTTTACCACAACACCGGTTTGTAGTCCCTCCAGGGTAAGTATAATGACTGGCCGTTATGCAAGCGAATATGGTATTTATGATTTTATTGTAAGCCCAACACATAGTTCTCTAACCTACGATCCCACTTACAATGCCGGTCTGGATCCTGAAAGTGTTACTTTCGCTGAGGTCCTGCAAAAAGCAGGATACAAAACAGGGTTAGTTGGAAAATGGCATCTGGGCGACTGGACTACGGAGGGTGACAAAAAATACCATCCCACAAACCATGGATTCGATTATTTTATGGGGCTTATTGGTGGGGGTGTTTCTACTGTTGATCCGGAATTGGAAGTAGAAGGAGAATTAAGAAAAATAGAAGGACTTACTACTGATATATTAGCAGATTATGCTATAAAATTTATAAAAGATAATTCGGCTGACAACTTCTTATTATGCCTGAATACCCGTGCTCCACATGCTCGTTGGTTACCCGTTTCCGAATCCGATTGGGCTCCGTTTGAAAATATGGATCCAATTCTCCCAAATCCTGGATACCCGGATTTAGACATTGAAAAGACGAAGAGGCTTACGAGAGAATACTTGGCAAGCACCCGGGGGATGGATCGTAATCTTGGTCGTGTTATCGATGTTCTGGAGGAACTTGGGTTGCTCAAAAACACCATAATTATTTTTTTCTCCGATAATGGTTATAACATGGGACACAATGGAATAGAACATAAAGGAAATGGAAAATGGATTACAAAAACGAAACCCGATCATACCGAAAACATAAAAAAAGGATATCGACCGAATTTATATGATAACTCACTTAAAGTTCCTGCATTTGTTTATTGGGAAGGCGTGGTGAAACCCGGAACTGTTATTGATAATACAGTTTCGGTGCTCGATTTGTATCCTACAATAGTTGAAATTGCCGGGGCAGAATTACCGGATCCAAAACAACATATAATAAGAGGCAGAAGCTTTCTTCCACTGATAAAGGGCACTAAAATGGATAATTGGAATAACGACTTTTATTCAGAATACAGTATGATTAATTACGCTACTGCTTTTTTACGAAGTTATCGTACACCCGAATGGAAACTTGTACGGGATTTTATGGATCCGTCGAGGGATGAGTTATATCATATCGCACTGGATCCCGAAGAAAATATCAACTTAATAAACTATTCCAGCGATGAAATTAAAGGAGTTGTCGATTCCCTGCATCAAAAAATACTAGAACAAATGGAGAAGATTAATGACCCTCTGTTAAATGAAATTAATGTTGACAGGGAGTATTACAAGAAATCTAGGTAATTTGTTTTTGTAACATTAAAGAATGTGAATTTTTAATGTAGTTTGTTTAGAATTAATCTCCAAGGTAATCTGGATTTTTAAAAATGAAAAAAAGTAAAACATTTCACAACTTAATTTTACTGTCTTTTTTTATCAGTGTCATACTTGTTAACCCTGTTGCGGGATATGCTGAACAGAAACCTAATATTGTGCTTGTGATTGCAGACGATTTGGGGTGGGCTGATGTTGGATACAGTGGCAATACATATTTTGAAACCCCAAATATTGACAAGTTGGCCAGGGAAGGGATGGTTTTCAGTCGGTTTTATCCGTCGGCAGCCAATTGTGCCCCATCGCGTGCCTGCTTATTAACAGGGATGTACACACCACGTCACCAGATATATGTTCCTCAGGGAGTGGCAAGAGGTGGAGATGTTTCCAAAATGCGGTTCAAAGTTCCAACTCAGGGACAGAGTTCCTTATTCAATACGTTCCCTGTTAGTATGAATAGTGTCTCCCCTGAATTTGAATCATTGGCTGAATTATTGAAAAAATCGGGATATGTTTCTGCGCGATTGGGTAAATGGCACATTGGTGACGATAACCAGGGATTCGATGTAAACTCCGCTGATGGCGAACCAGGGAATGTTACCAACTTTTGCGGCACAGAAGAACGTTTTTACGATGATATTAATGTGGCCGAAAAGTTGACAGATGCAGCCATCAATTTTATAGACGAGAACAAAGACCATCCATTTTTCCTGTATCTTTCTCATTGGGAAGTGCATGCCCCTTTAGCTGCTGATGAAGAGAGGATAGAATACTTTAGGAACAAATCTGTAAAGTGGACTGAAAAAAGTTACAATCCGGTTTATGCTGCAGAAGTGGAACAGGTAGATATAAGTGTGGGGAGAATTTTGTCGAAATTAAAAGAGCTGGAACTGGAAGAGAATACAGTTGTAATTTTTACATCAGATAATGGAGGATTACTGTCAGTTACCTCCAATGCTCCTTTGCGTGCAGGGAAGGGAGCTTTTTATGAAGGTGGAATAAGAGTTCCGCTTTGCATAAGATGGCCAGGTGTAACAAAGCCGGGTTCACAAACCAATATTCCGGTTATTGGCGTAGATCTTATGCCCACTTTGGCTGAAATTTCTTCTTCTGAGCTACCCAAAAACCAGCCTGTTGATGGGATGTCAATTGTGCCCCTTCTTAAACATGAATCTTTTGATAAGGAAAGGCCACTGTTTTTTCATTTTCCTCTTTATTTAGGAGGAAGCGGAAGTGTTTTGCCAGCGTTCAATGGAGAGAAAAATTACTGGCGTGCAGTGCCTTCTTCTGTTATAATGAGTGGCGACTGGAAGTTGATTTATTACTATGAATATGAAAGCTACGAGTTGTTCAATCTGAAAGAAGATATCTCGGAACAAAACGATCTGTCTTCTACTAAAACCAGGGTTGCTTTGGAGATGTTAGGAAAACTTCAAAAGTGGGTTGCGGAGGTAAATGCGCCCGTCCCCGTTGTGCTAAACCATAATAATTAACTGACATACATTTACTAAAATGAAAAATATAAAATTTCCTTTAATAGTTGCTGGTTTGGTAATTGTTCTTAACAGCGCCTGTAAAAAAAATGAGACGATAAAAAATCCTCCAAACATAATTTTCATTCTGGCCGATGATATGGGGTGTGCTCAACTTGGCTGTTATGGCAGTAACTTTTACCAGACTCCCAACATCGATAAGCTGGCTTCGGATGGCATGCTTTTTACCAATGCTTATGCAGCAGCAGCCATTTGTTCACCTACGCGGGCAAGTATTATGACAGGAAAATATCCTGCACGGCTTCACCTGACCGATTTTATTCCGGGAAACGACCACGATAATTATCAGTTAAGTCAGCCGGAGTGGCAGAAGTTCCTTCCACTGGCAGAAGTCACTTTTGCTGAAGTTTTGAGAGAACATGGTTACAAAACAGCAATATTTGGGAAATGGCATTTGAGCCGTGAAAAAACACCACCCGGGAGTTTACCCTTTAATCCGGATAAACAGGGTTTCGATGAACATTTTGTGACTTACAAGCCTTCAGCAGATTTGGTTCAACCCTGGCAGAGTGCAGAGGTTGATGCCCATAATGTGGATACAATCACAGAACTCTCGCTTCAATTTATTAAACAGAACAGGAATAATCCATTTTTTCTGTTTATTTCTCACAATACAACTCACGACCCGTTGAAAGAACGTGCTGAAACCATCCTGAAATATGAAAATATGCCTGCATCTTCCAACCCTGAAAATCATCCGGTTTTAGCAGCTATGGTTGAGCGGCTCGATAACAGCTGTGGAAAAATATTTGAAGGGATAGAGAACCTTGGATTAGAAGATAATACGATTATTGTGTTTTTTGCCGATAACGGAGGCCGACAAAAATATGCAGTACAATCTCCTTTCAGGGCAGGCAAGGGCTGGCTGTACGAAGGTGGGATCAGGGAGCCGATGATTGTAAAGTGGAAAGATGTTGTAAAACCGGGCTCCAAGTCAAAATCAATGGTAATCTCAAATGATTTTTTCCCGACATTTATTGAGATGGCCGGAATTAAAGACACGATAACCGAAAATATCGATGGGAAAAGTATCCTTCCTGTTCTGAAAAATCCTGAAACAGAAATTCATAAATCTCTTTACTGGCACTATCCGCATTATCATGGCGGTTCAGGGATGGAGCCGGCAGGAGCTGTCAGAGTTGATAATTGGAAGCTCATTGAATGGTACGAAAAGAGTTTGTTGGGAGAAAAAGAAAAAGCTTTCGAATTGTATAATTTGGAAACCGATGAAGGAGAAACCAATAATCTTAAGGCAGACTTTCCTGAAAAAGTAGAGGAAATGGCTGACCGGTTGCATAACTGGAGAGAGGAAACTGGAGCCCAAATGCCGGTTGTAAATAACCATCCGAATGGAAAAAAATAGTTAGTGCAAATGAAGTTATTTATGGCAAGAAAAATAGAAATACTGATTATTATAGTAGTACTGACTTCATTAAAGTCTATTGCTCAGCAGAATACTTTGCATGAGCTGGGAGAGATAGTTCGGCTTGAATATAATAACCCGGGACTTTTAGTCGATTTGGGAGTCGGGCTTTGGGCATTACCAATGCCGATGGATTTTAACGATGACGGAAATACAGATATGGTTGTTTCTAATGGAGGCCGCGGAGCATATAATGGTCTCTATTTTTTCAAAAATTCAAATGAAAATAATGAATCAATTTTTGAGCCGCCCGTCAGAATTGGAGACGGGCCGCCACATATTCAGGTTTCCTATCCCAACAACGAACCAAGAATATTAGGCCCGGGTATCGAATACATCAATTTTAAAGACCGCGTTTTAAAAAGGGCTGAAGGAATTTTCAATGCAAAAGAAATCTATTCTTTTTCGAAAAGAAGGCGCAGTACACAGTGGAAATATGTCGATTATGATAATGATGGTGATTTGGATATTTTAGTCGGAGTAGATGACTGGTCAGATTATGGATGGGATAATGCATTTAATTCAAAGGGTGAATGGACCAGGGGCGAACTTCATGGTTATGTTGTTCTTATTGAAAATATAAACGGTGAATATAAATTGTCGGGGCAGCTTCAAGCAGGAGGTAGGGCTATTGATGTATATGGAATGTCAACACCAAACATGGAAGATTTTGATGGAGATGGAGATTTGGATCTGATTTGTGGCGAGTTTACCGATAGATTAACATGGTTCGAAAATATTGGGACACGGGAAAAGCCCGAATTTGCAGAAGGCCGGTTTCTTGAAAATAATGAAGGCATAATTCATATGGATTTACAGATGATATCTCCGGTTGCTTTTGATTGGGATAAGGACGGGAAAACGGACCTGGTGGTTGGAGAAGAAGACGGACGTGTGGCATTGTTAAGAAATACAGGAGAAATAACGAATGACATGCCTCAATTTGAATCTCCTGTGTTTTTAAAACAAGAGGCCGGATATGTGAAATTTGGTGCTCTGGTAACCCCTTTTAGCATCGATTGGGATGATGACGGTGATGAAGATCTGATTTGTGGAAATTCAGCAGGATACATCGGATATATAGAAAACCTTGACGGTGGAAATTTGCCTAAATGGGATGCCCCGGTTTACCTGAAAGCCGATGGCGAGGTAATTCGAATAATGGCAGATGAAAACGGTTCAATTCAAGGACCGGCAGAAAAAAAGTGGGGCTACACTTCATTGTCTGTAGCAGACTGGGACGGAGATGGATTGAAAGACATCGTAATTAATTCTATCTGGGGAAAAATTGAGTGGTATAAAAATATTGGAGAGAAGGGGGCACCCAAACTCACAAAAATGGGAAGTGTGAAAATTGACTGGGAAGGGCAGGAGCCTAAAAAACCAATGTGGAACTGGTGGAATCCAGGGGAGGAAGAATTGGTAACCCAATGGCGTACCACCCCTTTTATGATAGATTGGAACAAAGACGGACTAATGGATTTGATAATGCTGGATCATGAAGGGTACCTGGCATTTTTCGAACGTTTCCTCAAAAATGAAGAATTGTATTTGAAACCGGGCAAACGCATATTTATGGATGCTGACAATGGTGGGTTATTAAGGCTGAATGACAGAGAAGCAGGCAGTAGCGGAAGGCGAAAAATCTGCCTGGTCGACTGGGACGGGGATGGCAAATTAGACTTATTGGCCAACAGTAAAAATGTTGAATTTTATAAGAATACGGGAAGTAAAAACGGCTTGGTCTTTTTCAAACAACAAGGTGACATTTCCGACATTTCACTTGCCGGGCATTCCACTAGTCCAACTGTTGTCTACTGGAATAACAACGGAAAGCCTGACTTGCTTTTCGGCGCAGAAGACGGACATTTGTATTTCTTTAAAAATGAATAAATTATTTGCGATGAGGCTTGAAGACCATTACAACCGGTTGAATATCATGGATATTTATTATACTGAAAAATAAAAAAATATAAGTTAATTATGGAAAAAAACAAGAGTACAAACCTAAACAGGCGCAAGTTTTTAAGTTATTCAGCGCTTGGGTTGACCGGGCTTACCATTTTGCCCAGTTGGGTAATGGTAAATGGAAAACGAATAGCGCCAAGCGACAGGGTAGTATTAGGGTTTATTGGTTTGGGACGACAGGGTTTATCCGATTTTAATAGTTTTACCGGGTGCCCGGGTGTGCAGGTAGCAGCCTGCTGCGATGCTGATAGCTTGAAACGTATTCGTTTCAAAAACAAGGTGGAAGCATGGCAATTGACTCAAAACGTACCTCAAAGGTGCGATATGTACGAGTTTTACGAAGATTTACTGGCACGAAAAGATATTGACGCTGTATCCATTGCATCTCCCGATCACTGGCATGCTTTGATGACCATTCACGCCTGTGAGGCAAATAAGGATGTTTATGTTCAAAAACCCCTGGCTTTTACCATTCGCGAGGGGCAGGAAATGGTGAAAGCAGTACGTGCCAATAACCGGGTTTTACAGATTGGAAGCCAGCAGCGTTCGAGTGAAGAATTTCAGCAGGCAATAGAACTGGTAAGAAGCGGGGCAATCGGTCATATTGAAACCATTTATGTTAAGGTTGGAGATCCGCCAAAGCCACTCGATTTGCCTGAACAACAAGTTCCTGCAGGTTTAAACTGGAACCTTTGGATGGGGCCGTTAAACGATCCTGCAATTCACTACCATCCTGACTTATGTCCTCCAATTTCCATCAATCCTGAAAAAGATGAGGAACTCTGGGGAGCCTGGCGTTGGTACAGGGAAACCGGAAATGGTTATACCGCCGACTGGGGAGCTCATATGTTCGACATTGCCCAGGCTGCCATTGGAATGGATGGATTGGGCCCGTGTGAGTTTATTCCTAAAGGTTATAACAACACAGAATACCTGACTATGAAATATCAAAATGGCATAATAATGACCGAACAAAACTGGAGAGACGGGGGAAAAAGAGGGAGCCGCGGAATCGGTTTTAACGGAACCAAAGGATGGGTTAATGTGATGAGAGGTTACATTGAAAGCTCCGACCCGTCGTTGCTGGAAAAAAAAGAAAGAAAGGTTGCTGAAGGAGAATATGAGGTGAGTTCCCCCCACATGCAGAACTTTATCGATGCGGTCAGATCGCGAAAAGACCCGATTGCACCCGTAGAGGTAGGATGCAGTACCAACACCCTCTGTTGTTTGGCAAATATTGCTACCGAACTTCAACGCCCGGTAAAATGGAATCCGGCAACGTTAAGTTTTGGCGATGATAAGGAGGCAGAAGCACATCGGCTTTACAACTATCAGTACAGAAATCCTTATTCTCTTTAATAAATAGTATTGATGATGAAAAAGAAGCTATTCAAAACAAAAAAATACAATTCATTTATTTTATATCGAGTTATTCTGATTTTCGGTCTATGGGTAGGTTTTCTGGCAAATAGCTGTGTTTCAGAAAAAAACAGATCAAATTTTCAGGGAGTACAAATTGGAACAATAACATACAGCTACCGAAGTATGCCCGACCAGTCATTGCCTGCAATTTTAGATTACGCCGTAGAGTCCGGAATAGGTTCGGTTGAATTAATGGGAACGCCATTGGAAGCGTATGCCGGAATACCGGAAGGCCGTGAAGAAATAGTAGAATGGAGAAAAACCGTTTCGATGGATAAATTCAAAGAAATTCGAAAAATGTTTAACGATAAAGGAGTCAATATTCATATTGTAAAAATGAGGTGCAGGCGTTGGGCTGATGAGGAGATTGATTATGCTTTTAATGTATGCAAGGCACTCGGAGCAATAGGAATGACCATGGAGATATCGGAAGAAGCAGCAGAGCGGCTGGCTCCTTTTGCCGAGAAACATAATCTGTATGTTATTTTTCATAATCACGGACAACCCGGCGAACCTGGTTTCAATTTCGAAAAATTTCTTGATTACAGCCCCAAAATGATGTTAAACTTTGATGTGGGGCATTTTTACGGTGCAACAGGAATACATCCCAACGTCATTCTTGAAAAGTTGCATAACCGGATTGCAAGTATTCATATTAAAGACAAAACTGGTATGAATGCTTCCGAACCGGACACAAACCGGCCCTTTGGCCAGGGCGATACGCCGGTTGCCGAAATTCTGAATCTCATAAAAGAAAAACAGTGGCCAATAGTTTGCGATATTGAGCTGGAATATCCTGTTCCCGATGGCTCCGATGCAGTGACAGAAGTGGCAAAATGTGTGGAGTATTGCAAAGAAATTCTTGTAAATTGAAAGGAAACGATAAAGAGTTAATTTGAAATGGAAAAAATAATAAAAAGTAAACCTGCTAGATTCTTACCGGTAATATTCTTTCTGATGGTTTTTTCTATCCCTCTTCAGGCCCGGTATGTAAATTTTACCAATAGTGCAATTTATTATCCGTACGCGAGCAGTGAAAAGACCATACTGGCTGCTCAAATGCTTCACGATGAGATTGCACGGAGAACAGGAATTCATTTGCCAATGGGAACAAATCCTGAGTCTTTTAATACCCCTGCCATAATAGTTGGGTTGGAAACCGAAATTTCATTGTTACGGAAGGAATTTGGTTCTGCTTTAAGAGAACTACAGGCTGCCGCACCGGAAGGATATAAAATAGTTATGCTTCCTGGGGAAAAGACAATGTTAATTGCGGGCCATGATGAACGCGGCGTAATGTATGGTATTGGTTATTTGCTTAGGAAAATGGAGTTAAGAAATGAAGATATTAAAGTACCGCTGTTGTCGGTTTCTTCTTCTCCAATGTCACAGATTCGGGGGCACCATATTTCATACCATTTCACCAGCGATAGCATGTCTCAGGAAAAATCTCTTTATGAGCAATATCTGAGGGAATTAATTTATTTCGGATTGAATCATGTTTCTGTAAGCAGCCCGGCTGAAGCGCAATTGGCTATGAAATACGGCATGGATATTTCTATGTATATGGCAAATTTGGGAGATGATTTTCAGTCAACTGAAGGAATCCGGAAAGAGTTGGATAAAAGAGAAGCAATTTTCAGGAATATGCCAAAACTGAATGAGATTTTTGTTCCCGGCGGCGATCCTGGTGACTTGGAGCCCGATGTTTTATTTAGCTGGCTCGAAAAACTAGCGCCGGTTCTGTTAAAATATCACCCTGATGCAAGGATTTGGGTTTCACCGCAGAACAACAATAAAGGAAAAGCTACGGAGGAATGGTATCAGTCATTTTTTGAATATGTTAATCGGGATTACTCTTGGTTTGGAGGCGTAGTGTTTGGGCCATGGACCAGAGTACCGCTTGAAGAAATAAGGGAAATTGTAAATGAACATATTCCAATTCGTTGGTTTCCCGATATTACTCATTTATTTGGGTGCCAGTATCCGGCTCCTGAGTTGGATTGGGTATTTGCCCATACTCTTAGCAGGATGTCAATTCAACCACGTCCGGAAGGTTTTAAGCATATTCATAATTTATATGCCAACCTTGTAATTGGAGCTCGTCCCTATTCCGAAGGAAACAGCGATGATGTGAATAAATTTGTATGGAGCGATCAGGATTGGAATTCGAATACACCTGTTGCAGAAACTCTTCGCGATTATGCCCGGTTATTTATTGGACCTGATTATACAGAAAGCATTGCGCAGGGAATTCTGGCATTAGAAAAAAATCTTAAAGGACAGCTGATTGACAATGACAATATTGAAAAGACACTTTTGCAATGGCAGGAAATGGAACGCACGGCAGAACCTGAAGTTTTGCAAAATCCTCGCTTTCAGTTGGGGCTTATCAGGGCTTATTACGATGCGTACCAGAAACAACGCCTGATGTATGAAAATGTGTTGGAATACAGGGCTATGGAAGCATTGCGAAATGCCGGGAAACTGGGAACATTACAAGTCATTGAACAGGCAACAAAAGTGCTGAATGAAGCTTCTGTGCATCCGGTTGGGGGCGATTATAAGCTTAAAATAAACGAGTTGTATAATTCTCTTTTCAGAGGGGCCAGTCCACGTTGGATGTCAGAATTTCAAAAATGTGAGTTTGTGGAGCGCATAGACGTTTCCCTTAATAATTCGGAGTGGCTTTTGAGTCAGTTTGATAGGATAAAAAACACATCGGGCGAGCCGGAACAGTTGCAAATGGTTCACGAAATTCTGAACCGTACTAATCCTGGTCCTGGCGGATTTTATGACAATCTGGGCACAGAAGCTTCCTTTAGTCGGGTAAAAGCAAAAAAGAAAGCAGAAGAAGATCCCGGAACACATTTTTATCCGCGCAGGAATTACATCAGGGGAGTGGTTCCCATGCCTGTTTCCTGGAAGGTACAGATGGCTACACTTTATGAAGAGCCTTTAGTATTGGTATACGAAAATCTTGATCCGAATTCAGAATATAAGATTCGTATAAATTATATAGGAGGAATAGGCAGGGGCCAATCGAAAATGAAACTTATTGCTAACGGGGAGTACATTGTACACGATTTTATAGACACGGAAGGAAAGCCTATTCAGGAGTTTAACCTTCCCAAAGAAGCTTATTCTGAGGGTAAAATGGAATTGTCGTGGACATGCGGAAAAGGAGAAAGAGGAGCGCCTGTTGCCGAAGTTTGGATAATTAAAAAATGAATACTGCAATTCACCAACGTAAATAGATGTGTGTAAAAGAGTTGATGAAGAAACTAATATGTGAATTATGAAACATAAAACTTTAGCAGCAATCTTTCTGCTATTTATAGGGACATTCTCAACAAGTGCCCAACTAATTTTTATTGAAGCCGAAAGCTTTGAGAACAGGGGGGGCTGGGTAATCGATCAGCAAAGTATGGATCAAATGGGATCGCCTTATATGATGGCCCACGGTTTGGGAGTTCCGGTTGAGAATGCAAGAACACAGATCGAAGTTGCAGAAAAAGGGAAATACCGGGTTTGGGTACGTACCCGAAACTGGGTTGCTCCCTGGGGTGTTTCGGAAGCTCCCGGAAAATTTCAACTGCTTTTTGATAGTGTTCCTTTAAAAACATTATTTGGAACCGAAGGAGCGGAATGGCATTGGCAGGATGGTGGTACCATTAAGTTAGACAAAGGCAACATTGAAATTGAACTGCATGATTTGACCGGTTTCAATGGCCGTTGCGATGCCATTATCCTGACCAAAAAAATGGGGTTCATTCCACCTGAAGAAACCGATGCTTTAGCAGATTTCCGTGACACATATTTAAATCTTCCTGAGCAACCAGAACTGGCTGGCGAGTTTGATTTGGTGGTCGTTGGCGGCGGAATAGCAGGGATTACTTCAGCAATTAGTGCTGCCAGACTGGGATGCAAAGTGGCGCTGATTCAAAACAGGCCGGTGCTTGGCGGTAACAACAGTTCCGAAGTTCGTGTAGGTTTGTCAGGACTCATTTTTCAGGAACCTTATTCCAACCTTGGAAAGCTGGTTGACGAAATTGGCTCTGTTGGGCACTGGACCCTTTGGGAAGCCAAACTTGATCCGGAATCGGAACGAAGTAAAAAAATTCTGGAGATAATTGAGAACAACCCGGAAAAGAAAATTCATAATGCCGGCCCCCAGAGCAACTATGGCGACGATAAAAAACAGAAAATAGTGGAAGCAGAAGAAAACATTGAGTTGTTTCTGAATACACATGTTTTTGACGCCGAAAAATCAGGAGACAAAATTATTTCTGTAACCGGAAGAGATATCATTACCGGGAAAGAATTAATTTTCAAAGGACAACTTTTTGCTGATTGCACAGGCGACGGGAATCTTGGGTTTCTGGCCGGTGCCGATTTCAGAATGGGAATGGAAGACCATGCAGAAACTGAAGAACCCAGCGCACCCGAAAAAGATGATGATTTGGTTATGGGAACCTCAGTACAGTGGTATGCCGAAAAACCGGATAAACCTTCTTCTTTCCCCGAATGTACCTGGGCCGTGCATTTTACTGAAGAAACCGCCCAGCATTTAACGCGCGGAGATTGGGACTGGGAAACCGGATTTTATTGGGATCAGATTGAAGATATAGAATACATAAGAGACTATGCTCTTCGAGCGGTTTTCGGAAACTGGTCTTACCTCAAAAACAAAAGCAAAGAGAAGGAAAAATACAACGAATATCAACTAAAATGGGTGGCCTACATCGGCGGAAAACGCGAATCGCGCAGGCTTCTTGGCGATGTAATTTTAAAAGAACAAGATCTTTTAACCAGGGTAGAATATCCCGATGCAAGTTTTACAACAACCTGGACTATTGATCTTCATTATCCTTTAGCACTGAAAGGTTTTAATGAAGAACCTTTTCTTTCAAAAGCAAAGCATATCAAAATTGAACCTTATGCAGTTCCATACCGGTGTTTATACTCCAGAAATATTAATAATTTATTTATGGCCGGAAGGAATATTAGTGTTACTCACGTTGCACTGGGTACGGTGCGTGTTATGCGTACAACAGGTATGATGGGCGAGGTGGTTGGAATGGCGGCATCACTGGCAAAAAAATACGGTACAAATCCCAGAGGAGTTTATCAAAACCATTTGGATGATCTAAAATTATTGATGGAAAAAGGAGTTGGTAGGAATTGGTATGAATAACGCTTTAAAGAACGAGCCATTCATAGATTGTAAAAAGACATTTTAATTCTTCGTCCGTTTAACAGATGTATATGAGAAAGCTAATTTTTTACATTATTAATTCATCTTTTACAAAGGGCATTTTAATTCCCTATGCATGTAGTAACAAAAAGGTGTTAAATGAAATTAAACCTCAGATTATGGTTTCGGAGTTTAGCTACAAAAATGCTTCTTTTCACCAATGCCATGCCTTAACAATTATTGAAACAGGTAATGAACTGCTTGCTTCAGGGTTTGGAGGCGCAAAAGAAAATAATTTTGGCAATTGTATTTACGTATCCGAAAAAAAAGAAGGAAAATGGAGTACCCGGTACTTGCTGCCAATGGGAGAATTAATGAAACACTGCAATATCCCGTACTTTAAAAATAGAAGAACAGTAAAATATATTCAATTTGGTCTTTACTGATCTGAATGCAGTTATTAAAAAGAAAGTTAAAATGAAAACACTAAAATCGTCCTTTTTTCTATTTATTATTTTATTAATCGCTATTCATGCACCTTTTCAGCTCATGGCAGAAAAGCAGAGGCCTAATATCCTTTTAATTCTGATAGATGATTTAGGATGGCAGGATTTACAGTGTTATGGAAGTAAGTTTTATGAAACTCCCAATATCGATAAACTCAGAACGGAAGGAATAATGTTTACGAATGCATATTCGGCTTGCCCGGTTTGTTCTCCAACCCGTGCAAGTATATTAACGGGTAAAAATCCTGCACATCTTCAGTTTACCGGCCACATTACTTCTGTTGGAGAGCATCGTTATCCGGAACATGGACGAATTATTCCTCCCGACGACAAGATGTATGTTGATTTGGATGAGATCATGATTCCGGAAGCATTAAAGTCGTTAGGTTATAATTCGATCAGTATCGGCAAATGGCATGTGGGTAACAAAGAAAAATATTTTCCAACTCACCAGGGATTCGACATGAATATTGCAGGTTATGAACACGGAAGTCCCCCTACGTATTGGGGGCCATACGAAAAACTAAGCTCTGACTGGAACCCTAAAATAAAAAATATGAAGGAAGGTAAGTCAGGAGAATACCTGACCGATCGGCTAACCGATGAAGCAATTAGCTTTATAAAAGCAAACAAAAAAAATCCGTTTTTTTTATACTTGTCTCATTATGCGGTACATACGCCCTTGGAAGCTCCGGATTCGCTGGTGAGGAAATACGAAAAAAAAATGGAAAAAAATACATCCCAAAAAAACGCGGTATATGCTGCAATGATTGAGAATGTAGATACCAATATCGGCCGTCTTCTGGCTGAGCTTGAAATGATGAATTTATCTGATAATACAATTATAATATTTTACAGCGATAATGGAGGAGAACAAAAAGCAACAAACAATAAGCCATTGAGAGAAGGAAAGGGATTTCTTTATGAAGGTGGCATTCGTGTGCCTTTAATTATTAAATGGCCAGGGAAAATTGCAGAAAATACCACTTGTGATACTCCTGTTATCAGCGACGATATTTATCCTACCATCATGGAAATGGTTGGAAAAGGGGCTAAACCCGCTAAAGATATCGACGGATTAAGCCTCGTTCCACTACTCCTGGGTGAAAAATCTCTTAAAAGAGAACAATTATGCTGGTATTACCCGCATTACAGTCCTCAGGCAAAAATGCCTGGACACGCAATTCGAAAAGGTGACTTTAAACTTATTGAATATTATGATCCTAAAAAGATTGAATTATACAATTTAAAATACGATATAAATGAAAGCCAAAATCTTGCCGATAGTCATCCCGAGAAAGTACATGAATTAGAATATGAATTCGACAGGTGGCTTAAAAAAATGAATCCGGTTATGCACTCCTTAAATCCAAATTACATCAAAGGTTATAGAAATGAATAACTAATAATATTCTTAGATACTTAATAAAAACAAAAATATTTAAAATATGATTTTCAGACATATAATAAAATCAGTTCTTTTTCTGTACTGTAGCACATTTAGTTTTTATTCCCTTAAAGCAATTAATAATGAAAGAGATAAGCCAAATATCATTTTCATAATGGCCGACGATTTAGGCTATGGTGATTTAGGATGTTACGGACAACAAAAAATTAAGACCCCCAATATAGATAAACTGGCTTCCCAAGGCATTCGTTTTACGAAGGCTTATGCAGGAGGAGCTGTTTGTACTCCGTCCAGAAGTGTACTTATGACAGGGCTTCATAACGGACACACACCAGCCAGGGATAATATTCCGCATTATTCAACTTACCTTCAGGAAAAGGATGTTACAGTTGCCGAAATTTTGAAGAAAGCCGGTTACCGGTGCGGAGGCGTTGGTAAGTGGTCACTGGGTGATGCCGGTACTGCAGGGGCTGCTACCAATCAAGGTTTCGATATGTGGTTTGGGTATCTTAACCAGGACCATGCACATTATTATTACACAGAATATCTGGATGATAGTTACAGAGCTGAAAATAACTACCGTTATGAGCTTCCTAAAAATACACAGTCGAAACAATATTATAGCCACAATTTAATTACCGATCGGGCTTTGCAATTTATAAAAGACGTCCACCGGGAACCGTTCTTCTTATATGCTGCCTTTACCTTGCCCCACTTCTCCGCAAAATCTGAAGACAAGGATCGGCTTACAGTGCCTTCAACAGAACCATATACTGATATGAAGTGGGATGAACATTCTAAAAAATATGCCTCAATGGTCAATATCTTAGATCAAGGTGTGGGGCGAATTGTTAGCTTGGTTGATGAATTGGGAATAAAGGAAAATACATTGATTGTCTTTACCAGCGATAACGGGGGGCATGATGCAGTATGGGAAGAATTTGACACTAATGGTCCTTTTCGCGGATATAAAGGAGATTTGACAGAGGGAGGCATACATGTACCTTTTATTGCGCGGTGGACAGGGAGAATACCGGAAGGAAAAGTTAGTGAAGAAGTTATTGCTTTTCAGGATATGATGCCAACTTTTGCCGAATTAGCAGGAGTTGATCCTCCTGAAGTAACTGATGGTATCTCGGTTGTGAAGGCCCTCACCGGGAAAAAGCAGAAGAATAAACATAAGTATCTGTATTGGGATTATGGACATTGCAGGGATAGGTACGACCAGGCGGTTCTTCTTGATCATTGGAAAGGAATTCGTTTGGGAAAAGGGGAAGAAATTCAGCTTTATGATTTGAATAAGGATATTGGAGAAAGTAAAGACGTTTCTGCAAGTTATCCAGAAATCGTTCTTAAAATTGAAAAGATTATGCAGGAAGCGTATGTTCCTGATGAAAATTATCCGATCGGTGTAAAATATCAAGGCGGTCCAATTTGGAAAAAGTAAAATCAATTAATAATTTCGAAAAATGGCAACGCATAAAAAGTAATTTGAAAGCGCCTTTAACGGGCTTATTTGTGCGGGTGTTAGTAAACAGTGGAAGTATTTAAAGTGTAATTTTAAAGAAATAATTGCGTGATGTATAAACTGGGTAGACTATTAATTCCTGTTTTAATTTTCAGTCTGAGTTGTTCCGGTGACAGCCAGAAAATCCCTTCATGGATAAATGAATATATTGCATTAATCGATTACGGGCAGATAGAAAGTGTAACGCCTGATGTGCACTACTCCGTGTTGTCGGATGATATCCTAAAAGTTTCGGTCGTGTTTAATTTAAAAAATTCTGTCCGTCAGGATGATTGGCAGGTAAATATCACCCCTGCTTTTTTGCCGGATTTTCACTGGGCGTCGCACCTCACACCAACCGACAAACACATCATCGGTCAGCATGTTTTTCGCGCCCCTGCAATTACTGTTGCTTCCAGTGAAAAAAAACTAACCCTTATTCCGGACCTCGGGTTACTGAAGGAAATTCCTTTGGTGGACTGGTATATGGACCTTGATGCTCGCAGTAATAAAATTACTTTGGGAATGAGCAAATCAAAAGTTCAGGAACACGTTCTCTTTGTAAGAGAACCGGGTGCTGTTTTCCCACCGGGAAGAACCGAATTTGGCTTTTATATACTGGTTTCGGATAAAAAGGAGAGTATTTCGAACCCATTCAGGGATGCTGCAGCATTTTTGTGGAAGAATTGGGGAAATGATGCTTTCCAGTCTATGGCTTCCGGATTTGTTGATCTTGAGCGTTATGTGGAACATACTTATAATTGGGCGTTTGATACATGGAAAGAAAGTGTGTGGCAGGAGTTTACTCTGAATGGGAGAAAAGTTGGCGCCCCGGTTTTTATAGTCAATACCACACAGAGTCCTAATTACCCGGGTGAGGTTAACGAAAGAGAATTCCGTTCCATTTGGAACCAGGCCTGGTTCAGTTCTTTACGTTCGGCATCAGGATTATACCGGTATGCCCGGAGAACCGGAAATGAAAAACTGCTGGAATACGCAAATAAAACCAAGGAACTGGCTTTATCATTTCCTCAGGAGAATGGATTTTTCTCTGGCCTGATTGCTACAGAAATGGAAAAGGTTGAAATCAGTGGGAAAAAATATAATCGCTCAAAAGGATGGGATACGTATTACTTTGGAAATTCTAACCGAAACCCTTATTCGCGTAACGCACGTGTTTCCCCGTATCATATTCTTGATATGAGTTTTACCGCGAATCAGATGCTCTTGTGGTATTCAGAACTGGAACAGGATGAGCGCCTTCTCGATTATGCCATACGTTACGCCGATGCCCTGACTGAAACACAGTTTGAAAATGGTTTTTTCCCCGGATGGCTCGATTTGAAAACACGTAAACCGTTGCATCATTTAAACGAGTCACCTGAGTCAGCTATGTCGGTTACTTTTCTTCTGAACCTTTACAAAATCACAAAAAATGAGAAATACAGGCACTCGGCGTTAAAAGCGATGAATGCCATTGTTGAGAATATTGTACATAAAGGGCAGTGGGAAGACTTTGAGACATATTGGTCCTGTTCACGATATGGATCGGAGGATTTGGTTGGGAAAAAAATTGAACGAAATAATCAGTTTAAACAAAATACACTTTCAATGTTCTGGACGGCGGAAGCATTGCTCGAATGTTTTTATCTCACAGACAATCGGGAGTATTTGAATCTGGGAGAACGAACTTTAGATGAAATGCTGATGTACCAGGCCTCCTGGCAGCCACCCTATATTTACGTGAGGACTGTTGGAGGATTTGCCGTGATGAATGCCGATGGCGAATGGAACGATTCGCGGCAGAGCCTTTTTTCCGAACTAATTATCCGCTATGGAGAGGAACTCAAACGGGAAGAGTACTTACAACGCGGGATTGCCGCTTTATATGCTTCATTTGAAATGATGTACTGCCCCGAGAATGTGGCAACCAAAGAACAATGGGAAAAAGTATGGACTTTTTTCAATGAAAAGGATTATGGTTTTATGATGGAAAATTACGGCCATATGGGAGTAACAAGTCCTGGTGGACTGGGAATTGGCGAATTTACGATTTATGACTGGGGAAACGGAGCTGCTACTGAAGGGTACAACCGGATTGTCGATCATTATGGAAAGAAATTTTTTGTCAGCGGAAATTAGATAAAACAGAAAAGCTAATTTTTCATCCTTTGGTTGCCAAAAAGAACAAGCCAGACAAAAATTTATCGGCCTGAAATAGCTTGGCGCAAAAAAATGGAAAAGAAAATACGAAAACCAGCAATTAGATTGGGGCGCCTATATTGGAGCGAAAAGACAAACCTTTCGCACGTTTAACCCATGCAATTCGGAGAGAACAGAACTTATTGTAAGGAACTAATTATCCTGGCACAGTTACAACGACCTGAACCATCGAACTTCATTGTCTTAGCGTTGGAAGGCTTAAACATTAAAAGCAGATTCTTGTTTCAAAAAGAATATGACTGATAAGATGGAACAAAAATGAATGAATACGAAGAATCAAGAAGGGCGTTTCTTACGAAATTAGGATTGGCAATTGGCACTACAACATTGGCAGGAAAAACATTGTCAGCAAAGGTTTTAAACGGTAAGACTGAATTTCCGCTCACCAACGAGCAACAACAACTGATGGATCGTTATGAAAATTGGATGGATAAATTTATCCCTGTTATAAAAGCGCACCGGGCAGATGAAACCGATAAGGTTGCCAAGCAAAGAATAAGCGAATTATCTGAGGAAGCGGAAAGCTGGCGGCTACAGTTAGTCGAATTTATGAAGGACGACAATTTTGCGCGGCATTATATGACTGCTACTGAAAGGATGACAAAAGAGATTTACTGATTGTGTCTATCAGTTAATATCCAATTCTGTATCAACTATCCAGCTGTCAGGTCTTTCCTGCATTCTTTTTGGAATACTTTTCAGAATTACATTTTTCAACGCTTCAACCTGGCGTTCTTTTGAATAATTTCTGGGTGTTACCAGGCTTATTTCACGAACAGGTTGTTCTCCTGAAATCTCTTTTACCATTTCTTCCAGTTCCGAGGGAATATTAAGAGTGGCAAGTTCAGGAATAAATGTAATTCCGTTTTTATTTTCAACAATCCTGCGAAGCGATTCAATCGAGCTACTTTTGTAAACCAGGTTTTGAGAAGTCTTCTTTTGAATATTTATTTTACAGATAGAGTTTACCTGATTTTGAAAACAGTTTCCCTCTTCCAGATACCAGATATCAGAATCATTAATTTCATGGATATCTACAGAATCTTGTTTATACAACTCATGATTTTCAGAAATATAGGTGTAAAAGCGTTCATAAAATAGGGGAGTTATAGCGATGTTCCCTGTTGTAATCGGGGTTGAAAGTATGCCGCAGTCGATATTTCCCAGTTTTAGTCTTGAAATAATTTCTTCGGTTTTCAACTCAACAACTTCAACCTGCAATTTCGGGTAACACCTGTTCAATTCATTAATAAACAGCGGTACCAGGTAGGGAGCCAGTGTTGGTATTATTCCAACAATAATCTGGCCTTTTACTTCTTCACTTATTTCAATGGAAATTTGCTTTAGCTGATCAACCATTTTTAGTATTTCAACAGCTTTTAAATAAAACGTTTCTCCTTCAACGGTAAACTTGAAAGGCCTTTTGCTTCTGTCAAGTAGTTTAAAATCAAGTTCTTCTTCCAGTTTCTGAATTTGCAATGTTAGCGCAGGTTGAGTTACTCCCAGTATTTGAGCTGCTTTCGAAAAACTTCCCCGGATGTGTAATTCTCTCAGGTATTCAAGTTGTACAAAATTCATTATAAGTTTTGTTAATAGATGTATTAAATAAACAAATGTTTAAAATGCTATTTTTGAAGTAAAGAAATTAATCATTTTAATAAATAAAATCATGAAAAATAAAAATCAAAAAGTAACAGAGAAATTAAACAAATTATTAGCTGATTACCAAATTTTTTATCAAAACCTTAGAGGTTTGCATTGGAACGTGAAAGGAGCTATGTTTTTTAGTTTGCACGAAAAGTATGAAGAGTATTATAATGCAGCTTCCGAAGTAGTTGATGAAATAGCGGAACGTATTTTAATGCTGGGTGGTGTTCCGTTGCATACATTTGAAGATTATATAAAAGTGGCTGATTTGAAAGTCGTTTCAAATGTTTCCAATGGAAAAGAGGGAGTAGAAATTGTTCTTGATAATAGCAGGTATTTCCTTGAAAGTTTTAGAGATATTCTTGAAACAGCAGGAGAAGCCGGAGATGAAGGAACAGCCGCAATGATAAGCGAATGGATTGGCGAAACAGAAAAGAATATCTGGATGCTGGAATCTTTTTTGAGTTAAATAACTTTTTAAATTGAGAAAAAGGCTGACCTGGTTTAACTGGTACAGCCTTTTTTTATGTCCTTTTGTTTGCTTATTTAATTAAAAAGTTTAATTCCGAAAAAGAAATTGCGGGGTTTTGCAGGGCCGTAAATATACCCGCTATCCCTGTTTTTTCCTGAATCAAAATCATTTTGATATTGATTAAATAGATTTCCTGCCCCGGCAAAGATTTCAATAGATGAATCAAGCCTGATGCTGTTTAGTGTGTAAGAAAACTTTAAATTATTTTCGATAAAAGCGGGTGATTTATACAGTAGATCTTGTTCCGGTGTGCCCGCATCGCCTGCCAAACCGTAGTGCGGAACAAGCATGCTGCCTGTATAAATTCCGGCAAAAGACGCTTTGAATTTTGCATTGGGTGTCCATGTTAGTGTATAGTAGCCATAGGTTTCAGGAGTTCGCAGATAATCTTTTGTTCCCGGCAACTCTTCCGACCACTCAACAACATTTTCGTATTGGCTTTTTTGCAGCGTAAGCCCGGTTTCTATCTGAACTTTGCGATTATAATTTCCCCGAAGTTCCATCGTTATTCCTCTTACATTACTTTTTCCGCCATTTCGTTTTTCCATAATAGAATTACCATCGCCGGTGGTGGCAATTTCTTCCAGTATAAAAGCATCTTTCAACCGGGTGTAAAATCCTTCAAGCGTAAAACCGTAAATATGCTTCTCTGTAGGTTTATCCCAATTGATGGATGCACTCCAGCTTTGCGATCGTTCCTCTTTCAAATCGTCGGCAAGTTGAATTGTTTGAATGCCTCCGCCTGCAAAGGCGATGTGCATATCGGCATCAAAAGCCTGGGGAGCCCGAAACCCGGTTGACCATGACATTCTTAATTGACTTTCGGAATTTGGTTTGAAAAGAAATGAAACTCTTGGATTTAAAATAAGATTTTCCACAAAATTATGTTTGTCGGCTCTTACACCGGTTAACAATGTAGATTTTGAAGTTAAAGCCCAGTCACTTTGTAAAAACGCCCCAAGATTCCGCGAATTTTGGTCAATTAAATAATTGTAAGCTTCTATTTCATCAAAAACATCATCAATTTGGTATTCAACTCCCAGAGTCAAATTATTTGCACCGGTTATAAAATCGTTAACCATGTGATTTCCCTGTACACCAAACTGAACTGTGTAATTTTTGGAACTTCCGTAGGGCGGATTATTATTGTATTCAGTCAGTTCCGGATCTTCGTCAGGAGCAATTCCTGTAAAATGTTTTCTTCTGGTTGATTGTCCTGCCGTGTAAACGGAAAAACTGGACTGATTATCGTCGCTGACAAAGTCGTAGTTGATTCCCCCCATAACAATGTTATGTGTACGTTCTTCTGATTGCTGTGCTAAGAATGCAGGTTTATCCACAATTTCTCCACCATATCTGTATTCGTAGGTACTCGAAAAATTTGCTTCCAGTTTTTGATTTTTGTCGAGATTAAAAAAAGAATTCAATCCAAAAGAATTATTATCAAGTGCTGGCAACTCCGAAAAGTTATCGCCATCATGGTCATAAGAATCTCTTTTTCGGTAAGAAGTGTATAAAGCAACGCCTGCATTTCTTTTCTGCGACAAAGCAGTTAAAGTGCCGTGAACAGAAACATCTTTTGCGTCATTCCCAATTACTCCGGCATTTGTAGTTACTTCGTACGAATTCCGTTGCGGCATTCTTGTAATAATGTTCACAGTTCCGCCAATTGCACTTGAACCGTACAAAGCAGAGCCACCACCGCGAACGATTTCAATTCGCTCAACCATCTCTGAAGGCATTTGCTCAAGCCCGTATAAACCGGTAAGCGGACTAAAAACTGCCCGGCTGTTAATTAGAATCTGGCTATAAGCTCCGCCCAGTCCGTTCATGCGTAATTGCGAGTAATTGCAGGTTTGGCAATCGGTTTCCATTCGCAAACCGGGCTGGAAATTCAAAGACTCGGAAACCGTTTGAGCTGCAATATTATCGATTGATTTTGCGTCGAGAACATTTACAATAACTGCATTTTCGGTTTGTCTTTTAAATGTTTTTGTTCCTGTTATTACAATTTCATCAACACTAATAACATCCTCCTCCAAATCGAATTTTATTTCGAGTGTTTCGTCGGCTTTTAAATCCACTTGCTTTTTTTGAATTTTGTAACCAACCATTTTAGCTACCAGTGTGTATTTACCTACCGGAAGGTCAATCATCATATAATGACCTGTTACATCAGTAGTTGTGCCATAGTTTGTGCCTTCCAGATAAATATTTACGAAGGGGATATGCTCTCCTTTTGACACCACGTGGCCGGTTATAACAGCGTCGCTGTGTTTTTGTGCCGTTAAAATAAAAGGCAAAGCTATAATCGAGATAATAAAACATATTCTTACCATGTCAATTCTTTGAGTGATTATTAAATCGGTTAAATATTAAGGGGGTAAAAATATAATATTATTTAGAATGAATACAAATAGAGATAAATAATTTATTGTTTTATTGAAAGAGGTAGAATGATTGAACCGCTCAGAAGATCAAGAGATTTAATGATGAGGATTCTAAATAATTTATTCGCACTACCGGAATTATTGTAATTGGTCCCGGATTTCTTCTTCGTCGGTAATTTCACCGTTAGAAATGGTTAATGCAGTTTCAATTAATGCCAAATGCGAATAGGCCTGCGGAAAATTCCCCAACATTCGTTTGGTTTCAAAATCCAGATCTTCACTGTATAACCCCAAATGATTGGAATATTTTAGCAGGGTATGGAATCTTTCAACTGCCTCTTTTTTTCGTCCGATTTTGTATAAACTGTTGGTGAGCCAAAAGGAACAAATGGTAAAAGCTGTTTTAGGCCTTCCAAAATCATCTTTGTTACGGTAGCGAAACATTAAACCGTCAAATTCCAAATCTTTTTGGATGGCATCCACCGTATCGATATATCGCTGATCTTTTGCTGAGATAAAACCATAAGGTTCCATGAGTAAAACCGAAGCATCCAAATCATTTGAGCCGTAAGATTGAGTAAACGCTTTCTTTTCATCAGACCAGGCACGTTCCAGAATGTCTTTTTGTATTTTATCCCGAAGTTTTGTCCATGGCTCGATATATAAATCGCGTTTTAAGATTTTGGCAATTTTAACACCTCTGTCAACACCAACCCAACAAAGCACTTTACTAAAGGTAAAATGCCTGTTCTCGCTTCTGATTTCCCAAATCCCACGGTCGGCTTTTTCCCAGGTTGCAGAAATAATTTTAATTATACTTCTAACAATCGTCCAAAGTTCTTCACTGTATTCCAGGCTCATCGAAAAAAGTTCGAAATGTTGGTAAATTACATCCAATAAAATACCGTAAATATCGTTTTGCTTTTGTTTGTATGCTGCATTGCCAATTCGAACAGGAACTGAATTTTCGTAGCCTGAAAGATGAGAAAGCTCGTACTCTGTCAATTTTTTCTCACCACGGATTCCGTACATAATCTGAATTTTTTCGTTTTTATCAGACAATAGATTGATAATAAATTTCAGATATCGGTTAGCCATTCGGAAATGTCCGAGCGAGGTCATTATTTTTACAACCATCGATGCATCTCTAATCCAGCAAAACCGGTAATCCCAGTTTCGCTCTTCTCCCGGCGATTCAGGAATTGATGTTGTTAAAGCGGCGAGTATTGCCCCACTTTTATCGAAACTCAGCATTTTAAGTGTTAGGGCACTTCTGATTATTTCTTCTTCAAAATGTCGGAAAGATGTTGTGCGCTCTGCCCAGTTCAACCAGTAAATTTTTGTTCTTTCCAGTTTTAACTTTGCCCGGCGCACATCCTGTGGTAACAATTTCTGGTTGTAACTTATCAGGCAAAATTCATCTTGTGTTAGTTTTATGGTTTGGGAATTTAATATTGTACTAAGATGGATGCTGGAGTATAAATAAATTGAATCGTACGAACCTTTTAATGTTTTCGATTTTAAGTAGTTATCTTCAATTTTGTTTTCTGTTGGATACCTTGCGTATTCGAGTTTAGGATTATATTCAATAGTTAATTCCGGGGTTCCTGAAATCAGTTTAAAATACCGGATTAAGTCGGGGGGAGTATAATAATTTCCATTGTCTTCCTGACGATAGCGGGGCATAAAATCAAGAACTTCAAAAATTCCGTCTTCACATATAAATCTTGTTTTCAGGATATTAGTTCTGTGGATATACGATTGTTGAATCTGCTGAACATATTTTGGTAAAATCTGAAAACTTCCGCCTTTCTCTTCGTCGAGGATTTTTGCAAATACCGAAGACGAATCAAAATCAGGAAGACAAATCCATTCAATACTTCCATTTTCAGATACAAGTGCAGCACTTTTACAATTCCCGACAACTCCGTAATTTAAATTTTTCATACCGTAACAAAGAACTGGTTAGAACCACGAATATGGCCTTTTTACTTGGTTTATTCAAAAAAAAGTCTATATTAAGTCACCCTTGCGCGCTCTTGAAAAATGTCTGATTTGATGACTAACTAATCTTTCTTTCTGAGCAAACGTATTGTAGATTAGAAGTATATGTTAACAAAAAAAAATAAGAAATGAATAAAATACATATTGTTTCCAACCGATTGCCTTTTAGTATTGAAAGAAACGAAAATGAACTGAAACTTACACCCAGTGTAGGAGGATTGGCAACCGGAATGCGTTCCGTTTATAAAGATTACGGAGGCCGTTGGATTGGTTGGTCGGGAATTAATTTGGATGATTTAACAAAAAAGGAGGTTCAGCAAATTAACAATGAGTTGGTAAAAGAAAGTTGTGAGGCTGTTCATTTAACCTCGGAAGAAATTAATCTTTATTATGAAGGTTTCAGTAATAATGTAATTTGGCCTTTGTTTCACTATTTCGCCCAGTTTATGGAATATAATACTGATTATTGGGATACGTATAAAAAAGTCAACCAAAAATTTGCCGATAAAACCCTTGAAATACTTGAAGATGGCGACATTGTTTGGGTACACGACTACCAGCTTCTTTTGGTGCCGGAAATGATTAAATCCAAAAAGCCGGGTGTTTCTGTTGGGTTCTTTTTGCATATTCCGTTTCCTTCGTTCGAGGTTTTTAGAACACTTCCATGGCGAAAAGAACTGATTGGCGGTATGCTTGGTGCTGATCTAATCGGATTTCATACCTACGATTACGAACGTCATTTTTTTAGTTCTGTAAGAAGATTATTTGGATATGAGGTTTCGTTTAACCAGATTCATTTGGAGGACAGGATTATTATGGGAGATGCATTTCCAATGGGCATTGATTACGAAAAATTCAGTAAGAACGCGGGCGAACTTTTTCAGAAAACACAGAAGGAAAAGTCGGATTTACACCGCGAGTTGGAAAAATATTTTTTGGTTTCGCCGGAACGAAAATTGATTCTGTCCATCGACAGGCTTGATTACTCAAAAGGCATCCCCAACCGATTGAGAGGATTTGAGTTGTTTCTGGAACGTCATCCCGAATTCAGGCACAAAGTGACTTTAATTATGCTGGTTGTACCGTCGAGAAGCGAGGTTGAGCAATATAAACTGCTGAAAAGCGAGGTAGATGAGCTGGTCGGTCGAATTAACGGAAGGTTTGGCGGAATTAATTATACCCCGGTCTGGTATTTTTATCGGTCGCTGCCATTTGATAACCTGATTGAATTATACAGCAGCTCTGATGTAGCGTTAGTAACCCCGGTTCGGGATGGAATGAATCTGGTTGCAAAAGAGTACATTGCTTCCCGCATAAATCAAACCGGAGTAATGATTATTAGTGAAATGGCTGGTGTTTCAAAAGAAATGGGCGAGGCAATTATCATTAATCCTAACAATGAATCGGAAATTGCTGATGCTATTTACCAGGCACTGAATATGCCGTTGGAAGAACAACGCGAACGAATGAGGTTTATGCAAAAAAGAATAAGCCGTTACGATGTATTCAAGTGGGCTAACGAATTTATTAAAGGGTTAAAGAAAGTTGAAGGTATTCAGAAAAATTATCTGGCCAAATTAATTACTCCAACTATTCGAAAGGAGATTATTGAACAATTTAAAAAGTCACAAAAGAGAGCTGTTTTTCTTGATTACGACGGAACACTTGTCGGATTTAAGAATGATCCGCAGGCTGCTGCACCCGATAAAACTTTACACGAACTTTTAACAGCTCTTGAAAAGGATAAAAGAAATACGGTAACTATCATCAGTGGCCGAGACAGAAATACGCTTGAAAATTGGCTTGGAGATCACAAGGTAAACCTGATTGTGGAACACGGAGTATGGATTAAAAAAATGGGGGAAGAATGGCAAATGCCGGATAACATTAGCAGTGACTGGAAACCAATAATCCGCCCAATAATGGAAACTTATGTTGACCGCACTCCCGGAACTTTTATTGAAGAGAAAAATTATTCGCTAGTTTGGCATTATCGCAAGGCCGAACCCGAACAGGGCGATTTACGGGCCAATGAATTAAAAGATGAATTGCGGAACATGATTGCCAATCACAACCTTGAAATTATGGAAGGTAACAAAGTGATTGAAATAAAGGCAGGTGGAATCAATAAGGGAGTAGCGGCAGTTCGTTTTCTAAAGGATCAAAATTTCGACTGTATCTTGGCTATTGGCGACGACTGGACAGATGAATACATGTTCCGGGAGTTACCTGAAAGTGCAATAACAATTAAAGTAGGGCTTAAAAACACGGCGGCAGATTACAAGGTTGAATCGGTTAATTCGGTTCGAACATTGTTGCGTTCATTAATCGAATAAATCTTTGCCTGTGTTTTTACAGAATTTACGAGCCCCTTTTTCTGGGAGATTATATATGGGGCATTATTGTGAAAGTCGTTGAAAGACCCTAAATTTAGCAAGAACTAAACTTATAATAAAACTACAATTACGATGAAACACAAAAGTTTTTCCAGAAGAAGTTTTTTAGCTACCACGGCAACAGCGGCAGCAGGGTTTACAATCGTTCCGTCAAATACAATTGCAGGACTTGGGCATAAGGCTCCCAGCGACAAACTAAACATTGCAGGAATTGGAATTGGTGGAATGGGAAAAGGAAATCTAAGCAGAATGGCCGATGAAAACATTGTGGCGCTTTGTGATGTTGATTGGACAACCGGAGGAAGAATTAATGTTCCAAAGGTTTTTGAAACTTATCCAAAAGCAAAAAGGTACTACGACTGGCGCGTATTATACGATGAAATGGGTAAATCAATAGATGCTATTTTGTGTGCAACGGCAGATCATACGCATGCTATTATTACCGCTCATGCCATTGAAATGGGAAAACATGCCTACACCCAGAAACCTTTAACCCATAGTGTTTACGAATCAAGATTGCTTACCAAGCTAGCTGCAAAATACAAGGTGGCAACACAAATGGGAAATCAGGGTTCCTCTGCGGAAGGAGTCAGATTAATTTGTGAGTGGATATGGAATGGTGAAATTGGCGAAGTACGGGAGGTTGAAGCATACACCAATCGACCAGTTTGGCCGCAGGGATTATCGGCTCCGGCAGAAGAAATGCCTGTTCCTGATGAATTGAAGTGGGATTTGTTTATTGGCCCGGCAAAATTTCGGCCATACAATTCAGCTTATCATCCATGGGTTTGGAGAGGATGGTGGGATTTTGGTACGGGTGCACTTGGCGATATGGCATGTCATGTTATGCATCCCGTTTTTACGGCAATGAAACTTGGCTATCCAACAAAAGTTGTCGGAAGTTCCACGCCGTTTACACCCGATGGCGCTCCCAATGCCGAGCTTGTTCATCTTACTTTTCCGGCTCGTGAAAAACCGTCGAATATAAAAATAGACTTACCGGAAGTTCAAGTAACATGGTATGATGGTGGTTTAAAACCACGTTTGCCTCAAAAATGGCCGATCGATCGGGTTCAAAGTTCAGGCGTAATTTTTCATGGAACAAAAGATACTTTGGTTTGCGGCGAATACGGAACTGACCCGATATTGCTCTCAGGAAGGGTTCCCAATGTTCCTCAAACCGAGCGGAGAATTGATGGTCATGAGCTGGACTGGATCAGGGCATGTAAGGAAAGTCCTGAGAACAGGGTGGCTACTGCTTCCGATTTTAAAGATGCCGGACCATTTAACGAAATGGTAGTAATGGGTGTTCTGGCAACTCGTCTTCAGTCGCTGAACAAAGTACTCGATTGGGATGGCCCGAATATGACTTTCACAAATATTACAGAAAGCGATAAACTCAGAGTTAGTAGAAATGAGTCGATTCCTGCAAAAGAATTTGCTGATAATTTAATAAAGCATACGTATCGCGATGGATGGAGTTTGCCCGATATGCCTGTTTAACCAAATAGAAGAAATTGATTTTGAAAGCCATCGAAAATGATGGCTTTCTTTTTTTTCCCAACAGGAATCAAATTGTTTTACTCTTCTTCAAATTTTGGTTATATAATACATCTTCTCTGGCCATTAAAATAAATGTCTATTTTTGAAGTTCTTTTATAAAGCAGAAAAGATGCAAAAACTGATTGTCGCAATATTACTTTTTATCCCATTTATTTTGCAGGCGCAAATAAATCAAACCGATGGAAATGGTTTACGGCAGGGGCTTTGGAAAAAAGAACAACCCAACGGAAGGTTGCTTTATGAAGGGAATTTTCGTGATGGGAAACCAGTAGGTGAGTGGAAGCGGTATCATGAAGGAGGACAGGTAAAGGCCATTATTAATTATGAAACGGGTTCTGATTCGGCTTTTGCTCAACTGTTTGATGAGTGGGGAAAAAAGGTGGCGGAAGGAAATTATGTAGGCGAAAAAAAAGCCGGTCGTTGGATCTATTTTACCCAGAACCGAAAAGTAGCAGATGAGAATTTTGTAGATGGAGTGAAGCAAGGGATTTCAAGAAAATATTACGTTACCGGTGAATTATTGGAGACCAGCGATTGGAAGGATGGAAAACAGGAAGGCAACTACCGGGTATTTTTTAAAAATGGAGAACCCTTTTTAGAGTGTAAAATGAGTGACAATAAACGCAACGGTTTGTGCTTGAGTTATTTTCAAAATAATAAGGTTGAACTTGAAGCGCATTATCGGGCCGGATTGCGTCACGGTGACTGGAATTATTACGATGAAACCGGAAAGTTGGTTTATACGCTGAAATACGATAGTGGAAAACTTTTGAATCCTGAAGTTCGTGATAGCCTTAGTACGCTCGAATTACAATATATTGATAAAAGTAAAGGGCATTTTGAAGATCCTGAGAAATACATTGAAGATCCATCAGAATACATGATCAAAAAGAATATCTATAAATAGAAGTCATTCAGTTTTGATAAATTTGATGGAATATTATAAGCCCGAAACCAGTTAAGATGAAAGTGCGATTTTTTGTTGTTTACATGTTGGCAATGATGATTCAGATGTTTCATGCAAATGGACAGGATTATTACTGGGTAGCTTTTACAGATAAAAATAATTCGCAATATTCGCTTTCATATCCCGAGGAATTTCTTTCATCCCGTGCAATTCAACGTAGAAATAACCAGTTGATTGCTATTGATTCACTGGATTTGCCTGTTAATGCAAATTATGTTTCACAAGTGGTAGGTCAGGGAGCAAAATTTATCCATTCATCCAAATGGTTAAACGGAATAACCGTAAAAGCGGAAGTAAAGGATTTTAAAAGCAAGGTTTTGCAACTACCTTTTGTTAAGGAGGTTCAGTTAACAAAAACCGGCATTGAAACAAAAAGTGCGATAATAAAATTCAACGAATCCGGTTCCGAAGATAATTTGCCTGTTGATACGTCGTATTATGGGCCGTCAGTTTTTCAAACAGCAATTATGAATGGTCAGTTTTTGCACAATTTAAACATGAAAGGTCAGGGCTTCCAAATTGCTGTTCTTGATGGCGGATTTCTGAACACTGATATTTATCCCGCATTTTACACGCTTTGGAGTAATAATCAAATTTTAGGAACTAAAGATTTTGTCGATCCTTCAGTACGTTTTTTTGATACGCATTATCACGGGATGAGTGTTCTTTCCTGCATGGGAGGATATGTTCAGGGACAGCTGGTTGGCACTGCACCAAAGGCATCTTATTGGCTCATTCGCTCGGAAGACAATGGTTCTGAATTCTTAATTGAAGAAGATAATTGGGTGGCTGCTGCAGAATATGCCGACAGTGTTGGCGCCGATGTAATCAATTCATCGTTGGGATATTTCATGTTTGATGATCCGCAAATGGATCACACTTATGCCGAAATGGATGGGAAAACAACACGCGTTACAAAAGGTGCCAATATTGCCGCTTCACGCGGAATGCTCGTGTTCTCAAGCGCAGGGAATGAAGGGAACAATAATTGGAAATATATTGTTGCTCCGGCTGATGGCGACAGTGTGTTTGGGGTAGGTGCAGTTGGCAAAGATACAATCCCTGCTTATTTTACTTCGTACGGACCAGCTTCCAATGGCGACGTTAAACCCAATGTAACGGCCTTAGGATTTCAAACCTATTTACAACGAAGTAACGGTTTGCTTGGATATTCCAACGGAACTTCTTTTTCATCGCCGGTTTTGGCCGGAATGGCAACCTGCTTGTGGCAGTCACTGCCCGAGGCAAAAGCGTATGAAGTAAAAAGAGCCATCGAAAAAAGTGCACATATATATGAAAAGCCCGATTCTTTGATGGGGTACGGTGTTCCCGATTTTAAACTGGCCAATCAGATTCTAAAAGAAATAATTTCGAAAAGAGACGGTTCCGAAAAAAAATGGTTGGTTTATCCAAATCCTGCAAATGAATATGTTATTCTGGAATGGGAAGTTGAACAAGTGCCGCAAACAATAGAAATTGATGTTTTTTCGGTAGATGGTAAATGGTTAAGAAAATGGATAAAGCCGGGTTCAAAACAAATTCTTCTGAATGAAATTCAGACATTGCCTGCAGGAATATTAATTTTACGAATCAATTCAGGTAACAACCTTGAAACGGTAAAATTGAGTAAATACCGCTAAAAAATGAATCAAAAAATTACCCTTTCGGAATTAAATGAATTAATTAAAGATGCATTGCTGGATGCATTTCCATCTTCGGTTTGGGTAGTGGCCGAAATTAGCGAATTAAAGGAAAACAGAAACGGGCATTGCTACCTGGAATTGGTTGAAAAAAAGGAAGATGAAATTATTGCTCGTTCAAGAGCAACCATCTGGTCTTATACGTACCGGATGTTAAAACCGTACTTTGAAACAACAACGGGACAACTATTTACGCAAGGAATTAAAATTATGGTTCAGGTTTCGGTTGAATTTCATTCTGCTTTCGGATTGAGCTTGAACATCAGGGATATTGATCCGGTTTATACGGTTGGCGACATGGCTTTGCAGCGCAAGGAAATTGTCAGTCGTTTACAGGCTGAAGGCGTTTTCGATATGAACCGCGAACTGGAGTTACCGCTTGTTCCTCAAAAAATAGCAGTAATTTCTTCTGCTACAGCTGCCGGTTACCAGGATTTTATGAATCAGTTGGAGTCTAACGAATTTGGATTCCGGTTTTATGTGAAATTATTTCAGGCAACCATGCAAGGCCTTGAAACAGTTCCTTCGGTTATTCGGGCTCTCGAAAAAGTGTATCAGTACGAAGATTTTTTTGATGCGGTAGTAATTATTCGCGGTGGAGGAGCAACTGCCGATTTAAGCAGTTTCGATAACTACGAACTTGCTTTCCATATCACCCAGTTTCCTCTTCCGGTGATTACCGGGATTGGCCACGAAAAAGATGATACTATAATCGACTTGGTAGCGCATACACGGCTAAAAACGCCGACTGCGGTTGCCGAATTTCTTATCAATGGAATGGAACGATTCTATGGCCGACTTACTGAAATGGAGCATGAAATTGTTACCCTTGCACAAAATGTAATTGATACCCAGCAAAAAAAACTGGAGAGGATTGCCGGCAACCTGAATTATTCGGTTTCGCAATTTATTCATGATAAAAACAGGCAACTGACTAAAACCGGGAACGAAATTCGGCAGAATGTGAAAAGTTTCTCGTACAAGAAAAGTTATGAATTTATTCAGTTAAAACACGATTTGAGTTCGGTGGTAACATTAAAGTTCACTGAAACAAAAAATGAGCTTGGACAAAAACAACGAATTTTTAAACGGGTTGTTGGCGAGGTATTGTTAAAGGAAAAGGCTGCATTAGCACAGGTGAAAAACGTGGTAACCAGCAACGCAAAGCAAATGCTTTTTCGTGAGTTTGAAAAAATTAGGTATAGCAGGAATGCTGTACGGCTTTTGAACCCCGAAAATGTGTTGAAACGAGGATATACATTAACTTTGAAAGATGGGGTAATTATAAAGTCGGTCGACAAGATTGATGTAAAAGATGAAATTGAAACCCGTTTTTCAGATGGAAAAATAAAGAGTAAAATCACAAAAAAAGATAGGAATGACAACTAAAAAAGTTTCATACAATGAAGCTATGGCAGAGATTGAAGAAATTCTTGATAAAATTGAAAACGAGGAACTTGATGTGGATGAATTGGCGGAAAAGGTGAAAAGGGTTTCGGTATTGCTTAAAATTTGCAAAGATAAACTGCAAAAAACCAACGAGCAGGTAGAGCAGATTTTAAAAGAGATGGAGGATTAATTCTTTAAAATATATAGTATGGAAAACTCGGATGGAATTGTGCTGGTTTATACCGGCGGAGAAATTGATATTCTAAGAATAAAAGCTGAACTGGAAAACCTTGGAATTAATTCGATAATAAAAGACGGGTTTAAACAAGGAATTGCAGCAGGTTTTGGAGGTGGAGTTGCATCTGCCATCGATTTGTATGTTGCTGAAGATGATGCTGAAAAAGCGATAGAAATAATAAATGATATAATGTTATAAAATGGCAAAAATATATACAAAAGAACAGGTGGCTAAAACCATTGATCATGCAGTTTTAAAGCCAGATAACACAAATGCAGATTTGGAAAAGAATGCAAAAATGTGTATTGAAAATGGTGTGTTTAGTATGTGTGTAAAACCCTGCGACATAAAAAAAGCAGCGGAACTTTTAAAAAACAGCGAGGTGAAAGTCTCGTGCGTTTTGAGTTTTCCACATGGTGCTGATGCAACACCGGTTAAAGCCTTTCAGGCAAAACAGGCCATTGAAGACGGAACCGATGAAATTGACATGGTGATGAATATCGGCGAGTTTCTTTCGGGCGATTACGAATATGTTGTAAATGATATAAAAGCGGTTGTTGAAGTAGCGCATTCAAAGGGTATTTTGGTAAAAGTAATCCAGGAAAGTGGTTTCCTTTCGTTGGAACAAATTGCCAAAGCCTGCGAATTATCGTATGAAGCCGGTGCCGATTTTGTGAAAACTTCAACCGGTTTTGGTCCGGGTGGAGCAAAACCCGAATACATTGATGTTATGATAAAAACCGTTGGCGATAAAATGCAAGTGAAAGCATCGGGTGGAATTCGCGATTGGGAAACTGCGGTTGCTTTTTTAGAACAAGGTGCCGATCGGTTGGGGATTGGCTCAACTGAAGCTGTGTTAAATGGAGCAAAAGCCGAAGGGAATTACTAATGGCGATGTTTGTTTTCCGTTTTCTCATCTTAAAAAAATCAGTCATATTTATTACCCTTTTAGAAACGTTTCAATGTATTTTTTAAACGGCGACAGAATTTATATTAACCCGGAAAAAGCTTGCGGTACAATGGACGAACAGTTGGAGAATTGTTTTGCCCAGCTAAGTAAAATCAACTCCGGACAAAAGATTTTTAAATTAAGCTTTTTTGCTGAAACAAATTCAAAAGCCGGGTACGAACAACTTCAAAATAAAATTCGGAACAAGATAAAAAATCAGTTTTCGTACGAAGTTATTACAACATTAATTGCACAACCTCCTTTAAGTAGTAAAATAATTGTTGAAGCTTGTTTTTACCGGGAGAAAGATTGGGATGCGAAATTTATTAAAGGTGAAAGCAGTGGTGCTGTTTTGTTTAAAAGGGATAATGCTGAGATATTAATAGGGAGCGCTCAGGCATATTCAAACTATGCAATCAAAATTAACACCGAAAAAGCCTTTGCTGAACTCATTGATATTTTTAACGAAGCCTATTTCCCGATAAACGCAATTGTCAGGCAATGGAATTATGTTGAAAATATTCTTGGGTTTGACGGAGAAAGCCAACGTTACCAGGAATTTAATGATGTGCGTTCAGGAGTTTACGGAAATACATTTACGGAGAAAGGATATCCCTCCGCAACCGGAATTGGAATGAATCAGGGGGGAGTAATTATTGAATTTATTGCAGTTAAGTCAGGAGATCTTATTTCCTTTCCGATTGATAATCCTAATCAGATTTCTGCCCATACTTACAGTGAAAAGGTTCTGGTTGGAGCCGAATGTGTTTTGAAAACTACACCAAAATTTGAACGCGCCCGCTTTATCGAATTGTTTGGGAAGAAACTGATATTTGTTTCAGGAACAGCTTCCATTGTGGGAGAAAAAACAGTAGGTGTTGGAAATGCTGAAGAACAAACCGAAGTTACCATAAATAACATTAAGCAATTATATTCTCCCGAGGTTCTTGAAAATTTGACCGGTGCAGCGCTAAATCCCCAATATGGACATGCCCGGGTTTATGTAAAAAACAAGAGGGACTATTCCGTTATCAGAAAGACATTTAAAAGGCATTTCGGGAGTTTACCGGTGGTTTATATTATTGCTGATATTTGCCGGGACGATCTTCTTGTTGAAATTGAAGGGAAGGTTATTTTGGAGAAAAGCTAACTGTCATTTCGACGATTCGTTAGCAGAAGGAGAGGAGAAATCCCTTGTTATGAAACGGATTTCTCTTCCTTCGTCATCGAAATGACAGTTGTTGTCTTACTATTTTAGAATTTGAAATCTACACCAAACATAAAGTTTGTTCCGGCTTGTGGGAAATAGCCATCTTGCTTAAACCGTTCTCCACCCAGAATATAAGAATAGACCCAGGCATTCGATTCGTACGTTTCGTTAAACAGATTATTAACCATTCCGTGTACAATAATTTCATTAAACAACCTTGTTTTGAAACTATAATCAACTTTCAGATTATTCACAAAATAGGCTTCCAAAATGCGATCTTCGCTTGATGTGTTATCGATATATTGCTTTCCTACATAATTTGAAATCAGGCTTATTCCCAGATTTTTTACCGGGGTGAAAATAATCTGGCTGTTCCCTGTAACGTTTGGAGAAAAAGCCAGATCGGTTGTTTCCAGATTATATTCCTGTTGACCTCCGTTGTCCCAGTCATCAACATATTCAATAAAATCTTTTATTTTGTTCTGACTCATTGTTGCATTAGCATTCCATTGTAATGAATTCGTAATTTTCCAGCCAGCCTGTAGCTCAATACCGGTGCGGTAACTTTTATCGACATTTACCATAATTCCTGCACCAACGTCGTTAATTTCACCCGTTAGTACCAGTTGATCTTTATAACTCATAAAATACACGTTTGCACCGGCGGTAAAGTTTGAAGATTGATAAGAATAACCTGTTTCCCAATCATACAAAACTTCCTGAACAGGATGTTTCCCGGCAGGATCGGCATCTACATAATTGTCGCGATTCGGCTCGCGGTGCCCGACGGCAAATGAAAGATAAAGTTTCTGGTTGTCTTCCGGCTCGTAAAATAACCCCAGCTTTGGATTAAAGAAATTGAATTTGTGTTCTTGTGCAATGTCCCGTAAATCATCGTCAATTCCGGTAATTTTATAATTGATGTAACGGTACTGTACATCGGTAAAAAAGTTTAGCTTTTCAAGCAACTGGTAGCTGAATTTTGCATAAATATTGAAATCTTTTTTCAATCCTGTTCCTCTGTACCATTCATAATCAGGTGCTACATCGCCCAAATATTTGGCCCATATAATATTTCCGTAGTGGTCTCCGTCGTAGGTATTCCAGCCTCCGCCAAAGGTGAAATCTGTCTTGTCTTTTTTGTGATTCAGCGCAAAAACAAAACCGTAAAAGTCATTGTCTAACCATTTCCGGTTAATAAGGTCGGTTGAAAAAATGGTATCACTTCCAATCATCGGGTAGCGAAGTTGATAGTCGGCAAAATCTTCATCTTCCTTGTAATTCTCATAATATCCACGTCCGTGCCGATAATGTAATCCTGTGTTCAGGTTTAGATATTCATTAAACTGATGCGAAAAATGCAAATGATAATAATCTTGCTGATAGTGATCGATTTGATTTGCGTAGGTGTAATAATTATACGTTCTACTGTCAGAATTTATCATTTCTTCCGTTTGTTTTGGCGTGTAAAGCCAGTGCTCTCCGTAGCGTTGCATTCCTTCCAAATCGTTGTTTAACCGAACAGATGGAACTCCCCACCAAGCCTGGTAAGTTTGTTCTAATCCGGAAAAAACATTGATTTTTAAAACTGACTTTTTGGTATAATAACCTCCCGAAACAAAAAATGATTTTAAATCGGAATTAGCCCGGTCGATAAAGCCATCGGAAGTCACTTTTGACAAACGGGCATCAAAAGTAAATTTTCCATCCATCAACCCGGTTCCTGCCGAAACCGTATTTTTTATGGTTTTGAATGAACCGAAAGCAGTTCTGTATTCGGCTGACGGCTCTTTTTTTAACGTGTTCGTTTGCAAATCAATGCTTCCCCCAAAGGCTGCAGCACCGTTTGCTGATGTTCCAACACCGCGTTGAACCTGTACATTTTCGAGAGAGGACGCCAAATCCGGAATGTCAACAAACCAGGTTCCGTGAGATTCTGCCTCCGAAATCGGAATTCCATCGATACTCACATTAATACGGTTTAAATCTGTTCCGCGAATCCGGAAATTAGTATAGCCAACTCCGGCTCCTGCATCGGAAGTGGCAACAAATGACGGAGTGAGTTGCAGCAAATACGGAATGTCCTGCCCAAAGTTTTGATTTTCAAGCTCATTTTTTGAAACGCTGCTGTAAGTCATTGGCGTTTTTGCTTTAGCCCTGGTTGCTGAAATAAGAACTTCGTCGGTTAAAACGGTTTCCGGTTCCAACGTAATTTCAACATTTTTGTTTTGGGTAAGTTCTACCTGTACCTCTTTATTCTGAAACCCGACAAACGAAATTTCCACAGTGTAATTCCCTTTTTTTAGGTTCCGGAATTCAAATGTTCCGTTTCCATTAGTTGATGTCCCCATAAAAGTTCCCTGGATAACAATACTGGAACCCGGTAACGGTTCGCCATTTCCGGTTACAACGCCTTTTAAACTGTACTGCCCGAATGCAAGCACTGACAAATACTGCAACAGCAGTAATAATCCTAATTTTTTCATCTTTTTTAGAAAATTGGTTAATAACTAACCAATGGAGTGGGACGAATCCCTTTTTGCCCTCCCTCCGCCGGTACTAACCGGATCAGGTTCTGTGGGTATAATCTCAGCCCTAATTATTATTAGGCACCCCATTGCGTAAAATATCGGGGCTAAGTTAAAAAGGAATTTTGATTTGACCAAGATTACATAAAAAATGCACCCCGGGTTTAATTTGAGGTAAACATACTATTGAATGTTTGTTTAATTTAGCTTAAACATTGTTATTGTTATTTTGGTTACATTCAGTGTGCTGCGCGAAATTCTTTAAAAGAATAAAAATTAATTTTTTTTATTTTATTAAGAATATTCGATAAATTGAACTTCAACAGATAATCTTTATCTCATGAGCTTTAAAATGAGAAGCAAACTTTATGAAAAATTGAAATGGGCATTGATTTTGCCATTTCTTATATTTTATATTTCAGTAAACGGGCAAACCAATCAGTCTGTTCCTCAAAAAGATAATTTGGCTGCGGTGAGTGAGGCAACAGGGTATCCGGTAGTTGGCGCATTCAACGACACGCTTTTTTTTATTTATGCAAAAAGTGGTGCGTATAAACCCAGGGAAAGAGCCGAGAATATTTCAAAAAGAATTGCCGCATTGAGTGAAGATGAGTTTGCAAAATATGATTCGATTAAAACAGTCTCATATGAAAATAGTGTTGATATTGTTTTGGGCGAAACCATAATTGTGAGTATTTCAATGGGGGATGCGGTAGCAAATGGTTCAACTATGGAAGAACTAGCCCAAAAATATGAAGAGGTTATCAAAAATACTTTGATTGAAGCAAAGGAAGAACACAGCATTTTAAGGCTTTTAACAAGAATTGGTCTTGTTATACTCGTTTTAGGTGGCACATGGCTGATTTATTATCTTGTTGTTCAGGGATTCAGAAGATTACATGTTTTTGTACATGGTAAGAGGGATAATTGGTTAAAGGATTTGTCTTATAAAAAATATACTTTTCTTACTATTGATCAGGAGTTATCAGCAATTCAGTTTGTATTAAATATAATAAAGTGGTTTATTTTCTTATTGCTTCTGTATTTTTTGTTGCCTCTGATTTTCAGTATTTTCCCGTTTACGAGAGGTTGGGCCAATGTACTACTGAATTTAATATGGTCTCCGTTTAAAGGAGTTTTAGCAGCCATTTGGAATTACCTGCCGAATTTATTCACCATTTTGGTAATTGGCCTTGTTATGAGGTATTTCATTCGGTTTGTAAGGTATATTTTTTCAGAGGTAAAAAATCAACATTTAAAGTTACCCGGATTTTATCCGGAATGGGCAATGCCAACATTTGGGATCTTAAGATTTTTATTAATAGCGTTTACGGTTGTACTTATTTTTCCCTACTTGCCCGGGTCCGATTCCGATATTTTCAAAGGTGTATCTGTATTTTTAGGAATTCTATTTTCACTGGGTTCATCTTCCGCCATTGCAAATATGGTAGCCGGACTGGTAATTACTTATATGCGGCCTTTCCAGATTGGCGATAGAGTTAAAATTGGGGGTATAACCGGCGATGTAGTCGAAAAATCGATGTTGGTTACACGACTTAAAACACCAAAAAATGAAGTAATTACAATTCCAAACTCTTCTATTCTTTCAGGAAATACCATTAATTACAGTTCTGTAGCGCAAAAAGAGGGGTTGATAGTTTATACCACCGTTACAATTGGTTATGATGTACCATGGAAAGATATGCACGCGGCTTTGATTGAAGCTGCCGGCAGGACAGAATTTTTGCTTAAAGAACCCAAGCCCTTTGTTTTGCAAACCAGCCTCGACGATTTTTATGTTTCGTATGAAATAAATGCCATTACAAAAACTCCAAAGAAACAGGCCGTAATTTATTCGCTGCTTCACCAGAATATTCAGGATGTTTGTAATGAACGGGGAATCGAAATTATGTCGCCGCATTACCGGGCCCAACGCGACGGGAACAAATCAACTATGCCGGAAAGCTATCTTCCAAAAGGGTATAAAATTCCGGGCTTTAACCTGAATTTGAATAAATCTGACGATTAATCTAATACCAAAAACTTTCCGAATGCATCACGAAATTTATCGATTAATCTTGCAGGTTTTTGTGTTGCCGCATTAATAAATAAAACCTTTTGTTCTCCTGTTGAACATACTTCATTATTTTCATTTAAAAACCGAAACTGGAAAATTGCAGAAGCATTTAACAGTTTTGAAACCCAGATTTCAACATGTACCTCGCTGTTCAAGTAAAAGGGTTTGATGTATTGTATGGTGGTACCTGTAATAATGGGCAGCATATTTTCTTTTTCGGCAATTTCTGTAATGGATAATCCCATGGCCTGAATAAGTTTGTTTCGGGCGTTCTCCATCCATTCAATATAAATAATGTTGTTTACATGTCCGACAAAATCAATGTGATAGGTGTAAACAGGTTCTGTGTATTTTAATTTTTTCATGGCTTACCTCGGATTAAAATTTAGGTCAGAGAATTTTCTTTTTCTCTCGATAAAAAATTTCCACATAATACTTTTCGGGTACACTTCCTGGTGTTCTTTTACAATAACATGTTTTTGTGCCTCTTTGCGTTTTGCAATAAGTTTTTTTAGATTTCGGTAGAACGAAGCATGTGCTTTAACTACGGCCCAAAACTCTCGAAAATTTAAACCGATGATAAATTTTACAGCAGCAACCCCGTCGAGTATCATCCGGATTAAGAATATCCTTTTAAACTGATTTTTAGGTAAATTCTTAAATAACATGAAAAGGTTGTTTCTGAAGTTCAGGTAAATCTTCTTTGGGCTCCCGTAGGAAAGGGTTCCACCTCCCAAATGATAAACCACGCTTTTGGGGTAATATAAAACATTGAATCCCATGTTCTTTAATCTCCAGCACAAATCAATTTCTTCCATGTGCGCCCAGAAATCGGCATCAAACCCACCGGCAGAATTAAATAAATCGGCTTTAATAAACATGCAGGCACCCGAAGCCCAAAAAATGGGTGAAGATTGATTGTATTGAGCCAAATCTTCTTCTATGCGGTTAAGAATGCGGCCACGGCAAAATGGGTAACCAAACTTATCAATAAATCCTCCACCTGCACCGGCATATTCAAACAGGCTTTTCTGCTCAAAACTTAAAATTTTAGGTTGAATGGCTGCCAGCTTTTCGTCAGCTTCAAATTGGCGGATACAAGGAAGCAACCAATTTTCAGTTACTTCAACATCTGAATTCAGAAGTACGAAATATTCGGCATCCACTCTTTTCAGAGCCTCGTTATAGCCCTTTGCAAAACCATAATTCTCTTTTAGCTCAATAAGTTTAATTTCGGGAAAATTCTTTTTTAAATAGTTTACAGAATCGTCAGTAGATTTGTTATCGGCTACAATTATTTCTGTGTTTTCATCTTTTGAATACTGTATTACAGAAGGAAGAAATTTGGGGAATAATTTTTCACCGTTCCAGTTAAGAATAACAATTGCAATTTTTGGAGTTCCGGCCATATATTTCAGGTCGTAAGGAGTTTATAGATTATAGCTGCCAGTTTTTCATTTCCAAGATCTTCGAGAATTTCGGATACTTTTTCAGCTTTTTCGCTGTCGTCCGATTTTAAAAGTACTTCAATCTGTTTTAGTTGTTTTCCTGTTAAATCATCCTCCAGCAATTGCCATACGCGTTCTTTATCTGGTTTTTGAGTTGGTAATCCTAAACTTTCCAATTCTGTAATGGCAGCTTTTAAAATTTCTTCGGCTTGTAACCGAACCGGGTCTTTGTCTTTTGTTTTACCGGCAGCAGCAGTGTCGCGTAAACTCCAGCTCGAATAATCGTAGGCCAGCTCTTTTATCATTTTTATTTTTGAACTGTCATTTCCAAAAATACGTTCCAGAAAAATAATTGTATGATTTTTCCATGCTTCCAGATCGAACCGCTTTTCGTTAAGCCTTTCAATCTGTTCTTTTAAAAGAGCAATTTCTTTTTCAACCATTGTTCTCAATTTTATGATGCCAATTTACAAGTAAAATCAGGACGGTGCAAACATTATTTTGGAGTTATCAACGAAAAGGGTAGTGGAACAAATATGTCGTTTTCAATTGTATTTGTTCAAATATTTTTCGAGCGGAACCAGATTGTTTTTTTTGGCCCATTTTTTTGTGAGTGAATACTGTTTTTCTAAATCGTTGAAATCTAAAAGCAGAAATTTTTCTTTGAAGTTAGGGACATAAACGAATGTTTTTTTTGCCAGTTCCGGTAGAGCTTCCTTGTATTCTTTTAATCCGCTTATAAAGCCTTTTAGGAGAATTTCGTCGAGTGACACACCAATTTTATTAAAGATTCTGAAGTCGTGAACACCAACTTCCTTTAGCTCCTGATTGACATCCGGCTCCAAATCGGCTTTGCGACTTACAATAATTACTTTTTGTACCCTTTTTTTTGAATACCGCATAAAATCGATTAAACCCATATAAGGAACATGATCTTTTCCCATTCCTCCATCGGCGAAATATTTTGGCGGAAGGGTAGGAGCATTATTTATTTTTTGCTCCGGAAACACCACTGGAAAAGCTGTTGAAGCCATGAGTACATCCACGATATCAAGTTCGGGATCGCTTTCCGAATTTATTTTCCGGCTACAAAGACGATAATTTTTCTTCGGAATATCTATCATATTTAATTCTGTAATTGATATTGCTGTTGTTACCGGCAGATCCTTCATTTTGTAAAATCCCAGCGAATCATTTACTATGCGGGTAATATATTTTTTTAGTGGAGAAGTATCAACGGGGAGTTTATCTGTCTTTTGTTGAAAAATGCTGTCATTGGTAATCTGATTTAGCCAGCCGGAATATTGCGCCCATGTTATTTTATGCGAAAGAATACCGTTTAGCATTACTGCATTTAGTGCCCCTGAACTTGCACCTGCTATAAAAACAACATTATTTAATTCCTTTTTATGATACAAGTTTTCAAGTAGAGCTGCCTCTTGCGGAATTCTTGCAGCAGCACCGGTAATAAGAATGGCTGTACCTTCAGCCGGGCCTGAAAAGGTATTCTGTTGTTTTGAGTTTGAACATCCGGTAAATACATCGGCAAAACCCAATAAAACACTGAGAATGAAAATGAAATGTTTCACTTTTTAGTTAAGACTTTTCGCCGAGGTGTTGATGGACAATTTCATAAAACGTATCGAAAAAGTTGGAGCTTGAAGCCACAATTTCGCCACCAAAAAGCCAGTTCGATCCACCGTTGAAATCGGTAACTTTGCCGCCTGCCTGTTGCAAAATAAAAACACCTGCAGCCACATCCCAGGCATGAAGCGCGTGCTCAAAAAAGGCATTGAATCTGCCACATGCAACGTATGATAAATCAACTGCAGCAGAGCCCAGTCTTCTTATTCCTCTTGTGTTTTTCATGAAGTGCTTTAGTGTATCAATGTAGTCTTCAACCCGGTCGAAATCGTAATATGGAAACCCGGTCGAAATTAATGTATCTTCCGGTTTTGATGCACCGGAAACCTTAATTTCTTTGCCGTTTAAAAAGGCAGGGCTTCCTTTCCACGCGTAAAACATTTCATCGGCACCAACTTCGTAAACCACTCCGAGTACCAATTTTTCGTCTTCTGCCAAACCAATACTTACAGAATGGGGCGTTATTCCATGAATAAAGTTGGTGGTTCCATCTAACGGATCTACAAACCAAGTATATTTTTCGCTGTTGGAACCTGCTGTCCCTTCTTCTGCCACAAAGCCGGAATCAGGAATCAGCTTTTTCAGTGCCGCAACAATTTTGGCTTCAGCTGTTTTATCGACATATGTTACAAGGCTTGCTGCGCTTTTTATTTCAACATCTTCAACCGTGATTTTATTTCTTTCTTCACGGATAAAGTTTCCGGTTTCGCACGCAATTTTTTGTACCTGTTCACAAAGGTTTTTGTAATCCATCTTGAATATGTTTGAGGTATAAAATTACGGAAAATTATCAGGCAAAGTCGATTGCGACATGTCCGTTTGACAGAATTGATTTTAAATTCACGTTTTTAAGTTCATTCACTAAATCTTCCTGAAACCCGGTTTCTACTTTGATGTAATTTTCGGTAAATCCAACCATGTTGTTTTCTTTTTGATCGGATTCAAATAATACGGTTTGGGCGCTTCCCAAATGGTTTTCGTAGAACGACCGCAGTTTTTTCTCCGAAAGATTAATGTACATCTGTGTCCTTCTTTTGCGATCTTCTACTTCTACTTTCCATGGGATTTTCAGTGCCTGTGTGCCGCTTCTTTCGGAATACGTAAATGCATGAAGTTGGGATATTTCAAGAGAATTAATAAAATCATACGATTCCTGAAAATGTGTTTCGGTTTCTCCGTTTGTGCCGGCAATTACATCAACGCCAATAAAAGCATGTGGCACGATTTCCCTGATTCGATGTACCCGTTTTTCAAATAATGCTGTTGAGTATTTGCGTTTCATTAACGACAGAATCTCATCGGAGCCAGACTGCAACGGAATATGAAAGTGTGGCATAATTACTTTTGAATTGGCTACCAACTCAATTATATCGTCTTTTAGAAGATTCGGTTCAATGGAACCTAAACGAAGACGTTTTAACCCATCTACCTGCTCCAGTTTTTTTAATAAATCAAGAAAATTTTCACCTGTTGATTTTCCAAAATCACCAATGTTAACACCGGTTAAAACAACTTCTTTATATCCTTTTTCAACAGCTTTTTGTGCTTCGGCGACTGTATTTTCAATATTATCGTTCCTGCTTTTTCCACGGGCAAAAGGAATTGTGCAAAACGAGCAGTAGTAGTCGCAACCATCCTGAATTTTCAAAAAACTTCGTGTGCGGTCGCCCCATGAAAATGCTTTGTGATAGCTCTTAATATTGGCTAACCGTGTTGTTCTTATTTCTGTAGTTTCTTTCTTCTCCAGATTGCCGAGGTATGCCGGAATATGAAATTTCTCCTGCGTTCCCAAAACCATATCAACGCCTTCGATGTGGCCAACTTCCTCCGGTTTTAGTTGCGAATAGCACCCAACAACAATAACCATTGCATTGGGGTTTTTCCGTACAGCTTTTCGAATGATGTTCCGGCTTTCTTTGTCTCCCTGGTTTGTAACTGAACACGTGTTTATAACATAAACATCGGCTTTATCATTAAATTCAACACGTTCAAAACCAACTTCTTTAAAAGAACCAGCAATTGTTGAAGTTTCCGAAAAATTGAGTTTGCAGCCTAACGTATAAAAAGCAGCTTTCTTCCCTCTGTAATCCATCGCATTTTATCTTGAATAATTCTAAATAAAATGCAAATGTAGAAAAAAAGCTGCTGAAACTATCAAAGAAGATTACTGGCCAGTTCTGCCAGGTAACTTCTTTCTCCTTTAACCAAATTGATGTGCGAAAATATTTCCTGGTTTCTCATCCGGTCGGTCATGTATGCCAACCCATTTGATTTCATATCGAGGTAAGGCGAGTCGATTTGCTGCAAGTCGCCTGTAAACACCATTTTTGTGCCTTCTCCCGCCCGTGTTATGATTGTTTTAATTTCGTGTGGCGTAAGGTTTTGTGCTTCATCAATAATAAAGAATGCATTTGATAAGCTTCTTCCGCGAATGTAAGCCAGCGGCGTAATGTTTAATCGTTCTTCCTTTATCAAATCTTCAATTAGCATATATTCGTTGCTTCGCGGGTTAAACGAATGTTTGATTACGGAAAGGTTGTCAAACAACGGCTGCATGTACGGACTGATTTTTTCTGAAGCATCGCCGGGCAGGTAACCTAAATCGCGGTTACTTAAAGCCACAATCGGGCGGGCAAGCAAAATCGTTTCGTATAACCGGTGTTGTTCAATGGCGGCTGCCAATGCCAGCAAAGTTTTACCTGTACCTGCTTTTCCGGTGAGAGCCATCAACCGGATATCGGGATCCATCAACATGTTTATGCTGAATGTTTGTTCTGCATTTCGAGGCTTGATTCCATACACCGATTTTTTTTCGATTCTGTACACCCGGTTTGATTTTGAATCATAACGAGCCAGTGCACTTGAAGAATTTCCCTTTAAAATGAAACACTCATTTGCTTCAGGAGTAAAATCGGTTTTCAAATCCTCAAAAGCAATCGACCCCTGATTGTAGAGCACCTCAATATGCCGGTCGTCAAAATTATCAAAAGTAGTTACCGTTTTGTCCAGCACATTCTGGTCGGTTACCTGGTCTGTTTTATAATCTTCCGACTGAATTCCAAGTGACTTGGCTTTCATGCGAAGATTAATGTCTTTACTAACCAGAATTACTTTTCGTTTTGTGTATGTATTTGCGGTATATTCCGCAATGGCAAGAATGCGATGATCGGGAATGTCTTCACGGAAAGAGGTTTTCAATTGTTCAGAAAAAGGTTTGCCCGTTTCAATACGAAGTTTTCCTTTGCCTATTCCAAGTGGCTTTCCACCATTGAATAGTTCATCGCCTACAATTTCATCAAGCAGACGGGTAAATTCCCGCGCCTGAAAATTGATAAGATCATTTCCCCGCTTAAACTTATCCAGCTCCTCGAGTACTGTTATTGGAAGGATAATATCATTATCCTGGAACTGGTAGATGCAAGTATGATCATGTAAAATCACATTCGTATCAAGAATGAAGATTTTACTGGGTTTCGTTTTACTTAGCATTTTAAAAAATTGAATTTTTTAAATGTATAGTTTTTGGCAAGATTTCATTCGTGTGACTTTAAAATTTAATAAACTTGCAGCGGTTAATAAATAAATTGTTGAGTTGAATTATTCTGATACACTTGAATATCTTTTTACCAGACTACCGATGTTTCAGCGGAGTGGTCCGGTAGCATACAAAAACAGTCTTGAGAACACGTTGCGTTTAGATGAGTTGTACGGACATCCGCATAAGTGCTTTAAAACCATACATGTTGCCGGTACTAATGGCAAAGGTTCAGTGTCACATATGCTGGCTTCGGTTTTGCAATCTGCTGGTTATAAAACGGGTTTATATACGTCGCCCCATTTAAAGGATTTCAGGGAAAGAATCCGCATTAACGGACAGGTAATCCCGGAACAGGAAGTTGTTGATTGGGTAGAGAATTATATAATCAACAATGAAATGTGGAAAATAGAGCCGTCGTTTTTTGAGTTAACCGTGGCCATGGCCTTCGACTATTTTGCCAAACAAAAGGTTGATGTTGCTGTAATTGAGGTTGGCCTTGGGGGCAGGCTCGATTCCACTAATATTATTACACCGGAAGTAAGTGTTATAACCAATATTGGTTTCGATCACACAAATTTGTTAGGCGAAACTCTGCAATTAATTGCGGCTGAAAAGGCCGGAATAATTAAACATGAAATTCCGGTAGTTGTGGGTAAAACCCAACCGGAAACAAAACCGGTGTTTGATAGGATGGCAAATGAAAAAAATGCTTCGATTTATTTTGCAGATTCGCAATACAATGCTGTTTACGCTTTAATGGGAATGGACGGAAAGCAAACCGTTCATCTAGAAAAGGACAATGATGATATTTTTCCCGGTCTAAAACTTGATTTAACAGGAATCTATCAATTAGAAAATTTACCGACAGTTTTAAAAACTCTGGATGTTTTAAAAGAAAGGGAATTCAGTATTTCAGAAGAAAGTATTTATGAAGGATTGGAGTCAACAATTAAAAATACTTCTTTATTAGGGCGGTGGCAGGTGATTGGAAATAATCCGTTGATAGTTTGTGATACCGGTCATAACGAGGATGGAATAAAAATGGTTGTTCAACAGATTAAAAATACACCTTTTAAGACTCTTCATTTTATTTTTGGAACAGTTGGAGACAAAGATCCGGAAAGAATACTTCGGCTTTTGCCAAAGAATGCAGTTTATTATTTTACCCGTGCTAATATTCCGAGAGCAATGGATGAAAAGGAGTTGGCAAAGAAAGCAGCAGAAGAACAGTTGAATGGTAATGCTTATTCCTCTGTAGTGGAGGCACTTAATTCTGCTAAAGCAAATGCAGAAGTTAATGATTTGATTTTTGTTGGGGGAAGTACTTTTGTTGTAGCAGAAATATTGTAGTTAATTTTTTGATTTTTTTTTGCAAAACTGAAAATAGGTTATATATTTGCAGCGCTTTTCTGAGAAGGAAAGCACGTTCAGAAACAAATAATATATGTTCGGGCGATTAGCTCAGCTGGTTCAGAGCATCTGGTTTACACCCAGAGGGTCGGCGGTTCGAATCCGTCATCGCCCACCGAAGAAGGTCAACAGAAGTTGGCCTTTTTTTGTATCTGCTCGCTAAAATTATATTTCAAGTCCTGAATTAAAATAAACTGTCGCCCCCTGGTATTCAAGAAGTGCCATCCAAAGCTGTTCCGAAAGATTGATTTTTTCGTCATTTTCCGCGGTGCGGGTTGTAATAATATAAATGATAAATTCGCTTAAATCGGGGAGGGCCGGGCCTTCCTCGGAAAGAGTTTTCAATGTCGCTTCCGGGTTTTCAATTAATTTATTGACGTTATTCTTCCAGTTTGTACCGTAAAAGCTAAATAGTTGACTATTTTCAAGCATGTCGGAATAAATAATCAGGTATTTTTTGTCGCCATCGGAGCTTTTCATTTTGATTAATTCTCTCGCAACTTTCTGATAAATCTTCGAAGCATCGGTTCCCCAGTTGGCATGTTCCAAAACTTTTGAGAAAGCATTTTCCAGATTTGCATAGAATTTTTGAACCTGGTCTTTCCGATTTAACGGATTTTCGCCCATTAAACCCGTTTCAGCAGCTTCTATTTTTACTGTTTTCGATTTAGAATCCGACACTTCGTTTATTAGCGATAATTTTACTTCTCCGCCTGAATATCCGCCTTTGTCTTTGTCTAGATTCATCAGCGCCAGTATTTTCGGCAGATTTTCCTGCACAAAATTGTTGTCTTTAAATCTTTCGTCTGTTACATCAATTAAAACACAAATATCGGTTTTTGTTGTTTTTTCTTCAGTACATGAAATCAGGGGCACAATAAAGGAAAATATGAAGAGCAATTTTATTGTTAAACTCATAACTTCAGATTTTCTTGTAATGTTTTTACTTCAGCAAAATGTTCTTGTAAATCGGGCACTAACTCTCCCCATGATTTGGGTTGTTTGTGATTGTTTCTAAACGTCAAATTCGTATCTCGATAATTGAAAATTGCTTCTTTATAATTGTTGTTAATTTTTCTTTCCATCCCCTGGCAGAACGCAAGAATTTTATTGTAATTCCCCGTAATTTCTGTTTTCTTGATTTTTAGAAACTGTAAACGGTTTTGAAGGTCTTCGGTTTTCTTTGCATATTCTTTTTGAATTTGGCGTTTCTCTGCATCATAATTTTCTTTTTCTGTCATCCGCTTTGTGTTTACCTCATTCTGAATTTCAAGAAAGGCTTTTTCCTCGTGATGATATTTTTTGAACACTTCAGCAAATTCATTGCTTTCATCGTGGGCAAAGAACGAAGCCATTGTTCCTACAAAAAATAAAATTATTCCAATGGTGAAAAAGGTCCATTGATCGAGAAATGATTGTTTTTCGGCTACACCAAGCTCTGTAAGATAGTTGGCTCGAAGCAAAGCAGTAAAATAGCTAATGGTAACAATGGTGAGCAAAAGCATGGTGAAGACAAACGGATAAATCTTTCGTTCTTTTGATTGTTTTAGCATTTTACCGGCGGCATGCGCTAAAAAAGGCAATGTTATTACCAAAACTCCGGCCATTATTAACGTTAAAAGTGGGGTTTCGCGGAAAGAGATAAAGACCTGGTTGTTTAATGGAAATTCAGCAATACCGATAGCAAACAGAAGTAAGATATAAGCCCAGTAGGGTTTAAACTGAATGTTTAATTCCTCTCGGTTGTGTTTTTCTGAAACAACTTCCCAGCGGGTTTTAATTTTCTCGAAACGCTTTTTATGTTCCTGGTAATGGGGTGAATTTTCGATGTCTTTAACTTTATCAAGATGGTTGTTATTTAGTTCTTCCAACTTTCGGTTGCGAATAGCTTCTTCTTCAACTATTTTTTGCTGTATCTTTTCTTCTTTCAACTCGACAAGTTCTTGATTAACCGCTTTGAATCCTTTTTCTTCCAAATCGTTCAGAACCTGCTTCCCGTTTTGGTAAAGTGTTTCAATTTCAGCCTGGTATTTGCTTCTGATTTCAAATTCAACAGGTGTCGCAAAGTTATCGTCAACAGATGGTAAATTTCGCTTGCCGTCTTCTTCTCCTTTTTCTTTGCTTATTTTTAACTGTTTTTGGTGGGCTTCCGTGAGTTTGTTTTTCAATAACTCTTCATATTCCTGGATGAAATAATCTGCTTCCATGGTTTTTCAATTATAGGTGAAGTTCTTACATAAACGATTGAACTAAAGTTTAAAGTATGTAATCGGTTTTATTTAAACCAGTTAATTCGTTCATTCGACTCTAAAAAACGATAAGATGTTGCATTTCTTCGATTAAACTTTATAATTTATCAGAAGTCAAACCTTAGTTGTTATTAAAGGGTATGAAAAATAAATCAGGTTTCATAAGGTTTTTTCAATGGCTGAAATCAACGGAAATGTTTGCGCGTCCGTCAAAGCAACTTCCCGGGAAATGGCAACTATTTGAATATTATTTCGATTCAGAAGAGGAACTTCGCCATATTACTGAGCAGGCATTAAAAACTGAAAAAGAAAACTGGATAATTGAATTTACCAACGAAGAAAAATATATTCATCATTCTAATCTGCAAATATCTTTAGTGTCGGACATGGAAAATGGGAGCTGGAGTATTTCGAAAAATTATATCACTTTTATTCATCCTGAAAACTTCAGAAATAGCATTGAGTTTCAGTTTGCTATTGAGAAAGGTATATTGAAATTATTAAAAAAGAACAGGGCCGGGAAAATTGAGTTTTTTGGTTTTTTTAAAAGTTTTGCCTGACAAGTTTCCGAATACTCTTCAAACCAGATCTATAAAATTTAAAAAAACTAAACCGTTGTTTTCATACTTTCCCGATAAATCTCAAGTGCCGCAGGAAAAGGTTGTAACGCTCTTTCGAAAATTCCAAGTGAGTATGCAATGGTTAATCCATAATTTGTAATAGGAACGTTTGCCTGTTTTGCTTTCATAATCCGACTTAGCATTTCCCTCCTGTTCCACATGCAGGCACCGCAGTGTATAATCAACTTATAATCGGATATATTTTGGGGGAAATCATGTCCTCTTATATTATCGATTTGAAGTTTTCCGCCGACATATTGCGTTAGCCAACGCGGAATCTTTACTGTTCCGATATCTTCTCCGATTGGGTGATGGGAACAGGCCTCGGCAATCATAACTTTGTCGCCGGTTTTTAACTTGTCAATTGCCATGGCACCTCTTACCATCTCATTTAAATCGGCCTGAAAACGTGCGAAAAGTATTGAAAAGGAAGTCATTGGTATTTCCTTTGGCGTATCTGCAGCTACTTTCAGGAATACCTGTGAATCGGTTACTACCAGTTTTGGTGGCCGGTTGAAACGAGACAAAGCTTCTCTCAACTCCCGTTCTTTTACAACAACACAAAAAGAATCGTTATCCAGCAAATCACGTATACTTTGAACTTGTGGTAAAATCAGCCTTCCTTTTGGTGCTTCTTTGTCGATGGGAACAACTAAAACAGCGGCTTCACCTGGTTCTACCAAATCGGACAGAATACCCGGCCTGTTGATGAAATCGGTGGGAGCTGACTGAAGAAGCAATTCCCGAAGTTCGGTTAATCCGGCTCCATTCAGAGCAGAAGTATAAACATATTTAATGTTAATGCTGTCTAATTCAGCGCAAATATCTATGTTTTCCTGAAAGCAATCAATTTTATTAAAAATGACGATGAATGGGATATCGCTGCTTTTAAACTGTTGCATTAACTGATTTTCATACTCGCCCCATTCACTAAAGTTGCTAACAATAACACCTAAATCAGTACGATCAAAAACAGCAAGTGTTTTGGCAACTCTTTTCTCACCTAAATTGCCAATATCATCAATTCCGGCAGTATCGATAAATAGAACAGGACCAAGCGGAAGCAATTCCATAGGTTTTTCAACCGGGTCGGTTGTGGTTCCGGCAACATCAGAAACAATAGAAATATCCTGGTTTGTGAGCATATTTAAGATGCTCGATTTTCCTGTATTTCTTTTGCCGAAAATCCCGATGTGCAATCGAAATGATTTAGGTGACTTCATTCTTTTGAATTATAAAAACAAGTGAATGTACAAATTCAAATCGGGTTTAACAATGAAAAGTTACTCGAAGGAGTTCTGATGAAAAATTGCTAAATCAGCTTGAATGAATAAAAAAAGCGGCTCATAATTGAACCGCTTTCATATAATCTAACAAATTACTCTGTTATTACTTCTTTTCAGAATTTTCAGCCATTGCACTTTTTCCTTTACTTGCGCAACCTTCACTTTTTGCGGTAGCACAGCCTTCCGATTTTGCTTCACTTTTTGCAGTAGCGCAACCTTCCGATTTTGCTTCGCTTTTTGCAGTGGCGCAGCCTTCCGATTTTGCTTCTGTTTTAGCAGTAGCGCAACCTTCACTTTTTGCTTCAGCTTTTTTCTCTTTTGCCTTATCAGCTTTGTCTTTTGTTTCGTCAGCAACAACGCTTGTTTTGGCCTTCTCCGTTGTAATTGTTTTTGCACTTGCGGTTGAAATCGACACACCGTAGGCAACAACTAATGCTAATACCAATACTACTTTTTTCATGTTTATCAAATTTGAGTTATACAATAAATAATTTCTATGCTTATTTAGATTCAATAATAATAACAAATAAATTGAAAAACAAATTATTTTAAGATATTTTAATCTGTATTAACAAAAGGCAGATTTAATTTATAGTTGGGAAATGTTTTAGAGTACAGACAGTGATGTTCAATATTTAATTTCCCAAACGACAGACAGCTTCAGGTGAGGTTAATTCATCAAATTCTTCTTCAGTGAGAAGGCCCATTTGTATGATTGTTGTTTTAATTGAGAACTGTTTTTCGTTTGCCAGTTTTACAATCTCACTTGCTTTTGAATAACCAATTTTAGAAACGAGGGCCGTAATTGTTGCTGTTGAATTATCGATGTGTTTTTTACAAACTTGCTCATTAGCTGTAATTTCTTTAACGCATTTGTTGTTTAAAATTGAACAGGCATTTTTAAGCAGGGAAAGATTTTCCAGTAAAGCATTCGCAATTACCGGCATAAACGGATTTAGCTCCAGGTTTCCGGAACTACAAGCCTGGGTAATTATCTGGTCGTTTCCCATTACCTGCAAAACAGTCTGAATTACAGCTTCCGGAATTACCGGATTTACTTTTCCCGGCATAATTGACGAGCCGGCCTGTAATTGTGGCAAATTTATTTCTCCAAAACCTGCATCGGGGCCACTTGATAGTAATCGTAAATCATTACTGATTTTTTGGAGATTGGAGGCATGTGCTTTCAAAATTCCGGATACTTCTACAAAAGCATCGGCGTTTTGAGTATTATCGATTAAATTTTCGGCTCGTGCAAGCCCAAGTCCTGTATTTTCGCGCAAACGATCGACTACCCTGAAGATAAATTGCTTTGGGGCACCAAGCCCTGTGCCGATTGCAGTTCCACCCAGATTAACTACCCGCAAACGTTCTTCGCATTTATATATACGCCAGCGATCACGATTAAGAGCTTCTGCATAAGCGCTCATTTCCCTGCCGAGGGTTGTTAAAACAGCATCCTGGAGCTGAGTTCTTCCAATTTTGACGATGTGAACAAATTCTTTTTCTTTTTGTTGAAAGGCTTCCTGCAACCGCAAGATACTTTGTTCCAATTCGCGAAGTAATTTTATTGCTGCAATTTTTAAGGAGGTTGGATAGGTGTCGTTGGTAGATTGGTGCAGGTTAATATCGTCGAGAGGTGAGATAATTTCATAATTCCCCGGGGGTTCACCCAAAATTTGCAGCGCGCGGTTGGCAATTACTTCATTCACATTCATATTGGTGGCGGTTCCTGCCCCTCCCTGTAAAGCGTCAACCAAAATGTAACTATCCAACATGCCATTACACAATTCAAAACATGCTTTTTCAGTGGCAGTTACCTTTTCGTTTGAATCCCAAAATCCCAACTCACTGTTAATTTGGGTGCAAGCCAATTTTACATCGCCAAAAGCGTGAATCAATTCAGGGTGAACTTTTTTCCCCGACAGAGGAAAGTTTTCTATTGATCTAGCAGTATGAATACCCCACAGTGCATTAGAAGGAATTTCTTTCTCCCCCAAAAAATCTGATTCTATTCTTGTACTAACCATGAGTAATCTGATCTGAAAATTGTTCGATTTTGTACTCTTCAATTTATTATAATCAGCAATATACGTCGTCTCTTCCGGCTTCTACCCGTTTTACCAATTTTTCTGCGCGCTGCTTTGCAATTCCGTTCATTTCGGAAATGGTCTTTTGAATCAATTCATTGCCAATTTTAATAGTTTCGGGTTTGGCATAATTTTGCAGATACTCTTTAAAAGATGATAACGCGTTTGGTGCACAATGTAGTTTAATATCGCCGGGTTTAGCCAAATCCATGAAATCCTGTCCGGTTCTTCCCAAACGGTAACATGCTGTACAAAACGATGGAACATAACCCATGGAAGCCACGTCGCGGATAACTTCATCTAGCGGACGGTGGTCGCCCAGACTAAACTGTCCGGAAGGATCATCCTCGGTTTCTTCTTCGTAACCTCCCGGATTTGTGCGGCTGCCAGCCGAAATCTGGCTCACTCCCAATGCAAAAGTTTCACGGCGCATTTTTGCCGTTTCGCGTGTTGACATTATAATTCCTGTGTAAGGAACTGCCAACCGTAAAATCGCAACAATTTTCCTGAAATCGATATCGGAAACAGGAAATGGTGGATGAGAAGCAATATCACTTCCGGTTGCAGGCTCTAATCGTGGAACACTGATGGTGTGTGGGCCAACCCCAAATTTGTGTTCGAGTTCAAAAATGTGCTGCATCATGGCCAGAATTTCAAAACGGTAATCGAACAAACCAAATAGAACCCCGATTCCAACATCGTCGATGCCGGCTTCCATGGCACGGTGTAACGACCAAACACGCCAGTTGTAGTCACGTTTCTTGCCACCCAAATGCACTTTTTGGTAGGTCTCTCTGTGATAGGTTTCCTGGAAAATCTGGTAAGTTCCGATACCTTCTTCCTTCAGCATTTTGAATTCTTCGGTATTGAGCGGTGCAATGTTTACGTTTACCCTGCGTACTTCTCCATGTTCAGTTTTTACACTGTAAATTGTTTTGATAGAATCGAGTACATATTGGAAACCCTGGTTGGGGTAGGACTCTCCTGCGACCATCAAAATCCGTTTATGCCCCTGATTAATTAGTATTTCAACTTCACGGGTTATCTGTTCCTGTGACAGTGAACTTCTTACAATTTCTTTATTGGTAGCCCGAAATGCACAATACACACACTCGTTAGAACACATATTGGAGATGTAGAGTGGCGCAAAAAGCACTAACCTCTTTCCGTAAATAGTTTCTTTTACTTCGTTGGCTGTATTAAATAGTTCTCCCAACATTTCCGGATCACTGATACCCGTTAGAACAGCAACATCGCTTAAATCCAGTCCTTTCATTTCGCGGGCTTTCGAAAGCACTTCTTTAATTTTTACATTATCAGAATTCTGATTTGCTTTTAGAATATCCCAAACTTTTTGCTCGTTAATAAAATCAGCAGGTAAGTTATACATGATTATGATTTTAAAGTATGATGTTCAAAGCCTAAATTTCATTTTTTCGCCAATCCTGATTTCACAGAAATTCCCGGAATACTCCCGAGTTTTCCGGTTAAGTCTCCCAGTTCATCAGTTGTGGCATCAATTACCAGTGTAATTATAGAAGTGTTTCCTTTTGCATTGGGTAAACCTGTCCGCGCAAGTATTAAACTTGCATACTGACTTAAAATATCATTCACAATTCCGGCGCATTTTGCACGGTCGTCGATAATAATACCGACAAAGCCCAGCCTTTTTTGGTTTTCATTCATAACTATTAAAGTTGCGGGAAATTAGTTGAAAAAGGATCGATCGGCTTCTATTGCTCTTACTATAATGCCTTTGCCTCGATTTTCCCTAAAGTCAGCTTTAGCCTTCCCGCAGGATTTTGCTTTAAAGGTAGTGGATAAATGTTCAGGATTAACTGAGAAAAGGATGTTTCTTTTATGTTGTTGAATATGTTCTCTTTTAAAAAGAGAGGGTCAAATCTTTATACAAACAACTTGCCGTTGACGGACAGATTTCTTTAAATTCGGCACTCGATTTTATTTCGTCCGGACATGAATCACGTTCAATAAACTGATAATCCAAATTTTTGAAGAAACGCTCTGCTGTTGTTGTTAAAAGAAAGATCCTTTTAATTCCCAATTCTTTTGCTTTGGCTTCGATATAGTGGGTAAGACGAATACCCAATCCTCGCCCCTGATAATTTTTGTCAATTGCAACTGAACGCAGAATTGCATTTTTGCCATAGATTTCCAGCCCTCCGGAAGCAATAAGATTTCTGTTTTCTTTAATACCAAAGAATTTAGCAGGGGCGATTTCCAGATCGGAAACAGGTAAGTCGAATGATTGTAATAAATCCGTTACCAAAGACAAGTCGTTATTGGATAACGGATAAATTTTATTGAAATTCATAAACCAATATTAAACGAATTTTACATTTTGGGTTTTATCGCTTCAATACTTGCTGAAATTACATAGTCTGCAAAAATTTCACTGGAATCCCACTCTTTAATGATTTCTCTGCTCTCTTCCTTTGGTTTTATACTGATATTTTCAAAGCCTGCGCTATTCATCATTGCTGTGAGTTCGTTAACGGAAGACGCTCCGGAAATACAGGCGCCATAAAGTTCCATATTGGCTTTTATGTTTTCAGGGAGTTCTTTTAAACTTACAACATCGGAGATTGCGAGCCGTCCACCGGGTTTCAAAACCCGATGTGCTTCGTTAAAAACTTTTTGTTTTTCAGGCGATAAATTGATAACGCAGTTTGAAATTATGACGTCGGCAACTGCGTTGGCCACCGGAAGATTTTCTATTTCACCCAACCGAAATTCCACGTTGTTGAAGTCAATCGCTTCTGCATTTTTTCGGGCTTTCGAAATCATCGCAGGAGTCATGTCAACTCCAATAACTTTACCACTTTCACCTACTTGCCGCGCTGCCAGAAAGGCATCAAAGCCGGCACCACTACCCAAATCCACCACAATTTCTCCAGCTCTTAAATTTGCAATGGCTTGTGGATTTCCGCATCCTAATCCCAGGTTTGAACTTTCAGGAACATGTTTTACTTCTTCGATGGAATACCCGATTTTTAATGATTTCAAGTCGAAATCTTCCTGTGAACTACAGCATTGATTATTTTTTGTCGGCGTACAACAGCCGTTTTGAACTTCTGAAGCTGCAAGGGCAATTTTACCATATCTTTCTCTAACCGCATCTCTGATTTTATTTTCATTTTTCATCTTACAAAAGTTTTAATTGTTTGTAATTGGTTGACGTGAAGTTTTGAAAACGGACACAGCTTTTTCAACATTTTTTACAAACGGGAGGATTTGCATGGTAATCGATGATGTTACCATATACATCAACATGGAATGTACAACAATCGGTCAGGTTCTTTTTTAGCGCCTGTCTTCCACGGTGAACACGAGCACGGGCGTTGGTGTAACTTATGTTCAGTTTATCCGCAATTTCGGCGATGGACAGCCCTTTGAGTTCAGCCAGTATTACAGCATCACGATAATTTTCAGGAAGACCATTAACGTACAACCCAATCCAACCTTCAGCTGTTTTCATTGAACTGCTTTCATCCGGTTCATCTTCAAACGGACTGAAGATGGTATCAACACTTTTACCTTTTTGCTGTTCCCTGTAATGATCGATAATCGTATTTCTGGTTATTTGGTAAAGCCAGCTTTTTAGTTTATCGCTGTCTTTTAATGTTTCTATTTTCGAAAGAATCTTCAAAAAAACTTCCTGCAGAATGTCATCAGCATCCAATTGATCTTTTACTCTCTTTCGAATGAAATCGAGGAGTTGGTCGTGATATTCCTTCCAAATGTAATTGATTTCCGTAGTCACAAACGCCATAATTTAATCCTTTAAAGTTACTAAAATTGAATAATTTCTATTTCTGTACAAGTAGACGGAGAAATTGTAATTGGGACACACCAAATGGTTAACATTTTTTTTTACAAAATCTGCCAATTTATCTGCTAACTGATTTATAACAGACGGAGAACGGTAAAATTCAGCTACTTTTAACCTCTCAATAAAAATCAACTTGAATAGAACAGAAATAATAGAACTGCTTCAGTTGGATGGTGATAATTACAATGCTTTAATGAAAACTGCCAACGAAATAAAAGTTAAAAATGTTGGCAACAAAGTGTTTTTTCGTGGGTTGGTTGAATTTTCAAATATCTGCTCGAAAGATTGTTACTATTGTGGAATTAGGAAAAGCAGCGGGAATGTAGTTCGTTACCATGTTTCCGACGATGAAATTCTGGATGCCTGCCGATTTGCATGGGAGCACGGATTCGGATCGGTGGTTTTACAGTCGGGTGAGTTATCAAATCAAAAATTTGTAAAGCGCTTAGATTCTCTTCTGCGTAAAATTAAGCAGCTCTCGAACAATGAACTTGGAATTACACTGAGTTGTGGCGAACAAACCAAAGAAACCTACCTGCGCTGGTTCGAAAGCGGGGCTCACCGTTATTTGTTGCGAATTGAATCATCAAACCGGGAATTGTATTATAAAATTCATCCAAATACAAAAAAACATAGTTTCGAAAACCGATTGCAAGCTCTTTCATTTTTGAAGGAAACAGGTTACCAGGTAGGTTCCGGAGTAATGATTGGCTTGCCGTTTCAAACCTTGGAAGATTTGGCTGATGATTTACTTTTCCTGAAAAAAATCGATATTGATATGTGTGGAATGGGGCCATACATTGAGCATGAAAATACGCCTTTGGCAGCATATAGAAACACATTAAAAAGCAAACAGGAACGATTTGATTTGGCTTTAAAAATGATTGCCATTTTACGTTTACTGATGCCAGATATCAATATTGCTGCATCAACAGCATTGGAAACACTTGATAAAAATGGAAGGGAAAAAGCTTTGTCTGCAGGCGCAAATATTATAATGCCCAATTTAACCCCATCCCAATACAGGGAGAACTACTTTTTGTATGAAAATAAACCTGTTGGAAGCGGTAGTTTACTTATGGATATTCAAAACATGGTTTCCGGAATTCAGTCCGCAGGATATGAAATTGGAAACAACGAGTGGGGAGATTCAAGGCATTTTTTCAGAAGATTTGAGTAAATCATTTTGAAATTGTGATTTTCCAGGTAAAGGAATATTTTATTAGTGCTGTTTGAAATTTGTTATTTAATCACAGTAATATGAAAACAGGCTTCTTTTCTTTCGGTAACCGCAACACAGCGGCCTTCTTTTCGCAGTTCGCCAAGGGCTTCTGATAATAGTTTTGATGCACGGCCATCAGTTACTTCTGCTTCTTTCCAAAATAAAGTTCGTTTAACCAAAGTAAAGTAGGGAATATCAAAAGTAGTTCCGTACATGTGCGACGAGTTTGTAGTTGCATTTCCGTTGCTACGGCTCAGTTTCTTTTGGTTTTCGTTAGTGCGAAGAAGAGAGCTGATTTGAAAATAGTATTCCGGCAAATTCTTTTCATCAAGCTTTTCATGAAACCGTTTTCCAAGGTCATCCAAAAACTGCTCCGCTACAGGTGTTAAGTATGGGTGTGAATGGGTGAGATCACAAATACGGTAATAACGGTTATCTGAAATTTCCACCAGTTTGTCTTCTTTTAGCAAAGCAGCTATCCCATTTTCAAAATCTTTGTTGGTATTAAATGGCGAAATACCGCCGTGTTTAGCATGTTTTAAATGAACTGCATTAAAATCGCGATACTTATCAACACTTACTGTTCCAATGGGTGCAGGATGTAAAGTAGCTTCTATTTTTCGCTTTGTCGGAAAATAAAGAATAAGCGCAGATAGTACAAGTACGGAAAAAAGGATTAATCTAATCTTTATTTTTTTCTTTAGTTTACTCTTTCGTGATCGAGATGTTGAGATAGATTTTATACCTAAAGCTGTCATTTTTTTAATTCATTAATTGGAAATGTAAAGAAAAATGAAATGGATTTTTACTTACAAGAATTCATTTAAAGTTATAAACACATTGGTGTTAGCGGATTTCAGAACAAATTCAGATTAAAGCGATGCCCACACTGGGAACAGATTAATAATATAATAGACCAAAGCAGCAATTAACATGCTCACAGGAATAGTTAAAATCCATGCAACCAACAGATTTGTGGCAACTCCCCAACGTACGGCCGATAGTCTTTTCGTCATTCCAACTCCCATAATTGATCCGGCAATAGTATGGGTGGTACTAACAGGTATTCCCAAACCCTGTGAAACACCAAAAAGAGTAATTGCACCGGCTGTCTCTGCGGCAACACCTTCAAGCGGGGTAACTTTGGTAATTTTTGATCCCATTGTTTTGACAATTCTCCAGCCCCCCATCATTGTTCCTAATGAAATAGCGGTATAACATGAGACGGGGATCCAGGTAGGTACATGTAAATGTTTTTTTCCGGCCAAATCAATGGTTTCGGTAACATTTGCCCAATGAGGAATTTCTGCTCCGGTAAGATGCAAATGAGAAATATAAACCAGTATTGCTGCACTGATAATTCCGATAACTTTTTGTGAATCACTTCCTCCATGACCTAAGCTGAAAGCAGCAGAAGAAAGCAGCTGAATGCGTTTAAACCATTTGTTGGCCTTGTGTGGATTTGCTAACCTGAAAGCCCACAAGATTAAAACGGACAAAAAGTAAGCAATAAACATTCCGATTACCGGAGCTATAAAGATAAAAATAATGGTTTTGAAAATAACCGCCTGGTTGATTACGGAAAAAGCACCTGTATGCGCAACTGCAGCTCCTGCAAAACCTCCAATTAAAGTGTGCGAAGAAGAGGACGGAATTCCTAGCCACCAGGTTAGCAGGTTCCAGATGATGGCAGCAATGATGCCAGCAAGAATAACTTCAAGACTGATTGAACCTGTTTCAACTGTTTTTGCTACAGTATTTGCTACTTTCAGATCGAAAATCCAGTAGGCAAGAAAGTTAAAAAAAGCGGCCCAGATTACTGCAGGCAGTGGGGCAAGTACTTTTGTTGATACAATTGTAGCAATAGAATTGGCTGCATCGTGAAACCCGTTTATAAGGTCGAAAGCAAAGGCCAAAACGATGATAATTACCAGAACTGTTAGCATGGTTTTTTTCTAAAATTACAGGGAAAATAATTGTTACGCGTATTTTACCAGAATGGTCTTCACAACATCGGAAACGTCCTCAATTTTATTGGCAATTTTCTCAATATTGGTCAGAATATCTTTTTGCTTTATGAGTTCTATGGCATCTTTCTCGTTTTCGAATAAACTTGAAATGCCAAGATGAAAAAATTCATCTACACGAGTTTCGAGTTTATTTAACTCCTTGCAAGCTTTTAGCGTTTTATCCGTGTTTTTGAAATTCTCCAGGCCATTAACAGCCGTTTGAATTTGTTCGCATCCTTTATGTATTTCAGCAACCATATTTTTCATATAAATGCTGAAGGAGTTTAAATGGTAAAATTCAACTTTCCCCGACAAACTGTAAATCAAATCAACCACATCATCCAGTGTCATTGCCAGTTCATGGATATCTTCCCGGTCGAAAGGAGTGATAAAAGTATGGTTTAAAGCGTCAAAAACCTCGGTGGCAACATCGTCGGCTTTTTTTTCAATTGCTTTTATTTTTAATCGTATCGCTTTTTGCTCGTCAACGGAGCCTGAGTTAAAAAGTTTATTCAATTCATCTGAAACCTCAATGCAGTGAATTGCTGCCTGGTTAAACATGCCATAAAACTTTTTTTCCTTGGGAGTGAAATACTTAAGCAGATATGACAAATTCATATTTTGAACTGTTTATGTTTAATAATTACAGATGGAAGATTGTTGCAAAGATGTAAATAAGATGTTGAATCCTGTTTAAAATTGAAAACTAAATTTTCAGGGTTTGTGATAATTATTTTCCAATAATCAGGTTTTAAACACACACACAAAAACCTTCGATAATCATTAAGCTATCTAAGGTTTGTTAAAGAGTTTAAATATCAATAAACCTGAAAATTACATGATCTCGGATATTTTTACTGCCCAGGCCAAATCGCAGGGTAAATTTTTTCGAATTTTTTCTGGAATAAAAACCTTTAGTCCTTGTTCAGTATTTTTCCATTTCAAATTACCAGAAGTGCCAAGCAAGTTCAGTTTGGCATTATTTGCTGCGAATACACCTTTTATTTCAAAAGATTCGGGCAATCCACTACCATTCTCCTGTTCGAGATAAATGGCATAAACTGCTTTTGTATCTTTTTGTTGTGACAAACAAACATTATCTGTTTTAAATGGTGCAATAGCACGGGTTGAATAAATTGCTTCTCCATTTACATCAATCCATTTTCCCATCGCGTCCAGAAGTTTGTATGCATCTTCCGGCCAGGTACCATCGGGTGCAGGGCCGATGTTGTATAGTAAATTTCCGCCTTTTGCAACAATATCGATAAGCATGTGAATGGCCTGTTTGGGCGACATATATTGCGGATTAGGAACCCATGCCCAGCCACCACCGGCAATAATACAAGATTCCCATGGGTAGGGAAGTTGTGTTTCAGGAACACGATTTTCCGGGGTTAGGTAATTTTGGTTAGGGCCGGTTACAGCACGATCGACCACAATCAAACCGGGTTGTTTCTCACGAGCTTTAGCTGCTAATTCATCCATACGAATGTCTTGGTTTACCTCTCTTGTTTTTGGAAAACCTGATTTATTGTTTTCAGCAACCCGTTGATAATAACTTTTTATTTCTTCCGGCGATTTTTTTGCCACCCAGCCACCATCAAGCCAAAGAATATCGAGTTTTCCGTAATCGGTGCAAAGCTCCATAATCTGGTTTTGTGTAAACTGAACGTATTTTTCCCATTTGTCGGGATGCTCAGCAGGATCATAATTTACATTTCTATCGAGCGGTGGGAATGTTGGATCCCAGTAATTTTCGTTGTGCCAGTCGGGTTTTGAGAAATAGGCACCCGCCCATAAACCTTCGGCGCGGAAAGCATTAAAAATTTCTTTGGTAACATTGGCCCGTGGATTCACACTAAAAGGGCAGTCTTTATCGGTGATTTTGTAGTCGGTGTATTTCGAGTCGAACATGCAAAAACCATCGTGATGTTTAGTGGTGAAAACCACATATTTCATCCCTGCATTTTTTGCTGCCGCTGCCCATTTTTCAGGTTCGAAATTTACGGGGTTGAAACTTAGTTTTAAATTTTCGTACTCTTTTTTGTAGGTAAAATAGTCATCAGGATTCGAACCTTTTTCGCGCTTACACCAACCATAATCTTCGGGACAAATCGACCACGATTCCACAATTCCCCACTGACTGTAGGCACCCCAGTGCATCAGTAATCCGAATTTTAAATCTTGCCATTCTTCGAGTTTTTGTAACACTTTTTCATCAGTTGGCCAGGTATATGGCGTTACTTCATGTTCGTATTGTGCGTTTGCAATGAATGTAACTAAGATTGGAATAATAAAAAGTAATTTTTTCATAAGTTATATTTTACTGAAAACTGTAATTGATTGCTATGACTGATCTCTATTTATTATATTAATTCTCCCACAATTCTCCGTCCGTGTAATTCTTTTGCTCCGGTTAATTTCTGTATTTCATTCACATTCGAGTTCAAAACTTTTCCGGCTACCAAAATCGTGATTTTGTTTTCTGCAACCTTCATCATATTGCGAATAATTTGCTGTCCTTCCAAAGCAGTTGGTTTTCCTCCCGAAGTAAGAATTCGTTTAATTCCGTCTATTTCTATTAACGTTTTAACTCCTTCCACAGGATTTTCTAATTCATCAATGGCTTTATGAAAAGTAACCGGAAGTGGTTTTGCGTATTCTGCTAAAATTTCTGTATTTTTTTTATCGATGTTATTTTCCGAAGTTAGTAATCCGAAAACCACACCGGCTGCATTCACCTTTTTTGCCAGATTAATTTCTGTTTTCATTTGCTCAATTTCTTCTTCCGAGTAAACAAAATCGCCGGCACGCGGGCGAATCATTACCATCACAGGAATAGTTAAGGTAGAACAAGTTTTTTGCATTAATTCGAAGGAAGGAGTCAAACCATCATTTGCTAAATCAGAGCAAAGTTCAATTCGGTTTGCTCCCTGTTTCTCGGCTAAAACAGCTTCTTCAAAAGTTTCAACACAGGCTTCTTTTATCATTTTCGGCAAGAAATTTTTTTATGATTGTTTTGGTGCAATTTCGTAAAAAATCATCGTTTGAAGAATTATTCTTTATTTTGTTTTCGAATAAATAAAAATGAAGCATAACCTTATAACTATTCTTGGACCTACTGCCACCGGGAAAACCGGAGTTGCGGCGCATTTGTCTGCAAAAATAAACGGCGAAGTAATTTCGGCCGATTCGCGGCAGATTTATCGTGGAATGGATTTGGGCACCGGTAAGGATTACGAAGATTATTTTGTTGATGGTGTTGAGATCCCGGCACATTTAATTGATATTGAAGATGCCGGCGTTCATTATAATGTTTACCGTTTTCAGACCGACTTTATAAAAGTATTTGATGAAATTCGCTCACGGAATAAGTTTCCGGTTTTATGTGGTGGAAGCGGGTTATACATCGAAGCGGTTTTAAAAAATTATCGTTTGATTGAAGTTCCGCCCAACAAAGAGTTACGAAAAGAACTGGAAGGGAAAAGCCTGGAAGAATTGACTGAAATTTTGAAATTGATAAAACCGGATCTGCATAACGTTACCGATGTAGAAACCGATCGTCGTGCTGTGCGTGCCATAGAAATTGAGAAATATTATGCCGAACACCCAAAGATGGATTCGTATTTTCCTAAAATTAACAGTTTGAATATCGGGATAAAAGTAAGTCGTGAAATTCGCCGCGAACGAATTACTGCACGTTTAAAACAACGCCTCGAAAATGGAATGCTTGATGAGGTTCAAAGGCTGCTTGATTCAGGATTAACACCCGAGCAACTGATTTATTACGGACTTGAATATAAATACCTTACACTTCATTTAACCGGAGAACTTTCGTATGAAGAAATGTTTGCGCAACTGGAAATTGCCATTCACCAGTTTGCAAAACGACAAATGACCTGGTTTCGTGGCATGGAAAAACGTGGAACTAAAATCCACTGGATTGACGGAACGCTTTCGATGGAAGAAAAATTGCAAGTGATTCAGAAGTTAATTGTTTCTAGATAATTTAATTGCGTTCTTTTAGACGCGGGATTTAGCTCTCAGTTAGCAATCTTTTTCACTCAAAAAATTCTATTGGTTTCTCAAACTAGGGTGTAAAATTTTTCGATTAATTTGAAGATATAAAATCTCCTGTTAGTAAGAAATTAAAAACCGGGACATGATATAGATAAATTATATGATAGAGACAAAACGATTGAAATTAAGACCATTAACTTATGAACAGTTAATGAAATATGCAAAAAATGATAACTCATTGGAAGAAGAACTATGTTTAAATGAAACTTCAAGGACAATTTCTGCAGAATTAAAAGACGCATTAGAACAGGTAATACTTCCAAATGTGGCGGACAAAAACAAAAATTATTTGTACTCAACTATTTGGACAGCTATTTCTAAAGAAGAAAACAAAATGGTTGGCGACATCTGTATGTATGGGGAGCCCAATGAAAACGGAGAAATAGAAATTGGTTATGGAACTTATGATGAATTCCAGAACAAAGGATTTATGACTGAAATTGTAAACGGAATTATCGAATGGGTTAAAACACAAATAAATGTGGAATCAATAATTGCTTCGACTAACAAGACAAATGAGGCTTCGTTTAAAGTACTTGAAAAGAATAATTTCATTAAAATAGGAGAAACCGATACTATATTTAATTGGAAATTAGAAATGAATAAAGATTAGATGCTAAAAAAACAATGAACCACTAGCAATGAGAATGTTTCAGAGTGGGTTTTCGTTGTGCGCTATCTATGGATTTTTGTTTTGCAATTTCTTTTAACCGTACGAAACACCCTTGCAAATCACGTTGCAAAATGCCCAAACGTTTGTACCAATTGTCGTTAATAATCCGTATTTTTTATCAATTTTACAAACAGAATATGTGATAAGATAAGTTTAAATCCGGTATAAGTACGGTACATTTTATCTAATAATAGAAGTAAAGTTATTTATTTCGCGCCGCAAAATCAGGATGGCTTATGGAAAATTCAACTATAAAATCGAGTAGTGAATTAAGTAAAATTTTGTTAGAGGTGGGAGCCTTATTAATGGCTTCAGGTGCTAATACATCGCGCATAAGAATCACCATATCGCGTATTGCAAATGCTTACGGGTTTCATACCGAATTATTGGTTACACACAGAGCTTTAATGGTAACTGTTTCCGACGAGGATAACGATTATTTTCAAAGTAGTTTAAAACGGACTTCTCCACATGGAGCTAATTTTCGCATGGTTAGCGGAATTAGCCGAATGAGTTGGCGTGTGGTTGATGAAAACTGGAATTTCGGGCAAATTTGGGCTGAAATTGAACGTTTGAAATCGTTGCCTCATTATCCAAGGTTGGTCGTGCTTTTTACAGTTGCTTTAGCCGGAGCTTCGTTTTGCCGGTTATTTGGCGGTGGATTTGTTGAAATGTTGGTTGCATTTGTAGCTACATTTGTGGGTCTTTTTGTCAGACAGGAAACAGTTAAAAGAAACTTTAACGGTTATTTATGCATTTTCTTTGCGTCATTTGTTTCATGCCTTATTTCAGGTGCTTTTGTAAAATTAGGCCAAGGATCGGAGGCGGAATTTGCTTTTGCTACATCGGTTTTGTACCTGATACCTGGAATTCCGCTGATAAATTCATTATCTGATTTGCTTGATGGGAATATAATGAATGGAATTGTACGTGGAACCAATGGCTTAATTATAGCATTTGCAATTGCGTTGGGTATGCTGAGTTCAATATTAATTTATAATATTTAGTTATGGGTTGGGAAATATTTTCAGAAAGTTGGATTTGGCTTGGCCTGGCTTCAATTGGTTTTGCCATTCTTTTTAATGTTCCAATCCGGACTGTTTGGGTAATCTTTTTACTTGGGGCATTAGGCGGAACATTGAAATTGTTAACGATGAAGCTTGGAGGAGGGATTATTCTGGGGTCATTTTTTGGGGCAATGCTGGTTGGATTTTTAAGTATTTATGCCGCTCATTTTCGACACGCGCCGCCATTTGTTTTTGCTATTCCATCGGTTATTCCAATGGTGCCAGGGGCTTTTGCTTATCGAATGATGTTGGGAGTAATTCGATTGACAGGCGATGTGGATCATGCAACGTTTACACAACTTCTCGACGATACAATTACAAACGGGCTAAAAGCCTTTTTTGTATTAATGGCGCTTTCATTAGGAGTTTCAGCACCAATGCTACTGACAAGGCGCGAATCGGCGAAGCAAATTAAAGTTCCGCTAAAAATTGATGAGTTGATTAAAAAGTAAGTGGTAATTGGGTTCAATTAACTTTTTTCTTCCCAAATCAGTTTAGCCCTTATTAATTCGATGCCATCACTTTCGCGAACTACACTGCAGAAATGAACACTTTCGTTCTGTTCTTTTTTTACCGAAAGGCGATCGTTAGGCATCCCTTCCTTTAGAAAATTGACTTCGAACTCAACTAAATCATATTTTTTATGAAATTCAAAACTATAACTATCTATGATGCGTTCAATATACCGCCCCGAGTTAAAGTGTTGATTGATATCAATTTCATTAAAAAGAACCGGGGTGAATTCTAAATTATCTTCTGATTGCGGTGGTTTTATCCTTCCTGCATTTTCACCAAAAACACTTTCCTCATATTTGGGAAAGTTATTAAAATCGGTTAGCCGAACTATTCGTTTTGTTTTGGCATCAAGTACCAGCCAGCTACTTGTGGCCTGAATAATTTTATTTCCAGTTTTATCCGTAAAATTGAAATCCCGGTAACCATAAAAACCATCCGTACCACGAGACCATGTTTCTAATGAAAAGTCTTCAGCCCATTCCGGCCTCCGGTTTATTTTTACCCACAATCGTGATAGTACCCAAAATTGTTGATCCTGTTTTAACTTTTCATAACCAAAACCAAGTAGGGCAGCGTGTTCCCATGCAATTTCCTGCATTTGGTAAAACATATACGAAATGGATAGTTTTCCAGATCGATCGATAAAATATGATTTGGTAGATAAATGATTAATATGTTTCATACTGTTTAGTGTTTGAAACAGAGAGTTCAAAATAAATCAGGCAACTAAGATTTTTGAAACAATAACCTCTGTAAACTTTTTTGCAAAATTATTGTTCGATTTTGAAATACAACGGTAAATAACCATTTTTGCGTAAAATTTAACCATTTATGAGCGGAATAATTATTAAAACTCCCGAACAGATTAACGGAATAAGACAAAGCTGCAAATTAGCTGCAGAAACACTTGATTTTGTGGAGCAATTTGTCGCACCGGGAGTTTCGACCGAGTTCATAGATAACAAAATTGAAGAATTTATTCTGGCCCATGGTGCGATTCCTGCAACGAAAGGATATAACGGTTATCCTAAATCGAGTTGTATTTCGCCAAACAATATTGTTTGCCATGGAATTCCTTCGCCAGATACAATTTTGAAAGAGGGCGATATCATAAATATTGATATTACAACTATTCTTAACGGTTATTATGGTGATACTTCTCGAATGTTTACTGTCGGTCAGGTTTCGAATAATGCTGAAGATTTGATTGATGCTACCTGGCATTGCCTGAATTTGGGAATTGAGCAGGTTAAACCAGGAAATTATTTTGGAAATATTGGGTTTGTAATTAATCGCTATGCAAAAGCAAAAGGTTATTCTGTTGTTTATGAATTTTGTGGACATGGAGTAGGAGTGGATTTCCATGAAGAACCGCAGGTAGATCATGCCTCAAGAAGAAATTCAGGCCCTAAAATGAAGCCCGGTATGATTTTTACCATTGAACCAATGATAAATGAAGGAAAACCAAAGACCAGTATTGATAGATATGATGGATGGACTGCACGAACTATAGATAACAAATTGTCGGCTCAGTTTGAACATACGATATTGGTTACTGAAACGGGTTTTGAAATACTGACTGATATTCATAATGAATATCCGGTAACATAAAAAAAGCGCCGGGTTAATCGACGCTTTAGCAGTTGAGTTGTTAATTGTTTTCTAATTGTTCCAGTTTTTGCTGTTTACCATCCAATTTTCAATGGCTAATTTTGATTCTTTAAGTTCTTCGTAAGCGAATGTATTGGTTGCAAGTGTTGTAGTTTTTGTTTCAACTTCAAACATTTTTTCACTTACCATCCAGTTTTCAACTTGTAGTTTGGGTTCTGTTTCAATTTCCATGGTTGCCATCGGAGCGTTAAACAAAGTTTCATTTGTCATCCAGTTTTCCAATGCCATCGGAGCTTCCGTTTCTGTTTCCAAAATGTAGTACGATGCGAAAATTGCTTCATTAGTCATCCAGTCTTCTAAATTTAATGCTTCTTCTGTTTCAACTTCCGAGTAATTGGCCAGCGTAGTTGTGTTCATTGAACCCGAATTTTCCATTTCGTTTGCAGACATTGCCATTGCCATTTGGCTAAATGTTTCGCTTTCAAGTAATGATTTCCAAAAACCCTGTGCGTTAACTGTAAAACTTATCAGTACAAAACTTACAATTACTGCTGCTGATTTTAAAATTGCTTTCTGAACATTGTTTCTTGTTTTCATGACTTAAATCCTCCTGTTTTCTTTTTCGTTCAATTATTTTCTGTTTCTGTTTTTCTTTTTACAACCTTATGACGCTTGAAATTTTATTTCGTTACACTTCAATAGAACTTTTTTTAATAATGTACTATATTTTGCATTGAAATATGTTATGCAAATATATGAATAAAAAATAGTATTATGCAATACATAGTAGTAAAATTTTTTATAATATTTTTTAATATATTGTTATTCAGCTGTTTGTGATGATTTTTTTTTGGCCGTAATTATTAATTACGCTAATTTTCCCGGAACTAGCGTGAATTTCTTGAGAGTTAAAAAGCAAAAAGATTTATTGCGATACCGAAAATATGGAGTATTATTCGAAAATTTCTTCCATGCTTAGAAGTACTAATTGCCTGCCGCCGGTTGAAGTTGGACAATCGATACAAACCAGTTTTCCATTATTATCCGAGCGCGGATGAGTGTCGCAACGCCATTCTCCTTTGTATTCATTTGGCAAATAAAAGTCACCAAGCGGAATCCGGATATCGGTCTTTGTATTATACAAATAAACATGCTGAATTCGATTTTTGTCAGGATAAGTATCATTTAAAATCCATTCCTGATTATTCGGTAAATAGGTATTGTGTCCGTTAACCGGCATTTTTTCCTGGTTAAGAACGAATGTTTCTTCAGGTATGCCATCGGTAAAAACATAAAATCCGGGGCCATGCGACGGCTGTTTTGTCCATGCTGCAATGTGTCGCGAATCTTTCCATATAAAATGTGAAGTATAATTGGACGGATCGACAAGATTGATTTTTTTGCCTTCTAAATCGGAAGTGTACATAAGCGTTGCAAATCCTCCAACATCTTTTTTCAGGTTGCTTTTCCAGCGGTGAAGAAAAATAAAACGATTTCCGGATGAATTAAAAAGCAAATGATTGAACCAGTTTTTTTGTGTTGTCCTGTCAATATTTGATTCATCATCTGTCAATAAAGGCATATCAACCATTTGAGCATAGGTGATGATAAGTTTCTTTTCTCCCGTTTTTAAATTACATACATAAATTCCTGCATTATCGGGGGCCAGTTTTTCTTTGTTTCGATCCGGAATTCCGGCGTAGCCATAACCGGGTCTCGTATCCTGAATTCGTTCAAAATCGGTTGTTACTGCATGAATTCCATCGGGACTCAACGCGTAAATGGCAAAAGGAAGAATTCGTTCCTTTTTAGTATAAATGTTAAAAAGGTGTGAGATGAAATGATCGTCTTGCCGATCGTTCCAAATAATCAGCGAATCACTTCCGGGTACAAACTGCAGCATGCAACCTTGCTGCCAACTCCATGCTTTCGAAGAGCCCAGCTCAATCCATTTATCATTGTCAAATAAATCAATCATCCCAATTTTTATTTCGTCGTCAGATAACGGAGATCGACCTTCAAAATCAACCTCCATAGAAAGTACAAATCGATTCGTCGGGTCAAATTGCAATTTATCGTAATACCCAAACCAATGATGTTTTGGTCCTTTGGTTATCACCCGGGCAGGAACATGAATTTCTGATTTTTCCAAACCAGTTACTTCAGTTTTAAAAGATTCAATCTTTTGTGAATATGAATTATTAAAAGCGAACAGGACAATTACTAAAATTCTAAAATGTTTAAACATGGGTAATCGATTTTTTTGTTTAAAATTAGTAAAAAGTTCTTGCTGAATAAGTAGGAGACAATCGATTTGTAAAAAATCAGAATTTGTATCTTTGCTGCCGATTTGAATAATATAAAATTATGTCGTTAGTAATAGAAGAAAAAGATCTTGAAAAATTTATAATGGTTGGCGATCGTGTTTTGGTAAAGCCGAAACATCCGACTCAGAAAACAAAAGCCGGATTGTATCTTCCGCCAACAGTGCAGGAGAATGAGAAGCTACAAAGTGGTTATATTGTAAAAGTGGGACCAGGATATCCTATTCCTGCTGTTTCTGAAGATGAGGAGCAATGGAAGGAAAAGTCGGAAGAAGTGAAATACGTTCCTTTGCAAACTCATATCGGCGATTTAGCCATTTATTTAAATCGCGACGGTCATGAAATTGAATTCAATAATGAAAAGTATATTATTCTCCCACACGCAGCAATATTAATGATAATCAGAGACGAAAATCTATTTGAATAAAAACAGAAAAGCCGGTTTTAACCGGCTTTTTTTATATCTGGATCTTTCTTTTGTTATCTAAAATCTTTACAAGCGTTGTAAATTCCTTCAAACATTTCGTTAACATCCTTTGCTGCAACTGCCGAATAAGCAATCCGAATAAGATTACCTAAACTGATAACTCCAATGCTATACTTTTCAATGAGCACTTTTCTGACTTTTTCGGCATCTAACCCGGCTTCCAGTTTTACACACATAAAATAGCCAGAATTGTAGGGAACAGCTTTAAAATACTCAGCATACTTTTCATTAGAAAGTGCTTTTTTTACTGCTTCGTACCTGTCTTTCATAATCGTGTATTTAGCCGCTTTTTGTTCAGCATATTCAGGGCTGTTAAAAGCTACCAATAAAAGCGATTGCGAAATATTTGCTGCATTTGAAATGTTTCCACGGATTGCACCAGCTGTTTTTGATTCCAAAGCACTGTAAAGTTCAGCATCTCCGCCTTTCACACCGTAAGTCATAAATCCTACCCTGAAACCCCAAACATAATCTTCTTTGGTTGCTCCGTCTATTTTTATTGCCAGCACATTTTCATGCAGTTGACTCAACGGAGCGAAAATACTTTCGGTTTCAATTCCTTCTTCGTAAACCAAACCAAAATAAGCATCATCAATAAAGGCTACAATTTTATTTCCTTTTTCGGCTGCGGCCTTTATAATTTCTACAATCGAATTTTGTTCTTCAACGGTTGGTGTATATCCCGACGGATTATTAGGGAAGTTCAGAATCATTGTTTTTTTGCCAATTCCGCCTTCATTCAATTTCGCTTCAAAAGCTGCTAAGTCAAAACCGCCATCTTTAAACAAGTTGAATTTAACCAACGACGCACCATACATGTTTGTTAATGTAAGGTTGTAATTTCCCCAAAAAAGGTCCGGAACAATAACTTCGTCACCCGGATCCAAAAACATATATCCGGCCATGCTAATTCCGTGGGTTAAAGCGTTGGTAACAACCGGCAAACTTAATTCTACATTTGCCAGCGTTGGATTTTTTTCATAAATCATGCTTTTCCATTTGGCACGAATATCAGGACGTCCGAAGCTGGGTGCATACGGAAAAACCAATCCCGGATCCATGTTAATTTTAGAAGCGATGGCTTCTAAACGCATTGGAGAACCGTCGTCTTCAACAGCGGCGCCAATTGTCGCATTAATTTTTGTGCCTTTGGCTTCAGCAGTCTGCCCGAGGATTCCCTTCTTTGGGAAAAAAATATTTTTGCCTCTTTCCGAAAGCAAATCAAATACTACACTGCTCTTTTCCCGTACAATTTTGTTGAGTTCCTCAGCCTGTGGATTCATAATTCTTATAGGTTTTATTTAACTTTTTAAATTTTGCGCAAGATAAAAAAACAAGAGAACAAATAAATTGGTTTGTTAGTAACTAAAAAAAATAATTCATAAAATTATAACGAACTGAATTTGAAGGATTAAAATTCTATCATATGAAAATGATTAAACATTGACAGTGAAAATCTTAATTGTGTTGTTAATTTGTTTTTAACATTCCAACTATTACAAAAAAGCCGACTAAAGCTAAAAGAATAGATACAACAATAAAAATCCGGTATTTGCGACTGTTTTTTAATTCGAGCCAGAGCGCGGGAATAGCAACAAGCGAAGAAATTAAAAAGCTGATGTAGGCCGGAAATAATCTCACCTGAAAGGGAATATCGGTAATAACATCGTCATCAAGTTCTTCTGTTGCAATTTCATCGGGAGTCAGGTACTTATCCATAGCAAAATAGTCGCCTGAAAGAATGTACAAAGCATAAATTCCCAAGGCAATAAAAATGGCTGAACCAATTACCCTGAATGGTTTCTTGTCTTCAATCCAGCCGTAAACCACTACGAAAACTCCGGCAAATATAAACCACTGAGGGAGTGTGTATAAAAAAGTGTTGTTCATCTACCATTAATTTTATGAAAACAAAGGTGGCATTTTTTCCGATTTGATGAAAAAATTATTTTAAAGGGAAAATAATCGATTAATTTTGACACTTTCAAAATAACAGACCATTAACGTGAAGAAATTAGAAATCAATTCCAAAGCACAAGCTTTAATTTTCGATTTGGACGGCACTCTTGCCGATACAATGCCGGTTCATTTTTTGGCGTATAAAAATATTTTAATCGATTACGGAATTGTTTTTACGCCTGAAATTTTTGCGAAACTGGCAGGAATTCCGGCCGTAGGCACAATTCATAAATTAAATGAAATGTTCGGTACAAAAATGGATGCTGAAAAAGTGGGGCATTTTAAAGAAGCCGAATATGAAAAAATTATGCATAAAATGAAACCCATTGAACCAGTTGTTGAACTGGTAAAAGCGTATCACGGAAAATTGCCAATGGCAGTGGGAACAGGCGGATATCACCGGCTGGCCTGGAAAACTATGCATATTTTGGGCCTTGAAAAATATTTTGATATTCTTGTTTCTGCCAATGATGTGGAACGACCAAAACCCTACCCGGATACATTTTTGAAATGTGCGGAATTAATGGGAGTTCGACCCGAAGTTTGCGAAGTTTTTGAAGACGGTGACCCCGGAATTCAGGCTGCAAAATCGGCTGGGATGATGGCTACTTTGGTAACTGAATATTATGAGGTAACAATCGGACAGGAAATTTAAATCTGAAAAGTGTATGAAAACGAATCATTTAAAAACGGGTATAACTTCTTTTATAGCTTCAGCCTTATTAATATTTTTTTTGCTGAATTCGTGCAGTTCTTCAAAGTACAATAAAAAGCGCCATTTAACCGTCGCATTTTATAATGTTGAGAATCTTTTTGATATTGAAAATGAACCGGGGAAAAATGATGGAGAATTCACTCCCACTGGCGAAAAGCAATGGACAGAAGAACGCTATCAAAAAAAGCTGGAAGATATTTCAATCGTTTTAAGTTCGATAAATGTTGAAGAATTACCGGAAATTATAGGATTTGCTGAAGTAGAAAATGAAAAAGTACTTCGCGATTTGGTTGGAACCGGCAATTTGAAGAATGGAAATTATGAAATAGTTCACTATGAAAGCCCTGATTTTCGTGGGATTGATTGTGCTTTAATTTACCGGCCTGATGAATTTACTGTTTTGAAAAGTTATCCTGTTCACGTTACTTTTGAAAATGAGCCGGATTATCATACAAGAGATATTTTGTATGTAAAAGGAATTGTTACAAACAAAGAAGAGTTCCATTTTTTTGTAAATCATTGGCCGTCAAGAATTGGCGGGGTAGAAGCAAGTGAACCCAACCGGGTTACTGTTGCAACGATTCTGAAAAGTAAAATTGATTCAGTGTTACAAACAAATTCATCCGCAAATATTATCGTTTTGGGCGATATGAACGATGAACCGTTTAATAAAAGTCTTGCCGAAACCCTGGGAGCCGCAAAACCCGGAAATGGAAATTCTGCTTTAGTGAACTTAATGTATCCGCTAAGCGATGCAAAACAGGGATCGTATTATTACCGTGGGAATTCAAATATGCTTGACAATATTGTTGTTTCTGCCGGGTTGCTTGATGATAAAGGTTTTCAATGCGTTGACAAACAGGGGTTTATTTTTCGGCAGGAGTGGATGGAATATAAAAGCAAAGATGGGCAGGTTTCCCCAAACCGTACTTATGGGGGGCCAAACTATTATGGTGGAATAAGCGACCACTTTCCGGTTTATTTTCAACTGAGCCGGTAATTACCAGCCCAGTTCGTCGCAAATATCCTGACTGAATATTTTTTCAATATTAATCTGAATTCTTCCGTCGCTCAATACTTTTGACTTTACTTTTGCGTCTTCTTCGGGGTTCCCAAGATAATTCCCATTTGAATCAAATTTAGTTGAGTAAGTGGAATATTCCCATTCGTTTTCCCAAAGTAACCGGATTTCATACTCGCTGTTCGGAATTCCTAATAAATCTACAACACCACCTTCCATGTGAACACTTTGCCATGGATCATCTGTATTCTTTAGTTTTACATCAACACTATAGGTTGGGGCAATGGCAACGGTTGGTGTATTTTTACACATCGCTTTCATGGTAATCTGGTATTCCACATAATTTGGAGCCGGAGTTACATTTATCTCATAACTTCCATCGCAGAAATTCGGAATTTCCAGCGGTGATAAATTTTCAAACGAAGGATTGTTATTTCTGAATACTAATTTCACGGCTTCTGCCGGAACATCCTCAACCACAAATGTTTCAGGGATTTTTCCTCTAAAATTAATAGAGGTAATAAATTCATTGTTACTGTTATAAACATCGGCATCAAACGAAAAACTGGAAATAACATCAGATTTAAATGTGATGCTGCTTCCTTTACTGCAAAGTAAATCCTCAGAGGCTTCTACTAGTGTATAGCTAAAAGGCAACGTGTTGTAAACGGTTGTATTTCCTAATATATTCCAGTGCCCGTCTTCAAATTTTGCAAATCCAAAAATATCAGGCAATGGGTCATTCAGGTATTCGCATTTCGAAGAGATAACACCGTTGTTTAGGTTCCCAACTGTTTTTCCTGCAACAACAAGACTTTTTAAATTTCCTGTTTCGAGTTTGTGAAACAGAACATTTCTTGCGGTTCCATCTATATTCACTAAATCAATTTCACGTTGATAGTCGGAGAAAGTAAGGATGCTCACTTTCAGAAAATTTTCAGGATCGCTGTTGTAGGCATCAATTACTTCCTGAGAATTCTGAAAAAGAAGATTGTTGTTCGTGTCGGTAAACTTCTTCAGGTCGGAAATCGATATCGAATACTTTATGGAGTAAGATTTTTCTTCTGCCAATGCTGACTTAAATAAAGTTTGGGGTACAAAAAAGTTGAAAGTTGTATCATTGTCGCCAAAGTCAACATCTCCGCTTAAATCAGTTTCTTCTTCATCCGAAATTTTCGACAGGAATAATTCATACGATTTTATTCCTTCACTTTTTATCTGGATTCCTTTGGTAAGGGTATTATAACCGTCAATTTCAACCATAACTGAATATTCCAGTGGCGAACTTTCCGAAACTGATACATTCGGATCAACAGTTAATTCCAATTGCCCCTGACTGGTATAAAATTCGGGTTTCTTCTCACCTGCAAACGTAACAATGTCGTTGCCGTTTTTGCCGGAGAATTTTATTACTGCATCTTCATTAATAACCGATCCGGTGCGGGCGTCCATTAACTTATATGTCATTCTTGTTTTAAAAAAATTAAAATCAATAAGCATCAGTCTAATATCTTCTCCGGTTTCCTTGTCTTCCAACGGATTTTGAAAATATTCACTACAGCCTGCAAATGAAAAAATAAGAATTGCTGCTAACAAGCTGCGAACCAGGTTATTTTGTTTTTTATTTTTCATGATGAAATTTTTTAGCAGGGTTAAAATAGTTTAACAGCCAGGTTAAATTTTATAACGGGATAAATTTTATATTGTTCCAGTTGGCTTTCCAATTTTTCCTTCTGCCCCAGTGCCGGATCAGCAGTAGGAGCCAGCAGTCCGGTTGCTTCAATCTCAACTTGTGGTGAGCCCATATAATAAATGCCGGTTTCAAAATTTAAGGCCAGTCTTTTGTCTTTTCCGATAAAACTTCTCCAGCCTAATCCTCCATAAGGAGAAACTTTTGTTTTTGGCGAAAAGCTAAACTTAAAATCGCCGACATCTTCAGCAGGAATGGTAATATCACCATATTCAAGTGGACTTACTGAATGGCCGGTAACTTCGGGGTTAAACGAATTAAAAACTACTCCTCCGGAAAAATACAGATGATAAACGAAATTGTAATCGGCTAATAAGAAAATGCCTCCGGTTTTGTAATCAACCGAACCATCATAGCTAATATCATTTTCATCGAAATTAAAACTGGCGCTAAAATTTAAGGTTTCGGCACCGGTTTTTACCGTAAATTTTTCATTGAACAGATATTTTACTTCGGCACCCCAGCCATTGGTCGATGCAACGCCGCCCAGATAAAGGCCTTTGGTAGTGGTAATGCTGTTTTTAACTGAAAACATCTTATCGTTTTGCGATTTTACATTGAACGCAAACAATAATAGTGCGATATATAAAAGCAGGGTTTTCTTCATAAAACTTAATTTTAAAACTAATTTAGCGTCCTTGAACTTGAACTACAAATTTATATTTATTGTTGTATAAACTGATTGAAAAACGATAAAAATAACAGATTTATTACAGTTTTTGTATTTCGCAATGAAAAGTATTTCAGCTAATTAATTTGTTTTTGCAATAATATTTACAGAAGGATATATGTTATGAAGTTTAAACTTACTTCAGATTATAAGCCAACAGGAGATCAGCCGGAAGCAATAAAACAATTGATTGAAGGAATTAACAGGGGTGACAGGTTCCAAACGTTGTTGGGTGTTACAGGGTCGGGAAAAACCTTTACGATGGCAAACGTAATAGAAGCAATTGAAAGGCCTGCCTTGGTGCTAAGTCATAATAAAACACTGGCAGCTCAATTGTACAGCGAAATGAAACAGTTTTTCCCTGAAAATTCAGTAGAATACTTTGTTTCCTACTACGATTATTATCAACCGGAAGCTTACCTTCCGACAACGGACACTTACATTGAGAAAGACCTTTCCATTAACAAGGATATTGAGAAATTACGATTGAGCACCACTTCTGCTTTACTCTCCGGCAGGCGCGATGTAGTGGTTGTTTCCTCTGTTTCATGTTTATATGGAATTGGAAACCCGGAGGATTTTCATGCCAATGTTACTTATTTAAAAGTAGGACAAACCGTTTCCCGAAATGCAATGTTGCGTCAGTTGGTGGAGGCTTTGTATTCGAGAAGTGAGGTGGAGTTTGAAAGAGGTAATTTCCGTGTAAAAGGCGATACCGTTGATATTTACCCGGCTTATGCCGACGATGGAATCCGCGTTGTTTTCTGGGGTGACGAAATAGAAGAAATATCGACTTTTGATCCTGTTTCAGGTTTGGTAATTGGTGCTCTGGATGAAATTAATATATTCCCGGCGAATATTTTTGTTACTACAAAAGATCGTATGAAATCTGCTATTCATCAGATTCAGGATGATCTTGTTGCGCAGGTGGATTATTTCAAGGAAATTGGAAAACCACTGGAAGCCAAGCGGATTTTGGAACGTGTGGAATACGACATGGAAATGATGCGGGAATTGGGATATTGCCCCGGTATTGAAAACTACTCCCGGTATTTTGATGGACGGAAGCCTGGCACGCGTCCTTTCTGCCTTCTCGATTATTTCCCGGAAGATTTTTTATGTATTATCGATGAAAGTCATGTTACCATTCCGCAAATCAGGGCCATGTTTGGTGGCGATAATTCGCGGAAAATGAATTTGGTTGAGTACGGATTTCGTTTGCCTGCTGCCATCGATAACCGGCCATTAAAATTTGAAGAATTCGAGGGACTGGCTAACCAGGTAGTTTATGTCAGCGCAACTCCTGCCGATTATGAGTTGGAAAAAAGTGAAGGAGTTGTAGTGGAGCAAATCATCAGGCCGACCGGGTTACTTGATCCGTTAATAGATGTTCGTCCAAGCACAAACCAGATTGATGATTTAATGCATGAAATTAGTTTGAGAGTTGATAAGAATGAACGTACGTTGGTAACCACTTTAACCAAACGAATGGCAGAAGAACTCTCGAAATACCTTTCCAATAATGGAGTTAAAACCCGGTATATTCATTCCGATGTAGATACGATCGAGCGGGTTGAAATTATGGAACAATTACGGAAAGGCCAGTTTGATGTTTTGGTTGGGATAAATCTTTTGCGAGAGGGGTTAGATCTTCCTGAAGTTTCGCTTGTGGCTATTTTGGATGCCGATAAGGAGGGTTTTTTGCGGTCGGAACGCTCGTTAACACAAACGGCTGGCCGTGCTGCCCGAAACCTTAACGGAATGGTAATCATGTATGCCGATAAAGTTACCGATTCGATGCGGAGAACCATTGAGTCGACCAATTACAGGCGTGAGAAACAGTTGAAATACAACGAAGAAAACAATATTACTCCTACTCAAATTGTTAAACCAACCCGTGAGATTATCGGGCATGAATATCGTGCGGACAAGCAACCCGGTTATCCCGATGGTATTTCACAACCCGATGTTGCAGCCGATCCGGTTATTCAATATATGAGTATTGACGGTTTGGAAAAAACCATTGAAAAAACAAAAAAACAAATGAAAGCAGCTGCCAAGGAGCTTGATTTTATTGAAGCTGCCCGCTTGCGGGATGAAATGTTTGCCCTCCAGAGAATATTAAGTGAAAAGATACAGAAAGTGTCTAAATGATGTTGTTGGTTATGTTTGCTGTTTTGCAAAACACGAAACAGCAAAATTTTGAAATCGACAATTAAATGTATTTTTGTAGCAAAATAACCGAAAATGAACTTTTCATTCTCAACAATAATCAATCAGGTAAAGGAGATCGTTTTGGAACCGAAATCCTTTTGGGTCTCGAAAAAAGAAACAACTGAAAGTCTTGTCGAATTATTTACAAGCTTTCTGTTGCCGCTTTTTGTCGCCGCATCGTTGGCCGTTTTTTTAGGTGAATTCTTTAGAAGTTCTCATTTTTATTTGGGTTTTGCCGTATTAAAAGCCTTGCGGAAAATTGTTTTGTTTGGCCTGGCCTACTTTATTTCTGTATATTTTGCCACTACGTTAATGAAAACGTTTGGTGCCGAGAAAAACATTGATGTTGCGAGACAACTGGTGGCTTATTCATTAACACCATTACTTTTAATATCAATGGTAACAGGGCTGTTCCCGTTTCTTTATGTGTTGGACATTTTAGGTTTATACAGCTTTTATATTTTCTGGACAGGCGTTTCTGAATTGCTCACCTTCCCGGAACAAAAGCGTGAAAAGTATATTCTTATAACCATACTTGTTATATTTTTCATTTTCACGTTTCTTAGTATATTTCTATCCAAATTATTAACAGCATATTTTTAATGGCTCATCAGTCGTCAGATATCAGGATTAAGAACAGGAAGGTAACTTTTGAATACGAGTTAATTGAACGGTTTGTTGCCGGTATTAAACTTGTTGGTACCGAAATTAAATCGATTCGAAAAGGGAATGTGAATTTAACCGAATCCTATTGTCAGTTTTACAGTGGCGAACTTTATGTGAAAAACATGCATATTTCGGAATATGAGCTCGGAACTTGTAATAATCATGAGGCCCGTCGCGACCGGAAACTTTTGTTGAACCGGAAAGAACTGGCAAAACTGGAAAAGAAAGTAAAAGAGTCGGGACTGACCATCGTTTGCGTTCAAATGTTTATTAACGACAGGGGTTTGGCAAAATTGGAAATTGCGCTGGCCCGAGGGAAGAAGACTTACGATAAGCGTGAATCATTAAAACTGAAAGATTCAAAACGCGATATGGATCGCATGATGAAATATTAATTTTGAAGTTTTCAAAGAGAAAACCGTCTTTCATTTTGTTTTCAGGAAAATAGCTGTTTTCAAATTTTTTGTAAACAAACCTTGTGGCTTTTTTGTGATTAAGAAAATTTAGACAGGAAAAAAGTTGTTAATTCTGAAACACTTTTGTGTTTTTAATTTTCGTGCCTCAATCATCCTTTCATCTCATATTAAACTGCTTCCAGATTTTCCATAGGAATAATTTTGTTGCCTTTATATCTTAAAATCAGGTTGGCAACTGCAAGTGTATCCTTTTCACAATATTTAATAATACGGTCAATATCATTTTCTACATAATATACAAACGCAACCTGACTTCCGTCAATATCATCTTTCGGAGTTGGTATCTGGAATAGTTCGCACAACAACGATAGAGAAGTATAATGTTTATAATCGCCAAATTTCCAGAGTTGAAGTGTATCGATTAAAATATCTTTTACTTCCCAGGGTTTAGCTCCCGCAATATCCAGAATTTTAGGAAGTTTCAACCCATTAACCAAAGCGCGGCGTGCAATATACGGAAAGTCAAATTCTTGTCCGTTATGTGCACAAAGCTTTCTTTTTCCTGCCTTTGAGAATTGTTCCAGCGCACTGAAAAAATCTCCGATAAGATTTTTCTCATCTTCATTGTAGAATGATTTTACCCGGTAAAACAGTTCTCCTTTTTTCTGAAAAACATAACCTGCGGAAATACAAATAATTCTTCCAAACTCGGCATAAATTCCTGCCTTTTCATATAAATCGGCAGCGGGTTCACCGTTTTCAATCTGGTATTTCATTTTGTGTTCCCAAAGTTTCTGCCATTTTTCAGGAAGATCCTCTAATGTGGGTGTTCCTGGAACAGTTTCTATATCCACAAAAAGTAGTTCTTCAATGTTTAGGTTTTCAAGCATGTTATATATTTTTTAGTGTTTGGTTAATATGATTGGTAAGAATTTGAATGGCGACCTGGTTCATTCCACCCTGCGGCACAATAATATCGGCGAAATGTTTGGTGGGTTCAATAAATTGGAGGTGGCTTGGGCGAACAGTTTTTTCGTAACGGGCCAACACTTCATTTATATCGCGACCACGTTCCTGTATGTCGCGCTGAATAACCCGCGATAAACGGATATCCGAATCGCAGTCCACAAAAACCTTAATGTCCATTAAATCGCGTAAGGCAGGGTGACCAAGGCATAAAATTCCTTCAATAATCAGCACTTCCCGTGGTTGTATCAAACGGGTTTCTTCTCCGCGGGTACAGGTAATAAACGAATAAGTGGGTTCATGAATCGGAATACCCTGTTTTAATAATTTTACATGTTCAACCATTAAATCGAACTCAATAGAATCAGGATGGTCAAAGTTTTTCTTGCGGCGTTCTTCAAGGCTTAAATGTTTACTATCGTAATAGTAAGAATCGTGAGAAAGTATGTTTACTTCGCCTTTTGGAAACTGTTTTTGTATTTTCCTGACCACAGTTGTTTTACCCGATCCGGTGCCTCCGGCGATGCCAATTATAAGCATTGTTAATCAAATTAAATATTATAATTTCCTTATTTCAGACTGAATTTGAAAAATTACCACTAAGAAAACACTAATTTTGCAGCAGTGAAAATACAAGATACAAAAATTCAGTATGATTAATCACGTAGTGCTTTTTAAATTGAATGATTACCCGGCAGATGAAAAGAGGAAAATTTTATTAGAGTTAAAATCGCTTCTGGAAGGGCTGAAAGACAAAATTGAAGAACTCAAATATATTGAAGTTGGGTTAAATTACGAACTCGAAGCAAAAAGCTATGATTTCGCACTGATTTCACATTTTGAATCGGAAGCCGATTTGGATGTGTACAGGGTTCATCCGGAGCACAAAAAAGTACTCACCCGAATTCTGGAAGCTACTTCAGCAAGGGCTGCTGTAGATTACGAGTTTTAATTAAAAGAAATCATCAACAAAAATATTATGGCAGGTTTATATCCTTTAAAGTTTGAACCTTTTTACCTGGAAAAAATCTGGGGTGGAAACCGTTTGAGAACACTTCTTAATAAAGACTATGGAAATCTCTCAAATTGTGGCGAAAGCTGGGAGTTGTCGGGAGTTGAAGGTTACGATTCGGTGGTCAGTAATGGTTTCTTAAAAGGAAACACATTGAGTGAGCTCATCGAAATTTATATGGGAGATTTGGTTGGCGACAAAGTGTATGAAAAATTTGGTGTAGAGTTTCCTCTGCTCATAAAATTTATTGATGCACAGGATGATCTCTCCATTCAGGTACATCCTAACGACAAGCTCTCGAAAGAACGCCATAATGCTTATGGTAAAACCGAAATGTGGTATGTTCTCGATGCCGGGCAGGGTGCATTAATCAATTCAGGATTCAATCAGCCGGTTACAAAAGAGAAATATCTGGAATACCTTAACAACGGAAAGTTAGTCGATTTACTTCATTACGATGAGGCCAAAGTGGGGGACGTTTTTTTTATTCCTGCAGGGCGTGTTCATGCCATTGGAAGAGGATCTATGGTGGCCGAAATTCAACAAACTTCGGATGTTACTTATCGTATTTTTGATTATAACCGGAAAGATGATAAAGGAAACCTACGTGAACTGCATACCGAACTTGCGTTGGATGCCATCGATTTTTCCTACATGGAAGACTATAAAACCCAATATACTGCCGAAAAAAACAGTTCAACCGAAATTGTAAGTTGTAAATATTTCACAACAAGTATTCTGGAATTCAACCAAAAAATTGAAAAGGATTATTTTCAGGTCGATTCGTTTGTAATCTATATTACTTTAGAAGGTGACTTTGAAATTGAAAAGGAAGAATTTACAGAAAAGGTTGTAAAAGGAGAAACTGTATTGATTCCGGCAGATGCAAACTCGGTGAAGCTAAAACCGTTAACAAAAGAAGTGAAACTTTTGGAAGTATTTATTAAGTGAGCTAGTTAAACCTTTGCTGGAATTTTGTTTTAACGTACCATAATTTTAATGTTTTCCGATGGAGATTAAAGAAGCCCGTTTTATTGCCAGTAATACTGACGTTAGAAAATGCCCTGAACCCAATAAGCCTGAATATGCTTTTATTGGCCGCTCAAATGTGGGGAAATCTTCATTAATCAATAAAATTACCAATAAAAAGTCGCTCGCAAAAACTTCAGGAAAACCAGGGAAAACACAATTGATTAACCATTTTTTGATTAACGGAGAATGGTACCTGGTTGATTTACCCGGATACGGATTTGCAAAAGTTCCGTTGAACGAAAAAAAGAAATGGGAGCAATTCATAAAAAAATACATTCTTCAACGCGAAAATTTGTACTGCCTTTTTGTTTTAATTGATTCGCGGCATGAACCCCAGAAAATTGATTTGGAATTTATGGAGTGGTTGGGGATCAGCGAAATTCCTTTTTCAATTATTTTCACAAAAACCGATAAATTGAAACCTGAAGAATTGGAAGCCAATCTGAAAATTTATGAAAATAAGATGATGGAAACATGGGAAGTTATGCCCGGCTATTTTGTTTCATCGGCCGAAAGTGGAGTAGGATCGGAAGAAATACTTGCTTTTATCGACGACGTAAATAAAGGTGAGTGAAAGATGTTTTTATAAAGATTGAGCGTCAAATTATTAACAAGAAACCGAATAAAAAAAAAGTAAAATATTAACTTTGAAATGATTGCAAATCAGAATAAAAATAGAGAAATGGGAGGTACAAAAAATTCTTTGAAAATTTTCACCGGCAGAGCAACTCGACATTTAACTGAGAAAATATGCGACAGTCTTGACATTGATTTGGGGCAATCCTCATGTCCGGTTTTTGCTGATGGTGAGTTTGAGCCTTGTTATGAAGAAACAATCCGTGGTTCCCATGTTTTTATTGTACAATCTACTCCGCCTCCTGCTGAAAATTTGCTTGAACTTTTATTAATGATTGATGCAGCAAAGCGTGCAAGCGCCTACAAAATTATTGCAGTAATTCCTTATTTTGGTTATGCCCGACAAGATCGGAAAGATAAACCACGTGTTTCAATTGGTGCAAAATTGATGGCAGATCTGTTATCCGTTGCCGGAGTCGATCGTGTAATTACAATGGATCTTCATGCCGATCAAATCCAGGGATTCTTTGATGTGCCTGTTGATCATCTTTATGCTTCAGCACTTTTTGTCCCTTTTATTGAAAAAATGGGACTTGAAAATGTAGTTGTTGCTTCGCCTGATGTTGGTGGTACCAAAAGAGCCAATACGTATGCTAAAATGCTTGAAACAGAGATGGTAATCTGCCATAAAACCCGTGCAAAAGCCAACGAAGTGCATAATATGACGGTAATTGGGGATGTTAAAGACAAGGATGTAATTATCGTTGATGATATGATCGATACTGCCGGCACAATTACAAAAGCAGCAAACTTAATGAAAAAGGTAGGTGCAAGAAGTGTTCGTGCATTTGCTGCCCATGGATTACTTTCAGGTCCTGCTGTCGAGCGTATTGAAAAATCGGAATTGGAAGCTGTTTATTTTACCGATTCCATTCAAATTAAAATCGAAAGTAGTAAGATAAAGTACATTACAGTTGCCGATGCATTTGCAGAAGCAATTAAAAGAGTCTATAAAAATCAATCGATTAGTTCACTTTATTACAAGTAATTTATATATTTGCACCGCTTTTTCCGTAAGCAGGCGCAATGGTTAATTATGCATGCTGTTAATCCCGATATAGTCGGGAGGGGACTGAGTACCATAATTATTAACGTAAATTACTAAAAATGAAAACAGTAGTAGTAAAAGGGCAAAAAAGAACAGCCCTTGGTAAAAAGGAATCGAAAAAACTTCGTTCACAGGAGAGTGTTCCGGCAGTTTTATATGGTGATATCGAACCACTTCATTTTTCAGTTCCGTTTAGCGAATTGAGAAAACTGATTTACACTCCAAGTGTATTTTTGGTAGAATTGGACATTGAAGGTGAAATTTACCCGGCTTTAATGCAGGATGTACAATGGCATGCTGTAGAAGAAGAGATTCTTCATGTTGACTTTCTGAAGATTGAAGAAAGCAAAGCAATTAAGATTGATATTCCTATCAAAGTTATAGGAATGGCAAAAGGCATCAAAGCAGGGGGTAAATTAAAAACCAACTTGCGTAGATTGAAGGTAAAAGCGTTGGCAAAAGATTTACCAGATACAATTAATGTTGACGTTACAAAATTAGGTGTTGGACAAAACATTAAAGTTTCTGACCTTAAAGTGAATAATGTTGAATTCCTCGATAACAAATCTAATGTAGTAGTAGGTGTTATTATTACAAGGGCAGCTAAATCAGCAGCAGGTATGGCTGCAATGGAAGATGATGACGAAGAGGAAGTTGTTGAAGGAGAAGCAGCCTCTGAAGAACCAGCAAGCGAAGAATAAACTTCTGTTGTAAAACCCTTGAAAGGGACATTTGAAGTAGCAAGTACTCGCAGTTCATTATAATTGGTTAATATTGTTTCTTACATTATTAATATTTAGATGAAGTACTTAATTGCCGGTCTCGGTAATATAGGACCAGAATACAAAAATACACGCCATAATATTGGCTTTCAAATATTGGACGCACTCGCTGAGGCGTCCAATATTAGTTTTAACGACAAACGTTATGGGTTTGTGTCAGAATACAAATACAAAGCCCGGACATTTGTATTGTTAAAACCTACAACCTATATGAATTTGAGTGGAAGGGCTGTTCATTACTGGCTGAAGAAGGAAAATGTACCTTTGGAAAACCTTCTGGTTTTGGTTGACGATTTGGCGCTGCCATTTGGAAGTATTCGTTTAAAGGCCAAAGGAAGTGCAGGTGGCCACAATGGTTTGGATAATATCAACCAGGTTCTTGGTACATCAGATTATGCTCGTCTTAGGTTCGGTATTGGAGATGATTTTCACAAAGGTTTCCAAGTTGACTATGTTTTAGGTGAATGGACCAAAGAAGAGCAAAAAGAGTTGCCTGAAAATATAGATTATTGTATCGAAATAATTAAAAGTTTTGGTACAATTGGTGTAGAAAGAACGATGAACTTTTTCAACAAGAAGAAATAAATGGAAGAAAATGTGAGGGTTGATAAATGGATTTGGGCTGTTCGGATTTTTAAAACCCGGAGTCAGGCAACTGAAGCCTGCAAAAAAGGTCATATTTCCATTGGAAACTTACCCGTAAAACCATCACGCCATATTCATCCCGGAGAAATTGTTCAGGTGCGAAAACCTCCCTTTACCCGTTGGTTTAAAGTGTTGGCATTAGCCGAAAAAAGAATGTCGGCAGCATTGGTTTCCGGTTTTATTGAAGATGTAACTCCGGCTGAAGAAATTGAATTTCAGGAAATGCACAGAAACATGCGCTGGATTACCCGCGAAAAAGGAACCGGACGACCAACCAAAAAGGAACGGCGTGACCTGGAAGATTTTTTTGATTTATAATAGAAAATACCACGGAGATGCTGATTGCAAAACAGAAACGAAAGGAGAATATTGCAGAATATATTTTATATCTGTATCAGGTGGAAGATTTAATCCGCGCATTTCAGTTGGATTTAGACTTGATTGAAGCGCAGTTGGTTTCGAAATACCAACCCGATGACAAAACCCGCAAGGAAATTTTGGATTGGTACACTAATTTGGTTATGATGATGAAAAAAGAGGGAACCTCCGAAAGTGGGCACCTTCAGTTTATCAGTAACCTGATTTTCGATTTGAACGAGGTGCATCTGAAATTAATGGATTCGGAAAAGGATGAAATGTATGTAAAAACTTTTCAGGCAGTGGCAGGGGTAATTACCGAATTGAAACAGAAAAATAAGCAGGCGATAAATGATATTCAAACCAGTCTTGATGCCATTTATGGTTATTTACTCCTGAAGATGCAAAAAAAAGAAGTTACAATGGAAACCAGCGAAGCTGTAAAAAGATTAAGCAGCTGGTTAAGTGCGCTTTCAAAATTGTTTAAGCAGTATGAAGACGGAGATTTAGCTTTTGATTAAGTATGGAAGTTACATCGTTCCATCATCTAATTCCAATTTGCAAATAAAGGTCAAATCTAAGAATTCAGTTTAATTTATTCAACAGGCGGATAGTACTCGCAAAACTGTTTTTTCCCGAACCATTTGTATCTGTTTTTGGCAACAAAATCATAAAAGATATCTCTCCATTTTTGGGGAATAATTTTACCAACACTAAAAAATCTCCAGGGAATAGGAAGGAAGCGTGAAGCTTCAATAATCACATCTGATTTTATAAAAGCATGGTTCTTATAAATCAGTATTACTGAATCTATTTCTTTTTCAATTTGGTATTTTTTGATGGCCTTAATTCCTTTCTCAGATTGTAATGCGGCAAATTGAAAACATTGGTTTCTATCCCGCCTCCGGATAAAACGAACGGTGTTGTTGCACAAATTACAGTATCCGTCAACTAATATAAGCGGTTTTGAATCTTCCATTTCCTAAAATAACAATTGATGCGAGTTACAGTTCGGATAAAGATTTATGTGCCACTGGTTCAGAAGTGTTGAACCAGTCTTTTTAAAATTAGAAGTAATCCGGGAAATAAGGATGTAAATCCAGTGGATCGTTCATTAAATTTTGTTGTCTTTTAAGTCGTTTAGTCAGTTCTGATTTTATGGTTTCATAATCCGGGTTTTCAGCCAGGTCGGTCATCTCTTCCGGATCGTCATTCAGGTTGAATAATAAAATTTTTTTTGCTCTCGGATACACAATCAATTTGTAGTTTTCAGTTCTTACCATTCGTTGCAAGTTTGTGTAGGCACCATAAATTTCAGGATAAGCAGAAGGACTCGCTTCGTTTTTTATCATTGGTAACAAACTGGTGAAGTCGATATATTCGGGTTTTTTTATTCCTGCTATATCCAGCGATGTTGCCATTAAATCCTGCAAATAAACCTGCATTTGCAGCTTTTTATCCTTAGGTAAATTGGGGCCAACCAAAATACAGGGGACCCGCATGCTATGGTCGTACATATTTTGTTTCCCAACCAGCCCATGATTTCCAATCGATAACCCATGATCGGCGCTAAATAATATATAAGTGTTTTTGTCCTGTCCTGTTTCTTTCAGATGAGCAATAATCCGACCGATTTGTTCGTCCATATGCGAAATAATAGCGTAATATTCCTGTCGATGGACTTTAATGGAATACTCGGTTCTCGGAAATGGAGCCAGTTTTTCGTCGCGTAAATCAGGACCACAGCCAATGCTGTCTTTGTATGGGTACAATTCAAGAAAAGACTTTGGAATGGCAATATTTTCCAACGGATACATATCTACAAATCTTTTGGGCGATTGCCGCGGATCGTGAGGTGCATTAAAAGCCACATACATAAAAAACGGATTTTGGCGGTTTTTTGCCGAATCGAGAAACTGAATAGTATTATCTCCAACAACTTCACTCCAATGTTTTCCTCCTTCCCAATAGCCTCCATATTTTTTGTGCCATGGTAACCAAACGGTATCATTTGCCGATAGTGGACGATTATATGCTTCGGGCACTGTTCCGGGCATGCCCGGTCGAATGTCGGCCATGGTTTGAAAGATGGTTTCGGCATTTTGTTTTACGTGCCACTTTCCTGTCATGTAAGTATCGTAACCAGCTTTTTGCATCAGTTGCCCCCAGAATTGCCCGCTGTCTTTCATTGTTGGATACAATGTTTCTTCGGCCTTTTTTGCATTCCAAAGAAATCTGCCTGTATTTAACATTGCCCTGCTGGCAACACAAATTGCTCCGTTCCAACCGCCCATGTTGTAAGTGTGAGTAAAGGTTACCCCTGAATTAGCCAGTTTGTCAAGGTTTGGAGTTATTACTTCTGAATTTCCCAAGGCGTTTATTCCAAGGTAGGTTTGATCGTCTGCAAATATGAAAAGTATGTTTGGTTTCTGTTCTTCTTTTTGGGGAGGGTTACAAGAAATCAATAGAAACAGGGATGCTAAGAATGCAAGCTGGTGTAATTTCATCATTCATGGTTTAATAACCATAAATTTAGAAAAAGAGAAGCATTTTTCAATTACTTATTGGTTTGAAAATCGGTAACCAAACCTAAGGTTAGCCAGTTGGCGACAGCTTGTCGGTTGTCGTTAAGTATTATTCGTTGTATATCCCGCTGATGGTTAACATTGGCTAATTCTATGTAAACGGCGGGTGGATAAGTATATTTCAACACATAAAGATTTCTGGCCGAAACAGAACCGTTATATCCTCTGCCGGGTTGATGTTCATTATATTTTTGCTGAAAAGTTTTTTGTAGGATTTTTGCTGCTTTTTCTCCTGATTCACTTCTTTTATCGTGGTAAAAGAATACATCAATGTTTTCCCGCTGGCTACGTGAATCAACATGAATAATTATGGTGCGTTGAAAAGAATTTTTGTTTTGATTGTATAGTTTATTGACAGCATCGGTTCTTTGCCTTAATCTTTTTGTTTGGTTCAAAGGGATGGTCAGGTTTGGATAACAAACTTCATCTTTATCAGGTTTTAGAAAACTTTCATCACGAATTCCATCATTTTTATCAGTAGTAATCATGTAAACCGTTGCCCCTTTTTCAATCAGGTTGCGCGCAACCCGCAGAGTAACATCATAGGCATATTCGTCTTCACAAATCAAGTGTCCATTATATTTTCCAATAGCGCCCGGGTCGGGGCCACCGTGTCCTGAAACAAGGTAGTAAACTGCACCCTTCAATTCACTGCTCGAAACTTCAACATCGGCGTATTTATCTCCAAAAATATTAAAACGCATAATTTTGCCTTTTGCCTTGGTGGGAGCTGGAGCAGATTCGGAAGAGTTTTTTTCGGTTGAAGGGCCCGGAAGTATATATTTTTCCCCCGCAATCAGCGTATTCTCCTTGCCTAAATTGTCCTTGTTTAATTCAATAAAAGAATCAAGATATTCAGAATATGAAAGCCCGTTTTTAGTTAAAAGCCGATAAATGCCGTCACCTTTTTCTGCAACAACCTCAGTGGTTTGGGCGTTGAGTATTAATGGAGAGATAAAAAGCGCCAAAAAAAAAGTCAAAATTATCCGGCTATTTAATTTTATATGTAAGTTTGAATCGAACATGATATATCAGAACACTGTTGTTTTTGCGTGAACAATGCTAAAATAATGGTAAAATTTATAATTCTATTTTGATAATGCTTCGATCTTTCAGCTATGTGTTGTTGATAACTTGGTTGTTATTAACGATATCCTGTAAAACGACTTTTGTTATAACAAATCTTACAGGGGAAAATGTTTCAATTTCAGACTCTGTTAATACTGTTGATAGTCAGTTGATTGATATGTATCTGCCATATAAAATGATATTGGAAAAAGATATGTCAAGAGTGATTTCAACAACCGGTATGGAAATGGATAAGGACAAACCGGAAAGTAAGCTTACTAATTTTCTTGCAGACTTATTGCTTGAAGAAGGAAAGATAGAAGCGAAAGCTGAAAAATTGAACTTTGCTCCTCAAATCTCCTATTTTAATTATGGTGGTATCAGAACTTCTTTGCCAAAAGGAGATATTACCGTTGGAAAAATTTATGAATTAATGCCTTTTGAAAATGAGATGGTTTTTGTTCAATTTTCAGGTAGGCAGGTGCAGGAATTTTTTAATGCTATTGCCGCAAAAGGAGGCGATAGTGTTGGCGGTGCTAAATTTTTAATTTCGGGAGAAAGGGCTAAAAATGTGCAGGTTTCGGGGGAAAATTTATCGCCGGATAAAAACTATTGGTTAGTAACCAACGATTATATTGCTAATGGAGGAGATGGAATGACTGTTTTTACTCAAAGTGAGAAATTGGTAAATACGGGAAAGAAAATTCGCGATGTAATTATTTCTTATTTAGAAAAGAAGCAAAAAGAGGGAGTGCAAATAACAGCTCAACCCGATGGGAGGATTAAAAATGAATAGAAGAAATTTTTTACGAAATATTACTGTTGGTTCCGCGGGTTTGAGTTTAGGAGTATCTCCTTTTCAGTTAATGGCTTCAACTGATGATTTTGTGCATATAACCATTCTTCACACCAACGATTTACATAGTCATGTTGAGCCGTTTTCGGGTACAAACGAGAGTTATGCAAATAAAGGAGGGCTGGCAAGGATATCGGAGCTGGTGAAACGAGAGAAAAAGGAAAATTCAAATACGTTGCTTTTTGATGCCGGTGATATGTTTCAGGGAACTCCTTATTTCAACTATTTTAAGGGCGAATTGATGTTGAAATTAATGAGTTCAATTGGTTATGATGCCGGTACAATCGGTAATCATGAATACGATAACGGGCTGCAAGGAATTTTAGATCCGTTGCCAAATGCGAAGTTCCCAATCATCAATTCGAATTATGATTTTTCCGATACTATTCTTGCCGGTAAATTTCCGCGATGGAAGATTTTTAAACGTTCCGGCATTAAAATCGGTGTTTACGGATTAGGTGTTGAATTAAAAGGCTTGGTAGCTGATAAAAACTTTGGAAAAACAGTTTACAACGATCCGCTAAAAGTAGCCTCAGAGATGGAAACATTTCTGAAATACGAGAAAAAGTGTGATTTGGTTGTTTGTTTGTCTCATCTCGGATTGAAGTACAAAGAAGATAAAGTTAGTGATATGGTTTTAGCCAAACATACAGCCTATACCGATTTAATTATTGGCGGACACACTCATTCTTATTTATCTGAACCGATTTTTGAAGAAAACAGTAAAGGGAATCCTGTTATTATTAATCAGGCCTGGTGGGGAGGATTAGTACTCGGGAAAATTGATTTTGTATTTGAACGTTCAAAAAATAAGATGGAAGTTGCGCTTACAGCAAATTTGTAACTCGAAATGAAGCGAAGTCATCGGTTGCTTTTATCTGTTTTATCAGGAATTTTAATTAGTCTGGCTTGGCTTGGACTACCAGGATGGGTACTTTTTATCGCTTTTCTTCCACTTCTATACCTAGATAATTTTTTTGTCATAAATAAAGATGAGTTTCATAGTGTTTCTTTCTGGGGACATGCTTTTCTTGCTTTTTTTATATGGAATATTCTTACAACCTGGTGGATAGTGCATGCAACTTTTGTTGGGGCTGCAATGGCAATAATTTTTAATTCGTTTTTAATGTCGTTGGTTTGGTGGCTTGCACATTTTGCCCGCCGCACTTTCAAATCAAATTTGGGATATATTTCGCTTGTCGTTTTTTGGATTTCATTCGAATATTTTCATTTCCATTGGGATATTGAATGGCCGTGGCTAACCCTTGGAAGTGCTTTCGCGAATAATGTGAAGATTATTCAATGGTATGAATATACAGGTGTTTTAGGCGGAACAATTTGGGTTTTGACAATCAATGTATTGTTGTTTCGTGAGGTAAATAATTTACGAGAAGGTCGGCCTTTTATTCATTTGGTTTTACCTTTCAGTTTCATTGCATTTTTAATTTTTGGACCAATCATTTTTTCGAGTGTTAAATATTCAAATTATACTGAAAAGGAGAATCCGCAAGAGATTGTAATTGTTCAACCTAATATTGATCCTTATTCTGAAGAATATGATGTAGAGGCTGAAAACCAAAAGCTGATGACATTTTTGCGTTTAGCGGAGGCAGAAGTTTCACATAACACCGATTATATTATTGGCCCCGAAACATTGTTTGAAAATTCAAACTACTGGAATGAAGACCAGTTGAACAGTAGTTTTCTGTTGCAAAAGCTGAGTTTTTTTTTAATCAATTATCCAAACACTGAAATGGTTTTTGGTACTACATCGTATAAAATTTATCAGAACAGGGCAGAAGCAACTCCTACAGCAAGGATTCGCGATGGTTTTATATATAATTTATTTAACTCTGCCATATTTTTGGGAAATAACCGCGATGCTCAGATCTATCATAAATCCATTTTGGTGGCTGGCGTTGAAAAGATGCCGTTTTTGAAGTATTTGGGTTTTCTTGGAGATTGGGTCATAAATATTGGCGGAACTTCCAATAGTTTGGGAAGGCAAGACAAGCCAACAAATTTTATTTCAAAAGATGGGCTTCAAGTAGCACCTGTTATTTGTTATGAATCTGTTTTTGGAGAATATGTCGCTAAATATGTCCAAAATGGGGCAGGGCTAATTTTTATTATTACCAACGATGGCTGGTGGAGAAATACTCCCGGTTACAAACAACATCTTTCGTTTGCGAGGCTCCGGGCAATTGAAACAAGAAGAAGCATTGCACGGGCAGCAAATACGGGAATTTCGTGTTTTATCAATCAGAGAGGTGATATTTTGCACAGGGCTCCCTGGTGGCAGGAAGCTGCTATTAATGGGACTTTAAATGCAAATGATAAATTAACTTTTTACGTTAAATATGGCGATTTTATTGCTCGTTTATCTTTGTTTGTAAGTGTTTTACTTGGTCTTAATTTAGTGTCTCAGAATTTAATTAAAAGACAAAAAAAATCCGCATCAATTCCGTTTGCGTAAAACCCCTGATTTACAGGATTTGAGCGCCCGGCCGATCAGACTTCCACCGGTCATTTGACTCATCCCGAATACTCGGGACTACAAGGCCTGTCTTAGCGGTCATAAAGAGCTTACTCGGTTTTATAAGTTCTGTTGAGTTTACCAAATGAAGAATTAATGCGGAAATATTTTTTTCCTTTAAAAGAACTCTTGTTTATGACATCAAATGTAGCTTTCTCCTCTTGTATTTGCAAATAATTCGGGAGTTTTATGTAACTCTCGAAAGTAACTGCATGCAGTTTAATTAATTAAGAATAGCAGAAAAAACACGTATTAAACCCAGTTTTTAATACTTCTGAATGAAAAAATTAATATGATAATAAAATGGAATCTGTCTGACTAATTTTATTTGTATGCAAAGCCAGGAATGATTTAGAATTTATATTCAATTCAGTCTGGGCTATACTACAACCTTAATAGCTGAATCTTTAATTATCTTCTTATTTTTTTGAAATATTATGTTGTAAAGCACATTTCGTTTTATCTGGTTAGGTTATAATCTACAATAAAGAAATTATAAAATTCTGGAAACATTATATTGTTGTTGTGATATAGGTTTAATTATTCTAATAAATTGTTTTTCTGTTATTTAGAAATATTATAAACTAATATGTGATTGACAAATTAGAGATTTTCTTTCTATGAAAATTATTTCAAATGCTATAATTTTGTTTGTAGTTTTTAGAAAAAAAATCTAACAGCGTGATGAAGAGATAAAATTAAGGGTCAACTAACTTGTTAAATTTTCTTCGAGTTTTTTTTAATCTTTTGGGTCAAAAGTATCTTCTTTAGATTGCTGTTCTTTTCCTCTGATTGTGATATTACCCACATGCTTTAGTATGCATTGATTAGGAAATTTTGTAAGGATGTATTAAGCATTCTTTTTACAAATACGATATATCAATGTATAACTTAACCTTTAACTGAAATGAAACCGCAATTTAATGTTTTCCTCTTAATTGGCTTCTTTCTATTTGTCGAATTAAATTTAGATGCCCAAAGTGTAAATTTTACCGGTTCCGAATTTCTGGGATGTCCGACAGATCAGTCTATTAAGATTAATATTATTCCCGGATCAGAAATTGAAATGTATTATGAATACGGAACAAGTTCGGGGAATTATACTTCGCAAACTGTTACTTCTACGGTTGAGGCAGGCGGGCCATACGAGATTGAATTAACCGGGTTGCAATCTGACACAAAGTATTATTACCGGATGCAATACCGTACACCGGGTGGGTCGTGGGTTGCCCGAAACGAACATTCGTTCCATACACAAAGGCCAACCGGAAGTACCTTTAAATTTACCATTATATCCGATTCTCATGCCAATTATGTTGCTCAATATCAACAAGCTATTTCTAATGTGAAGGAGGACGAGCCCGATTTTCATTTTGATTTGGGTGATACTCATATGATTGATAATACAACTTCACAAAGTGCTGTAAATACTGCTTATCTGAAACAGCGCGATACTAAGTACCTGGGAGGAGTTGGAAGCGACATCCCGGTTTTCTTTGCGTCGGGGAATCATGAAAATGAAGAGGGGTGGAACTTAGATGATGCATTCAGTATTGCAGTTGCAAGTGTTAAAGCCAGAAAATTATTTTATCCAACCCCGGAACCCGGAGGTTCGTTTTACACCGGTAATGAGGATCCACTTACAGATATCGATGCCGCAACTTACGGAGACCAATATCGTGAAGATTATTACGCATGGACTTGGGGAGATGCACTGTTTATTGTATTCGATCCATTCCAATACACCATGCAAAATCCATATGGAGCGATGGCAGGTGAAGGTTCAGATGATCCGGCTACCGGCGATCGTTGGAACTGGACTCTTGGTGAAGAACAGTTCAACTGGTTAAAACAAACACTGGAAAACAGTAATGCCAAATATAAATTCATGTTTGCCCACCACATGCTGGGTGGTACTCAGGATTATGTACGTGGAGGAGCAGTTCCGGCACATATGTTTGAGTGGGGTGGTAATGATGCCGACGGCACAACCTGGTTGTTTGATTCTAAGCGTCCGACTTTTGGCCCTTATCCTATTCATCAGTTGATGATGGATAATGGTGTGAGTGCATTCTTTCATGGACATGATCATCAATATGCATATGAAGTAAGAGATGGAATCGTGTATCAGAGCTTGCCACAGCCATCCATAAATATTCCTTTTAACTATTACAGTGAGAGCAATGAATACACCGAAAAGGTTTTCAGTAGCACAGCCGGTCATTTATGTGTGACGATTACCCCCGGCCAGGCTACAGTGGACTATGTTCGCTCTGATATAGATGAAATCTCCTATACCTATACCATTGAACCAAATTCAACTTCTCCAACTTACAATTTAACAATGGCAGTTTCGCCTTCGGGCAGTGGCACAACCACACCCGCCGCGGGTGTTCATTCTTATGAAGAAAATACTGAGGTTACAATAAGCGCCACAAGAAATATTGGATATGTGTTTGACCACTGGACAGGTGAAGTAGGTGATCCAAATTCCCCGACAACCACGGTTACAATAAATTCAGATAAAACAGTTACTGCCGTTTTTGCTGCAACTGATATTAAACTGGGCGATGTAAACGGAGATAACGTGGTAAATTCAACCGATGCCCTTATTATTTTATCCTGTGATGCGGGCTTAAATACATCTTCTTTCTGTCCGATGAATCCAGGAGATGTGAACGAAGACGGTTTAATCAATTCAACTGATGCATTGATAATTCTTTCGAAAGATGTTGGTCTTACGGTGGATTTTCCTGTTGCAGAAGCCGGTTACCGGTCGGATGTAACACCTTGTAATGGTTGTAATTCAGGAAATTAATAAAGTTATAAAAAGGGGAAAATTATCATGAAAAGGCTAATTAAATTAACAGTTTTGTTTTTTGTTTTTATCCTGATATTTGATGATAGTATTTACGCACAGTGGACTGCTTACAACGATTGTTCAGGAACTAACTCAATCACCAATACTACCAATATTACGGGAGTATCTGGTACAGGAACCTTAAAGAATTTCGATACCGGTGCTACTCTGACAGGTGTTACCGCCACGTTTGTTTCAAGTGGTTCTCCAAGTACGGGGGCAAGCAATGGTGCAGTTTCCAATTCAGGTACCGATGCTTACACTGTTTTTAACGGTAAAGCAAATATGGTAGGTGTTGTTAATTACGGAAGCTCATCGGGTTGGTACATCAATTTGACCATTAGCGGATTAGATCCTGCAAAAACTTACACCTTCATAACTACTGCCAACCGGAATGATGCCAGTTATACAAGCAGAATTACCCGGTTTACCATTTCAGATATTACTTCGGCTACCAATGCCAGTACAAGCGGTGTAACCGTTATTAGCAACGAATCGGTTTCGTTTTGCACGGGTTATAACACCGATAATGGTTATGTGGCACGCTGGACTGGTATTCAGCCCGGTTCGGATGGTGATTTTGTAATAAAATTTGATTATCCGAGTAGTTATCAGGCATATGGTCCGAGCGTATTCATGCTTCAGGAAGGAGCCAGCGGGTCGGCAATTAATATATCAGGGACATTGGATGAATTCACCTGTGCGCCTGGAGTAGCTTCCGATGAACAAACTTATATTGTTTCCGGTACAAATCTTACAGACGATATTTTAATCACAGCGCCTGATGATTTTCAGATTAGGACCGATGGCGGCACTTACGGTTCTTCGCTTACATTGATACAATCAGGCGGAACTGTGGCTGCAACAACAATTTATGTTCAATTTTTGCGTGCTACCGAAGGAACTTCATCGGGCAATATTACGTTTGCGAGTACGGGAGTAACAACGCAAAATATTTCGGTGAGTGGTACTGCTGCAGATATCCCAATTGTTTTGGAATTGCAGTACGGATTAAACGGATATACAGAAACTTATGACACATATATTTACAATACAAACCCATCAACCATTCGTGGAACTGAAACTACAATTGTTCAGGACTACGATTCGGAAACGGTTGAAAGAAGGTCGTTGCTGTCGTTCAATCTTTCTTCAATACCGGCAGGATCAACCATTGTTTCCGCCGAATTGGAGTTTTATGTAACAGCCGAAGGTAAAGGCTTTGATATGCATCGCATGTTGATTTTGTGGGATGAAGCAACAGTAACTTACGCTTCTATCGGAGATCGACACTTCTTGGCTGATGATGCAGATGCTGTTTCAACTGTCGATGCAACATGGACAAACCACGACGGAGAAACAGGATTCAGTTCGTTGGAAATTCCGGCGTCAACCATACAGGGGTGGGTTGACGGAACTTTTAATAACTATGGTTGGTTGATGATTGCCACTGATAATCCGGGGGGGGATGGACAACAACTGGCTTCAAAAGAAAACGGAACCCAGGAACGTAATCCTAAACTCACAATAAATTATTATCCGGGAGTTATTACTTCACCTCAAATCATGATTACCAGTAATTTGAGTGCTTTTACTATTGAACCCGGAACACCGTCAGCCGAACAGAGTTATGCCGTTTCGGGAACTAACCTGACAGACAATATTGTAATTACCGCACCGACCGATTTTCAGATTAAAGAAGATGGTGGAACGTATGCTTCAGAAATTACACTGGTTCCAACGGATGGTACGGTTGAATCAACAATAATCTATGTTCAGTTTTACCGCGATACAGAAGGAACTTCCAGCGGAAATATAACGCATTCGAGTACCGATGCTACAACAAAAAATATAGTGGTCAGCGGAATAGCCGCCTTGCCTCATATTGAAGTTCGGATCAGTGCAAGTTCAGATGATGCGGAAGAACTGGAAACTACCGGCGCAATGGATCTCACCAGCAGCGACCTGGAAATTGTTCATGATGCCCTGGATGCCAGTGGCACCGACCAAATTGTTGGAATACGTTTCCAGAATGTCGAAATCCCGCAGGGAGCAACGATAACAAGCGCTTATATTGAATTTGAAACCGATGAAACCGATAATGAAGATCCGTGTGATTTAACTATTTACGGACAGGCTGACGATAATCCATCGACTTTTACCAGCTCAGCCTATAATATATCGAACAGAACAAAAACCACGGCCTTTTCAAACTGGTCGCCCGATGATTGGACTACAGTGGATGAGATACATCAGACAGAAGATATTTCTGCAGTGGTTCAGGAACTTGTTAACAGGGCCGGTTGGGGCAGCGGAAATTCAATGGTGTACATTATAGAAGGAACCGGGCAGCGTATTGCTGAAGCTTACGATGGCGAAACTTCCGCAGCAGCTCTTCTTGTAGTAAATTATATAATATCAACCGATCCTGCTATATATGTTTCAGAAACTTCCTTGGATAACTTTACAAGTGAGAGCGGTTCAACTTTGGCGGAACAGAGTTATGTTGTTTCTGGTATGAATTTAAACGAAGCCATTGAAATTAGTGCTCCGGCCGATTTTGAAATTTCAACCTCTAGTGGAAGCGGGTTTAGTTCATCCCTGACGCTTGCACAAACTGATGGAACAGTTGCTTCCACAACTGTTTTTGTGAGAATGAACAGCACAACAACAGGTGCGAAAAGCGGAAATATTGTTCACAGCAGCAGTGGCGCTGTAAGCAAAAATGTTGCCGTTAGCGGAACTGTGACAGAACACGGCGAAGGTTGGATTGCTTATAACGACTGCGCATACATCGACGGACAGACCACAACAAATATTACTACATATGAATGTTATACAAACAGCACTTCCGGATTACTTAAAAAATTCACTGATAATAGTAATACCGCTGTAACTGTAACGGTAACTACTTCTGGAACAGTAGATGAACAAATCACCAGCGATTATTATGGAGCAGAGACTAATTCAGGAACTGATGCATATACAACATTTCATGATTATGTCAACATGATTGGCGGAGTACGGTTGGGGACATTAGTTTCGTATATCGAACTTACTTTTACAGGTCTTGATGCATCTAAAACATACACATTTGCCACTTCAGCAAACAGGGCAAATTCTGAATATACAGAAAGAATTTCCAAATTCACGCTTTCGGATGTGGATGCAGCAACCAATTCGAGTACAAGTGGTGTGACCGAAATTGATAATCTGTCTGTCTCATTCAGTACGGGTTATAATACAGAAAATGGATATGTAGCTCGTTGGACAGAAATACAATCGGGAGCTGACGGAGATTTTACAGTACGTTTTGAAGTCGCAAGTACTGAAAATAATTATGCATATGGCCCTGCTGTTTTTCTTTTGCAGGAAGGCTCGGGAAGTACATCAAACGAAACTCCTAACTTAGCAGTACTGGTTCAGCCAGATGATGAGGAAGCTAATGTTTCGACTTCACCAACGCTGGAAGTTACAGTTTCCGACCCCGATAACGATGAACTTACAGTAACATTTTACGGCCGTGCGGTTACAACATCCACCGTAGGTGAAGATTTTACGCTTATTGCAGTGCCCGATATTCAGAATGAAAGTCAATATGCGCCTGCTATGATTTCTTCGCAAATGAACTGGATTGTGGCTCAGCAAAGTGCCAATAATATTGTTTTTGTCACCAGTCTGGGCGATTTGGTAAACACTGCAACCGATGCTACACAATGGACAAATGCCGACGCAGGTTTCGATATACTCGATGTAGCAGGAGTACCTTACAGCGTAGGTCCTGGAAATCACGATTTAACAACTTATACCACAACTACCCTTTATCCCACTTATTTCGGAAGCTCGCGTTTTGCAAGCAAAAGCTGGTACGGAGATTCGATGACAAGCGACAATTTCAATAATTATTCATTGTTCAGCGAATCAGGAATGGATTTCATTGTTATCAACCTGCAATACAGCCCAACAACTGCAATGCTCGACTGGGCTGATGCACTATTGAAAGCAAACCCTGACAGAAGGGGTATTTATGTTCAGCACAATATTCTTAATATCGATAACTCATGGCAAAGCCAGACATCATACACGGCTTTGAAAGATAATCCAAACCTGTTCCTAATGCTATGCGGACACATGCACAGTTCCACCGACGGCGCGGCTTACCGTTCAGAATTAGGCGATGATGGACACACCATTCATATCATGCAGGCCGATTACCAGGACTTCAGCTACGGAAACGGTTACTTACGTATTCTGCGCTTCTCGCCGGCCAACGATAAAATATACGCAACAACCTATTCCCCTTATCTCCCGGCTTCCATTGCTACCTATCCCGACGAAATGGATATGGAATATGACATGGAAGGAGGAAGCAGTTCATTCGAAGTATTGGGCATGGCAACTGTTGAAAGCGGTTCAAATGCTTCATTTTCATGGGCAGGTCTTACTTCGGGCACTGAATACGAATGGTTCGCAGTTGTTTCCGACGGCTTAACCACTTCAACAAGTTCAACTTGGTCGTTTACCACGGGTTCTTCCGGAGCATTCACTTTAGCGGCAACCGGCGATGAAAATGGCTCAGTAACCTTAAGTCCTTCAGGTGGTTCTTATGCCTCAGGAACAACAGTTACACTCATTCCTGAACCAAATACAGGTTATCATTTCAGCGCGTGGTCGGGTACCGATGCTACGGACATTGTTGAAACTGCAGGTATTTATACCATCTTGATTGATGAAAACAAAACTGTTTCAGCCAGCTTTGAACCAAATACATATACTTTATCGGTAAGTACAGAAGGTAGCGGGAGTGTTACGCTTGATCCGGCTGATGGCACATATCCGTTTGAAACAACAGTTAAGCTCACTCCTGTGCCGCAGACAGGTTATCATTTCAGTGGATGGTCAGGTACTGACGCAGCAGACATTGTTGATAACGAAGGCGTTTATACAATTGTAATTGATGAAGACAAATCGGTTACAGCCACATTTACTCAGAATACCTCCTACATATTAACATTAACTACTTCTGTTGGTGGAAGTGTTACACTCGATCCTGAAGGCGGTACCTATGTATCGGGAACAACAGTAATCCTTACTCCTGTTGTACTGGTTGGTTACACTTTCAGCGGGTGGACAGGAGCCAACGGCGGAGATGTTGTTGAAACTGCCGGGGTTTATACCATTGTAATGGATGAAGACAAATCCATAGCTCCAAGCTTCACTGTATCGAGTGTTTTGGGAGATGTTGACGGTGATTTACAAGTGACTTCTTCTGATGCGCTGATTGTACTTTCGTGTGATGCCGGTTTGGATACTGAACAATTTTGCCCGATGAATTGCGGCGATGTGAACGGCGATGGAATAGTTGACTCAAGCGACGCACTTATTATCTTGACTTTTGATGCAGGAATGTCGGTTCCATATCCTTTGGGGCAGCCGGCATATCCCTCGGGTGTAACACCTTGTCGTGGTTGCGGAGAATAGAAATTTAAGCTATGAAGAAAATCAATAAAATATTGTTTGCCGCAACATTTATTGCGCTGCTGTTTTCAGCATTGGCAAAAGGACAAAACATTACGGTTTCCCTGTCGCCGGTTCAGAACGCATCACTTAAGAATAGGCAGATATTGGTTCCTGTAATGGTAGATATATCGGGGATGAAAGAAAAACTGGGAAGCTACACAGCGGAATTGAAGTGGAACGTAAAAGCGTTGAAACTGATTAAGTATTATCCGTGTAAGGAAATGGGTTTTGACAATCCATTTATAAATATAAAGAATAAAGAAAAAGGAATCATTGAATTTAATGCTGTAAATGTATATGGAGGGGAAGGTAATGTAAATATTATGAACTTCATTTTTGAGGTAATTGATGAATCCTATTCAGACCAACCTTATGAAATTAAATTTTCAGCAATGGCAGCTGCTCAAACTTTCAACGATCTTTTACCGTGCATCACTGAATTAAAGTATTCAACTAAAGAGAATTTTATAAACGAAAAAATTGAAGATAAGATTGATTAAGCAATCCTAAACATGAATCATTAACCAATAAAATTTGAGGAATATGATATAAAAACTTTAGTGAAGCTTACATAAAATGAAAAAGCTAATCTTCAAATCAGTAATGATTTTTACTTTGCATTGTTTGGTTTATCCTGCACAGGCACAAGTAAGTTTTACAGGGACTGAGTTATTAGGGCGTCCGACAAATCATTCAGTAACCGTTAATGTTATAGCAAATACGGCGTTGGAAGTGTATTTTGAATACGGCCAAACGGCAGGGACTTACACAATGCAGACAGCAACCCAGACTTTCGCGGCTAATACACTCATTGAAATGATCCTGGATGGTCTTTCTGCCAATACAAAATATTATTACCGGATGAAGTATCGTGCATCTGGTACCTCAGATGAATTTACTGCACGTGATGAGCATTCTTTCAGAACACAACGGCCTCCGGGTGATTCTTTTGTTTTCACTATTATTTCCGATTCGCATTTTGGCCAGTACGGCGGACAGACAACCAATGAAAAAGCGCTTTATGCCTTAACTTTGCAGAATGTAGCTGCCGATAATCCTGATTTTCATATCGATAACGGAGACACGTATGCGATGGATCCTTCACCGCTTGGAACCGGGATGACGGAAACTGAAGCCGACAATGCTTACCAGGTTCAACGGCCTTATCTTGGCGAAGTTTGTCATTCCATCCCGTTTTTTCAGGTGGTAGGAAACCACGAGAACGAAGAAGGCTGGAATTTTGATGATGTGTTTACAGCGCCGGATCAATCACTTGCCAAAGTTGGATTAAAAGCCCGGAAGAAATACGTTCCCAATCCGGTACCGGATGATTTTTATACCGGTAACACCGATCCATTATCTGAAGCTATTGGGGGCGATACAAACCATGAAGATTATTATGCCTGGCAATGGGGAGATGCACTTTTTGTGGTTATTGACCCTTACCATTATTCAATGGTTTGGCCCAATGAACCGGGCAATAATGGTTATGGTGGTGAAGGACAGGACGGCGAAGTATCCGGCACCCGTTGGGATTGGTCTTTAGGAATTCAACAATATCTTTGGCTAAAATCTACCCTTGAAAACAGCACGGCAAAATATAAATTTGTTTTTACGCATCATGTTACCGGTGGAGCAACCAACTATGGTCGTGGAGGTGTTTTAGCTGCACCGTATTTTGAGTGGGGCGGAAAAAATGCTGACGATACATGGGGATGGGATACGTACCGGCCGGCTTCTGAGGGTTGGGATGTTCCTGTTCATCAATTGTTGGTGAACAACGGCGTACAGATTTTCTTTCACGGTCACGATCATATGTATGCGTACGAAGAACTGGATGGTGTTGTTTATATTGAATGTCCCAAACCCGACGATACGTATTACAACTGGACTTCTCCTTATACCTATGGTTACGACGAAGATCTATATCCCGATGCCATCGATATTTTACCCAATTCAGGACATATCAGGGTTACTGTTACGCCTTCTCAAACTACCAGCGAATATGTTCGTTCATATCTGTCAGGAGGTGGAACAAACGGAGAGGTTTCAAGCACGGTTACGGTTTACCCAAATGGGCCAAGTCATAACCTTACAATAAATGTTAATCCTGCGGAAGGAGGCACTACCGAACCGGCGATAGGGCAACATTCTTATACGGAAAATACCAATGCAACCATAAAAGCTTTGAGAAATGTTGGTTATGTATTCAATGGATGGACAGGTGATGTTGCCGATCCGAATGCCACCACAACCATAGTGAGTATGAGTACTGACAAAACCGTTACTGCCAATTTTGTTACCACCGATATTATTCTGGGCGATGTTAATGGCGATGAGATGACGAATTCAACCGATGCCTTAATTATTCTATCCTGCGATGCAGGAATTAAGACATCCACATTTTGCCCGATGAATTGTGGTGATGTAAACGAAGATGGTCTGATAAATTCAACCGACGCCTTAATTATCCTGTCTTACGATGTGAATCTACCCATTAATTTCCCTGTAGGACAGGCAGGATACCGAAGTGATGTAGTACCGTGCATTGGTTGCAACTGATGAATTGAAAGAAAGGAATATTAACAAACATCATATAAAAATAAACCAAAATTATTAACCAAAAACTCTATACAATGAATCCAAAAAATTACTTGATCAAAAGATTCTTGTTAAGAACAATTTATGTTTTGTTCTTAAGTACTTTGGCAGGTATAACACCTGTTCTTGCTTTAACAGGCACGGTTACATCAACTGTAACTTTATCTGATAATTCGCCTGAAATAGGTGATGTTATTACAGCAACTATTGATGTAGATATGTCAGGTGTAACATCCTCAGATTTACTCGGGAGTTATACCGGTACACTGGATTGGGATGAGACTATTCTTGAATATCAAAGTTACACAGGAGCCCCGCCTGCTAACTTTACAGGTGTTGTAAATACGAGTAGCACAAGCTCCGGACACATAACTTTTAATGCTGCAAATGCGAGTGGTGGAGCTGGCGATATTATTGTTCTAAGTGTTACTTTCAATGTAATTGGTGAAGGTTTTTCTGTTTTGGACTTGGAGTATTCGGCAATGTCTGCCGCGGGCACTTTTGCTAATTTACTTGCTGTCCTCACTGTTAACGATGGTTCCGTAACATCAACAGACCCAACAATAAGCACACTTGGATTGGATGGCTCATCTAGTTCAGCAACCTTAGCAAGTGGTTCCAGTCTAAGTTTTGTCCATACAACTGGTAGTAGTACAGATCGATTAATGTTAGTAGGTATATCATGGAATTGTGGAACTGCGAACAGAACCGTATCTTCAGTAACATTTACTCCAGATGGTGGTAGTGCTGTAGCATTAACTGAAGTCATTACACAGTTAGCTTACAATACTTCAAATCCACGCTATTCAGCCATATATAAATTAATAAACCCTTCGAATGGACAGTTGGGGACAGTAACAATTACTTTCTCTGGTTCCGTATCCAATGGTATCATGGCGGGTGCTGCCAATTTCGCCGGGGTTGATCAAATAACTCCTCTTGGAATTCCCGGTGGTGCCAATGGAACCAGTAGTTCGTCTCCCAATATAACCCTTTCCGGACTGAACGGGAATGAGCTTGTATTCGATAATGTGTTTCTGGGAGCTGGTGCCTCAACTTCTACTTTGACAGTCGGACCTGATCAAACACAACTATGGAATCCGGATTACATTGCTAATTTACGGGCTACTGCAAGCATTGAGCAAGCTATAAGCAGTTCAGTTTCGATGAGCTGGACGGCATCAACCCCAAATTATTGGGCAATTGCAGCAGTGCCAATTAATCCTGCAACAACAGGCCCAACTCATACGCTTATAATGGCAGTGAGTCCGGCAGCAGGTGGTACAACATCTCCTTTAGTTGGAGGTCCTTATACCTATGCCGAGAATGCCGTGGTACCTATTGTGGCCACACCAGCTGTAGGATATGAATTCAGCCATTGGACCCCTGACGATACTCCAGGGGATCCCATCGCTGATCCTTATACGGCATCGACTACAGTGACAATGAATGATGATTATGCCGTCACAGCTCATTTTGCCCCTCTAACCTACACCCTTACTGTAAATACTGTTGGCAATGGAACAGTGATAAAGGATCCGGATATTGCAGGTCCTTATAATTACGGCACTATTGTAGAGATGACAGCGGAAGCTGAACCTGGATGGGTATTTACAGGCTGGAGTGGTGATTTGGTTTCATCCGATAATCCTGCCAGTATTACAATGATTGGGGACCGAACTGTTACAGCAACTTTTGTTCAGGAATTTACACTTAACGTCGGTAATGATGGCAATGGGTCAGTAACACTTGACCCTGCTGGAGGAACCTATGTAACTGGAACAGAAGTTACCTTGATACCGGTACCTAATTCAGGGTTCAAATTCGACACATGGACTGGTGATGATGCAGGTGATATTTCGGGAAGCGGAGGAGTTTATACCATTGTTATGGATGGAAATAAATCGGTTAGCGCTGCATTTGCTGAAACAACTTTGTATGCCGATGGATCTTCTGTTGCAACAGCAGATGATGTTAGCAGTATAGATATTTCACATACAACTGGAGGAGGAGAAAACAGGTTAATGTTGGTTGGTATATCCTGGAACTGCGGCTCTGATGATAGAATCATAAGTTCTGTTACTTTCACGCCTGATGGCGAGAGTGCCACTTTAATGGAGGAAGTAATAACATCAGCAGCCTCTTCAACAACGGCACCCCGGTACTCTGCAATCTATAGTTTATTAAGTCCACCAAAAGAAAGAGCAGGAATTATAACAATTACATTCAGTGGAAGTGTAGCAAGTGGTATCGTTGCCGGAGCTGTTAATTTTGCCGGAGTTAATCAAGCAACTCCTTTGGGAATTTCAAATGGAGCAACGGCATCAAGTAGTTCATTCCCAACCGTGACTCTGGATGGACTTAACGGAGATGAATTGGTTTTTGATAATGTATTCCAGGGAGCTTCAGGCGAGACTCAGACGTTAACACCTGACGCTGAGCAAACGCAATTATGGAATAGTTGGATTGCTAATAATAGAGCAGCAGCGAGCGTAAAAGAAACTACCGGTTCTTCTGTTGAAACTGGTTGGACAGCAGCAAGTAACTCGGTTTGGGTAATTTCTGCAGTTGCAATTAATCCAGCACCTTCAATAACTACTTATACATTAACCTATACTGCAGGTACAGGTGGAACGATAAGTGGAACATCTCCACAGACCGTTAATTACGGAGATGACGGTACGGCCGTTGAAGCTGTTCCAGGCACAGGATATCACTTTGTTGACTGGAGCGACGGCTCAATTGCAAATCCACGAACCGATGAGAATGTAATGGAAGATATAAGTGTTACAGCAAACTTTGCAATAAACACCTTCACATTAACATACACTGCAGGTACAGGCGGAACAATAAGTGGAACATCTCCACAGACCGTTAATTACGGAGATGACGGTACGGCCGTTGAAGCTGTTCCAGGCACAGGATATCACTTTGTTGACTGGAGCGACGGCTCAATTGCAAATCCACGGACCGATGAGAATGTAATGGAAGATGTAAGTGTTACAGCAAACTTTGCAATAACACCCTACTGCAGGTACAGGGAACAATAAGGAACCCAGACCGTTAAGGAGATACGGTAGGCGAACGTTGCGGACGGATCCTTTGTTGACTGGAGGAAATCACCACGACGAAAGATGAATAAGTGTTACAGCAACTTGCAATAAACACCTTCACATTAACATACACTGCAGGTACAGGCGGAACAATAAGTGGAACATCTCCACAGACCGTTAATTACGGAGATGACGGTACGGCCGTTGAAGCTGTTCCAGGCACAGGATATCACTTTGTTGACTGGAGCGACGGCTCAATTGCAAATCCACGGACCGATGAGAATGTAATGGAAGATGTAAGTGTTACAGCAAACTTTGCAATAAACACCTTCACATTAACATACACTGCAGGTACAGGCGGAACAATAAGTGGAACATCTCCACAGACCGTTAATTACGGAGATAACGGTACGGCCGTTGAAGCCGTTGCAGGCACAGGATATCACTTTGTTGACTGGAGTGATGGCTCAATTGCAAATCCACGGACCGATGAAAATGTAATGGCAGATATAAGTGTTACAGCAAACTTTACGGAAAGTGAGTTTAGTTTGAGTGTCAATACTGTTGGTACTGGTTCTGTTTCACGTGATAAAGAACCCCCTTATAACTTAAATGATGTTGTTGAACTAACAGCCACACCGGGTATTGGTTGGTCTTTTAGTGCTTGGTCAGGTGATTTAAGTGGAACAACCAATCCTCAAAACATTACTATCGATGGTAATAAATCTGTAACTGCCACTTTTACAATTAATAACTACATATTGACTTACACTGCAGGTGCAGGTGGAACAATAAGCGGAACCACCCCCCAGACCGTTAATTATGGAGATGACGGTACGACCGTTGAGGCTGTTCCAGGCACAGGATATCATTTTGTTGACTGGAGCGATGGCTCAATTGTAAATCCACGGACCGATGAGAATGTCACTGCAGATGTAAGTGTTACAGCAAACTTTTTAATAAACACTTACACCCTAACTTACACTGCAGGTGCAGGGGGATCAATATTGGGAGAAGCATCCCAGACAGTTGAACATGGAACAAGTGGCACTGCAGTGGCAGCCGTTGCAAATACCGATTATCACTTTGTTGACTGGAGTGATGGCTCAACTGAAAATCCAAGGATGGATGCAAATGTGTTGGCAGATATTAGTGTTACGGCGAATTTTTCCGAAGATGTTACCAGCCTGCTTGCACTGGATGGACCAGTTTCTTCGAATTCAGGAGATGATGTAACTACACTGGAAATCGGACATACAACCGGTACCGGTACTAATCGATTAATGTTGGTTGGAATATCATGGAACTGTGGCACTACCGATCGGACTATTTCATCAGTCACTTTTACGCCCAATGGAGGAGCTACTGTCCCGTTATCACTGGTTATAACGCAACTCGGATATAATTCATCAAATCCACGTTATTCGGCAATTTATAGTTTGATTAACCCTCCAGGTGGACAGAACGGTACAATACTAATAACCTTCTCTGGTACTGTTTCCAATGGTATTGTAGCTGGAGCTGCCAACTTTATGGGTGTTGATCAGACAACTCCGCTGGGTACTGCGATTGGAAACCTTTCAGCAGAGCAGGGAACAGTACCAACCATTACATTATCCGGGTTAAATGGTGACGAATTGGTTTTTGATAATATATTCCAGGGTGCATCTGATGAAACTCAGACATTGACACCCGGATCTGAACAAACAGAATTATGGACTGGATTTGCGGGCAATACAAGATCATCATCCAGCACCGAAGAAGCTTTAGGAAACTCGGTAACGATGAGTTGGACGGCTTCCAGTTCAAGCTGGTGGGCAATTACGGCTGTACCAATAAATCCCGCCGTTGTTGGACCAACACATACTTTAACAATGATAGCAAGTCCAGCTGAAGGAGGTATAACAACTCCTGCAGTCGGTGGCCCATATACATATCCTGAAAATGATGAAGTCAGCATTACAGCTACCGCTGTTACGGGATATACATTTGCAAGTTGGTCAGGAGATGTCGAAAATACCGGTTCTGCCAGTACAACAGTGACTATGGATGCGGATCAGGTGGTAACTGCTAATTTTACCCAGGATGAATACACATTAGTACTGAGTGCTGCAGGAAATGGCTCCGTCAGCAAAAATCCGGATCAGGCGACATATCATTACGGAGATGAAGTAATACTTACTGCCACAGCTGATGCTGGTTGGGTATTCGACGGATGGAGCGGTGATTTAGGTGGAAGTGAAAATCCGGTTACCGTTACCATGAATGGAAGCAAAACGATAACTGCTACATTTATTGAATATGTACCAAGTTTGATTGGTTTGGATGGAGACGTTTCCTCAGGTACCGGAGATGATGTAAGCAGTTTGAGTTTCAGCCATACTACAGGGACAGGGACAGATCGGTTGATGCTGGTAGGAGTATCCTGGAATTGCGGTACTGCCGACAGGGGTATTTCTTCAATAACATTTACTCCTTCTGGTGGTAGTGCTGTCGCATTATCAGAAGTTATAACTCAACTGGGTTATAATACGTCAAATCCTCGTTATTCAGCTATTTACAGTCTTGTTGGTCCTGCAAGCGGACAAACCGGTACAGTAACAATAACCTTCTCTGGTTCAGTTTCCAATGGTATTATTGCCGGTGCGGCTAACTTTAAAGGAGTAGATCAAACAACACCTTTAGGTACTCCGGTTGGAGATCTTTCTGTAGAGCAAGGAACGGCGCCAACCATTACATTATCCGGGTTAAATGGTGACGAGTTGGTTTTTGATAATGTATTCCAGGGTGCTTCCGGTGAAACTCAGACATTAACTCCGGGAGCTGATCAAACAGAATTATGGACTGGTTTTGCAGGCAATACAAGATCATCGTCCAGCACCGAAGAAGCTTTAGGGAACTCGGTAACGATGAGTTGGACAGCGGCCAGTTCAAGTTGGTGGGCAATTGCAGCAGTACCAATCAAGCCTGCATCAACAGAACAAACTTATAATTTAACAATGGCAGCCAGCCCTACTGCTGGTGGAACTACTTCACCAACAGTTGGCGGACCTTATTCTTATCCTGAAAATACAGTGGTTGGCATTTCGGCTACTGCCGCACAGGGATATACATTTGGTAGCTGGTCAGGTGATGTTGAGAACACCGGTTTAGCCAGTACAACAGTTACTATGGATGCTAATAAGACTGTTACTGCAACTTTTACACCAATTGAATATACATTGGATGTAGCAATAGTTGGAAATGGTTCTGTCAGCAAAGATCCTGATCAGGCAACCTATCATTATGGAGATGAAGTTGTGCTTACGGCAATTGCAGATCCTGAAAATGGGTTTAGCGCATGGTCGGGTGATATTATTTCAACAAACAATCCTTTAACTGTAACGATTGAAGAAGATTTGAACATCACTGCTAATTTCCAGGAAATAGGTACAGGAGATTATGTTAATTCTATTATTATACCATCAGATGTAACCCCTAATGTAAACGATCAAATAACTGCTGCTATTTACATTAATATGACTAACATGAGTTCACCAAATGAAAACCTTGGAAGCTTCACCGCTTCTCTGGATTGGAATACCAGTGTGCTTTCATATGTTAGTTGTTCAAGTCTTGCATCAGGATTTACCGGTGCTACAAATCCTTCGGCCGGTCATTTGGCATTTAATGGTGCAAATGCTTCAGGTGCAACCGGGAATATTCTTATGCTTACAGTAACTTTTAATGTAATTGGATCCGGAGTATGTGATTTGGATTTGGGATATACTGCTATGGCCGCTGCCGGAAGCTTTACAAATTTACTTCCCTTTTTAACGGTAACCAATGGCTCAGTTGATGTTCCGGAACCAACCTATTATACATTGTCATTAAGCATTACCGGTAATGGTACTACTGATCCTGCAGTAGGAGAACATTCTTACGCGGAAGGTAGCGAAGTGGAAATTTCTGCAACTCCGGCGATCGGCTATCAGTTTGATGGATGGTCAGGTGCGTTGTCCGGTTCTGAAAATCCAGCAACCATTATCATTAATTCGGATGCAAGTGTTACTGCTAATTTCTCATTAATTCCTTCTTATGAATTAACCATTGCAGTAGGAGCTTCTGGTGGCGGAACAACATCTCCGGCTGAAGGAACCTATTCATACGAAAAAAATAAAGTTGTTAGTATCACTGCTATTCCAAGTGCAGGTTATGTATTTGATTCATGGACTGGCGATGTTGCAAATTCCGGATTAGCCAGTACAACTGTAACCATGGATGCTACAAAAACAGTTACTGCCAATTTTGTCGAAGCACCTCCTGGATCGATTATTTACCTGGGAGATATTGGAAGTGTAACGGAAAATGATGAAGGGACAACTCTGGAAATTCCGGTTGGATCTGCCGGTGTAAATACAGGAAATACAATTATAGTTGGTTTTGCATCCCGTGGAGCTCAAACTTACAATGAGCCAATAGTGACTGATAGTCAGGGTAATACTTATCATCTGGCTTCTGTTGCCGTAACTTATTCGCACGGACGTTCTTATATTTTCTATGCTCATGTTGACAAAGCATTGGTTGATGGAAATACGATTACAATTACTACATCATCTGTTCCAAGCAGGGTCGCAGTCGCATCTGTTTTCTCCGGTCTTGCTGCAATAGAACCACTCGACCAGGCACACGGATACCCTGTACTTGGCGATCAGGAAACGGCTCAGGGTAATGATATTTCTTCCGGTCCAACCGGGATTACTGTTCAGGCTAATGAACTTATAATAGGAATGATTGGGACAGAAGAAGCAACCGACGCAGGTGTAGGAACCTGGCTGAATGAATTTGTAACCGGACCTCAAATTAAAACTTCTGGCGCCAGCTATGAATGGCGTGTGTCAATGGGATACAAAATAGTCACTTCAACCGGACAGTTTACAGCAGCTAAAACGGTTACCAACAATCCTTACTGGGCTGCAAGTATTGCTACTTTCAAAACAACGGATGTTTTGTCTTCAGATGATTACAATATTGTATTATCCAGACCGACAAATTCTTCAATTAATGTAAATACCCTGATGGATTTGAATGGTGAGATTTATATTGAATATGGTACTTCATCGGGTAATTATACCGGTCAAACGGGTTCAGTAGCAATTGCATCTGGTACTCCTGTTAACAGGTTAATTTCTGGTCTTTCTTCTGATACTAGATATTATTATCGATTGGTTTTCCTTGAAGAGGGAACAGGTACATGGCTTCCAGGTGAAGAGTATTCATTCCATACTCAAAGAGCAACTGATGAAACGTTTACATTCTCAATAACTTCTGACTCCCACCTTGGGCAGACATTCTCCAGTAATTCACCAGACAGGTATGAACAGGCAACTTTAAACATTGCTTCCGAAATGCCTGATTTCCATTTGGATTTGGGAGATGCTTTTATTATCAGTACAGACCTTGGAGTAGGAACTTATCAAACAGGTACACAGGAACAGGTTAATACTGTCTATGAAGGTCAACGACCATATTTTGGCAATTTTAGTCATTCAACTCCTGTCTTTGTTGTAATAGGAAATCATGAAAATGAAGAAGGATGGAATCTTGATGATACACCTTTCAGCCGGGCGCTTGCAAGTATCAAAGCAAGAAAGCAGTATTTCCCAAATCCTGTACCTGATGGATTTTACTCTGGTAACAGTGATCTGCTTTCCGCAATCGGAGGAGATCAATTACGTGAAGACTATTATGCATTTGAATGGGGAGATGCCCTTTTTGTAATACTTGATCCTTTCCAATACACTTTGACGAAACCATATGGAACCATTACAGGATCTGGTGAGGATAATGATGAAACTACAACCGGTGATCAGTGGGATTGGACCTTAGGTGCTCAACAATATGAGTGGTTCAGAAATACACTTGAAAACAGTTCAGCAAAATACAAATTTGTATTTTCTCATCACGTTGTAGGAGGTATTCTGACTGTTTCAGGAGCAGCTGGTGCCCCTGGTTATGTTCGCGGAGGTGCTGAAGCAGCATCATATTTTGAAACAGGTGGACAAAATGCAAATGGAACCTGGGGGTTTACTACCGAACGAATTGATTCACGTTTTGGAGAAGATCCTATTCACCAGTTAATGGTTGAAAATGGAGTAAGTACATTCTTTCATGGGCATGATCATCAGTTTGTCCATGAAGAACGCGATGGTGTTGTATATCAGTTGGTTCCTTCGCCGGGAATGACTGGGTATGGATTTGATTTGTACGATGCAAGTTCGTATGTAAAAACAGAAAATAGTGTTTTGGGAAATTTGCCAAATTCAGGACATTTACTTGTAACTGTTTCATCAGGCAAAGCAACTGTTGATTATGTAAGATCTTCAATCAGTGGAGATGGGGTTACCAATGGTGAAGTTTCTTACACATATGATATTCTTCCAACAAATCAATCCGAATATGAGTTGACAATGGAAGTGAGCCCTGCAGGAACCGGAACTACCAATCCTGAAGAAGGTACTCATATTTATGCTGCAGGTTCAGTTGTTGATATTACTGCAACTCCAGGGGCTGACTACAGATTTGACCATTGGGAAGGAGCCTGCACTGGCGATGCAACCTGTCAGGTGACGATGAACGGGAACAGGACTGTTACCGCAGTTTTTGTAGATAATATAGCACCTGAAATTACCTGTCCTGTTGTTAATACAATTATATCAACAGGAGAAGATGATTGTGAAGTCACACTTGCCGAACTTGGAGAAGCAACCGCAACGGATAATCTGGATACAGATGTGGATATTGAGGCGGATGATGCCGGACCGTTTGGTCTGGGTGAACACACGGTAACTTGGACAGCAACCGATGATGCAGGCAATACAGATGAATGTTCGGTAACATTTACTGTTGTTGATGATGTTGATCCTGAGGTTATTTGTAAGGATATTACAGTTAATTTGATCGATGGTTTTGCTTCGATAGATCCGGAAGATGTATTAAATTCTGTTGTGGATAATTGCTCTGGAATAGCCGATGTTGATTTGAGCATTGATATCAGCTCATTTACCATTGCTGACTTAGATAGTCCGGTTTTGGTTACCATAACTGCTGAAGATGAACATGGTAATATTTCAAACTGTGTTGCAATCGTTACAGTTGAACAGAACGAGGTTGAAATAGTTGACTTAGGCTATACCGATATTTATCCGTATCCATCGACAGATGCAAATCTTCGGGCTATGCCGGTAACGTTTGTTGAAAGCGGAGACATCCAGAGTATATCCATATATCACAATGGTGGGAGTGGGAGTTTACTATTGGGCGTTTATTCAGATTTATCAGGGAAGCCAGATTCCCGACTTGGATTAACTGCAATGACGGGAGTTAGTTCAGTTGCAGGCTGGCAAACAGTATCATTGACTGGTAGTGTAGCTGTTACCTCAGGGCAGACGGTATGGCTTGCATGGATATTTGAGAACAACCCTGGAATAAGGTATATAACCGGCACCCCGGGGCGGGCTTCAGCATCGGGGACATGGTCAGGGGGAATGCCGGGTGTATTTGGTACATCGAATATAAAGGATTACAAATATTCGATTTACTGTACCTATAGCACGGGTGTTCCAGAACCTTCTGCATTATCGGTTTCACCGGAAAGCATTGTTTTAGGGTATAACTCTGGTTCAGGTGGAAGTTTTGATATTACATCGAATACCAGTTGGAGTATTTCCGATGATGCAGACTGGCTTGATGTGGTACCGGAAACGGGTTCAAACAGCCAGACAATTGTAGTTACTGCAAATACAGCCAATACGGGGACAGAACCACGTGAAGCAACTGTTACAATTACAGGTTCAGGGGTTTCAGCTAAAACAGTAACGGTAAGTCAGGAAAATGAGATAACGACAGAAGAAGACCTGGGTTACACGGATATTTATCCGTATCCATCGACAGATGCAAATCTGCGTGCAATGCCTGTAACGTTTGTTGAAAGCGGAGACATCCAGAGTATATCCATATATCACAATGGTGGGAGCGGGAGTTTACTATTGGGCGTTTACTCTGACTTATCAGGGAAGCCAGATTCCCGACTTGGATTAACTGCAATGACGGGAGTTAGTTCAGTTGCAGGCTGGCAAACAGTATCATTGACTGGTAGTGTAGCTGTTACCTCAGGGCAGACGGTATGGCTTGCATGGATATTTGAGAACAACCCTGGAATAAGGTATATAACCGGCACCCCGGGGCGGGCTTCAGCATCGGGGACATGGTCAGGGGGAATGCCGGGTGTATTTGGCACATCGAATATAAAGGATTACAAATATTCGATTTACTGTACCTATAGCACGGGTGTTCCAGAACCTTCTGCATTATCGGTTTCACCGGAAAGCATTGTTTTAGGATATAACTCTGGTTCAGGTGGAAGTTTTGATATTACATCGAATACCAGTTGGAGTATTTCCGATGATGCAGACTGGCTTGATGTGGTACCGGAAACGGGTTCAAACAGCCAGACAATTGTAGTTACTGCAAATACAGCCAATACGGGGACAGAACCACGTGAAGCAACTGTTACAATTACAGGTTCAGGGGTTTCAGCTAAAACAGTAACGGTAAGTCAGGAAAATGAGATAACGACAGAAGAAGACCTGGGTTACACGGATATTTATCCGTATCCATCGACAGATGCAAATCTGCGTGCAATGCCTGTAACGTTTGTTGAAAGCGGAGACATCCAGAGTATATCCATTTATCACCTTGGAGGAAGCGGGAGTTTACTTCTGGGAGTCTATTCCGATTTATCAGGGAATCCGGGTTCCCGGCTTGGGATAACGCCAGTAACGGCAGTAAGTTCTGCTACGGGTTGGCAAACTGTATCATTGAGCAGCAGTGTATCGGTTACATCGGGAGAAACGGTATGGCTAGCGTGGTTATTTGAGAGTAACCCGGGAATAAGGTACATAACAGGCACCCCCGGCAGGGCTTCGGCATCTGGGACATGGTCAACGGGAATGCCGGGTGTATTTGGCACATCAAATATAAAGGATTACAAATATTCGATTTACTGTACCTATAGCATAGATGCTTCAAAATCTGTTAAAATGCTACCTGAACTGAATTCTGATATTGAAAAAATTAATCTAAAAGTTTATCCGAATCCGTTCAACGATAAATTACGTTTCGAATTTAATTCACCTGAATCTGTTTATGCACGAATTGATATGTATGATATGACAGGCAGGTTAATAAAAACTGTCTTCGAACAACCGATTGAAGGTAAAGTATGCTATGAAGCTGAATTCAATCCCGAAGCAATTATAAGTGGAATGTATGTTTATCGGGTGATCTTGGGTAATGCGGTTTACAATGATAAAGTAGTTTTCAAGAAAAAATAGCAACACGAATTAAATTGTAGGCCAATTATTAAGAGAAAAGAGGCTGTCCAAAAAGGCAGTCTCTTTTTTATGCTGAAATCTCCTAATTTCTGTTGTCACTTTAATTTTGGGATAGAGACTTTCTCAATTGAATGTTTTTTATGCTTATCACCTCAAAAATGACATAATAGATTATTTTTCTCCTTTTCTGAATACATAATTATGGGTATTACTTTTTCAGATTATGCCGATTATAATTAAACCCAACTTAATTTAAAACTTTCTCAATATATTGATGGTGAAATGGTTAGTCTTATTATTCGATTTCATCTATCCAAATATCGCTTTGGATCTAATGGAGTTTTACTCTGGCGTCCGATTCTCGTTGCGTCAATTGCTTCTGCCGTTTCTTATCTAGCGTTGGGCATTATTCATTTAATTAGGCTGATCCTCTGCATTGGAAGTTTATTGTGAATTGTATATTGCTGGTTATCTTTTGTTTAATCATAGAGTCAGTATAAATATTCGCCTTAATATTTTAAAACAATTTCGATTTTATTCTCAAGTTTCTCTTTGTAATTTTCAATCGGTCCACGTCAAACAAAGGGAGTGTGTGGTTCAATGTTACTTTAATCCTGGTTCCGTTAATGTACAGAGCATTGAGGTTCACTTAGCCTGTTTCTGCCTGAGTTGTACCATTGGGCGAACAAAGTTTGGATGGTGTGTTTCAGTTTTAGACTGCGGAATTTGTTGTTCATTTGGAAATTAAGTGTTGCCTGATCCTGAGTCCTCATGTAATGAATGTTTTCCTCAATTGGGTAGCTTTCCGGAAAAAGTAGATATTACTCAGATAGCTGCAAAGCAGAATCTTAATCATTACCCGCGGATAATGAGAACTTATTCCGCCACCATTATGGCCCGATAAAATATCTTTAGTTTATTTGTGTAATAAAGTGAATTAGAAGAGGTTGTATGTATTTAGGAGAAAAAGTTGAAAAATATAGACGTTAACTATGAACAATAAATCATTTCAATACGTTTTTAACAACAAAGATTTGGATTAATTCTAAATAGCAATTAATTTTGTTTCGGAATAAAATATATTTAAATCTTTAAAAATAATTAGAAATGGCTTTTGAATTAGCAAAATTAGGATACGATTACACTGCATTAGAACCTTATATTGATGCCAGAACAATGGAACTTCACCATGACAAGCATCATGCAGGATACACAAATAATTTAAACGCTGCTATAGCAGGTACTGATTTGGATAGTAAATCAATAGAAGAGATATTATCTGGTGTTTCAGGATACTCGGCAGCAGTTCGAAATAATGGAGGTGGTTTTTATAACCACAATTTGTATTGGGATGTTATTGCCCCCGGAGGTGCGAAAAGCCCGAGTGGAGTGCTACTTGATGCAATTAATGATTCATTTGGTTCGTTACAAAATTTTCAGGAGGCTTTCAACAAAGCTGCTACAACGCGCTTTGGATCTGGTTGGGCTTGGTTGGTTCTTCAAGATAAAAAACTGGCGGTTTCGTCAACGCCTAACCAGGATAATCCGCTGATGGATGTTGCGGAAGTTAAAGGTACGCCGATTTTAGGGATTGATGTGTGGGAACATGCGTACTACCTTAATTATCAAAACAGACGTCCGGATTATGTGAATGCATTTTGGAATCTCATCAACTGGGATGAAGTCGCCAGGCGGTTTAAAGGTTAGTTGATTTTTGGTTTTTTCCCCGGGGCAGAGGCTCCGGGGTTTTTAATGCTTAATTGTTAAACATTATGTTAATCAGTATAGCCGGATAAGCTTGTAATGCATTTGAAATATCTATATTTATTTTAACTTATTCTCAATTTTCTATCGGTTTTAATCTCATTTCAGTCCGAAATGTTATAATTTTAAAAGAAAATCAAAAACAATTTGTACAACTTTAAACGTTAAAATTATGACATTTGAATTACCGGTACTTCCATATGCAAAAAATGCTTTGGAGCCATACATTAGTGAAAAAACACTTGAATATCATTACGGTAAACATCATCAGGCTTATGTAAACAATGTGAATAATCTGATAAAAGGAACTGAATTTGAGAATTCTACATTAAAAGAGATTATTCTAAAATCATCGGGCGGTATTTTTAATAATGGTGCGCAAGTTTGGAATCATACTTTCTATTTTATGCAATTTAAACCGGATGGATGTCAGGAGCCCAAGGATGAATTAAAGATTGCGATAGAGAAAAAGTTTGGTTCGGTTGAGAAATTTATGGAGGAATTTAATAAGGCAGCTGCTACTTTGTTTGGCTCAGGTTGGGCTTGGTTGGTTATAAATGAGAATGATGAGCTTGAAATTATTCAGACAAGTAATGCCGGGAACCCAATGACAATGGGTAAAAAACCTGTTTTAACCTGCGATGTTTGGGAACATGCTTATTATATTGACAAGAAGAACCTTCGTCCTAAATACATCGAAGATTTTTGGAAAATAGTGGATTGGAAAGTAATTTCGGAACGATTTTCAAAATAAATGCAATAATCATGAGTGTAGAAAAAGTACTTGATGCGATGAAAGCTGCGGGAAAGCCACTCAAAGCAGGAGAAATAGCGGCGGCTGCAGGATTGGATAAAAAAGAAGTTGATAAAGCAATGAAAGTGTTAAAAACCGAAGGTAAAATTGTTTCACCTAAGGTTTGTTATTGGCAACCCAAATGAGGGTTGAGTTCGTTTTTAAATTTTGTTATTGATAGAGAAGGCGGGGAAAATAAGAATTTATTTCTCCCGCCCTTTCGTTTTTATTGGTATAAATATTAATTAAATGTGCCAGTTAATTAGCTGCTCAATTAATTCCTGTTTTCCACTAATTTGTTTTGGTTCGCCAACTTCTTTTGCAATCGTTCTTAAATCTTCTAACTTAAGTTTCCCTGTTTCAAATTCAGCACCTTTGCCCGAATCATAAGAAGCATAACGATTTTTGCGCATTTTTAGATAATCTGATGTATTCAGAATTTTATCCGCAATTACCAGTGAACGGGCAAACACATCCATTCCGCCAATGTGAGCAATAAAAATATCTTCCAAATCAGTAGAATTTCTTCTTGTTTTAGCGTCGAAATTAATACCTCCGGTTACAAAACCGCCTGCCTGCATAATTTCAAGCATGGCTTCGGTAATTTCATAAATGTTTGTCGGAAATTCATCTGTATCCCAACCATTTTGATAATCCCCTTTGTTTGCATCGATTGAACCAAGAAGTCCTGCATCGGCAGCCATTCTTAAATCATGCGCAAAAGTATGTCCGGCAAGTGTAGCATGGTTTACTTCAATATTCAATTTGAAATCTTTTTCTAAACCATTTGCTTTTAGGAACGCAATTACAGTTTGCGAATCATAATCATACTGATGTTTTGTCGGCTCCATTGGTTTTGGTTCAATAAGGAAAGTACCATTAAAACCTTGTTTTCGGCCATAATCGCGAGCCATTGTCAGAAATTGCCCCATATGAGCAAGTTCGCGTTTTGTGTCAGTATTATGTAAGCTCATGTAACCTTCCCGTCCTCCCCAGAATACATAGTTGGTTCCACCCAGGGCAATGGTGGCATCAATTGCATTTTTAATTTGAACGCCGGCATTTGCCACTACTGTGAAATCAGGATTTGTAGAAGCACCGTTCATATAACGAGGAGCTGAAAAGACATTTGCTGTTCCCCATAGCAATTTTACACCCGAAGCATCTTGTCTTTCTTTGGCATATTCTACCATTTTTGCCAGTCTTTTTTCAATTTCGAAGACTGAACCGTCGCCAACAACATCGGTGTCGTGAAAACAATAGAAGGGAATATTCATTTTGGTAATGAATTCGAAAGCCGCATCCATTCTTTCTTTTGCTGCATCCATAACATCAGTAGCACCATCCCACGGAAAAATCTGGGTTCCCGGACCGAATGGATCTCCACCAGTTCCGCAGAAGGTATGCCAGTAAGCAACTGCAAAACGCAGATGATCTTTCATAGTTTTACCTGCAATAACTTTGTTCTCGTCGTACCATTTAAATGCAAGTGGATTTTTTGATTCAGGGCCTTCATATTTAACCTGATCAATTCCCTTGAAATACTCTTTGTTGCCTTTTAATACTTCCATCTTTATAGTTTTATTTGTTAATGAATTATTTTTAATTGGATTGAATTTTCAATTAATGGCTTTTTCCAGTTCTGTTTTCCAACTATGGTAAGCAGCCTCATATTCTTTTGTTTTAGAAAGATTCGGTTCTATTACTTCTAATTTTTTCAGGTTTGAAAATGCTTCGGAATATGATTTATAATAACCGGAACCAATTCCTGCACCACGAGCTGCACCAATTGAGCCGTCTGTATTATAAAGTTCAATAGTTGCTCCGGTAATTCCGGCAAGTGTATCTCTAAAAACCGGACTCAGGAACATATTTGCTTTTCCGGCACGGATAACCGAAGCATTAATCCCAATATTTTTCATAATGTCCATTCCATACTTAAAAGAAAAAACAATTCCTTCCTGAGCTGCTCTCAATAAGTGTCCTTTTTGGTGAATGTTGAAATTGATGCCGCTCATCATTGAGCCTACATTTTTGTTGTTTAAAACACGCTCTGCGCCATTCCCAAATGGTAAAACAGATAATCCATTTGAACCAATCGCAACTTTTGAGGCTTCATCATTCATTTGTTCATACGAAAGATTTTCTCCAAGCATTCGTTTTAACCAGGCATTTAAAATACCGGTACCGTTAATACAAAGTAAAACTCCTAACCTGGGATTTTCGTTGGTGTAATTTACATGAGCGAAGGTATTTACCCGCGATTGAGGGTCGTATTTTATCTCGTCACTCACACCGTAAACAACGCCTGAAGTGCCAGCAGTTGTGGCAATTTCTCCCGGATTCAGAACATTTAGCGAAAGTGCATTGTTAGGTTGGTCTCCGGCCCGGTAACTAACTGTGGTTTCAGGTGAAAGTCCGAGTTCGGCAGCAGCCTGTTTCGTTATTTGACCCTGACTGGCAAAAGTCGGCACAATTTCTGGAATGATTTCAGAAGAAAAACCGTAGTTTTCAAAAAGCATGTCTGCAATTGTGTTTTCCTTGAAGTTCCACATAATACCTTCCGATAATCCACTAACTGTAGTTTGAATTTCACCTGTGAGTTTCATGGCAATGAAATCGCCGGGGAGCATGATTTTATAGACTTTACTGAATAATTCAGGTTCATTGTCTTTTACCCATTTTAGTTTTGAAGCTGTAAAGTTTCCTGGTGAATTGAGCAAGTTGCTCAAACAACGCTGACCTCCAATTTCATTAAAAGCTTTATCTCCGATTACTGCTGCGCGGCTGTCGCACCAGATAATAGATGGCCGGATAACTTTTTGATTTTTATCTACCATTACCAATCCATGCATTTGGTAGGAAATACCTATCGATTTTATGTCATTCTTATCAACTTTCGATTCTTTCAAAACGTCAGCCAAAGCGAGTTTTAGGTTTTTCCACCACAATTCGGGTTCCTGTTCGGCCCATCCTGCCTGATGAGCAGTGATTGCCATTTCCTGCTTTGGGTAAAAAGAACTTGCAACATAATGTCCGTTCTCACCGTTAACTAACGAAACTTTTACAGAGGAACTCCCAATGTCAAATCCAAGTAGGTGCATGATATTCAGTGTTTTATTAATATTTTTTAGATTGAACTGTTCTGTTCTGTTATGCTTTTAAAATTAGATGGTATTATTTTTTCTTCAAAATCAAAATTAATGTTATAAAACACACTATAGCGACGAACGCAGTTTTAGAATTGTCGGAACCTCAAATTGTACTGAATTTCCGGTAGAAACAAATTCGGCAGCTTTTTGTCCCATAAGTTCAAAATCGGTTGAAATTACAGTAATTCCATTTTTTACATATTTTTTCATTGGTGTTTCGTTGTATGAAATTACACCTGTTTCGCGGCCCGGTTCAAATCCTTTTTTATCGCATTGATCAAGAAAACTGGCCAGCGTTCTGTCACTAACTAAAAAGTAGAGCCCCCCTTTTTTTATCGTAAACCGGTCATCGTCGTAAATAACTGAATGTTTGATGTTAAAATCGGTACAGAATTTCTTAAAATATTCGACAGATTCCTTGGGATGATACGTAAATTTTGGATAATAGAAGGTAAATTCTTGATATTTTGATATTTTTTCAATATTGTTTTTTAAACAGGAGTAAACCGATTCTCCAAAGTTTTGATAGACTGAGGAAATGTTTGTTTTTGAATGGATTTTCCAGTCAATAATCAGTAGTTGTTCATCGGGTATTTTCGATGTAATCTCGGCTACTTTCCGGTGATCAAAATTCATTACAATGTAAGAACTGTATTTTCCTAAGCTCTCACCAATAATTGTTTCAAAAACATCAATGTTGTAATGATGAAAATGTAAATCGACACTGATATTTTTAGGAAGATGTTTTAAAAACGAACCATACAGAACTTCTTTGTAAGCTTTAAATGTGTCGAGAAAAAGAAAGACTTTTGTAATCTGTTTTGTGACGAAATATCCGCGATTAGGAACAGATTCAACTACGCCACGTTTTTTTAACTCTGCGTATGCTTTAAAAACAGTATCTCGCGAAAGCTGACATTCGCTCATAATTTGGTTAACCGAAGGTAACATCTCACCTTCTTTTAACTGATTTCTGCTGATTGAATCGATAATAGCATCTACCAGTTGCTGAAATTTCAGAACATTTGAATTGTTATCGACATTAAATTTGAATTTGCTCATAAATTTTGGCTTACATCGTTTTGGCTGTTCTGTTCTGTTCCACAAAACTATAAATTATATTCAAGCGAAAACAATGTTATTTTGAATTAACGGAAGAAGATGTTTTAAAATCTCTTTGTTAAAAACAATAGAAAATAGAATCTGACGTTTAAGAAAGAAAGGATAAAGTGAAGTTATAAGTATCTAAGTGGTTAAGTTTGGTCAGTATTTTTTTAATTTTATAACTTAGTACTTTATCCTTTTTCTGCACCCTAAATTTAGCATTAATCGGATAAAAACAGAAATTAATTGAACTAAAATCAACTAAAATGATTCGTGAAATTATAATGCGGAATCGTAGCTACCGAAGATTTGATTCGAACGTGGAAATAACACATCAACAACTTGAGAAATGGATTGAACTGGCAAGATTTTCTGCGAGTGGCAGAAATATGCAACCATTAAAATATGTTGTTTCTACTGACAAACAAGTTAATGAAAAGATATATCCCAATTTAGCCTGGGCAGGTTATTTAACGGGTTGGAAAGGGCCAGCCGAAAATGAACGTCCAAGTGCTTATATTGCAGTTTTGATAGATAAATCGTTGACTGATAATTATTACTGTGATGACGGAATCGCTATTCAGAGCATTTTACTTGGCGCCGTTGAAGACGGATTTGGAGGTTGTATTGTTGGTTCTATTAACAAACGAAAGGTCTCAGAGATACTGGAGCTGCCTGAACATCTCGAAATTTTATGGATTATAGCGTTGGGAAAGCCGGCAGAAGAAGTGGTCTTAGAAGATGTAAAAAATAATGATATAAAATACTGGCGCGATTCAAATGACGTTCATCATGTTCCTAAGCGACCATTGAATGAGCTTATTTTTAAAAAAATGTAGAAATAAAAAGGATGGCAAAACCATCCTTCTCATTTCTTGACACAATTATTACCCTCGTACAAATAGTGCTTTTATAATATCTGATGCTATTTTCGGATTCTCCTTTAACCTTCGGGTAGAATAATTAAACCAGTGTTTCCCGTAAGGTACATAAACCCGCATGGTGTGACCTTTGTCTACAATCGATTGACGAAGTTCAGGAGTTACCCCGTACAACATTTGAAATTCATATCTGTCCTTTGGAACATTATATTTTTCAATCAATTGATAAGCATTGTCAATCAGGAATTTATCATGCGTTGCAATTGCTGCATACATTTTATTCTGAAACATAAATTCCAGATCTTTCAGATAATTGTCTCTTACTTCCTGATAGCCTTTAAAAGCAATTTCTTCAGGTTCAACATAAATTCCTTTACATAAACGGAAGTTTATTGGGAAATTTTCTGAATTCAATTTATTCAAATGTTCCAAATCTGCTTTTGTACGATGCATATACGCCTGGAGCACCAATCCCACGTTACCTGGAAATTCTTTTCTCAGTTCTTCAAAAATTTCAATTTCTGCATCAACACACTGCGAATCTTCCATGTCGATCCGCACAAACGAATTCTTTTGTGCTGCAAACGTAACGATTTCCCGAATGTGTTTTACACAAGTCTCTTTGTTGAGAAGAAGTCCGAACATGGTAGGTTTAAGTGAAAAATTACCCTTTACATTTTCATCCGTAAATCTGGTAATAATATCCAAATACTGGTTTTTATTGTCTTCTGCTTCTTGCAATGTGCTTATAAATTCACCCAATAAATCAATTGTAACCAGAATATCCTTTTCATTGAGTAATTTGGAAGCTAAAATTCCTTCTTCGATGGTTTCGCCTGCAATATACCTTTTAGAGAAAACCCAAACCAATTTCTTTGGCATGTGGGGCAAAATATTTGCAATGAGTTTATTCAACATTTTAAATTTAAGGTGAATGAATTTTTGTCAATGGTAAAAATAAGCGCGGCGTACATTTATTTCAATGATGTTTATCAGCCGGAGTTTATGATTTTATGCATGTTTTTAATTGAAGTTGCTGATTTGCAAATTGTTTAAAAAACTGCTAAAAGGATTAATTCCGTTCCAACTAAAAAATTATCTTTGTCGAAATTAAAAAAAAACAAAAATTAAAATAGAATGAAGGGAACATCATTAATTATTAGCATTGTACTGTTTGTTGCAGTGGCGGTTTTATATGTTTTGCATTTTACAGGTGGTAAATCGGCTGAGAGTTATTCGGGTGAATCAAAAGCCGTAGTAAGTCATGGCGGATTAAAAATTGCCTATGTAAAAGCCGATTCAGTAATTTTGAATTATAAGCTTGCCGAAGACTTACACGATGATTTTACAAGTAAGCAGGAAGCTTACACAACTGAATACGGTACAAAACGTCAATCTTTTGAACGAGATGCTGCAGCATTTCAGGAAAAATTGCAACGTGGAGGATTTTTAACAGAACAGCGTGCCATTCAGGAACGTGACCGTTTGTTGGGAATTGAGCAGGAAGTTTCAAAAATGGACCAGGAATTATCAGGAAAATTAGCTGAAATGCAGGCTGCAAATAACCAACAGATTCTGGATAGTTTAATGAGTTGTCTGAACAGTTTTAACGTCGGTAAAAAATACGATTACGTTTTTAATGCTGCCAATATCTTAATTGGTGATGAAGCAGACAATATTACTGCCGATATTTTAAAGGCAATGAACGAAAGATATAAAGGAACATCGAAATAATTAATTGGGAAACAAATTAAGGAAATCCGGGCTGGTTCCCGGATTTTTTTTTTGCTTTTAATTGTACTTTTGAATTAAAATGTTTGCAGAAAAATATTTACAGAAAGATAATCGAAAAGCTCTTATTGACGTTCAGCCAAAAACGGAATGCGAAATTATTGTTGTGATTCCATGTTTTCGGGAACCCGATATTTTACAAACACTTGAATCTGTTTTGCATTGCGAGTTTCCAAAATCAAATGTTGAAGTAATTATTCTTATTAATCATTCCGAAACTGAAGACGAAAAAACTAAAAGTTACAATTTGGAAACAAAGCGAAAGATTGAAAATTGGATTTCAGAAAGTTCAAATCCTAAAATTGATTTTTATGCAGTTGGTCCGGTTGAGTTGCAGAAAAAATGGGCGGGTGCCGGTTTAGCCCGAAAATCGGGCATGGATGAAGCGGTACGAAGATTCGATTTACTTGAAAAGCCAAATGGAATCATCGTTTCGCTTGATGCTGATACTTTAGTGGAGAAAAATTATTTCGTCGAAATTGAAAATTATTTTACTAGAAATCCGAAACATGTTGGAGCAACAATTGCTTTCCAGCATCAAACTGAAGAACTGGAGTCAAAGCATTTGGAAGGAATTCGATTGTACGAGAAATATATGAATTACTATAAAATGGCTCTCGAATATGTAGGTTATCCTTATCCGATGTTTACAGTTGGCTCCGCATTTGTGGTAAAAGCTGGTGCTTATGTAAAACGTGGCGGAATGAACCGAAGACAGGCCGGTGAAGATTTTTATTTCCTGCAAAATCTTGTTCAGGTTGGAATAGTTGGCGAAATTAAATCGACCAAAGTTTTTCCCTCAGCCCGAATTTCCGATCGTGTTCCATTCGGCACAGGACCAATTCTTCAAAAGTGGATGAAAGGAGAGGAGGACTTAACCCGAACCTACAATTTTAAGGCATTCATGGATTTAAAGTCGCTTTTCAATGTAAAACACAATTTTTATAAAACCGAGAAAAAGTTGTTTGATGAAATAATAAACACCTTGCCGGAATCTGTTCAACGGTTTATCGAAGAAGATCATTTTTGGGATGAAGTCAGCGATTTAAACAAAAACTGCTCAACCTCGGATTCGTTTCAAAGCCGGTTTTTCCACAAGTTTAATGCATTTAAAATTCTAAAGTTTCTGAATTTTGCACACGGGCAGTTTTATGCAAAAGAAGATTTAGAAACACAATTTCAAACTTTAAATAATCTCAGTAAAATCAGGCATTAGAATTTTTCACTGACGACCAGGATTTTTCTTGTTATTCAAGTTTCTTTTTTTTACGTAAAAGCGAAGACCTTATTTTCGGTTTTATAAAAATTGCTTTTTTGTGAAACTCCTAAAGTCGATTCATTTTTTTTGAATGCAGAAAGCAAGAAAATACCATGTTTTTTGAATTAATGTTTTAGGGAGTCTACCATGTTTCGGTTCAATTTTGAATTGAAAGAAAAGAGCCGCTCTACCTGAACGACTCTTTTACAACTATTAAAATAGATAATCGAGAAATTGAAAATAAAATTAATTTGCAGGTAGTTCTACCAGTGGTTCTTCTATCATTTGAAAATTTATTTTTGTTGATTCTCCTGCTTTTACAGTTACATTCTCAATGGTATCATTAGTGTATCCTTCTAATTCACAAACTACTGTATAATCACCAATCGGCAGCCCGATGATTTTAAATTCACCGTTTATATCCGAAAAAGAGGCAATGCAGTTATCTTCTATTGAATCTGCTGAATCTTCGTTCCATTCGTAATCATCAGGAAGTAAAATTTTTACATAAGCATTTTCCAGCGGTTCTTCATTTTCATTCGTTACATCACCTTCAATACGACCGGCAGCGCTTATATAAACAGCTCTTACAACGGGTTTAAAGTTGAATCCTTTTAGATTTTTAATATTCCCTTTGGCAACAAAAGATTTACTAACATCAAAATCCAACAGAACATCCGATGTTTGTCCTTCAGTAAGGTAAATAGCCGGCTTAATCTTAATTTTTAGACCACTTGAGTATCCGCTTGGAATTTTAAGGTCAAATACAGATTCATCATTCATTACAACTACAGCATCTCCAACATGAAGTCGTATCATATCGTAATAGCCGGGTTCCAAATCAATCGAGGCCATTAATTCGGTTATTCCGTTTGTTAAATCCAGAAGATCAATTTCCATTTCCTCATCACTTATCACAATAAATGAATCCTGTTCACTTTCAGCATCCAATTCAGCTTTATAGCGTATCTCAATTTTGTTAATATTAACGCTTGTGCTGTTTATTAAATCAATCGGAAAAGGAGCATCAGTAATATAAACATTTAGTTTCCCTTTCCCTTCCGGAATACTGGTGTCGTCAGTGTTACAACTGGTAATAAAGAAAAGTAAAGAAAAAATGAAAGGAGATAAAATTTTAAGATGTTTCATAGCTTACTATTTTTTTGTTTTAAGTTGGCATTGGAAATACAAAACCCGTGCAAGAATTATACTGACAGATTAATAGGTTTGTTTGCAGATGTTTAGGAAAAATGACTATTTATTTTTCTTTTTCATTATGATAACAGTTTATCATAATGAAATAAAAATAGAGGGAATAAACATTGAAATTTAATGTCGGGATATTTAGGGAAGTAAAAAAAAGGGGCTCTTTTAAAGAACCCCTTTGAATAAATATTATTTCAATCCGTTGGCCAGCATGTAATAGATTTCATTCCAACGAAGTTCTTTTTTGAAGTCTGTTACATTGGTGTTTTTATCAATAAGAACAAATTCAACATCAGCATATTCGGCAAATGTTTCAATATATTCCGGTGTTAATGCCATGGTAAAAGCTGAATGGTGTGTGCCGCCTGCATAAATCCAGGCTGCTGCTCCGTCTGCCAGGTTTGGATGAGTTTTCCAGAAAGCTGATGCTACCGGAAGTTTTGGCATTTTACCCAGAGGTTCAATAACATCGAGTGTGTTTACAATTAAACGGAAACGATTTCCCATATCAATTAAGGTAACATTCATTGCATCACCGGTGGCGCTCTCAAAAATTAAACGTGCCGGCGCATCTTTTCCCCCGATACCTAATGGCTGAACTTCAAGCCGCGGTTTTTTTGCTGCAATTGTAGGGCATATCTCCAGCATGTGAGCACCTAAAACCGCTTCATTAGCCGGATCCAGATGATACGTGTAGTCTTCCATGAACGAACTTCCACCTTTCATTCCTTTCGACATGGTTTTAACAATACGAAGCAGAGCTGCCTGTTTCCAATCGCCTTCTGCTCCAAATCCGTAACCGGCCTCCATTAAACGTTGAGAAGCCAGTCCGGGGAGTTGGGAAAGACCGGTTAAGTTTTCAAAGTTGGTAGTAAAAGCTTTAAAGTTACCATCTTTCATAAAACGTTTCATGGCAATTTCATATCGTGCCTGAACCCGAACATTTTCGTGATATTTCTCTCCGGGTTTGCAATTTTCGGCTACTTCGTAAAGTAATTCGTATTCTTTGTAAAGTTCGTCAACTTCCGGGTCAGTAACTTTTTCAATATATTCAACTAAATCGCCGACACCATATGCTGAAATTTGCCATCCAAATTTTATCTGGGCTTCAACTTTGTCACCTTCAGTTACTGCAACCTCTCGCATGTTATCTCCCAAACGGGCAACTTTCAGGCCTTGCGAATCGGACCAGCCAATTGCTGTACGGCACCACAAAGCTACCTGATCTTGTACTTTTTCATCCTGCCAATGGCCAACAACTACTTTACGATTCTTCCTCATGCGGCTATTAATAAAACCATATTCGCGATCGCCATGTGCACTTTGGTGAAGGTTCATATAGTCCATATCAATTTCGCCCCAGGGAAGATCGCGGTTAAATTGGGTATGTAAGTGCATGTAAGGTTTACTAAGCGCTTTTAATCCTGCAATCCACATTTTTGCCGGTGAAAAAGTGTGCATCCAGGTTATAATTCCAATACAATTTTTATCAGAACTTGCCTGAACGCAAATATCCAGAATTTCGTCTGGTGTTTTTACAACTGGTTTAAAAACAAGTTTAACCGGCAATTTACCCGATTGATTTAATCCGTCAACAATTGCCGACGAGTCTCTATCAACTTGTTCTAATGTTTTAGGTCCATACAGGTGTTGGCTTCCGGTTACAAACCAAACTTCCAATTGTTTAAAGTCTGTCATTTTTTACTGATTTTAATTGATGCTAAATTTAGTAATTCTTTTATAAACGTAAAATTTACACTTTTGGAAAATCTATTTTTTTATAATTTTCGCCTAAAAAAATGAATCGCATGTATTTCTTCATTCTGTTTATTTTAATAACCATAAGCTTCTCGTGTGAGAAAAGAGCCGAGTGTGTAAAACCAAATGTTTTAATATTGTTGGCAGACGATTTGGGTTATACCGATATACATTGCTTTGGCGGAAAAGCCAATTCTCCAAACCTGGATAACCTTGCAAAAGGGGGTATGAAATTCACTAATTTTTATGCTCCGGCTCCTAATTGTTCTCCTTCGCGCACAGGATTGCTTACCGGCAGAATGCCTTCAAGGGTTGGAATGTATAATTATCGGGCACCGGAACAAACCATGCATTTACCTGGTGCTGAAATAACAATTGCTGAGCTTTTAAAACAACAAGGATATCAAACTGCACATTTTGGAAAATGGCACCTGAGTTGCCTTCCTCAGGATTCAACTTTAAATCAACCGCAGCCTGAAGATCAGGGATTTGATTATTCGCTGGGAACAGAAAATAATGCAATCCCTTCTCATTTAAATCCCTCAAATTTTGTGAGAAATGGAAATAGAGTTGGAGAAACAGACGGTTATTCGTGCCAATTACTTGCAAACGAAGTAGAAGATTGGCTTGATAAATTTTATCAAAAAGAAAAACCATTTTTTATGTATGTGGCCTTTCATGAGGTGCATACCAAAATTGCATCTCCAACAGAACTGATTCAGCATTATCCGGGCGAAGCAGAAAAGGATGCAGAGTATTTTGCAAATGTTGAAAATATGGATAGGGCAGCTGGTCGAATTTTGAATGAGCTTTCGGCCAGGGGGTTACTTGATAATACATTTGTGGTTTTTGCTTCGGACAATGGGCCTTATAAAAGTGGTTCAGCAGGAAATCTACGCGGATTAAAAGGTGAAGTATATGATGGTGGGATAAGGGTTCCGGGTATTATTTACTGGAAGGGGAAAGTTAAAGAAGGACAGACGAATGAAACTCCGGTGGGGTTGATTGATATTTTGCCGACACTGGCGGATGTATGTGGATTTGAAGTTCCAACCGACCGGAAAATTGACGGAACCAGCCTGAGTCCTTTATTTGATGGTAAAGATTTTAACCGGAATACTCCTTTGATGTGGTTTTTTTATCGGGCTTATCCGGAAATAGCAATGCGAACCGATGACTATATTTTAATTGGTAATGCCTTGGATTCTTTTCCTAGAACTCATCGTATTGCAGATCGGGATATGGACTTTATAAAAAATATCGAATTGAAGGAATTTGAATTATATAATATTATTAACGACCCCGCCCAGCAAAATAATCTGGCTGAATCTCAACCGGATATATTGAATAAAATGAAGCTCCAAATGATATCTTTTCTGGAAGAGATAAAACAGGAAGGCCCGTACTGGAAAGGTTTGAGTAAATATGAAAGTATGCCTTCGAAATTTAAAAAAGAATATAGCTCAAAATGATGCGGGATGAATTAATCAACCATTATTCCTTCAACCTTTTGGCTGATTCACAGATTAAATTCCAGGCAGCTTTAACATGTTTTTCTTCAGTATTTGTTTGACCAATACTCATTCTTAAAACAACCTGCCCATTTAATTTTGTGTGTGTAAAATAAACTTTGCCGGTTTGGTTAACCTCATTCATCAGTTTCATGTTAAAATCGTCGCTGTCCTTATGGCGGAAGCAAACAAGGTTGAACGGTGGTTCAACGAAAAGCTCGAAATCCTCTGATTCTAAAATCCATTCTGCAAATTTTCGGGCTAAATCAATATGTTTTCTAATGTGAAATTGTAATCCTTCTAAACCATAATGGCGGATAACAAACCAAAGTTTTAACGACCGAAATCGGCGACCAAGCTGAACATGCCAGTCGCGGTAATCAAAAACTTCGCCCGATTCAGTGGCTTTGTTTCTCAAATATTCAGGGAGAATCGAAAATGTATTGATCAGTTCCTGCCGGTTGCCAACCCAGAAAACATCACAGTCGAAGTTGGTAAACATCCATTTGTGAGGATTAAATACAAAGCTATCGGCTAGTTCAACACCTTTCATAAAATGCCTGAATTCAGGACAAAGCATGGCAGTTCCCGACATAGCGCCATCGATATGCAGCCAGCAGTTTTCCCTATGGGCAATTTCTCCGATTTCTGCAATGGGATCAACTGCATTTGAAGAAGTTGTTCCTAATGCTGCACAGATAAAAAAAGGAACAAGTCCTTCTTTTTTATCCTTTTTAATTTGCTCATCCAACAGCTCTGTTCGCATGGCAAATTTTTCATCAACATCGATTAGCCGGAGATTTTCTTTACCGATACCAGCCATTTTTATTGCTTTTTCCAACGACGAGTGCGTTTGTGTTGAAATATAAGCTACGAGATTTTGCCTGACTCCTGTTTTATTCGATTCGAAATTTGTGGCTCTTTCTCTTGCAGCAATTACAGCTGTTAAAGCTGAAGTTGATGCTGTGTCCTGAATAACTCCTCCACCGGATGCTGTAGATTTGAATTTTTCGGGCATTCCCATCATTTCGGCAAGCCAGTCTAAAACACGGGTTTCAAGCTCGGTAGCTGCCGGGCTGGTAGCCCAAATCATTCCCTGCACGCCAAGTCCGGATGAAACTAAATCTCCAAGAATGGAAGGGAAAGACGTATTCGAAGGAAAGAATGCAAAGAAATTAGGTGATTGCCAATGGGTGATTCCAGGCATTATTTTTTTATCAATGTCACGCATCATGGCATCCATAGTTTCGCCTTTCAGGGGCGGGTGTTGTGGAAGTTGCGATATAATTTCACCCGGTTTTACCTGCGAAAGAACAGGATATTTTTCAATGTTTTCGTAATAATCGGCAATCCAGTCAATTACTTTTTTACCCTCTTCGCGGAATTGTTCCGCAGACATGTGAAAGTTTTTCTGATTCAATTTAGCTGATTTTAGTAATTCACGCTAAATTTATCAAAAACCGTCGATACTTCGGTTTCATATTTTGAAATTTTATCGACTCTGGCAAGTGGCGGACCAATGAGGAGAAACTCAAGGAAAGTTTTAAGAATGGATTCCTCACCCTGAACGACCGCCTTAACATTTCCTTCGGTTGTATTTTTCACCCAGCCGGTAAGCCCGAATTCGGTAGCTTTTTTATATACATAATATCGGAATCCGACTCCTTGTACCCGTCCTTTAATTGTAATTTCATACTGCTTCATGTAGAAGAATTTTCAATATAACCGGTAAATTCCGTTTATAATTTAAGTGTAATCTATTTCTTAAATATTTCTATCGTTTCAGGTTGTACTAATGCCCATATCGAATAAGTTCCTATTGCTGTACCAATCGGAAAATTGATCAAATCCAGAACAGAAATAATTAGAGTTAAAATTCTGGCCCATTCTTTTCTTTTAAATAATCCGATTCCGGCAATAATACCCGGAATACTTAGTAGGAAGATAAAGACGACCAAAACATTTGCAATAATGGTTAATATCATTTCTGCCTCCTCGTCGTCAACAAAATCGCCTATAAAATAGAAAACGATAAAAAACACAAGGCCGACCAAAATTCCAAGAATACTAAACCCAATTCGCAGGGAAGCGATAACGTTAATATGTTTTTCCATGACTGTTTGATTTATTACCTGTAATTAAAATTACAAAAAACGCACGGAATAACAGAGGTTGATTTTATTTTTTAGATAAACATCAACATTTTAAGGTTAAACAAGTTTATATATTGGAGATTCTTTAAAAGAAAGAAGTATTTTTGTGAAAAATAAATTGAGAGAATGAATATTTTATTGGTTTTATTAGGAGCAATTGTATTGTTGGGCTTGGCATTTGCAGGTTTGGCTATACAGATTTTAGTGAAGAAGGGAGGCGAATTCCCGAATACACATGTTAGTGGAAACCGCTACCTGAAAAGGGAAGGAGTTTATTGTTCTCAAACACAAGACCGCTTGGAACAGGCAAAAGCCTGGAAAAAAATTAGTTATAATAATCTGACATTTACATCAGATATGAAAGCCGGCGAATAGCCGGTTTTTTTATTCCTTTACATATTGTCCAAATCCGTCGGACATATAAATCTGGTTATTCCCATTTTCATCGGCATAAACAAAAAATACCTCAATCCCCGGCGTACTTCTTGCAATTTCAATTCCTTGTTCAACGCCCAAAACCATAAATGCAGTTGCAAAAGCATCGGCAGTCATACAATCATTTGCAAGAACTGTAGAGCTTAATAGGCTATGTTGAACCGGATATCCTGTTTTGGGGTCGATGGTGTGTGCATATTTTTTCCCATCCTCAATATAAAAATTACGGTAATTTCCTGATGTTGCAAGTGCATGATCCGGCAGTTGTATAACTGCTTCCAGTTCCGAGTTGGAAACTGACAAATCTTCATCGGGTTTGCTAATGCCTATCGACCAAAAATTGCCGTGCTCATTTTTCCCTTTGGCGGCAACTTCTCCGCCAATTTCTACCATGTAATTTTTACATCCCTTTTTTGCCAGAAATCCAGCAATTAAATCGCTGGTGTATCCTTTCGAAATGGCACTCATATCCAGTTTCATATTCGGATTGTCTTTCACAATTTGTCCGTTTTCAATATGAATTTTTTGAAATCCGGTTATTTCAATTAAACTGTCAATTTGCTCCCGGCTTAAATGTTTCTTCTTTTCAGGGCCGAATCCCCATGCATTTACCATTGGACCTGCTGTAATATCAAATGCACCGTTTGTAATTTCCGAAATTTCCATGGCCCGGTTAAAACAGGTCATAAATTCAGGTTCGGGTTTTACCGGAATATTATCGTTAATTTTTGAAATGGTTGATTCTTTTTCGTAAGTAGAAAAAATGAGCGTGTACTCCCTGAACTTTTCAGTAATTTCATTCTGAAAATCCTTTCCTTCCGGACTTTCGTAAGTAATGCTATAAATGGTCCCGTAAACAAACCCTTTGTTGTAAATATACTTTGAAGCACTATTTTTGCAACCGGAGAATACCAGAAATAAAAGGAGCAGAAATACGATTTGTGTTTTCATCTTTTTCATTTTTGCAGGGCGAAATTAGCGAAAAGATGTTTTATTTCTTGGATTTAACCATAGAATCATTCGTTTGTGGTTTTCGTATTTTATGATGGAATTTGTAATTTAAGTTCGTAAAAAATATTTAATGTCATGAAAAAATTAACGAGTACGAGAATAAATCCGACACTTATAAATATTGGAATTTTAGTGTTGAGGGTTGTAGCTGCAGGTTTTATGTTAACCCACGGTTGGCCAAAACTAAATAAGTTGCTGGCAGGTGGCGAAATCAGGTTTGGCGATCCGATTGGAATTGGTCCCACTGCATCACTAATTTTAGCGATTTTTGCGGAGTTCCTGTGTTCCATATTGGTTGGACTGGGAATTTATACCCGGTTGTCAACAATTCCGTTAATGGTTACCATGTCGGTTGCAGCTTTTATTTCGCATGTCAATGATCCATTTGGACGAAAAGAACTGGCGCTGATATATCTTTTAATATTTGTTTTCATTTTTATTTCAGGTGGAGGAAAATATTCGGTTGACAGTTTAATTTCGCGGAAAGCAAAGTAAGATTCCTTTTCAGTCGGAACCGCTTTTTTATCTAAATTCACAGGGAAATCTAATTTTCTATCCTTGAGTTTGTTATGAAACAGTTTTTACTCATAGTCTTCTTTTGGCGTATTTTTATTCAGACCATTGATGGACAAAGTAATGGCGATTCAAAAATAAATTTTGAGATTTCGACGCTTGATAACAGTGTTTTCAAGAGAGATAATTTTTGGCGTGGTGCCGATGGTGCTGCCACTATCGATTTGGAAAACGGCAAAATACTTTGGCTTTTTAGCGATACGTTTATTGATACTGCCGGAACCGGAAAGCGGGTTGGTTCAAAAATGATTAATAATACACTTGCAATACAGCAAGGAGTAGATCTGCAAAAATCGGGATTAGAATTTTTTTGGAAGGGAACACACGAAAAGCCAAAGTCATTTTTTGATTTGCCTGGAGATACCTGGTTTTGGACCGGGCACGGAACTATTGTAAACGGGAAACTCCTGGTATTTCTGTTTGAAGAAAAATCGAGCACCGAAGGTTTAGGTTTTGAATCGGTTGGCTGGACACTGGCAATTATAGCAAATCCAAATGAGAGTCCTGAAAATTGGAAAATTGATTATGTAAAAGGTCCGTATGATTTTGGTGTTATTGTGGGATCTTCTGCCGTTTTAAAAGATGAGCATTTTGTTTATGCTTATGGAGTGAAGGAGCCAGGAAATCATGAAACTTATTTGCTTCGGTTTGAAAAGAACAAGCTTTCAAATGGAGATTTAACTTCAATGGAATGGTGGACTGGTAATAAATGGGAAGATAATATAACCGAAGTGCCGAAATCTGCAATCCTTTTTGAAGGACAGACAGAATTTTCGGTTCATTTTGATCATCAGCTAAAGAAGTATATTCAAATACAGACTTTCGGATTTGGGCATGCTTCACTGGGGTTTCGTCTGGCCGATAAATTGCAGGGTCCCTGGTCGGAACCAACTATCTTTTATAGTCCCAAATTGCAAACCGGAGAATTTAACTATACGGCTAACGCTCATCCCGAGCTAAGATCAGATGGAATATTGATAACCTACAATGTAAATAATTTCAATTTCGACAAGCTGATTAACAACGAGAATATTTATTTCCCTCGTCTGGTATTGTTAAAAATGAACGATTAAAATTACTTGTGCATAAAAATATGTATGAAATAAAATCACTTGACGGATTTTCTCTCAATGTTTTGTTTAATGCCTTTCAATCGGCTTTTAGCGACTATGAAATGCAGCTCAATAAAGCTGAATTGGCAACAATGCTCGAACGCCGTGGATTTGTTCCGGAGCTTTCATTTGGCGTATTTGATGAAGGGGAATTAGTCGCCTTTACATTTAATGGAATTGGTAACTTTAATCGAATAAAAACTGCTTACGATACCGGTACAGGAACCAGAAAAGAATATCGGGGAAAAGGGCTGGCATCAACTATTTTTGAATTTTCTATTCCTTATTTAAAAGAAGCAGGAATTTCTCAGTATCTTCTGGAAGTGTTACAGCACAACACAAAAGCAATTTCTGTATATCAAAAACTAGGATTTGAAGTTACCCGTGAACTGAATTATTTCGTACAGCAAAAAGAAAATGTCATTTCGGGTAAAAAAGACAAGCCTGTTGGATATGAATTCAAGCAGGTGAAAATAAACTTCAATTACGATTTGCCAAAGTTTTATGATTTTCATCCATCATGGCAAAATTCGTTCGATGCAGTTATGCGAAATACAGAAAATTTTAAAATGAATGCTGCTTTTTTTCGGGGTGAAGTTGTTGGTTACTGTATTTTTGAGATTGGAACGGGCGATATTACTCAAATTGCAGTTGATGAACAACACAGGCGAAAGGGCATTGCAACTGTTCTTCTAAATCAAATGTTGCAGTTAAACAAACATCACTCAGTTAAATGCATTAATACCGAAATTCAATGCCAGTCCATCACCAGATTTTTAGATTTTTTTTCCATCTCTTTGAAAGGAAAGCAATTTGAGATGATCAGAAGATTGTAATTGTCTAATTCTTCAAACAGACAATTCGATGAGGCTTTCTTTTGCCCATAAATAATATGAAAATAGTTCACAGATTGAATTTTGTTTAGGAAAAAATAAACATGCCTTAAACAAAGCACTGATTTGTCTGTTTAATAATTCATGTTTTGAAAACAGAAATTAGTGACTCATTTGTGAAGTACAAAAAAAAGGGATAAATGAAAGAGGAAATGATATTTACTAAATTGAATGGCAAAAGTAATGGACATGGAACTGTAAATGGAAATGGCCATCGTTTGCAAATTGTCAATGACCATGATATTATTGGTGATAATCACGTTGCAACCAGTATAGAAACTCCAATTCGGAAAGACGCATTCGATAAATCAGATAAAGAAAAAATTGCGGCCATAGAAAATAAGTTTCGTCAGATTATGGAAATTATGGGGCTCGATTTAACTGATGACAGTTTACAGGGAACTCCACACCGGGTGGCAAAAATGTTTGTGCAGGAAATATTTTATGGCCTGAATCCTGAAAACAAGCCCAAGATATCGGTGTTCGAAAATAAATTTAAATACGGTGAAATGTTGGTGGAAAAAAACATCAACATGAATTCGTTTTGCGAACATCATTTTTTACCGATTTATGGAAAAGCACATGTTGCATATTTTTCGAGTGGGCAGGTAATCGGATTGTCGAAGATTAACAGAATTGTTGATTATTTTGCCCGTCGTCCGCAAGTTCAGGAGCGTTTAACGGTACAGATAGCCAATGAATTGCGTAAGGTTCTAAAAACGGATGATGTGGCTATTGTTATTGATGCAAGACACATGTGTGTTTCTTGTAGAGGAATTCAGGATGAAAGTAGCAGTACCATCACTGCTGAATATTCCGGTAAGTTCAAAGATAAATCGGTTCGTGAAGAATTTTTAAAATATATTGGATTGTAAAAATCCAGGATGAATTTAGTGCAATAACACGGTTGTTAAGGATGAGAAAGGTTGGTTAATCCCGGGAAATTTTTTCCCGGGATTTTATTTTGCAATAATCGAAGTTTAAAATATACTTCTGTTAAGAGTTGCGAATCTTTTAAAATTCCTGAAAAGTTAGATTAATGAGAACTTTTTGATGAAAGGATTAAACATGGAGATAATAAAACCATCTTTCCCAAAATTCAGAAAACACTAAACTGAAAAGTAAGAATAAACCTCCTGGTAATCTTTAACTTCCATAAGGTCAGCACGCATCTTGGCAGCTCCCTGGAAGCTGTTAAGGTATATTTTATAAAACCGCTTTAAAATGTTGAAGTTCTTGTCGGGACTCCAGGTATTTTCAAAAAGCCGGGTGTGCTCTATCAGCTTTTGAATTCGCTCTTCTTTTGTAATTTCTGTTTTCCCGGGATTAAAGAACCACGGATTCTGAAAAATGCCGCGGCCAATCATTACTCCGTCAACACCCGTTTCCTGTATTCTTTGCAAGCCTTGTTCATACGAAAATACATCGCCGTTTCCATGAAAAGGAATATGTGGTTTTTGCTGGTTCCGAACCTGGACTGCTTTGGCAATTTCCTCCCAATTGGCTTCACCTTCCGATTGCATTCGTTGTGTTCGGCCATGCAGAATAATGGCAGCCGGTTCCACTCCGAGCAATTCCGAAATCCATTCTTCGGTTTGGTGTTGTTTAATTCCGGTACGGGTTTTTACGCTTACCGGCAAATTTGTTCCTTCTTTGGTAGCAAGAATGATTTCTTTGGCAAGAGAAGGTTCTCCAATCAGAGCGCTGCAAGCTCCAATTTTAAAAACTTTTTTTACCGGGCATCCCATATTAATGTCAATTCCGTCGAATTGATAATTCTCGGTGATGTACTGGGCAACGGTCTTGTAAACTTCAGGATTTCTTCCCCAAATTTGGGCTACCAGTTTTATATTAAGCTTCTTGAGTAGTTCTCTTTCTGAATTGTTAACGATTAACCGTTCCGAAACGCGTTCCCGTCCAACTGGATGATTCATGCCTTCAACGGAAGTAAATTCGGTAAAAACAACATTTAACCGACCCGGTTCAGCCATTCCCATTACAATCTCCCGAAAAACCGTATCGGTAACATCTTCCATCGGGGCGAGGGAAAAAACGGGTTGTTTTAAATCTTTCCAGAAATTATTCATTGCGAGGCAAAATTATCAAATCCCAGGTAAAATCTAAAAATATCTTCAACTGCCAAACTTTTTATAAGATTGAGATAAGAATTATCAGGTATTTGTTAATTCTCCTGTTCGGCTTTAATAAGTGCGAGGCTTTTCCTGTATTTTCGGCTATTACCAAAAACGATACGTTCTTCTTTTGATTTTCCTGTACCAATTTTCAGTTCATGGGCGCATTCTGGTGAGCAACATCCATGGTATTTTTCGGCACACTCCGGACACTGGATAAAAAGGATATGACAGCCGTGATTGTCGCAATTGGTATGCGAATCACAAGGTTTTCCACATTGGTGACAATGCGAAATAATCTGGCCGTTTACACTTTCTCCCAAACGTTCGTCGAAAACAAAGTTTTTACCAATGAATTTTGATTCAAGATTCGCAGCTTTTATTTGCCTGGCATATTCCAACACACCTCCATGCAATTGGTTAACATCATTAAATCCCTGATTTTTAAGATAGGCGCTGGCTTTTTCGCAACGGATACCTCCAGTACAGTATAGCAGAATTTTTTTGTCTTTTTGATCTTCCAGCAAATCAGTTACAATTTCCAGTTCTTCGCGGAATGTGTCGGCTTCAGGGCAAATGGCACCTTCAAACCGTCCGATTTCGCTTTCATAGTAATTTCGCATGTCAACTACCACCGTATTCTCTTGCCCAATCTGTTCATGAAATTCAATTCCCGACAGGTGTTTTCCGACGTTGGTTACATCGTAAGTTCCTTCGTCAAGCCCGTCGGCCACCAATTTCGGGCGCACT
>JAWKKP010000016.1:0-181181 GCA_041393215.1 Draconibacterium sp.
AGTACAGTATAGCAGAATTTTTTTGTCTTTTTGATCTTCCAGTAAATCAGTTACAATTTCCAGTTCTTCGCGGAATGTGTCGGCTTCAGGGCAAATGGCACCTTCAAACCGGCCAATTTCGCTTTCGTAGTAATTTCGCATGTCAACTACCACCGTATTCTCTTGCCCAATCTGTTCATGAAATTCAATTCCCGACAGGTGTTTTCCGACGTTGGTTACATCGTAAGCTCCTTCGTCAAGCCCGTCGGCCACCAATTTCGGGCGCACTTTTATTGTAAGTTTATAAAATGATTTTCCGTCGTCTTCAATGGCGTATTTGATCGGAATATTTTTTAGAATTTCATATTGATGCATTGTTTCAATAAAAGCATCCCAGTGATGCTCAGGAACGCTCATTTGAGCATTGATTCCTTCGCGTGCTACATAAATTCGTCCAAAACAGTTAAGAGGGAACCAATCGCGAAAAATATTATCCCTGAATTCCTGTGGATTATCGAGATAATGATATTTGTAAAACGAAATTGTTCTCCGTTTGAATGTTTCTTCGCTTAATTTCTTCTTTAACTCTTCTTTATTTATTCGATTGTATAAAAACATGTTGGAACTATTTTTCAGGTTGCAAAAATAACGATTCTTTGTAATTCGGCAATAAAGAGGTTTTATTCTTTTGTGGGCAATAAAAAACCCGGATAAAACTACCCGGGTCTTTATTTTAAATTAAAATATTTTAATGGACGCCAATTATATCAGGATTTCCATCAGTATCTCCCAATACAGTTCCACCGTTTCTGATATTACCTAAAAGTAAGAGTCCGGCGGCATGTGGTGTTGCCATTGAAGTTCCACTCATTGTTGCATAAGCTCCGCCTTTGTAACAAGATAAAATACTTACCCCTGGTTCGCAGAAATCAACAGGTGGATTTCCGTAATTCGACCACGAAGGCATAGTATTCTTTGAGTCCATTGCAGAAATGGTGTAAATATTATTGCCATTTACTCTTGCAGGGGAATGATTGTTGGCATCGTCACCTTCATTACCGGCTGCCAACGCAAATTTGCAACTGGCAGAGGCAGCAATTACTGCATTATCTAATGTTGTGGAAACTCCTCCACCAAGACTCATGTTTGCAACATCTCCATTTTTTGCATTTGCAGCTACATAATTTACACCGGCAATTACTCCTGATGTAGAACCGCTACCAGAACGTGTCAATACTTTCACTGCGACAAGTGTGGCTCCCGGGGCAACACCTACTACACCAATAGAATTATTCAGTGCTCCAATTATGCCTGCACAATGAGATCCGTGCCCGTTATCATCGTCAGCTGATTTTGAATTAACAAAAGTTTTGGATCTGGAAGCATCTACATTGAGGTCGGGATGATCCAAATCAATTCCTGTGTCAATTACCCACGCAGTTCCAGAGGGAGTTGTGTTTCCTCCATTTACTCTTGTAATTCCCCAGGGAACAGTCTGGCTGGTTGAGCCTCCGCCTCCTCCGGGTTTTCCTTTCTTAATGGTAAGTTCGGGAATAACAAGCGAAATTACTTGGTCTTCCTCAATATATGATACAGAAGGATCGTCCTGAAGCTTTTTTAGCTGTCCAGGAGGAATCATAACCGAAAAACCTTTTACAGCAGTTCCATAAACGAATCCAACTTCCCCATCCGTAATTCCTGTTCTTTTCAAAATTTTTGCAGTCGCTTTATTTACAGCATCCTGCTTTTTCTCGTATCCTTTCAGATTCGAAAGTTCACTGTTTAACTCGCTATCGTTTAATACAACGATGTAACTTTTCTTGGCCTGACCGGCAGATTTTAATTCCTGATTAATTAAACCTTCGTCCTCAACTAAGGGGTTGTTACAAGAATGAAAAATGGCAAATGAAAAAACAAATGCCGACACGACTAAAATTTTTTTGTTCATTTTGCATCCATTTAAATTTGTAAAAGTATTGTAACGAGTTTTCTGTTGTGGCGAACAAGGCTGTAATCAAATGTAGAAACAAAAAAAACTGCCGAATGTTTACCCGGCAGTTTTCCAATTTATATTGCATTTTTAGCTTAAAGTAGTTCTGCAACTTTATCTTTTATTTCTTCAAATTCTTTTTCAGTGAAACCCGTTGAAGAAACAGCAACATTTCCATCTTTTCCAATAATAAAATTTCTTGGAATGTTTTGTTTTGCATAAGTCGAAAATGCTTTCCGTTCAGGGTCCGGATAAAAGGGCATGGTAAATCCTTGTTCAGTTTTGAACTTATTGACTTCGGCCCAGCTGTGTTCGCGGCCCAGGATAATTAACACAAAATTGTCATTGTCCTTGTATTTATCATAAACTTCTTTTTGAAGATGAGGTAGTTCCTGACGGCAAGGACCGCACCAGGTAGCGAAAAAATTAATCCAAATCACTTTCCCTTTAAAATCGGAAAGTTTTTGGGTTTTTCCAGGTGCTGTTTCAAATATAAAATCAGGTGCCTTTTGTCCTTCTTTTACCAACGTGAATTCGTCTTGTGCAAAAAGAGCGGTTGTAATAAATAAAAAGATTACAATGGAAATAAATTGTTTCATTGATGTTTTGGTTTTTATATGTTTTATAGGAAACAAGGAGAAATCTGTTTTATTAAAGATTTCTCCCTGTTGATTTAATAAATGCTGAAATATCTAAATTCGAAACCGGTTTAAATTTTCCCTTTTAAAAACTCGTTGACAGCATCTTCAATTCTACCCTGAATTTTTGAAGTATCTGATTTTACAAATTTATCACCGGTTATATTTTCAAATAGTTCAATATATCTTTCCGAAACTGAGTTTACAAACTCGGGGCTCATATCAGGAACTGTTTGTCCTTCTTTTCCCTGAAATCCGTTTTCGATGAGCCACTGGCGCACAAATTCTTTTGAAAGCTGCTTTTGAGCCTCATTGGCAGCCAGGCGTTCTTCGTAACCTTTTGAATAAAAATAGCGTGATGAATCCGGTGTGTGAATTTCATCGATAAGGTAAATCTTTCCGTCTTTTTTACCAAATTCATATTTGGTGTCCACCAGTATTAAACCCATTTTAGCAGCAATCTCAGTTCCACGCTGGAAAAGCTTTCTGGTGTAGTCTTCCATCATTTCATATTCTGCTTTGTCAACCAACCCTTGCGCAATAATTTCTTCTCTCGAAATATCTTCGTCGTGCCCTTCATCAGCTTTTGTGGTAGGAGTAAGAATCGGCTCCGGAAATTTTTGGTTCTCCTTCATTCCTTCGGGTAGCGGAACTCCGCAAAGTGTTCTTTTTCCCGAGCGGTATTCACGCCAGGCATGACCGGTTAAATAACCACGAATCACCATTTCCACTTTGTAAGGTTCGCACATGTGACCAACAGTTACATTGGGGTCGGGCGTTGCAATTTTCCAGTTAGGAACAATGTCAGATGTAGCATCCAGAAACTTTTCTGCAATCTGGTTCAAAACCTGCCCCTTGAAAGGAATTCCTTCAGGCAGAACCACATCGAATGCCGAAATCCGGTCAGAAACGACCATAACCAAAAAATCATCGTTGATGTTATATACGTCGCGCACTTTTCCATGATAAACATTCTTCTGACCAGGAAAGCTAAAATCTGTTTTTGTTAATGCGTTACTCATTTTTATTCTATTTACAGTTAATGATTATTTTCTGAATTCTTTTCAATTTTTGTATTTGATTCGGCCTTTTCGTCTGCATTTTTTTCGTAAGCTTCAACAATGTCGCGAACTAATTTATGCCGAACAATATCTTTTTTGTCAAATTGAATAATAGATATTGAGTCGATTTTGTTCAAAATTTTTAACGCATGAAGCAAACCCGAGTTACTTTTTTTAGGCAAGTCAATCTGCGTAACATCACCGGTAATAATGAATTTGGCGTTTAAGCCCATTCTGGTTAGAAACATTTTTAACTGATTGACGGTTGTGTTTTGCGCTTCATCCAAAATCACAAATGCATTGCTCAACGTTCGTCCGCGCATAAAGGCCAACGGAGCAATCTGTATAGTTCCGTCTTTCATAAATTCTTCCAGTTTTTTTGTTGGAATCATATCCTGTAACGCGTCATACAAAGGTTGTAGGTACGGGTCTATTTTTTCTTTTAAATCACCGGGAAGAAATCCGAGGTTTTCACCGGCTTCAACTGCCGGCCTGCTCAAAATTATTTTTCTGATTTCCTTGTTTTTTAATGCTCTTACTGCCAGGGCTATGGCAGTGTAAGTTTTCCCAGTTCCAGCCGGGCCAATGGCAAAAATCAGATCGTTATGTACACTTTCTTCAAAAAGTTTGCGCTGGTTTGGCGTTCTTGCTCGCACCGGTTTTCCGCTGTTTCCAAAAACAATAATATCAGGTTCAATGGTTCCGTTTTCTTCAAACGAGGAAATTCCCGACTGCATAATTTGCACAATAATCTCGTCGGTAATCACATTAAACTGATAATAGTGGTCAAGAATGAGTACAAACTTTTTTTCAAAATAGTTAATTTCTTTTTCTTCACCTTTGATGTATAATGAATTGCCTCGGGCGATAATATTTATTTTCGGAAATAATTTTTTTATCAGGTTGATGTTGGTATTGTTTACCCCAAAAAAATCAAGCGGGTCAATTCCTTCCAGTAAGATTTGTTTATCCAAGAGTGTTGTTTAAATTTTAAAGTTGCTCAAAATTACAAAATAAATCCAATTTTAATTGTCAGAAACTTTGAATCATGAATTGAAAGGAAGTCGGCTGATTTAGTTAAATTCGGAAAATAAAATTAAAACAGGATGCAGAATAAACTGAATGCTTTCAAAGAATTATTAGAGATAATGGATGAATTAAGGGAAAAATGCCCCTGGGACAGAAAGCAGACATTGGAATCGTTACGAAAACTAACCATTGAGGAGACGTACGAATTGGGAGATGCAATTTTAAAAAACGATTTGCAGGAGATTAAAAAGGAGTTGGGCGATTTAATGCTACACATCGTTTTTTATGCCAAAATTGGTTCAGAAAAAGGTGCTTTTGATATGGCCGATGTTTTGGAAAGTATTAATAAAAAATTGATTTATCGTCACCCGCACGTTTTTGGAAATGTAGATGTTGATGGTTCTGCACGGAAAGTGGAAGAAAACTGGGAAGCATTAAAGTTGAAAGAAAAAGGTGGAAACAGGCGGGTTTTAGAAGGCGTTCCAACGGCAATGCCGGCACTGGTAAAAGCTAACCGTATCCAGGAAAAGGCCAGTGGAGTTGGTTTCGATTGGGAATATAAGGAACAGGTTTGGGATAAAGTTAGGGAAGAAGTAAACGAATTAAGCCATGAAATTGAAAAAGTGGATAAAGACAAAATTGAAGCTGAATTTGGCGACCTGTTTTTTGCTATGGTAAATGCTGCCCGTTTGTATGGCGTTGACCCGGAAGCTGCCTTGGAACGGACCAATTTAAAATTTATTAACCGGTTTAATTATCTCGAAAGCCAGACATTGATGCAGGGAAAGAATCTGCATGATATGAGCCTTTCCGAAATGGATAAATACTGGGATGAGGCCAAAAAGATGGAGTAATCGGTATTCAATCACAGTTTTCAGTAAAAATGAGTAACACTTACAGTTTAAAAACAGATTTTCTCAAAAAAAATAATTACATAAATACGCCTGATTTTCTTTCTTTTATATATTAGAACAAAGATAAAACTTAACTCACAATGAAAAACCTGATTTTACTTCCTGCTGTCCTTTTTTTTATGGCATGCACTTCTCAAAAATCTACGAATTCTGAAAGTGATGTAAAAATTAATTCCAAAATTACCAAAGCCGAACTACAGGATAAAATAAAAGGAGGCTGGGCCGGACAAGTTATTGGCTGTACATATGGCGGTCCAACTGAATTTCGTTACAAAGGGAAAATGATTGCTGATTCCATCCAAATTCCTTGGGACGAAGAGCGGTGCTTATGGTTCTACCAGAATTCTCCTGGTTTGTACGACGACGTTTATATGGATTTAACATTTGTAGATGTTTTTGAAAAAGAAGGTTTGGACGCTCCTGCAAAGTCGCACGCTTTGGCTTTTGCCAATGCCGAGTATAATTTATGGCACGCCAACCAGGCAGCACGGTACAATATTCTGAACGGAATAATGCCTCCCGAATCGGGTTATTGGTTGTACAATCCACATTCCGATGATATTGATTTTCAGATTGAAGCGGATTTTGCGGGATTAATGGCACCGGGAATGGTAAACACCGCATCCGAAATTTGTGATAAAGTTGGCCACATCATGAATTACGGTGACGGTTGGTATGGTGGAGTTTATGTAGCTGCAATGTATTCACTCGCTTTTGTTTCGTCTGATGTGAATTTTGTGGTAAACGAGGCGCTTAAAGCCATTCCTGCAGAATCGGAGTTTTACAAATGCATGAGCGATGTAATTAAATGGCACAGTGAATTTCCTGATGACTGGACGCAAACATGGGATTTGGTGGAAAAAAACTGGTCGAACGACATTGGTTGCCCTGATGGAGTTTTTAACGATTTCAATATTGATGCAAAAATAAATGCAGCCTATATTTTGGTTGGATTGCTTTACGGAGAAGGCGACTATTCTAAAACACTGGATATTTCAACCCGGTGCGGACAGGATTCGGATTGTAATCCGGCCAGTGCCGGCGGAATTTTGGGTACGATGTTGGGATATTCGAATATACCGGAAGAATGGAAAAGAGGCGTTTATCCGGTGGAAGACATGGACTTCAAATATACGACCATGTCGTTGAATGATGTTTATGAAATTGGTACAAAACACGCTTTGCAGATTTTAAAACAAAACGGTGGTGAAGTTGATGGAGAGGATATTATTCTTCCTGTTCAGAAGATTAAACCAGTTAAACTGGAACAAGGTTTTACTGGTCATTTCCCAAAAGAACGAAAGAAAATAGGAACAACACTTTCTCCCGATAACCGGGAGTTCGAAGTTGAGTTTAGCGGAAATGGTTTTGTGATTCAGGGCTGGGCAAACAAAACGGCAAAAGACGTTGAAGATTCTGTTGCTGAACTTGAAATGACAATTGATAACGGAAATCCTGAAAAGATGCTGATGCCAACCAATTTTGCAAAACGTAAACACGAATTAGCCTGGAAATATCAATTGGCAGATGAAAAACATACGGTAAAAATAAGGTTGTTAAATCCTGATTCGAGGTTTAAAATTGATGTTGGAGATTTGCTGTTTTATTCATCCACAAAATAAAATTATATGTTTTTTTTTCTTTAATAAATTCGTCTGACAATGGTTTTATGCAGATTCGATAACATACTTTTTTGAACTTTCGTAAAAAAAATAACTACTTCTTCAACCCAGAGCGGATAGTTTTGTTATAAAAAATCATGCATTGTTTAAATTTAACCGAACAACTGAATAATGGATATTCCTGATTCCCTAAATTATGCCGGCAAATCCATTGTGGTCCTCCCATTTGTAAATATGAGCGCCGACCCTGAAAATGAATACTTCAGTGATGGGATTACGGAAGAAATTATTAATGCACTTACCAAAATCGACGGATTAAAAGTAATTGCACGCACTTCGTCGTTTGCTTTTAAAGGAAAGCATGTCGATGTGCGGGAGATTGCCCGTCAACTCAATGTGTCGGCAGTATTGGAAGGGAGTGTGCGAAAAGCTCAGAACAGGGTGCGGATTACCGCTCAGTTAATCAATGCTGAAGAAGGCACGCATTTCTGGTCGAAAAATTTCGACCGTGAAATGGAAGACATTTTTGCGCTTCAGGATGAAATCAGTTTATTAATTGCCAATCAAATCCGCGAAAACTTTGGCCACTTTAATATTCAGGAGCATTTGGTTAGCGAACCCACTAAAAACATGCAAGCCTACGAATTGTACCTGAAAGGCCATTTTTATCAATTGAAATGGGATGCTGATTCCATTCGCGAAGCAACCAAATATTATGAGGCATCGGTGGCACAGGATCCCAAATTTGCACGTGCCTATTACGGTTTGGTGCAAAGTTACGGACTGCTGGCAGCCTGGGGATATATGCCTTCCGAAGAGGGTTTTAGTAAGGCATTTCATAATCTTATGATTGCTCAGGATTTGGATAAAACCCTGCCCGAATACGGACAATCGTACATCGGTAAAACGTTTTGGATGGATTGGGATTTTCAGGCAACCTACAACCAGTTGCTGGAGACTTTGGAGAAACATCCAAAATATACGGATGGGCTGGAAGCTATGGCTGAACTCTTCATTGCGCATGGAAACTGGCCGCAGGCCGAAAAATACATTAAACGCGCCATGGATGTGGACCCGCTTTCGGCTAACCATTATTACACGCTGGCAAACATTAATTATTACCAGAAGAAATTTGAGGAAGCGCTTAAATTAGTGGAAAAAGCGCTTTACATAAACTCAGAATTTGTGCTGGCCTACGAATTGAAAACCCTTTGTCTGATTTGGCTAAACCGGCGTAACGCTTTCGACCAGTTTGTTGCCAGTCACGAAAATGTGCAGGTAAAAACCTTGTTCTTCGAAGTATTAAACGAGGGGAAAAATACATTACCTTCTGAAATTTTGGAGAACTGGGAAGATGTGGCGGAAGATAAAAGCCAGATGGTTCCGTATGAACTTTTTATTCTTGCTAATACAAACCACAAAACAGAAGCGCTGGAATTGCTCAAAAAATACATTGCCCAAAAACGTGGTCAAATTATCAATTACAGGCAGGACCCGTCATTGGAAACACTTCGCGAATTTGATGAATTTTACCAGCTTCATATTTCCAATTTTTCATTTTATGAAGAAAAAGAAACAAGCGAAAAATTACAGGAAAATAAAGCCATCTCTTCTGAGCTTGATATACAGATGAAAAAACTGATGGATTTTATTGAAACTGAGAAACCTTATCTCGATGCTCAACTCAGCCTTGGCAGCCTGGCCGAAAATCTTCAGTTACACCCCAATAAATTGTCATACCTGATAAACGAAAAAACAGGGATGAATTTTAATGAATTCGTCAACCAGTTTCGTCTGGCAAATTTTAAGGAAATTGCTTTGGATAAAAATAACGCGCATCTTACCATTTTAGGCCTGGCTTACGAAAGCGGTTTCAATTCAAAAACCGTTTTTAATGCTTACTTCAAAAAAGTAGAAAACACAACTCCCGGAAACTGGCTGAAACTGGCAAAAGAAAACGAATTCAAAATTTAAAAGAAGCTGCATTTTGACAAGTGTAACAAATATTGAGAAAAAGATTATTCCACTTATAGAGAAATCAATTGCTGTCCTTCCGTTCGTAAATATAAGTTCAGACCCCGAAAATGAATATTTCAGCGATGGTGTTACGGAAGAAATTATTAATGCGCTTACCAAAATTAAAGGGCTGAAAGTAATTGCACGCACTTCGTCGTTTTCATTCAAAGGGAAAAATAAAGATGTTCGTGAAATCGGACGGCTTTTAGGAGTTGCCACCATTCTGGAAGGAAGTGTTCGTAGGGTAAAGAGACGGGTGCGAATTACGGCACAGCTTATTAATTCTTCCGATGGTACACATTTTTGGTCAAAAAACTTCGACCGGGAAATGGATGATATTTTCGAGCTTCAGGATGAAATTAGTTTGCTGATTGCCGACCAGATACGTGAAAACTTCGGGCATTTCGATATTCAGGAGCATTTGGTAAACGAACCCACCAAAAATATGCTGGCTTATGAACTGTATCTGAAGGGCCATTATTACCAGCTAAAATGGGATGCCAAATCCACAAGGGAGGCGATAAAATATTACGAAGCTGCAGTAATGCATGATCCAAAATTTGCGCGTGCTTATTATGGATTGGTGCAATGCTATGGTCCGTTATCGGCATGGGGATATTTGCCCACCGAAGAAGGTTTCCAAAAAGTGGTTCAGAATTTTATGATTGCCAGCAAACTGGACAAATCGTTACCCGAATATGGCATGTCGTATATTGGTAAAAGTTTCTGGATGGACTGGGATTTTATGGCGACATACAAGCAACTTTCCGTTACGCTGAAACAACATCCAAAATATACCGATGGGATTGAAGCCATGGCAGATCTGTTTATGTCGCAAGGGTACTGGCCTCAGGCCGAAATGTATATTAAAAAAGCCTTGGATATTAATCCACTTTCGGCCAATCATTTCTATACATTTGCACATATTAATTATTATCAGAAAAACTTTGATCTGGCGCTGGAAATGGCTGAAAAGGCTTTGTATGTAAACCCTGGGTTTATTCTGGCTTCGGAGTTAAAAAGCCTTTGTTTAATGTGGCTTAATCGTCGAAATGATTTTGAAAAGTTCATTGCCGGGACCAAAGACGAAGCACTTAAAATGTTGTATTTTGAAGTAATTAATGAAGGAAAAAAATTTCTGCCGGATGAAACATTGCAACGTTGGAATCAGGAAGCAGCGTATAAAGAGTTTATGGTTCCCTATGAATTGTTTATTCTGGCAAATGCGGGGTTCTATGAAGAGGCGCTTAACTTGCTAAAAACATACATTGATCAAAAGCGTGCGCAAATCATCAATTTTCGTCAGGATCCTTCGCTTGAAACGTTACAAAAATTTCAAGAGTTTCATCAAATGCATATCTCCAATTTTGAATTCAGCGAATTACCGGAAAACGCCGTTGTGGTTGAATCAGAAACAAATGCAAATACAACTGAACTCATTCGGCAAATGAAAAAGCTAATGAAGTTAATAGAAACCGAAAAATCCTATCTCGATGCACAACTTAGTCTTGCGAGCCTTGCCGGGCAACTTCAGTTGCATCCCAACAAATTATCCTATCTTATAAATGAAATAACCGGGATGAATTTTAATGAATTCATTAACCAGTTTCGGTTAGCTTATTTCAAGAAAATTGCGGTTAATCCCCAAAATGCTCATCTCACAATTCTTGGATTGGCTTACGAAAGCGGTTTCAATTCAAAAACTGTTTTTAATGCTTACTTCAAAAAAATAGAAAACACAACTCCCGGAAACTGGCTGAAAGAAGCAAAACAATAATTTTCTACTATTTCTAAACCTGCAAGGTTTCAATTTACATCGGCGTACGGATTTTCACCAAAGGGTTCTGAAATGCAAAACCGGACGATTCGCTCTTTTCTTATCCCCATTTTTGTCTCATCAGAAAGAAATAAACAATTGAAAAATTTAAAATTTGGAATAATGAGAAAATTAAGTTTAGTTTTAATCGCATTAATCATAGCAACGTTTAGTTATTCACAACAAACCAATTCAATGCGTTTATCAAATGAATCAGGGGAAAAGAGTATCGTCGGTTTCGGTGGGCCATTATTAAGCGGAACGCAAATACACAACGACTTTGGTTTACTTTTAGGCGGAAAAGGCGGCGTAATTTTTAACGGGAAATTTGCTTTTGGCGGAATTGGGATGGGGTTAATAAACAAACCTGAATTCAATAGGAAAAGTCTTGATGAGAATGGTATGCCAACTAAAATGACCTCAAGTTTAGGCGCGGGAGGTGTTTTTGTAGAATATATTGTTAATCCCGGGTGCCCTGTAATTTTCTCTGTCCCGGTAAATATTATGGGTGGAGGCGTATCTGTGAAAGAGATTGAAACCAATCAGAAAATCGAATCTTCAGGAATATTTATAGTTGAACCCGGAGTCAATATTTCATTTGCAGTAAGTAAAAATTTTAGACCGGCTTTCAACATTTCCTATCGAAAAGAATTTGGAGTTTCAATGGAAAATATTGACAAAAGTGATATTTCGGGACTTAATATTGGAGTAGTTCTAAAGTTTGGGAATTTTCAATAAAATAAATTTCATTATCGATTTTTTGCTAGTCCTCTTTCGTTAGCTACTTTCTCTGTTTTAAGCCTGATTTTTCTTTCGGCAAATCGGTCATTTTTGTTAAATTGCTTTCCGGCACATAATCTATGGAAAACGATATAACAAAAAAATACCGGATAGGAGTCATTCCCGATAAATCAATTGCTGTCCTTCCGTTTGTAAATATAAGTTCAGACCCCGAAAATGAATATTTCAGCGACGGTGTTACAGAAGAAATTATTAATGCGCTTACCAAAATTAAAGGGCTGAAAGTAATTGCACGCACTTCGTCGTTTTCATTCAAAGGGAAAAATGAAGATGTCCGTGAAATCGGACGGCTTTTAGGAGTTGCCACCCTCCTGGAAGGAAGCGTTCGCAGGGTGAAAAAACGGGTGCGAATTACGGCGCAGCTTATTAATTCTTCCGATGGTACACATTTTTGGTCAAAAAACTTCGACCGGGAAATGGATGATATTTTCGAACTTCAGGATGAAATTAGTTTGCTGATTGCCGACCAGATTCGCGAAAATTTCGGACATTTCGATATTCAGGAGCATTTGTTTGACAGCCATACAAAAAGTGTGGAAGCTTACAATGAATACCATAAAGGGAGGTATTTCCAGCTGAAATGGAATGTAGACGATTTTTACAATGCTATTTTGCATTACAAAAATGCGATTGATACCGATTCTGATTATCCGCTCCCTTATTACGGAATGATAATGTGTTATGCCTACCTGTATTCATGGAATGCCATTTCCAAAGAGGAGGCTGTTTCAATTACGAATAAGTTACTTAGTACCGTTAAGGGCATCAATTCCGATTTGCCTGAATATCACCTGGTAGTATCCAATTCTACAATTTTGTTCGATTGGAATCTCGATTTGGCGCACGAAGAATTACAAAAGGCACTTCAGATATATCCCGATTATTCTGATGCACTTGAAGCGCTGGCAGGTTTGTACATTGTAACGGGTTGGTTTGAAGAGGCGCTGCAGATAATCGATAAGGCGCTGAAAGTAAATCCGCTTTCGGCCAATCATTATTTTATGAAGGGCAATGTTCTTTATTTTGCCGCTGAATACCAGGAAGCTATTCCGTATTTTAATAAAGCGCTGGAGATTCAACCACAAATGAACCTGGCTATTTTGCTGAAAATGTCGTGTGCAGTTTTGTTGGGTGATGAGGCTGAATTCAAAAAGCTTACCGTTGAAAATAGACATTTCAGCTTTTCTGAATATTACCAGCAACTATATTCTTTGCTAAAAGGGGAGAAGTTATCAGAACTTCCTGCCAATGACTTCGAAAATGAGTTTTATCCCTGGGAACTTTATTTTCATATTCATTCAGGAAATACTGATAAAGCAATTGAAAAACTTGAATATGGGCTTGAGTGTAAAAACGGTTTGTATTTCTGCTTTCGGCACGACCCCTTTTTACAACCTATCCGAAACAACGAATATTATCAGGTGCTGGAATCAAAGTATCTGCGGTTTTCTTTCACTAAAACAGAGCAAGAAATGCCGGAAAGAAATGAAGCCGTAAAAATGAACCCCGGGGAAATAGAATATTTTCTGGATACACTTCAAAAAGCCATGAATGAAGAGCAGATTTTTCTGGACGCTTCACTTTCATTAAAAACGCTTTCCGAAAAGTTGAAAATTCATCCAAATAAACTTTCGTGGCTTATTAACGACTACCACAACAAAAATTTTAACGAATTCATCAATCAGTTTCGCCTGGCAAATTTCAAGAAAATAGCGGTAGATAAAAGAAATTCGCACCTCACCATTCTTGGAATGGCTTACGAAAGCGGTTTCAATTCGAAAACCGTTTTTAATGCCTATTTCAAAAAAATGGAAAATACAACTCCTGGAAATTGGCTGAAAAAGGCAAAACAGTAGTTTTCCGTTATTTCCAAATCTTCCGGTTTTCCCCAAAGTTCCAAATCTTACCAAAGTACGGATTCTCACCAATACGTTCGGAATTACAAAAACGGACGATTGACTCTTTTTTGTGCTGCATCTTTGTGCCATCAATTAATAATCGAAAATTCTTTAAAATGAAAAATCTTATGAAATCAAGAATGTCAGGAAAAATTCTTCTGTTTTTTGTTCTAACAGCATGCACTTTCAGTGCTTTTGCCCAAAGCAATAATGAATTAAGTAAAGAGGTTAAAGTCACTTCTAAATACAGCGTTAGTATTCCTGTGATAATTTTACCTCAGTTTGTGGAAAAATCCTGGAACGACAGGTTAAACACCCAGCACATAGAATTTCATGTTAAACGCAACCTGGATGACAAGAACATTGTTGGGATAAAGTTTGCCACATGGCGATTATTTCAGCCGATGGGAATTGTATGGTGGGACGGACTGAAAGATAAGATTGAATCGGAAAGCGAATTCTACCCCGGACATGTGCGTGAAACCGGAATTGGAGTATCCTACCAACGCATGTTATGGAAAGGGCTGTTTGCCACCGTTGAAGTATTACCACAATACAAAACCTACCTGGATTTAGATGATAACAAAATAGGAGATGGTTTTAAACTATATAATTCTTTCCATCTTGGCTATCATTTCTCCATAGGCAAGAAAAAGCGGTTTTTCTTTGAGCCCCAGGTTCATTCCCAATTTTGGGTGTTCGATACAAAAGCTCCGGATGGTTTTAAGCAATTGGATGACAAATGGAGAAACTATTTCCTTTTTGAGCCAAATTTATATTTCGGAGTGAATTTCTAAAACAGTTATTGTAAGTTCTTATATATCAGCAAAACCTTAAATACAAACAATTTTAAACAGATGAAAACAGAAGTAAAAAGAAACAAAATGTTCAGAAAAGTAAAGAGGCTGACTTTTTCAGCAGTAGTTATTATGTCGGTATTGTTTGCCGGAAGAGCAAGTGCCCAAAGTCATGAAAAAAAGGATTCGGAACGATGGATTAGTCCTGCCAAAACAGCAATAAATGTTTGTCCGGGAGGAGTTGCATTCGGATTTTATTCAGCCAATGTTGAGCATTTATTTGGCGATAATCACGGATTGGTTTTAAGGGGCGATTTGGAAACCATTCCCCAAACGTATTCCGATGCTAACATCGACGCCAGCGGGAAAGCGGTTATCCTGAATTACCGTTACCACATTGGCGGAGGTTTGAACTCGTTTTATGCCGGCGCTTTTGCCCGTTATCGCAATATTAAAGGCGATGGAACACTGGATTCGGGCGATTTCGATTTTAAACTGCCGGAGTGCACCGTTGGTTTGAATGTGGGAAAACGCTGGATTTGGAAAAGCGGGTTTACCCTGAATTTTGCCCTGGGTTACGGTTATGCCTACGACGAGCTGAAAGTGAATAATTCGAGCCAGGCTGCAGTTGATGCTATCAATGTGTTCCGCGATGATTATGCCTTTCTGAACGGCTTTCTAGGAGAATTTTCAATAGGATATGCATTTTAAAAACAGGCTCTCACTATTTGTTTGGCTAATTCTTAAAAGAATTACTCGCAAAAATAAGCCACGGGTGGTTTACACGGCAAACTACAAAACAAAGTAAAATGAAGGTCTTTTATTTCGTAACGGGTCTTTTCTTAGCTGTGCTGCTTTTCGCTGGATGTTCTTCGGGTTTAAGCCCGAAAGAGGCTCGTGAAAAAACAGAAAAACTGTTTCCAACTTTACCGGATTTAACGATTATCGGACATTCGGGCAGTACCGGGGCGTTTATGTTTTACTGTCCCGAACTGGATGTTTATTTGTCCGGAACACTAAACCAAACCAATGAAGTTAAAAATTCGGTGGTGTTGATGGTGAAGGTGTTGGCAATAATTCAAAAAATAAATAAATGAAAATGACAAGATTTTTCTATCTGCTTGGTTTGATATTAGTAATAAAATTGGCAGGTGCAACCGGAATAGATACCACACAAATTGTTGAGATTGGTGGAATAAAACAGTTTTTGCGTATTACCGGAAACGATTCGGAAAAACCACTTTTACTATATCTTCACGGTGGTCCCGGAGCTGCTGTTTCAGCGCACAAAGATTGGGTTACCGGAAAATTGGAAGACCATTTTGTCGTGGTTCATTGGGATCAGCGGAATTCGGGTAAAACGCTGAAAATGAACCAAACTGCTGCGACCAACCTTGCTCAAATGAAAAAGGATGCCGAAGAAGTAATGAGCTTTTTGTTGAACCAGTTCAAAAGAGAAAGGCTCGTTGTTTTGGGTAACTCGTGGGGAACGGTTTTAGGTTTTCACCTGGCAAAAAAATACCCTGAAAAAGTAAGCGCTTTTATCGCTGTGAGTCCTGTTGTGAGTAATTTAAAGAGCCAACAGAAGACACTGGAGATTTTCAAAGAACACTTTCAGAAAGAGGGAAATACAAAAGCGGTTCAGCAACTTTCGGAAGTAAAGATTCCCTACGAAAATGTAAAACAGATGCTCGTTCAATACCGTTGGGAAACTGAGTTTGGCGGCGAACAAATGACGGATGAGCAGTTAGACCAGTTGCTTTCTTATTTTCAGAATTGGGAGAAAATGTGGATGCCGCTTTACCAGGAACTTTATAAAGTGGATTTGGAAAAATCAGTAACAAGCATTGATTGTCCGGTGTTTTTTATTGTGGGGGACAAAGATTATACTACCTACTTTAAATTCACCGAAGAGTATTTCAATCGTTTAAAAGCTCCTTCGAAAAAACTTTTCCGGATGGAAAACACAGGGCACAATATTCCTGCTTTTGCTGCCGGTAAGTTGCAGGATATCATTATTGAAAATATTTCTCCTGACCCGGGGAAAAAATAAAGCGCGAATGGACACATTTTTTAATGGCCCGGGAGACAAAGAGGAGATGAACGTAATGTATCTTCAAAAGCTGGATGAACTTTTAGTTTGCTACGAACTGAAAAGGATTGAAACGACTTATGGCGACACCTGCATTGTGATTACAGGAGAAAAAGAGAATCCGCCTTTGGTTTTATTGTATGGTTTAAACAGCAGTGTTTCGTGTGTTGGAGAAATGACGCTTAACCTGGCAAGAAAATTCAGGATTTATGTTGTAAATGTGTCTGCTCGTCCCAATCTAAGCGATGGGCTTGTTTTAAATATAAACGACGATTCGTATGGAAAATGGATGTACGAAATCCTGTCGCGCTTTGGGGTACGCGATGCTTTTCTTGTTGGAATTTCTTTGGGTGGTTTTGTGGCTTTGAAATTTATGGCCTTTGACGAAAAACGAATTGCCAAAGCTTTTTTAATTACTCCGGCAGGTATTGTTAACGGGAGCGTGTTTGAGAATATTCCGGTTATTTCATTGATTTCGATAGAAGAAGCAGGGCGAATAAAAACACCGCTTCACATTTTTACTACTGAAAACGATGGGATTTTTCCCGGAGAAACTTTACAGGAACAGGCCACGAAAATCTTTCCTTCATTAACTAAAATTATTATGCTGAAAGAGTCGAAACACAGGCTTTCGGAATGCGACAATAATAAAATAACAGAAATAATCAGAAACAACATCGGACTGTAAACCCGGTAAAAACCATTTAATTCAGAAACAGAAATGAAAACAAAAATTTACGCACTAATTCTTTTAATCTCAACGATAACCTTTTTTAACTCGTGTAGCGATGACGAAAACAACCTGCCAACTCCAGATGAATATGTCGATGCACAAACTTTTTTTGAAGAAATCGACTTCAGAGGCTCGGTACTGATTTCGAAAAACAGCGGGGATATTTTGAGAACCGGTTTTGGTGAAGCCAACAAAAGTGCCGGAACCTTGAATGATATGGATACAAAATTCAGAATTGGTTCGGTTAGCAAAACGCTTACCGGGATGGGAATTGTTCAGCTAAAACGCGACGGATTGATAAACGGATTCGACCAGCTTTTAAGCGATTTTGATGCGGGTTTTCCGCACGGGAATGAAATTACCATCCGGCATTTATTGAGCCATCAGTCGGGAATTCCGGATTATCTGGCCATGGTGGAACCGGAAGCAAAAGGCGGACAGCAATTCGTTGCCGAAGATATTTACGAGTTGATTAAAACTTACCTGGCTGAAAACGATTTGGATTTTGCGCCCGGAAGTTCAGTGTCTTATTCAAACACCAATTTTTTGATTGCAGCGTTGCTAGTCGAAAATTTGTCGGGAGAAACGTACGAAGACTATATAAAATCGAATGTGCTCACTCCTTTGAATATGAATGACACAGAAATGGGAACTGATACAATTTCGGGAGAAGAATATGCGCAGGGTTACAACGGAAATACAAATGTGTCAATCTATCCGATGAATGTGACATTTGGCGCCGGTTGTTGGACCAGCACAGTAAACGACCTTGAGAAATGGTGTTCTGCAGTAATGGGCGACAATTGGTTTTCCGCGGATGAAAAGGAAGCTGTTTTTGGTGGAGACGTTCCGGAAGGAACGACCATGTTCGGATTGGGCTGGTTTAACAGCACTGTTGGTGGAAAAACTTTTTACTGGCACGGTGGTGATATCGATGGCTTTGCTTCGCTGATTGGTTTTGTGCCCGAGAGTAACGGAATTATTGTTACATTGAGTAACCAACAAGACGACACCGGAGAGAAACGAAACCTGATTATCGAAACAATCGTGACAAAGGAGTTGTAAGAGTCCTGTTGTTCGATAGTGCTATATTTGTTTAAATTGAAGTTTTATGAATATTCCAGATAGCAACAAAACATTTCCGTTGGAACACCACAACAAACTGTATTTCCTGAAAAACATCGTTACCAGTCCGAACATCATTGTTGGTGATTACACGTATTACGACGATTTTGAAGACGTTCACAATTTTGAAAAAAACGTGAAATACCATTTCGATTTTGTGGGAGATAAACTGATTATCGGGAAGTTTTGTATGATTGCTTCCGGTGCAAAGTTTATAATGAACGGGGGAAACCATTTAACAGAAGCCATTTCGGCTTACCCTTTTGCCATTTTTGGGGGCGACTGGGCAAATGCAATGGAAGGTAAATCGTACCCGTCGAAAGGTGATACCATTATTGGGAGTGATGTTTGGATTGGGCACAACGCCACTATTATGCCCGGAGTACACATTGGAGACGGAGCCGTAATCGCAACAAATTCAACCGTTACAAAAGATGTGGAACCTTATTCGGTTGTTGGTGGAAATCCGGCAAAACTGATTCGGAAACGTTTTTCTGAAGAACAAATTGAAATTCTCCTGCAACTAAAATGGTGGAACTGGGACATCGAAAAAATAACTGAATCATTGCAACTCCTTACCGGAAACAATCTGGAAGCACTTTGTAAAATGTTAAACAAATAAAGCATGAAGACAATACTTACAACATTCACTTTTCTCCTGATTTCATTTGCCGCCTTTGCGCAGGAATTAAGCAAAGAAGCTTGGCTCGAAGATTTGGAAATTTATAAAACCGGGCTGGAAGAAAAACACATAGACCTGTACAACAAAATCAGTAAAGATGATTTTGAAAAAGAGTGGAATGCCATCAAATCTTCGGTAGGGCAAAAATCCGATTTTGAAGTCGGCATTGATTTAATGCGGCTTACCCGAAAAATTGGCGACGGACACACAGCCGTTTCGGTGCGAAACCTCGGCTTTCATCATTATCCTTTCGAAGTAAAGAATTTCGAGGACGATTGGAGAGTAGTAAAAGTGGCGAAAGAACACAGCAATTTACTGGGATTAAAACTGGTGGGTGTTGAGAATAAGAATATTGATTCCGTTATAAAGAAGCTTGCAGATGTGGTCCAATTTGTTGAGAATGAACAGTCACTAATTGTACGGACTGGAGAAAATATCACCTCTGCAGAACTATTGTATGCGCTCAAAATTTCGAAAGAAAAAACACAGGCCAGTTTCACTTTTAGTGATGATTCCGGTAATAAAACTTCGGTGAAACTGAGCGCAATTACACAGCAGGAATATTATGAGGAAACTACTTTTTCTGAGTTGTCGGTTGGAGTACCTCAAATTGCAAAACCGAAAAAGGCAGGTGAAGCAAATTTTTGGTATGCCCCAATTCTTGGAACAAAAGGCCTGTACATACATTTCGAGAGTTATCCGGCTTTTGAGGAGATGCTGAAAATTAGTGAAGAAATAGTTGGAACTATTTTTCAGAATAACATCCGGCAACTGGTGATTGATTTACGCAACAATGGTGGTGGCGACCTTTATGTTGGACTGGTTCTTGCTAATGCCCTGAATATTGCCGACGTGATAGACTGGAAATCGGGAGTTTATGTTTTATGTGATAAAGTAACTTTTTCGGCAGCTGCCAGCAATACGGCTTTGTTTCGAGAGCTGTTGAACGCTAAAATTGTTGGCGAGCATACCGGCTCGAATCCTACCGGTTATCAGGATATGGATACGTTTGAGCTTCCCAACTCAAAACTGGTGATTTGTTATTCGAAACGGCTGTTTCGTATTCAGGAAACAGCTACCGAAGGCGTTCGTCCTGATATTTTTATCGATTATAAATGGGATAGCTATGCCAGAAGTATAGATAATATTTTAAACGAAATGCTTGCAATATTGAAGCAATAGGTAAATGCACAACATTCCGGTACTAATTGCCAACGGAATGCAAAATACAATTTTACAAGAACAATAAAAACAACAAACAATGAAACAATTAACATGCATTACAGCTTTAATTGCTGTGCTATTTTTGCACCAAACTACGAAAGCTCAAACGAACTCCGATAGCATCTATACAGTTGAACAAGCATTGAAAATGGTAGCGTTCCCTGAACCGGAATTTAAACAACTATATGTAAATGCCAATCTAAGTCCCAAAACAATAGCCGACATGGGTTTTGAACAGCCTAACAAATCGGTTGCGGTTAAATTTAAAATGCGTGATGGTGCAACAATTCATGCAGCAAAATATGAATTGGAGTCCAATAAAACAATTATTCTTGTACACGGAACCTTAGCAAATAGCTATACTTACAATAAAATGTCAGGTTTACTGCGAGAATCTGTCGGTGCAGAAGTAATTACAATAGATTTGCGCGGGCACGGTCAATCGGAAGGAACTCCGGGCGATATTTCCACTTTAAATCAATACGCCGAAGATTTAGAAGATGTGATTTATTCAATTAAAAAGAACAGACCCGGGCAAAAAATTATTCTTGCCGGGCATTCAATGGGAGGTGGCATTGTGCTGAGGCATAAAGAAACTTTCCCGGAAACAGAGATTGCAGCTTATCTTTTATTTGCTCCTAATTTGGGCAACAATGCACCTACTACCCGAACCGATTTGGATCTGAAAAATAATTTTATTAAGTCACACTTATCAAGAGGTTTGGGAATTCGTATGTTAAATGAGTTTGGAATACACAAATACGATTCTTTAAAAGTTGTTTTTTACAACCTACCACCCCAAATGCCTTTACGCTCCTACTCTTACCGAAGTATGCAGGCAGCCATTCCCATTGATTACAAGCATGCAATACAAAGTATTGATAAGCCACTTATTGTGCTTGTTGGAGGTGCAGATGAAGCATTTATTGCCGAAGAATACGTTCCTTTATTTCATGCGTATTCAAAAGGTGAATGTCATATAATCCGGGACGAAACCCACAACGGCATTCGTCACAATCACAAAGCCATGGAGCTTATTGGTTTGTGGGCTGAAAAAGGGTTGTAAAGTTGGCTTAATCAATGGTTTCAATTCAAATGGCTCAGTGTTAAGATAGCGTATGCATTTCATCTGTTTTATAAATCACATGCAGTTGTCTGCCAATGTAAGTGCATTTCGACGGCAGGTAAAAATAGTATGCGAGATATGATTATCAAGCTTGAAATTCTTTCAACAAAAGATAGTGCAAAAGTATATGAACTATACACCAATAAGATGGTACTTCAAAACTATCGGCACAGACCCATTACAAGTATTGTTCAGACAAAAGATTTTATTCGCCGGATAACAACCAATGGTTGCTGATACTGGAAGATTATCGCAAATAATAAAGACAAAACTTTTTTGGGAATATGCTCGCTGCACCATTTTGACCAATTAGATAAATCGATTGAAATTGGAGGCACACTTTTCCCTCGGTTTTGGGGCCAAATAATCATGCAAAATGCATTTAATGAATTACTTGATGTGGCGAAAATGATTTTGGAAACGGTTCATGACGATAAAAAGGGAATCAACTTTGGCGAGTCTGATATGCTTTCGCAAAACGATATTGCAGCGCTGGCATTTAAAGCGTACACAAAACCGGTTAAAATTATATATCTTCCCGATTGGATTCGGAGATTTATACTTTATAGAGTCTGCACTTTTACCAGCTCAAAAACATACGGTCCTTTCGAATTTTTTATGAGTACGATAGTGATGGACATGCAGACTCCAAGATATGAAAAACACCGGATAGAAGATTTCTTCAATGCCTCGTTGAGCAATTAATTTGCAAACAGTTCATAAATGAATATTCCAGATAAAAACATGGTATTTCCGCTGAAACACCACAGAAAGTTGTGTTTCCTGAAGAACATGATTACCAATCCGAGCATTATTGTGGGCGATTATACTTATTACGATGATTTTAAAGATGTCCGGAATTTTGAGAAAAATGTAAAATACCATTTTGATTTTATAGGCGACAAACTAATTATCGGGAAGTTTTGTATGATTGCTACCGGCGCACAATTTATAATGAATGGCGGAAATTATTTAACCGAATCGATTTCCTCTTACCCATTTACCATTTTTGGTGGTGACTGGGCAAACGTAATGGATGGGAAATCATACCCACCCAAAGGCGATACTATTATTGGCAACGACTTGTGGATTGGACACAACGCAACCATTATGCCGGGGATAAAGATTGGCGACGGTTCAGTGGTTGCCACAAATTCAACGGTTACAAAAGATGTGGAACCTTACTCCATTATTGGTGGTAATCCGGCAAAAACCATCCATAAGCGTTTTCCTGACAAACAAATTGAAATTCTCCTGCAGATGAAATGGTGGAATTGGGATATTGAGAAAATTACCCGATCGGTACAAATTCTTACGGGTAGCGATATAAATGCTTTATCTGATTTGCTGAAGAAATGCTAAGTCTGAAACAAAAAAGCCGCTGCAACTTTCGCTACAACGGCAATTTTATATAATAAAGGTTTTTTTATTCCTCTTCAGGTTTTGTGAAGTCCATAGCAGCGTGGCGCAAGTATGAACTGTAACGCCATTTTGCATTTTCTTCTGCCGAAGCAAAAAGTTCATCGGCAATTGCCGGGAACGATTTTTTCAATGAGGTATAACGAACTTCGCCGTTCAAAAACTCCTGGAACTTGCTCCAATCCGGTTCTTTTGAATCCAACTGGAATGGGTTTTTGCCTTCTTCTTCCAACATTGGGTTGTAACGGAAAAGTGTCCAGTAACCAGATTCAACGGCACGTTTTTCTTCTTCCTGGCTTTTTCCCATACTTGCTCTTAACCCGTGGTTGATACATGGAGAATAAGCAATTATGATTGACGGTCCTGGGTAAGCTTCAGCTTCGCGGATAGCTTTCAGGTATTGTGCCTGGTTTGCACCCATGGCAACCTGGGCAATGTAAACATATCCGTAAGACATCATCATTGCGCCAAGGTCTTTTTTGCGGATGCGTTTTCCGGAAGCAGCGAATTTAGCAACAGCACCAACCGGAGTTGATTTTGACGATTGGCCGCCAGTGTTGGAATAAACTTCTGTATCCATCACTAAAACATTAATGTCCTGACCGCTTGCCAATACATGGTCCAAACCACCGTAACCAATATCGTAAGCCCATCCGTCTCCACCAAAGACCCAAATTGATTTTTTAATCAGGTATTGTTTCAGTTTCAGAATTTCTTTGGCTGCTTCGTGGTTGCTGTTCTTAATAGCTTCAAGCACCTGTTTTGATGCTACAACTGATTCATCAGCTTTTTCCTTATTCAATATCCAGTTCGCGTAAGCATCTTTTTCTGCAGCAGAAGCGCCGTTGTTCAGTGCGTCGGTCATTAATGCTTCAATGCGGTCGCGTTGCGCCTGAACGCCTTCGGCAAAACCAAAGCCATATTCGGCATTGTCTTCAAACAATGAGTTTGCCCATGCCGGACCATGACCTGAATCTTTGTGTTTGCAATAAGGAGTTGACGGAGCAGAGCCACCATAGATAGAAGAACATCCGGTTGCATTGGCTACCATCATTCTTTCTCCAAACAATTGTGTAATTAGTTTGATATAAGGTGTTTCACCGCAACCTGCACAAGCTCCGGAGAACTCGAACAATGGTTGTGCAAATTGTGAGTTCTTAACCGATTTTGTTTTGTCAACTACATTTTCTTTTAAAGCTACTTTGTCAATCATAAAATCCCAACGATTGATTTCTGCCTGCTGGGTTCCAAGTGGCTGCATTACAAGCGCTTTTTCTTTTGAAGGACATACGTCGGCACAGTTGCCACAACCGGTACAATCAAGTACACTTACCTGAATTCGGAAATTTAAGTTAGCGAACTGTTTCGCAGGAGTAGCCACACGAACTTCTGTTCCGGCAGGAGCAGCTTCAACTTCGGCTTCTGTTAGCAGGAACGGGCGAATAGCAGCGTGAGGACAAACATATGCACACTGGTTGCACTGAATACAATTTTCAGGTTGCCATTCAGGAACGTTTACGGCAATCCCACGTTTTTCAAACGCTGCGGTTCCTAACGGGAAAGTTCCGTCTTCGCTTCCTTTAAATGTTGAAACAGGAAGATCGTCACCTCTTTGTCCGTTAATAATATCTACAACATTGGCAATATATTCCGGACGTTTTGACTCTTCACTTGTTTTTGCAACTTTAATTTTTTTCCATTCCGTTGGAACTTCAACTTTTGAAACATTTTTACCGCCGGCTTCAACAGCAGCAAAGTTCATGTTTACGATTCGTTCACCTTTTTTACCATATGATTTTACGATTGCCTTTTTCATTTCGTCCACCGCAGTTTCGTAAGGAATTACGCCCGTAATCTTAAAGAATGCCGATTGCATAATGGTATTGGTGCGTGTTCCAAGGCCTAATTCTTCTCCCAGTTTAGTACCATTGATGATGTAGAAATTGATTTCATTTTCAGCGAGATACTTTTTCATATGGTCGGGAAGACGTTTCCTGGTTTCATCGGCATCCCAGATAGAATTCAGAAGGAATGAACCTCCTTTTTTAAGGCCTTTTAAAACATCATACAAATGAAGATAAGCGGGAACATGACAGGCGACAAAGTCAGGTGTTGTAACAAGGTAAGTTGATCGGATTGGTTTATCCCCGAAGCGTAAGTGTGAACAGGTAAATCCACCTGATTTCTTCGAGTCGTACTGGAAGTAACCCTGGCATGATTTATCGGTTGCATCACCAATAATTTTAATGGAGTTTTTATTTGCACCTACTGTTCCGTCAGAACCCAAACCATAGAATTTTGCCTGGTAAGTTCCTTTTGGTGTAATATCGATTTCTTCTTTTAACGGAAGTGATTTAAAGGTCACGTCATCAACGATTCCAATGGTAAAATCGTTCTTGGATTCTTTCATTTCGAGGTTTTCGTATACCGAAAGAATTTGTGATGGAGTGGTATCTTTTGAACCCAACCCATAACGTCCGCCAACAATTACCGGAGCGTTTTCTTTTCCGTAGAAATGAGCTTTAATATCTAGATACAATGGTTCTCCGGCAGCTCCCGGTTCTTTTGCGCGGTCAAGAACTGCGATTCTTTTTACTGATTTCGGAAGCGCTTCCATAAAATACTTGGCAGAGAAGGGGCGGAATAAGTGAACAGTAAGTAAACCTACTTTTTTACCCTGAGATGCCAAATAATCAATGGTTTCACGAATAGTTTCGGTAACCGAACCCATGGCAACAATAATATTCTCAGCTTCAGGATCGCCGTAATAAGTAAACGGCTGATATTCTCTTCCTGTAATTTTACCAATTTCTTTCATGTAATTGGCTACAATATCAGGAACTGCATCATAAAAACGATTGGATGACTCTTTCGCCTGGAAGAAAATATCCGGGTTTTGAGCAGTACCACGGGTTACCGGGTTTTCTGGATTTAAAGCCCTGTCGCGGAATTCCTGCAGTGCATTTTGATCAACCAGCGGAACGATATCTTCCATTTGAATGGCTTCAATTTTCTGAATTTCATGTGAAGTTCTGAACCCATCAAAAAATGCAACAAATGGAACTCTTGATTTTAAAGTAGCTAAATGAGCAACACCGGCCAAATCCATTTCCTCCTGAACAGAACCTGCAGCAATCATTGCAAAACCTGTTTGACGTGCAGCGTAAATGTCACTGTGGTCGCCAAAGATGGAAAGTGCGTGGCCTGCTAATGCACGGGCGCTAACATGAAAAACTGTCGGTAATAATTCCCCGGCTATTTTGTACATGTTTGGAATCATCAGCAATAATCCCTGAGATGCAGTATAAGTTGATGTTAAAGCCCCCGATTGCAAAGCACCGTGTACTGCACCTGCGGCACCTCCTTCACTTTGCATTTCAGCCAAACGTACCGGACGGCCAAACATATTTTTCTTGCCAAAAGCGGCCCATTCATCAACATATTCGGCCATGGTTGAGGAGGGCGTAATAGGATAAATACAGGCAACTTCACTAAACATATAGCTCATATAAGCTGCTGCGTAGTTACCATCACAAGTAATGAATTTTTTTTGTTTTGTCATTTTAAGTCGATTTATAATATTATTTATTACTCATTTTTTTGCTCAATATAAAAATCCGAATAGCCACAGTGGGATTTTATTTCCTTCTCCAACTTCAATTACATCGGCTGCGGCATATATTTCAGAATCCGGTTCCAGTTTTCGGCCTCCAACAATAAATGGATACTTATCGTTAACACAAAAATCTGCTTTGGGTGAACTTTTTAAATTACAGGTATAAGCTACCTGGTTATAAAAGAAGGTGTGCCTTAAATTAATGCTATCTGTATTATTAGGGGCTATCGCATAAATTAGGTTTGTATTATGCAAATATACCCTATCCGGCTTTTTCATTTGTTCTTCATCACCGTTGGAATACAAAAGCCGAATTAGTTTTGCATTTTTCAGGTAATTCAAATAATTCATAACCGTAGCACGTGAAGTTTGTACAGAAGCAGCTAATTTACTTACATTTGGAGTAAATGGTGTTTCCGATGCTATGATATGTAGCAGTTTCCTTAGTTTTGAAAGATATTTTAATTCAATCTGATTGATGTACGGTACATCAATTTCAAGTGCAAGATTAATATGTTTCAGCAACTGATTCATGTAAAAATTCGGATCATCCATGAAATACGGAAAGTAACCGTATTTTAGATAGTCGTTAAACCAAGCAAGAGGGCGCACCTGCGAAACAATTTCCTGAGCTATTGAAACATGATTTTCTAAAATCTCTTCGAATGTATAATGTTTGAAGTTTTGCCCTGTTTGGTAATTTAAATACTCACGAAATGATAATCCTTCCAAGTGATTTACGCTTGCAATTCCTTGTAAGTCGGGGTTTCCGTCGACAACACGCAAGACAGGAGAAGAAGTGAAAATTATTTTTAGTTCAGGGATCTCGTCAATGCATTTTCTCAAATCTGCTGACCAATCGGGATATTTCTGAATCTGATCCAACAGCAAAACTTTACCGCCTCTTTTTGCAAATTCATCGGCAAACGAACTGATTTTTCGTTTAGTAAAATAAAAGTTGTTCAGGTTAATATATAATGCCGAGTTATCATCGCGAAAATTTTCACGGATGTAATCGAGCAGAAATGTGGTTTTCCCAACTCCCCGAAAACCCTTAATCGAAATCAGTTTCTGATTCCAATCAATGTTTTTTACAAGCTCTCTCTTTATGGTCGGTTTCGAGCTCTCAAGTAACGACTTATGTGTATTTTGAAAAAAATCCAACGATTAATATTTTTGTCAAAAATAGTCAGATTTGTGGTAATATTGTAATCTTCAGATTGCAAAAATGCAAATTAGGTGTAATTTAAAACTTGTAAAAATAAGCAGATTTTGAGATTTTAGCGGTTGCAATATTTTGTCACGGATTTGAAATACTGATTTTTAAGAAAAAGTTTGTGAAAATGTAAGTTCATCGAGTACTTATATTCTTTTATCGCCTGAAAATAAGGGAACTTAGACAGATAATAGTCATAAGATATTTTTTACTGAATTCTATTTTTCTTTAACAATATTTTAAGTTTTATAAGGTTAAAATGTCGTTATGGCAATCTTGTTGTTCGAATTAAGATTAAAGTAACATTAACCTTTTCTTGCAAAGTAATTCTTGCAGAAATATTCAAAAAGCAAAAAAGCAGGCTAAAAAATAACCTGCTTTAATATTTATATTTTTATTTGTCGTTATTCGTCGTTCATCGATGTCAGGAATTCTTCCATAGAATCGGCGCGCATCAGCCTTGTTTTCATAAATTCCATGGCTTCTAAAGAGTTCATTCCGCCAAGGTAGTGACGCAAAATCCAAAGTTTGTCGATAACCTGTTTTGAAAATAGTAAATCTTCGCGTCGTGTACTTGATGCCGGAATATCTACTGACGGGAAAATACGTTTGTTGGAAAGTTTTCTGTCAAGTTGTAATTCCATGTTACCGGTACCTTTAAATTCTTCGAAGATAACATCATCCATTTTCGAACCGGTTTCCGTAAGTGCTGTTGCAAGAATGGTTAATGAACCTCCTTCTTCAATATTACGGGCTGCACCAAAGAACCGTTTTGGTTTGTGAAGAGCGTTTGCATCCACACCGCCCGAAAGTACTTTCCCGGAGGCTGGTTGCACGGTATTATAAGCACGGGCCAAACGTGTTATTGAGTCTAAAAGAATAACCACATCATGCCCGCATTCTACCATTCGTTTGGCTTTTTCGAGAACAATGTTTGCAACCCTAACATGTTTATCTGCCGGTTCGTCAAAAGTTGATGAAATCACTTCAGCATTTACGCTTCTTGCCATATCTGTTACTTCTTCCGGACGCTCATCTATTAAAAGAACGATCATGTAAACCTCCGGATGGTTAGCAGCAATTGCATTGGCAATTTCTTTCAATAAAACTGTTTTACCGGTTTTGGGCTGTGCAACAATTAAACCACGCTGACCTTTACCGATAGGCGAGAACATGTCAACAATTCGGGTTGAAAGATTATCGTGCCCGTTTCCGGTTAATTCGAATTTTTCATTTGGGAAAAGTGGTGTTAAATGGTCAAAAGGTACCCGGTCGCGAATGTAATCGGGACTTCTCCCGTTAATCTCAAGCACTTTAATTAAAGGGAAATATTTTTCACCTTCTTTTGGCGGACGAATAGTTCCTTTTACGGTGTCGCCGGTTTTTAGACCAAAAAGTTTGATTTGCGATTGGGAAACATAAATATCGTCGGGTGAATTGAGGTAATTATAATCGGAAGAACGAAGAAAACCGTAGCCATCCTGTAGAATTTCCAGAACTCCGGTATTGGTAATTATTCCTTCAAATTCATATTGGCGATTTTTTTGACGGCCCCCGTTTTGATTTCTATTTTCTTCTTTTTGTTTAAGAACTACTGTCGGTCGTTCTTCAACGGTTTCTTTAGCAACTGTTTCTGCTGGTGATTCATCAGAATCTAATGGTTCTTCATCGATGATCTCCCTTACAATTTCTTTCTTGTGTATTTCGTGCTTGTGAATTTCGTGGTTTCCGGGTTTTTCAACAACTGGTTTTCTTTCTACAACTTTATTTTCCAACTTCTTTTCAAGATTAATATCGTTGCTTTTTTGCTGTTGCTGCTGCTGCTGCTGTTGCTGTTGTTGTTCCGGTTGTTGCGAAGCTTTATCGCGATTAAATCCTTTTATAATTGCTTTAATTTGATCTTGTCTTGATTGAACTCCTGAATCACGTTGACCTTGTTTTTTTCTTCCTGCTTCTACTTTCTCATGTTTTATAACAGGTTCGATCCGTTCTCTGCGTGGCCTTTTATTTCGGTGCTCATCCTGAGAATCGTTTTTGTTATCGTTCTTATTTTCAGTTAAGTTTTGTTTTTTACTAAAAAAGGACTTCCCACCTTTTTCTTCTTTGGGTTGTTTGTTTGTTTCCGCTTCCTTAATGGCTTGCGTGTCAAGGATTTTGTAAATTAAATCCTGTTTTTTGAAAGATTCAACCCTTTTAATATCGAGTTCTTTGGCGATCTCTCTAAGCTCTGGAACGAGCTTGTTGTTCAGTTCTAAAATATCGTACATTTTTAAAATATTATTCCTTTTCTTGATGTTTTGTTGAATAAATACTGGAACAATTGAAGTGGGGATGAGAATTAATTAAAATTCGCGTGCAAGTATATTAAAATACTTTATACCAACCAAGAATAAAAACCTCTTTTTTTCTACCTTCTCACTTTATTGTTGCTAATTTAATGTTTTAGTCTAATAAATACAAAAAAAACATTGTCAATGTGTTATTTACAGCGTCCCGAAAATTAAATAAATGTTATTGCGTCTTCTTTTATCAGTTAATTGATTTTGTGTTGAAACAAAATTTGTACAAAGTTATAATCTTATATTATATTTTAACTTAATTCTTACAGCACTTTCATCCATAAAAAATGTTGATGATTCAGGTTGAAGGAAATTTGATGTCCATGCTACTATAATTTCGTTGCCAGGTTTTATTATCCAACGAAACCGTGATTGCCACCCCAGGCTGTTACTGGCATTGTCGTACTGAAAGTAGTTATAAAGTGTAATATCAGGGCTAAACAAGATATTGGCATTTACCTGAAAAATATTGGCTGTAAAATTTCCATCGGGGAGTTTTACATTGTTTTGGGTAACTGTTCCTCCAATAAAAAACGGAACGCTAATTTTCCAGTTTAACTGTAATTTCAAATCATTTCGTTTGCCATTGTAAAAGTCTCCAAAATTATATTTGGCTACTCCCCAAACATTGCGTGCTCCTTTTGTTTCAAGGTCAAACTGATGTTGCCACCAGTTGTATTCGCCCGTTGGGATTACAAAGTCTGCAAAAATATTAAAGTCTTCGGGTAAATTTTCAAACTGATTAACCAACGTGTATGTTAATTGCTCACCCGACATAAACCGAATACCAAGCGGTTGAATCTCAAATTCACGGGTTTCCAGTTGTTGCGTTTCCAGGTTTGAAATATGGTTAAAGCTTCCTCCAAATAAAATCTGGAGTATTCCCCATTTTTGAGGACGTGGCCCCAATGTTAGTTCACCATAACTTTGGTTGATGTTTGTGCGGGGTACAAATCCCATCTCTGCTAAAAAGTTTTTCCCAATCTGATGATATCCAAGACGTGCCTTTATAAAGTCGTTGGGATAATTTATCTGAGTTCCCCAGGAATAGTCTTTATTGTTTATCTTTTCTGTATTCGACTTCAGCCCAAATAAAATAAACGAAGCGTTTTTATTTTTTTTGAACTGCGATGTTGATAGTTTTAAATCGGCTCCTGTTACTAGATTATTTTCCTGTCCAACTGTATTTCCGTATGTTCCAATTATTCCAACAGAGGATTGTTTCCCCAGGTTTCGTGAAACACGTGCAACACTAAAATTATTGGGGCCGCTTTCGCGCGCATCGTTAATGTACATCATCCCAATGTTCCAGTTGTCAACCTGTCCGTGTAATTTGGCTCCAACATTAATTGGAATAGGATCGCCAAATGAATCAAGTCCCATGCGGCGGGAAAAAAACGGAATCAAGGTATTTCCAACCGGGCTGGTATCATCGCCCTGTAAGCCGAACTGAAAATAGTTGGCGCCATCGAGAAAGAAGTTTCGTTTTTCAGGATAATGCAGGCTGAAACGTGTCAGGTTAATCTGCCGGTCATCTACTTCTGTTTCGGCGAAATCGGTATTAATGGTTAATGAAGCTTTTAGACTTGGTGTTACCTGGTAAAAAAGATCAACCCCGCCGGTCAGTTTTGGATCGTTTTCCTCTCCCTTTTTTGTATTCAATCCTGTTATTATATATGGTGCGATGTCAAGTCCAATTCCCTGAGTAATGTCTTCAATTCCATCAAGAATTCCCGAGTCGGAGATTTGAAATTTATGCGCGTCTAAATTAGCCGTTGGCCAGTAGGCTACTTCCAGTTTATTTACAATATTTCGTATGAGTTTTAGTCCCCATTGAGTACTTTCTTTGTCAAAGCCAAGAGTTTTAAATGGGATAGCAATTTCAGCTTCCCAGCCATAATCCAGTATTTTTGCTTTTCCGGTCCAAAGTCCATCCCATTGTTTATTTAGCACGCCACCGTTATCGCTTACAAGTGCATCCCCAATTGAGCCACGGGGGCCAATCTGAAACCAATAACCATTCCGGTGATCCAGATAAGTATCGATGATAATCTGAACCCTGTCGTCTTTGCCAAGGCTGACATCGCGTGCCATTTCTTTTGCGGTAATTTTTTTGGGGTCATCCCAGCATCGCATGCCAAAATATATATTGTTGGAATCGTAACAAACCAGCATTTCTGTTCGTTCGGAAACAAGCGCTCCTTCAACCGGTTCTCGTTGATAAAAGGAGTCCACTAAAAAAGCCTGTTTCCAAACCTCTTCTTTAACATATCCATCGATTATGGGGGGAGTTGAGATCCGAACCGCTTTCACCAGCGATTGTGCATTTGAAATTTCCGATAGTAGAAATAAGAAAAGTAGGATACTGAATATATTTCTCAATGGTTTAGGTTTAAGAATTAAAGAGGACTAAAGTAAAAAAAGATAGGAATAAACCGATCCTGAATCAGAAATATTGTTTATTAAGTTTTATTTATTTTACAGACTGGCTACCTTCTTTTGACGGTTAAATTGTACTTTATTTTATCCCGGTAACGCGTATCACAGCAGATTTACCTTGGTGGTAAGCACCCTCATCAAGTATTGTTTCCATTTCGATTATTTTCAGTGAGGTAAAATCGGAAAAATCATTGCGAAGTTCTTCTCTGGAGAAAAGCATATCGACATCTTTGGGCCCACCTGTATTGTTTTGAATTTGTTTTTTTGCAAACCCTTCCAGAATTAATACTCCACCCGGTTTTAAATAAGAAGCCAGTTTTTTATGGTATTCGTTTCGTTTCAACGGATTCATATGGGCAAATATCAGGACAAGACAGTCAAATGTTTTTCCCGGAAAGTTTATATTCTCGTAATTGTCTATCAAATATTGAATAGAAACATTGTTGCTTTTTGCCAATAATTCAGCTTTTTTCTTTCCTTCAATGCTCGGGTCGAAAGCTGTAACATTCCAGCCTTGTTTTGCTGCATAAACTGCATTTCTTCCTTCACCTTCACCGGGGAAAAGAATTTTTCCAGGATTAAGATTTAATAGTTGCTCTTTGTAAAACTGATTGGGTTTGGTCCCGTAAGCATATTCATCGCTATTGTAGCGTTCGTTCCAGAAATTGTTCATGTTTTTTTCAGCGGAATAAAAAATTAAGGATGAGGTTCAGTTATTACTTCATTTTTACACTAAGGCTTTATACAAAACTTCTATCGGGTGCAAGGCTTTTTTCCCTGTTCCGTCTTTTATTTGGTGGCGGCACGAAGTACCGGGAGCCGAAATAACAGTTTCTTCCGAAGCATTTCGTACAGCAGGGAATAGCACCATTTCACCAATTTTTTGCGAAAGCTCATAATGTTCTTTTTCGTAGCCAAAAGAGCCTGCCATTCCACAACAGCCCGATGGAATTTCTTTTACTGAATAATTGACGGGCAGGGAAAGCATCTTTTTTGTTGGTTCTGTACTTGCCACCGCTTTTTGCTGACAATGACCATGGAGAAGAATTTGTTTTTCGGCACTGGTAAACATTTCGGATGTAATATTGCCTTTGTCTATTTCTGCAGAAATAAATTCTTCAAAAAGTAACGCATTCTTTCCTAGTCTTTTTGCCTCCTGTTGCAGCTCTTTTTCAACCAGTTCCGGATATTCATCACGAAAAGCCAGAATTGCAGATGGTTCGATTCCTATCAGTGGAGTTTCATCTGTTATTATGTCTTTTAAAAGCGAAACATTTTCTTCTGCAATCTTTTTCGAAGTTCGAACAAGACCTTTCGATAAAAATGTTCTTCCACTTTCTTTATGTACAGGGATTTTTATTTCGTAGCCAAGTTTTGTCAGTAGTAAAATGGCTTTTATTCCAATGTCGCTTTCATTGTAATTGGTGAATTCGTCGTTAAACAGATAAACTTTTCCTTTGGAGTTTTGCTCCTGACCCGGTATCCCATTCTGTAACCAACGGTTGAGTGTTATTTTTGAAAGCTTGGGCACACTTCTTTCTGTTGCAAATCCAACTGTTTTTTTGAAAATACCTGTATTAGTCATAACATTGGAAAAGGGCCGAAATACAACAGCTAATTTGTACAACCGCGGTAAATAAGCGATAAGTTTTGAACGTAGCGGGATTCCATGAATATCGTAATAGTTCTGAAGAAATTCAGCCTTGAGTTTTGCCATATCCACGTTTGAAGGGCATTCGCTTTTACAGGCTTTACAGGAAATGCACAGATCCAGAATATCATAGATTTCTTTATGGTCGAAAGGGTTTTCCTTGCTTCCGCTATATAAAAATTCGCGTAAAATATTTGCTCGTCCACGAGTCGATTTATCTTCGTCGCGGGTAGCCATAAACGTGGGGCACATGGTTCCGCCAATTACTTCACTCTTTCTGCAGTCGGCTGTTCCGTTACACTTTTCAATGCTCCTCATGTAACCATTGTTGTTTGAGAAGTCGAAGAATGTATTAAAATTGGGGGTTGGATTTCCCGGAATAACGCGCAGGTTTTCTGTTATTGGCGGGGTATCAACAATTTTTCCCGGATTTAGAATATTATCCGGATCCCAGGCTTTTTTCAGGTCTTTCAGCAACTGGTAATTATGTTCGCCCAACATAAACGGGATAAATTTACCGCGTGCACGACCGTCGCCATGTTCGCCACTCATCGAACCTCTGTATTTTTTTACCAGTTTTGCTACTTCGGTCATCAGGGTATCGAAGCGTTCAACATCAGCCGTGTCTTTAAAATTAATCAGCGGGCGAAAATGAATTTCTCCGGTAGCAATGTGGGCATAATAAACACTGTCGAGTCCAAGACTGGCCAGTAATTTTTTGATATCGGTAACATAATCGGGCAGATATTCGGGATACACTGCTGTATCTTCAATTCCGGGCACGCCTTTTCTATCGCCTGGAATGTTGGCAAGCAAACCAAGTCCGGCGGTGCGTAAACCCCAAACTCGTTTTATTTTATCAGCTCCAGTCACCAGTGGAAAATGGTAGCCAAGGTTGGCTTTTCTGAAATCGTTTTCAAGCTCTTCGGCTTTTTTCATGAGTTCTTCTTCGGTTTCAAAAGCAAACTCAATCATTAAAATTGCGCCGGGTTCACCTTTTACAAAAAAGCGGCTTTTATTTTGCTCGATATTTTGTTTGGCAGCATCCATTACCTTGTCGTCCATGAGTTCAATTGCCGACGGATTGTGTTTTAATGCGACCAAATTACCTAGTAGCGATTCTTCAAGTGTTTTGAAATGAGCACATACCAGGCCTTTGTGCTTTGGAGGAAGTGGAATTACATTCAGTTTAATACGATGCGAAAAAGCGAGGGTGCCTTCCGAACCTGCCAGAAGTTTGCAAAAGTTGAATGGCGTGCCATTTTCTGTGAAAATTTCAGAATTTAATAATTCATCGATGGCATAACCCATATTCCGGCGGGTGAGTTTTGGCTCAGGAAACTTTTCGCGTATTTCTTTTTCATTATCAGGATTGGAAAGAATATTGTTGATATTGGTATAAATCGCTTTTTCGAGTGGATTAGGATTACCGTTTAATTTATGATGAAATTCTTCTTTTGTAAGTGCTTTAAAGGTGGTTTCGGAGCCATCGGAAAGCACGGTGTCAACTTCAAGAATATGTTCGCGTACACTTCCGTAAATCAGCGAATGAAGACCACAGGAATTATTTCCGAGCATTCCGCCAATTACGCAACGATTGGCTGTAGAAGTTTCAGGCCCGAACTGTACCCCGTGCTTTGCCAGAAAAAGGTTTAATTCAGCCAGAACAACGCCTGGCTCCACCATTATCCAGTTTTCCTCTTTGTTAAATTCGAGAATTTTATTCATGTATCTCGACATGTCCACGATGATTCCGGAGCCAACCACCTGTCCTGCAAGTGAAGTTCCGGCGCCCCGTGGAATTACCGAAGTCCCGTTCTCGCGTGTAAAAGCGATTATTTTTTTTATGTCTTCTTTATTTTTCGGACGAGTGACTGCCAATGGCATTTCTTTATACTGTGATGCATCGGTGGAGTATAAAACACGCTGTACATTATCAATATAAAGATCTCCTTCAAGTTGCGATTTTAAATAGTTGAATTTTTCAGGCTGAATCATAATCAAATCATTAGAGATGTAAAGTTAAAAGGATTTTCTCATGCATCTGATTTCTCTAAAATTCAAATGTTGGATTTTATAATAAATAAAACTGAAAATTACCTGAAGACTTCTTTTACTGCTTCGAGGTATTTCGTTCCGTTAATAGTATCGGGTTCCAGGTAACTGCCTTCGGTCCATTCGTTCCAACAATTGATGTTTAGCATTCGTGGTCCGTTTGGATCTGCAAGTAATTTATCTTTGGTCATTCGCAGTGCTGTTTTAAAATTTTCCGGCGTATTATTGCCTATCGTGTTCATAAACGGGTAACCCACGTTTGCCCATTCTGAATTCAGATCGCAACGCGGACTTGAATCCCAGCCCATTGTTACGTTCGGGAAATAGGGCACTTTGTATTCGGTCTTTACTTTGTTCCAATGTTCAAAATAGCGATCCCGCACCCAGTTGTAATCGGTTTGTGTTTCCGGTAATTGCGTATGGTGAATCCATACATAAGAAGTGGCCGAATCAAAACCAAGCTGGCGAATAAGTTCGGAAGTGTTTTCAGGTGCTTTTTCGCCCGGAAGTATAGGATTTCCCCATGCAACTAAATTCCAGTGAATACCATTTAATCCAGCATTTATTGCTTTCTTGCGAAACCGATCCATGGCTGCTTTTGTGGCTTCAATGCTGCCAAAACCTTCCACGAATTTTTGCACATCGTAAACGGAGAAGTAAGGTTTCCCGTCAATTTGTAAATAGTTGGGAAGTTTAAAATATTGCTGAATGACAAAGTCACCGATTTCTTCGAACCGTTCAGGAGAAACTATGCCTGGATAAAGCAAATTTTTTTCTGCTCCACGAGTGTAAGGATGAATATCAATCCAGTCGTGGTTAGCCCACATTAAAGCAAATTGAATTTCCTGGTTATTCGAAGCGTTTAAAAAGCCTTCATCGATACAGCGGTTTAAAAATGGCCCGTCCTCGTACATATACCAATCGAAAATAAAACAATTAATTCCGTTTTCAACAGCGGCATTGATTTTCATTTCCATTACTTTCGGGTCTTTTTCATCTACATATCCCCAGGCAGGAACGTTAGGTTGGTGATGATTGGGAAACCGTGGTTTTGCCGATTTTACCAATTCCCATTCACTCCAGTTTTCTCCTTTTTGTTTTTCGTTTCGGGGATCGTTGGTATGATAATTTGGAAAATAGTAAGAAGCTACAATTATTTTATCCGGATTGTTATGGCTTTTGGTTTGAGTAGAATTGCATGAAACAAAAAACGAAATAATTCCGGCCGCTAATATAAGTTTGGTTAAAAAGAATGTGTTTTTCATAAATTGTTTAAAGTTAGTTCAGTTGAACAAAATTATACGATTTGCGAAGCATTACAAGATAATTAGAACCAATTAGATGAATACATAAAATAAAGAGAAATTTGATATGGGTAAAAATAATTTGAAAAAGAGTGGTAATCAAAAAAAATGCCGCCAAAAACTTAGCGGCATTTCCAGTGCTTTTTGTTTACAATTAAATTTTCTTTTTTAACTCGTTAAAAAAGAAAACATCACCTTCAGGAGTAACTTGTATAATTATATTTCTCTTTTCATTTGAAAGCTCAACAAAATAATTATCTGCATCTTCAAACTGAGTATTGTAAAGTAGCATATCCTGATCGTTCATCTGATTATCTTCAAAAAAGATTACCTTGTCAATTGAATAATCTCCAAATTGTTTTTTTATATCTTTTTGAGCGTTTTTCGGCAAGTCGGCAATTGTTTTCTCTGTTGTCGTTCCTACCAATTTTGAATCTCTGTCGTAAAATGCTCTGTATTGATGGCCATCTTTTGTAAATAAGGCTTCATCAAGAAACTGACCTTTTTCCCACTCCACATTTGCAATTTTTCCAAAGTCACTAAAAAAGTTTTCTATTGACATATCTGATACCAGATTTCGATCTTCTTTTCGTATTTCTTTTCGCTCTGCTTTTGTTTCTGATTTTCTGATACTTTTTACTGAGTTCAGTGCAGTTGAGTTTTTATCCTGAGCTTGAAGAGTAATAGAAAACATTACCATCATCAGGATTGCTGTTGAATAAACCATTAATTTTTTCATGACTAAATTTTTTAATGTGTAAACCTTAAAAAAACATACATCACAAAGACGTTTTTTAGTTGTGAAAGTTTACTGTAAATCAGAATTTTAACAATGTTTAAACGATGACGGGTGGTTTAATAAAATTAATTAAATTGAAGATGAAAATCAGAGTTGAGGATCCAAATTAAGTTTATAGAAAAAAGAAGGCTGTTCATTTGAACAGCCTCTCTAATATATTATTTGTTTTCATCTTCATGCCAGCCGGAGCGATCCGGTGGTTTAGGAGCAACCACTTTTTTTGCCGGATTATTTTTCAGTTCTTTTAACAGAACTTCCACTGCCTTTTCAATTCCTGGATCAATTCCTTTAGCTAATTGTTCCGGGCGATCAACGACTTCAATGTCGGGAGAAACGCCAATTCCTTCAATAATCCACTTGCCATTTTCATCGAAAACACCGAAACGGGGAACAGAGAAACTTCCGCCATCGACAAACTGTGCATTGCCGGAAATTCCAACCAGCCCTCCCCAGGTTCGCGTTCCGATTAAAGTTCCCAACCCTTTCTTTTTGAAATAATACGGGAAAGCATCACCGCCGGAAGATGAGTACCCGTTAATCAACATTACTTTAGGGCCATCGTGAGCAATACCGGGAGTTTTCATTGGAGTGAGCCCGTTTACGTTCCAATAGCTTAGTGTTTTACGATCTAACAAATCGGCCATTACATCAGGTATAAATCCACCGCCGTTGTAACGATCGTCGATTATTAAAGCTTCTTTATTATGGTATGCATACATTCCTTTAAACAGCTCTCGGTTTCCTTCTATTGAAGTATTCGGAACGTGAATGTATCCGATTTTTCCACCCGAAAGTTTATCGACCATTGCCCGGCGTTCGTTAACCCAGTCTATATACATTAAGTCGAGTTCACTTTTTATGGGTTTAATCATTGATGAACGCGCCCCTTCTCTTTTGGGTTCGGTATTTACAACAATTTCGATGTGCTTGCCATCGGTGTTTTCAAGAAATTCATAAGGATTATCCTTGGTTGTAATTTCGTGCCCGTTTAACGAAATCAGGTAATCACCTTCGTTTACGTCAACACCTTGTTCCGTTAGAGGAGAACGAAGCGATTCTTCCCAGTTTTGGCCTTCAAATATTTTTTCAATTTTATAACGACCGGCTTTTGCATCGGGAACCAATTTTGTACCTAGTAAGCCGCCTTCAACCCGTTCAGGCTTTTTAAAATCACCCCAGTTTACATACGAGTGACCGGTGTTGGATTCCGAAACCATTTCACTGAAAATATAATCGAGATCGGCGCGGCTGCCAACATAAGGAACCAGTTTCGAATAGTTTTCCTTTACCTTTTTCCAGTCAACTCCATGCAGGTTGCTGACGTAAAAATAGTCGCGGAAAATTCGCCAGCCATCGTTAAATATCTGGTTCCACTCTTTTACCGGATCAATTTTCATATCCATATTGCTGAGGTTTAATTCACCAGTGCCTGATTTTTGGCCTGGAGCAACTTTAGCAATACCAAATTTATTTCCCGAACGGTAGAGAAGTGATTTACCATCATCGGCCAAAAGAAACTGCCTTACTTTATCCAGAATTTCTTCTTCTTTTTTGTCCTTAATGTTGTATCTGCTTAGTTTTCCGTCGTTTATGTATAAAATTCCCCCGTCAACGGCAGTAAGGTTTCTGTAGTTTCCGGTACCCAATGGAAGAGCTACAATCCGGCTGTTGATTCCGTCAACATCAATATCAACTTTAATTTCATCTGTTTTTGATTCTTCTTTTTTCTCTTTTTCTTCTGCTTTGCCTTCTTTTACAGGCTCTTCATCATTTTTAAATTTGAAAAGTTCTTCACCATCTTTCTTCAGAACCATTGCATAGATTTTTGTAGCATTGTTGTATAAATAATCAAACTCGAATGCTGAAAAATCAAGGTTGAAATCGCGATTAGAAAGAAAATAAATGTATTTTCCATCGGATGAAAACACCGGAGAAAAATCGTTAAAAGAATCATCGGTTAATTGAATGGTTTTCTTTTCCGGGATGTTGTAAACCCATACAGCCGATAATTCATTAGGAGATTCTTTTTCATAAATCACCCATTTCGAATCGGGAGAGAAATCGTATGTTCTAATTTCGTTAAAAGTAGCATGATCTACTATTGTTTCTTTTCCGCTTTCCACATCCAAAAGTTTCAGGTTGAGGGTGCGATCGAAATAAAGCAGATACTTGCTATCGGGAGACCACTCGCTGTCGTATTTCCAACCATTTGAACCTTTGGTAATTTGTTTTGGTTCTGCACCTTTTTTGTTTTCCAGCAGATAAACTTCGTATTCTCCCGTGGCATCGGAATAATAGGAGATATATTTTCCATCAGGCGACCAATTAGGATATATTTCCCTGATTCCCTGTGTTTGCGTAAGATTTTCAATTATACCGTTTTCTGCCGGAACAGAATAAATATCGCCACGAGCATCAAACAGTGCGCGTTTTGCCGTTGGAGAAATAGTAAAGCTGTTAATATCGTCAGCTACATTCTTGAAATAGGGAGTCAGGTTTGGATTATCAAAATTTATATTTATGGTAACTTTTTCAGTGTTTCCTGTTTCCAGGTTTGTTTTGTACAGATAACCGCCATTTTCGAAGACCACTTGTCCGTTTTCTCCCGAAGGCCACATAACATCATAATCTTTGAAGGTGGTAATCTGCTTTACTTCCTTTGAATCAATGTCGTAACTGTAGAGATTAAGTTTTAAGTCGCGATCGGAAGCAAAATAAATCTTGTTTTGGTACCATGTTGGCCACTGGTCGGAACCGGCAAAATGAGTGATTTGTTCGGCTGCATCTTTTTCAAGATCGTAAATCCAAAGTTCAGTAGCTCGGCCGCCTTTGTAACGTTTCCATGTTCTGAATTCGCGGTCAACCGGCGTAAAGCAAATCTTTTTGGCATCGGGTGAAAGCGTCGCAAATCCACCGTTGACTATTTGCAGTGGTTGTTCCAGACCACCTTCGATATTTACCAGGAAATATTTTCCGTTTCTTTCACCAAATTCGGTTCTGTTGGCCCTAATCAGAATGCTTTTGCTGTCGGGTGTCCAATCCAGAACTACATCGTCAAAACCTCCGCGTGGTGGCATTAATCCCACTGAATTGTAGTAGGTGAGTTGTTTGGGTGTTCCCCCTTCGGAAGGAATAATGAAAATCTGTCTCGAACCTGAATATTCACCTGAGAATGCAATCCATTTTCCATCGGGAGAGATTTTGGGGAATAATTCCATCCCCTCGTGTGAAGTTAAATGACGTGCTTCACCGCCATTGGAACTAACCGTCCAGATATCGCCTGCATACACAAATGCGATAAGGTTGTTGTTAATATCCGGGTATCGCATTAATCTTGAATCGTTTGCTGCCCGGGTGCTAAAAACAAAACTAAAAGGCAATAAAATTGCCAGTACTTTTCCTATTAATTTTTGCATAGTAATTTATTTTAACAAAGCGTTAATGGTAAAAATAATTTTTTACTTACACAAGGACTAAATACATTCAGTTTTAGATGAAGAGGCCAATGAGATAAATAGATACTTTTGGAAGGAACTGATTATAAATAAAGATGTTTGCCAATCTCTTCCATTACTTTTGCTGCATCGCCTTTTAAAAAAATATCGGTTATTTCGTCTGTAAAATGTGTTTTTTTTATGTTAATCTCAATAATTTTCGCTCCGTTGTTTTTTGCGACTACCGGTATTTCGGCTGCAGGTAAAACTTCTGCATTTGTACCGATAATAATGAAAAGATCGGCTTTGTGTGCCTCGTCGAATGAATGTTTTTTGGCAAATGCAGGTATTGGTTCATTAAAGAAAACCATATCGGGTTTTAAAATTCCTTTGCAGACATAGCAGGTAGGAGGGAGGTAATTTAAATCGGCAAAACTCATATCATATTCCGAGCTGCATTTTGTACAAATCAGTTGTTTATAAGTTCCATGCAATTCATATACATAACGGCTGCCTGCCTTTTGGTGAAGATGATCGATGTTTTGTGTAATAATGGATTCAAGAAAACTCCGTTTTTCCATTTTCGCTAAAGTAATATGGGCCAGGTTCGGTTGGGCATCCCCAAGGCTATCATAAAATACCTCTTTTATTTTTTGCCAGGATTGAAGAGGTTTTTTATAGAAATAATCGATTTCCAGGAAAATTGGATCTACTTTGTTCCATAAACCGTTTTTCCCGCGAAAGGGTGGAATCCCGCTGGCAACTGATATTCCGGCACCTGTAAAAGCCACAGCATATTTTGCTTTTCGGATGAGTTCGGATGCTTCTTTTATTTTTTCGGAATCCATAAGCTCTATTCAAAAATTACCCGGCAGGGGATGAATTTTCTGCCGGGATAATCTATAAAAATCAATAAGGTTTAAATTATTCTTCCTCGATATCTTTTGTTACCGATACTGTTGTGTCTTCGTTAAACCTGATTTTAAAATTCAGCTTACGGAATACCGAAATCATAGGTTTATTATCCTTGGTTGTTTCTGCCGCAAGTTTTTTTATTCCTCTTGCTTTGGCAATTTGAAGACAGTAATTGGTTAATGTATACCCGAGTTCTTTCTTCTGCCATGCATCGGTAATTAAAACAGCATATTCCATTATTTCCAAATCGGGATCAGAAATTAAACGACCTACTCCAATCAGCTTTTTAGTTCCGTCTTCCTGGTCGTGCTCTGCAACAATTGCGATTTCACGATCATAATCGATAAAACAGAATTGTGAAGCAATATCATGTGAATCGAAATAGAAATCGTATCTGAAACGGTGATAAATTGATTCTTTGGAACAACTGCTTAACATTTCAATCCAAAGGGGTTCGTCCTCCGGTTTAATCGGGCGTAACGTAATTTTTGTATCATCTTTCAAGGTACATTCTTTTACCAGGCTTTCAGGATAAGGACGAAGCACAAGATGTGAGTATTCCTTAACCGGATTCTTCATGATATCTTCGTCAACCACAATTCGTGCATCCAAAGCAATTACATCATTCTCGGTAACAATAAGCGGGTTGATATCCAACTCTTCTATTTCGGGATAATCTGCTGCCAGATATGACATTCTTATAAGTGCCTCAATCAGTTTTTCGATATTTTTTGGTGCATCACCACGCCAGCCTTTTAGCAAAGGATAAATTTGCAACGACTCGAGCATTTGACGCGCCAGTTGTTCATTTAACGGAGGAAATTCCAAGCGTTTGTCCTTAAACAGTTCAGCCGTTGTTCCACCCATGCCAACCAACATTACAGTACCAAAAATCGGATCTTTTTTCGTTCCTACAATTAATTCTATGCCACCTTTTGTATTGACCATTTTCTGAACGGTAACACCATCAATTTTTGCATTGGGACGTTTTTCCGAAACCGTTTTAATCATGTTTCTGAAGGTAGCGCGAACCATTTCTTCATTTTCAATATTCAATGCAACGCCTCCCACATCTGATTTGTGTGTAATATCAGGTGAATATATCTTCAAAACAACTGGGTAACCCTTTTTTTCTGCAATTGTAACAGCCTCATCTTCGGTTACTGCCGGGGTGGGGTGAGTGGTATCAATTCCATAATCATTTACCAGCATTTTGGAATCGTCCTCGTTCAGAATTTTTGCTTTTGGGAAGACTTCATTTAAATATTTTTTACGCAGTTCATTTCTGTCATATTGAAATGAAACCGGGACTTCTTTGGGCGTTTCGTATAACATTTTCAGGTTTTGCGAGTAATTCGAAAGTGTCATGAAAGCTTTAATTGCCTGTTCCGGTGTTCCGTAACTTGCAATACCCGCATTGTTGAAAATTTGTGTTCCTTCGCGCATGCTGGCGCCTCCCAACCATCCGGCCATAATTGTTTTTGTGGTATTTTGAGCCATCTGAACAATGGCTTCTGCCGTTGCGGTTGGATCTGTCATTGCCTGTGGAGTTAAAAGAACCAGAACCGCATCAACATTTTTGTCTTCAAGCACAATTTCCGATGCTTTGGCAAATCGTTCCGGAGTGGCATCTCCAAGCACATCAATCGGGTTTCCGTGCGACCAGAAAGGTGGAAGATAATCGTTCAGTTTTTGCATTGTTTCATCGGAAAGTTGAACCAGTTTTCCTCCGAGCGAAATCAACGAGTCGGTTGCCATAACTCCCGGGCCTCCGGCATTTGTAATAATTGCCAGTCGGTTTCCTTTGGGAATTCTTTTGCGGCCAACCAAATCGGTAAAATCAAAAATATTTCCAAAGTCGAATACACGGGCCAGTCCGGCTCTGTGAAATACGGCATCGTAAATAGAATCTTCCGAGGCCATCGCGCCGGTGTGTGACGCCGCCGCTGCTGCTGATTCAGGGAAACGCCCTGATTTATATACAATAATTGGTTTTTCGCGCGAGAAAGCACGGGCCGCCGACATAAATGTCCTTGCGTTTTGAATAGATTCAACATACAGTACTATCGATTTTGTATTGGGATCCTGACCGAAATAATCAATCAAATCGCCAAAACTAACATCCATTGAGTTGCCGATAGAAACAAAATTAGAGAAGCCAATATTTGATTCGTATGCCCAGTCAAGAACCGATGTGCAAAGCGCGCCGGATTGCGAAATAAATGCAACATGTCCTTTTTTTGGCATTCCGGCGGCAAAACTCACATTCATGTTTAATCCCGGAACAAGAATTCCGAGACAGTTTGGTCCGATAACCCGCATGTCTGGGAATTTTGCTTTTTCCGCTTTAACCTGAGCTTCCAATGCTTTTCCCTCTTCTCCAGACTCTTTGAAACCTGCTGACATAATAATTAAACCATTGATTCCTGCCTCACCGCACTCGCGCACCAACTGAGGTACGAATTTGGCTGCTGTCATAATTACAGCCAAATCCGGAGTTTTGGGTAAGCTTTTTACATCGGGATAACATGGAATTCCGAAAACTGCTTCACGCTTTGGATTTACAGGATAAACTACACCGTTGTAACCTCCGCCAACTAAATTTCGCAGTGTAATTCCACCAACACTGTCGGGATTATTTGAAACCCCAATTAACGCAATACGTTTGGGTTTAAAAATGCTATTTAATTTTTTAATGGCCATTGAAAATATTTTTGGTTTTTATAAAGATATGGTTGAAATAAACTTTTCGTTGCAAAATTGCTTTATTTGGTTTATAAAAATCATGAAAAAAAGTCATTTAAGGAAATTTTTAACTGAGATTTAAAATTTTAAGAGAAAGGTTAAAATTAGCTTAAAACCAGATAAATAAAGGTTAAATAGAATTTAAAATGTCAGTTGTTATGTTGAACAACAACATGTGAATTTTCTGTTTTAGAGCATATTGGTTTTATGAAAGGTAGAAACCCAGGATTCCCGGGTTTCAGAATAATTATATTTTTTTTTCTTTTATTGGTTCTTTATTGGTTTTACAAGTAAAGTTGTTAAAACGGCAACAAAACAAAGAATACCACAAATAGTAAAAGCAAGCGGGAAATTGCCCATGTCGCCCAATTTTCCTCCAAGAATCGGGAAAATGATACCCCCAACCGCATAAGCCAGAAAAACCCAGCCATAGTTTTGACCAAAGTTTTTATTCCCGAAAATGTCGGCAGTAATTGTGGGAAATAGTGAAAAGAGTCCACCATAATTGAACCCGATTAATACGGCAAAAAGATAAAGAGTTGCCTGAAATCCAGCCATCCACTGAAAGAGGATTACAAAAACTCCCTGAGTTGCCATCATAATTGCAATAGATAATTTTCTTCCCATTTTATCGCTTATCATCCCCCATAAAATTCTGCCAAGGCCATTAAAAAGTGCAAAGAAAATTGCCATGGCCATTGTAGCTGTGGCTCCGGCAACTTCTTTGGGGATTCCGTTTGCCTGCATGGCTTCCATTGGCCAAAGTTTCATCAGGCCAATGCTCATCAACCCGGCACCGGCACCAAAAGCATACGTTAAAACGATCAGATAGAATTGATTTGTTTTCATCATTTCACCACTGGTGAAGTTTATATTACCTGCTGTATTACTATCCTTTTTTGTTTCCATTGGGTTCCAACCTGCTGGTTTCCAGTTTGCCGGAGGAAAGGCCATCCATATACTGCCAGTCAGGATTATTATCAGAAAAATGATACCAAGTACAATAAATGTGTTGGAAAGCCCAATGTTTTTAATCAATTCACCACCTCCAAGAGAACCGAGTTTTCCGGCGAGCGCCATCCACAATGTTGCTCCAAATCCGAAACCTGCTACTGCCAGTCCGGTTATCAGTCCTTTTTTATCCGGATACCAGCGCATGCCGACAGCTATCGGAACAACGTATCCCATACCAATTCCGGCGCCTCCAAGAACGCCAACGAAAATAAGGGTAGTGGTGTAATTTTCTGCCCCAAGAAGACCCGCGATTACATAACCTAATCCGAGCGCAATACCGCTTGCTATTGTTAGTTTCCGTGGGCCATATTTTGGCATTAACCGCCCGGCAATAACCATTACAATAGCAAAAACCGCTACACCAACCGAAAATACAATTTGGGTCTGTGTTTTTGTCCAGTTACTTTCCACCAGTTTGGTGGTAAAAACAGACCATGCATAGAGGTTTCCAAGTGCTAATTGAATAAGTATTGCACCGACGACCACAAAGGATCGATTCATCATTTTTTGATTATTCATAAGTTTAGTATTAGTTGTGAATAAAAAAAAGACATCCTCCTGCGAAGATGTCTTTTGTATTTTTGATTTTTATCGTTTTACAGCAACTTTTGCTCCATCAATGATTTCATCAACAACTCCCGGATCGAGTAAGGTTGATGTATCGCCGAGGTTTGTGGCATCGCCTTCTCCAATTTTGCGAAGGATCCGGCGCATAATTTTTCCTGAGCGGGTTTTAGGAAGTCCGCTAACAATTTGGATTTTATCGGGTTTGGCAATTGGGCCAATGAATTTATTTACGGTTGCTTTAATTTCATCTTCAATGGTTTTTCTTTCGTTATCCGACAAATCTTCGCAAATTACATAAGCATAAATTCCCGAACCTTTAATTTCATGCGGATAGCCAACAACAGCCGATTCAACAACTTTCGGATGTTGATTAATAGCATCTTCTACTTCTGCAGTTCCTATTCTGTGACCTGATACGTTAATAACATCGTCTATTCTTCCAATAATCCGGTAATAACCTTCTTCGTCTCGTTTTGCTCCGTCACCAGTTAAATACAACCCTGGGAATGCAGAAAAATAAGTTTGGTAGCAACGCTGATGATCACCATAAGTAGTTCGTAACATTCCCGGCCACGGGTGTTTAATACATAAAATTCCTTCTACTCCGTTTCCTTTTAATTCTTCGCCGGAAGGGTCAACTAAAATTGGTTGGATGCCGGGGAGGGGTAAGGTTGCCAAAGACGGTTTTGTTGGAGTAATTCCTGCCAAAGGAGAAATCATAATACCTCCTGTTTCCGTTTGCCACCAGGTATCAACAATAGGGCATTTCCCTTTTCCAACCATATCGTGATACCACCGCCAGGCTTCTTCGTTAATAGGTTCGCCAACTGTGCCCAGTACTTTTATTGAGCTAAGGTCATGTTTAGTAACCCATTCATCACCTTGAGCGACCAAGGCACGGATAGCAGTTGGTGCAGTATAAAACTGATTAACTTTGTATTTATCAACCACATCCCAGAATCGTCCGGCATCCGGCCAGGTTGGAACTCCTTCGAACATGATGGAAGTAGCCCCGGTTAATAACGGTCCGTAAACGATATATGAATGGCCGGTAACCCAGCCAATATCGGCGGTACACCAGTAAATATCGCCATCACTGTATTGGAATACATTTTTAAATGTGTATTCGGTATAAACCATATATCCACCTGTTGTATGGACAACGCCTTTGGGTTTTCCGGTTGAACCCGATGTGTAAAGGATGAAAAGAACATCTTCAGCATCCATTACTTCGGCAACGTTATCGGTGGGCACATCTTTAATCAAATCGTGCCACCATATATCTTTATCTTCTGAAAAATTTATTTCTTCCTCAGTACGTTTTAAAACAATAGTGTATTCAACCGAAGGACATTTTGCAACAGCATCGTCAACAATTGATTTTAACGGGATGGATTTTGCACCGCGAAAACCTCCATCTGAAGTAATAATAACTTTAGCCTCTGCATCAATAACTCTGTCGGCTAGTGCAGACGCAGAAAATCCGGCAAAAACGATAGAATGAATTGCACCGATTCTGGCGCAGGCAAGCATTGCAACAACAAGTTCCGGCACCATCGGCAAATAAATGGCAACCCGATCACCTTTTTTAACCCCCAGTTTTTTCAAGCCGTTGGCAAATTGTTTTACTTTGTCGAAGAGTTCACCATAGGTTAGTTTGATTTCAGGTTCTTTTGGATCGTTAGGTTCCCAAATAATTGCAACTTGGTCCTTGCGCATAAACATATTACGTTCGAAAATATTTTCAGTAATATTTAGTTTGCCATTAACGAACCATTTTACCTCTGGAGCATTGGGTCCCTGAAAGCTCCAATCGAGCACCTGATCCCACTTTTTTCTCCAGAAGTGTGTTTCTGCAATATTTCCCCAAAAATTGTCAGGATTGGCGACGCTTTCTTCATACTTCTTGAAATACTCAGCTAAACTGGTTATTTTGTTTACCATAACTATAGATTTAAAAAGTTAATGATTTAATTATTAATTATAGAATAAGTCTGTAATAGCCTTTTTTGTTCGTTCTTAACCCATAAACTTTTAAAAAACTCCGTTTGATCGTCTCTTGCTTGTGGAAAATTTTTCGAAGTAATTTTGGGTTATATCGGTTAAGCTAAAATTATCGGATTTTAGTAAAACAGAATAATATGGTAAACCTGACTTATACAATTGAAAGAATTTTGACTTACAGTCTGTCGGAAAACAGACATCTAAAATAACATAAAAAAGTTGTATCAGAAACCAATTCTGTATATTATAAAACACCTAAATGTGTAATATTAAAGCATCTACGGTTTGGAGAGAGTGAAATTAAATTTAGCAGATGAGCGATAGGGGATATTTCTTGCAGGATTTTTGGTTTAATTATCATGAATAACAGGAAGGCCTTTTTTATTTCCGTCTTTATCGAGATTAACAAATGTAATGTGAGTTGAAAAAATCAGATCAAGATTTTCATAACAATTATTCTGACAATATACATTTACCAGATACTGAACGGAAGTATTTCCTGTATTTGATTTCTCGATGTTAAATTTTAGAATTGCGCCTTCGTTTACACTTTTTTTAAAATTAACTTTATCTAATGCAACGGTAACAAAACTGCTTCCCGGGTAATCGAGTGTGGCTGCAATCCAGGCATATTCATCAATCCATTTTAGCAAATTGCCACCATATAAATAGCCATTTTGGTTGAGATCGCCCCGAAGAACCAATTTGTAATTTTCCATTTTAAACCATTTAATTCAAAGATAACTTTTATTTTTCAATGGTTTCGTAGGGAATAAATCCTTTTGGTGGTTTATCGCTTAATGCTTGTTTCGGTTTGTAAAATTCAGAACTGTCATAAATTTTCCTCAATAGCATTTCTTTTGTGCCATGTTCGGCTAAATGGGCAATTCCTATGGCATGTTCAGCGAGGTTTAGTCCGAGTGGATTGAATGCTCCGTTTTCAGTTACAATAACAACCGGGTCGGCTGCAATTGCAGTTGTCGTTATTCCCTCAGGACACATGTCAATAATTTTTGAGATACCATTATTGGTTGTTGATTCCATAGCAATAATTCCATATCCGTTTTTAGATAGGATTGACCCCCTTAGAAAATCGGCTTGTCCGCCAATGCCACTATAAATTTGTCTTCCTTTAAGTGAATCTGCCCAAATATTGCCATGTAAATCGACGCCAATCGCACTGTTTATTGCAATCATTTTGTGTTGTCGCGCAATTCTCAAAATATTATTGGTGTAATTACAGGGTCTGTTTTGCACAGAGCTGTTGTAATCGAGCCAGTCGTAACCCGCTTTGTCTTTGGCCAGAAAAATAGAAGAAAGAGAGAAGTTTACATCCAGAAATTTATTGGTTACAATTTTTTTCTCGATTAATTTTTGCATTGAATCGGTAAAGAGTTCAGTATAAATTCCAATATCTTTTACTCCTTTGTCAATAACTGCATCCGTAACAGCCTCAGGAACTTTTCCAATTCCATATTGGAGTGTGCAGCCATCGGTAATATATAGTTCTGTGATCAACCTGCCAATTTTGTGTGCAGTTTCATCTGGCCTTAAGTAAGGAATTACCGGGAGTGGGTAATCCGTATCAATTAAATAGTCGATATTAGATTCATCTAGTGTTGTTCCTAAAATGAAAGGCATTTGTTTATTTCGTTCTGCAATCACAATTCCTCCGTTCGCTTTTGCCGTATTTACAGCAGACTGAATCCCTTCAACTGTAGTTCCGTAACTGTAATTTCCTCCTTTGTCGGGTCCGCTAACCTGAAGAAATACTACATTGGGCTTAAGAAAATTTTTTACCTGGAAAGGAACATTGGAAAGATGCATTACCTGGTACGTTGCCATTCCCTCGTTTAATGCTTTTCGGGAATAAGGACCAGAGAAAATAACCCTGTGTTTAATCCTTTGGCACGATTCCTTGCTAAATAATTCCTGGATATCTCCTAAAAGCAAAATACTGATTAATTCAACATCTTTAATCGATTTGTCTTTGGTTAGTTGATTAAGCAAAGTTTGTGGTGTGGCAGCATTCCCCCCAGTATAAATAACTGAACCTGGCTTGATATTGGTTGAATTCACAGCTTCGGAGGCACTTTTGATTATTTTCATTGCAAGGTTTTATAGTGTATATTATATAGCGCTAATTTATAAGTAATAATAGGAATAAGACAAGAAAAAAATCATTCTTTATAATGATTTGAGTTTTCAGCGTTTTACTTTTTTTGTAAATAAGATATTGTAAAAAGCAAAGTTATTAGGATAAACTAAAAACTTTCAATTGCACAAATATGGTAATAACCTAATCAACAAAATCAAATGCACAAAATACACGTGGATATCAATAATATAAAGACTTTAGTATAACTTATGATGCAATCAATTTGGTTTGATATTATTTTTTTTCATAATTTAGTGCAATCGATTGCACCCTCGGTCGGTATTTTTTTCGTATAATTGTGCAATCGATTGCACATAGTAAATGAAAAACGATTAAATCTGACTATGATTTTATTAAGAACAAAACGCATTTTACTAATAATTTAGTTGTGGAAGGAATCTTCCAGATTTGTACGGGAGATCCTTTTTTACACTAAATTATTTTACAAAACTAACTTAACTATGAACGGACTAAAATTCCTTGGAATTGTATTATTATTGCTTGGCTGTACAGGACAGGTACCAAAGAATTCATATTCAGATTTGTTTAATTTGCTATCGGAGCAATACGATTACGCCCTTAAAATTTCTGCTCCTCTTCGTGATAGTATTTACATTTCACCACGTACAATCGAAAACGGAGAACTAAAGCTTGTAAATCGTCGGGATTGGACAAGTGGTTTTTTCCCGGGAAATTTGTGGATGATGTATGAATTTACCAAAGATGAAAAGTGGAAAGCAGTTGCATTGGATTATACTTTGCCTTTGGAAAAAGAGCAGTGGAATGGTAGCACGCACGATATGGGTTTTAAAATGTACTGTAGTTTTGGAAAGGCTTATAAAAATACGGGTAATGAAACGTACAAAAATATTTTAATACAGTCTGCCAAAACTCTGGTTACTCGCTTTAATCCAACTGTTGGATGTATTCGTTCATGGGATCATAATACAGATAAATGGGATTTTCCAGTAATTATTGATAATATGATGAATCTGGAGCTTTTGATGTGGGCATCAAAAGAAACCGGTGATGAAACGTTTAGTAATATTGCAATTACGCATGCAAAAACAACAATGAAAAATCATTTCCGCAGTGATTTTTCTTCTTATCATGTTGTTGATTATAATCCTGAAACAGGAGTCGTGCAAAGACGCAACACTCATCAAGGGTATTCTGATGAAAGTGCCTGGGCAAGGGGTCAGGCCTGGGGGTTATATGGATTTACGATGATGTTTCGTGAAACTGGTATGACTGAATTTCTTAGCCAAGCGGACCATATTGCATCATTTGTTCTTAGTCAACCAGGAATAAAGGAAGGGAGAGTACCTTACTGGGATTTTAATGCGCCTAATATTCCTAATGAACCTTATGACACTTCAGCGGCATCGATAATAGCTGCTGCATTGTATGAATTATCAGAGTATTCTGATAATAACAAAGCGCTATATAAGCAGGTAGCTGATAAATTAATCGCAACACTCTTGTTACCTGAATTTTTAGCACCTGTTGGAGAGAACAAGGGATTTTTACTTAAACATTCAACCGGACATTTACCTCATAACTCGGAGATTGATGTGCCGATTGTATATGCCGATTATTATTTTTTGGAAGCAGTTATGAAGAAAATGAATTTAGAGAAGATATAGAAAGAACTAATGCCAACTGAATTTAAGATTTAAATTACATTTATTTATTAACCTAAAAGCTAATTTTATGAGAAACAAAAATGGAATTAAAAAGACACTGGGCTTTTTAATGTTTTGTCTGTTTTTTGTTGTGGTGAGTGTTGGAGCATTTGCACAAAAAACAGTGACGGGAGTTGTAAAAGATGAAGGAGGCGTTCCTCTTCCAGGTGTATCGGTTGTTATAAAAGGTACTACGGTAGGGACAGCAACCGGAATCGATGGTGATTTTTCAATATCCAATGTTAGTAATGATGCAACTTTAATTTTTTCATTTGTGGGTTTTGAACCACAAGAAATATTGGTTGGCGATCAAACCACATTTAACGTAAGCCTTGAAGCATCTTCTATCGGATTGGAAGAAGTTGTAGCGATAGGCTACGGTACTCAAAAGAAAGCAAACCTAACGGGCTCTGTAGGTATGGCAACGGCAGAGCGTTTAGAAAACCGGCCAATTGTATCCACTGGGCAGGGTATGCAAGGGGTTATTCCAAACCTGAATATCTCATTCCAGAACGGCGATCCAACAACTGATGCAAATTTTAACATTCGCGGATTTGAATCCATAAACGGTGGTAGCCCGCTTATTTTGGTTGATGGTGTACCAATGGATTTGGAAAGATTAAATCCTCAAGACATTGCCAGTGTTACCGTGCTAAAAGATGCTGCTGCTGGTGCCGTTTATGGTGCACGTGCTGCGTTTGGGGTTATTTTGGTTGAGACAAAAAAAGGTAAATCGGGTAAATTAAGCTTTACTTTAAGCACAGAGCAATCCATGTCGAAACCAATCTTCTTAATTGATCCGGTTACCGATCCATACGTATTCGTTACCGAATGGAATAAAGCAAATATTCGTACAAGTGGTGCACCATCATACGACGATGATTATGTTGAAGGCACAAAACGTTGGGTAGAGAATCCAACTGAAGAAAATGCTTGGGGAATCTACAATGGTACTCTTCGTTTTTATGGATACAACGACTATAAAAATACGTTGATTACAGATTTTGCGCCCCAGCAAAAATATGATATGACACTTTCAGGGGCTACTGAAAAAGCTTCCTATTATGTTTCGTTTGGTTACTTGAATAAAGAAGGTTATCTGAAGAATAAAGATAAAAATGAGAAATATGAGCGATACAACATCCTGATGAAAGCCGATTTTAAAATCAATGAATGGCTTACATTGGAAGAAAAGATCGTTTTCAACTCACAGGTAAGTGATAAACCGCACTTCTACAACTGGGATGTTAACATTAACACTTCGGCTCGTAAAAAACCGATTGAACCTCTTTACTTCCCTGATCTTCCTTATTACCTGGAACAAGGAGATCACGATCAATTTGCACGATATATAGGAATGGGTTTTGGTTCGGTAAGTTTTCTCCCGTATCTGGAGCAGGGAGGTCGTAATACTTTTACAACCAACGATACCTGGTTCACACAAGGCGCTACTATAAATCCGTTTAAAGGCCTTGTTGTAAAAGGCGATTTCTCTTACCGCACTTATTGGCGCGAAAGCCAGGATGTTCAAAGTAAAGTTGAAGTTATCCGTACCCAAAATCTTACTGAGTCAAACCTAATTGACAACGGTTTTAGTGGCGACGATTATATACTTAATGTAATTGACCGCTCGCAATATTATGCTTTCAATGCTTATGCAGAATACACGATGGAACAATTCACCGATCACTATATTAAAGTTATGGTTGGTTTTAACCAGGAATGGGGGCTGAATTCAAGGATTTCTGCACAAGCAAGGCAATTGGTAACACCTTTAATTCCTTATATTAATGCAACTGTAGGGCCTCAGAACACATCCGGGTTTGATTCTAGCAATAGACCCTATAAAAATGAAATTGCTTTAAGAGGCGTATTTTATCGTTTAAATTATTCATATAAAGATAAATACCTTTTGGAAGCGAATGGTCGCTACGATGGCACTTCGCGTTTCCCAACGGATAGCCGATTTGGCTTCTTCCCCTCTGTTTCTCTTGGATGGAGGATTTCCAATGAGTCGTTTATGGATGGGACTAAAGGCTGGCTCGATAATCTGAAACTTCGTGCTTCATACGGTGAGTTGGGTAATCAACAGTTAAGCAGTTACTATCCATACATTGCTACAATGGGAATTGGTCAGTCAAATTATATTATGTCGGGAAGTAATAAAACTCCTTATGTTTCGCCAGCAGGTTTGGTAAGTTCTTCACTAACATGGGAAACAGTTGTTACCAAAAACCTTGGTCTTGACTTTACCTTGTTAAATCAACGTTTAGATGTATCCTACGATATTTATACAAGAGATACGAAGGATATGCTAACCAGTGTCACTTATCCCGATTTATTGGGAACATCAGCGCCTGATGCCAATGCTGCTGACCTTCGCACAACTGGTTGGGAATTATCATTTAGCTGGCGTGACAGAATTGGTCAGGACTGGCAGTATGGAATTAACCTGGCATTATCTGATAATCAGGCTAAGATTACCAAATACGATAACCCGACAGGTTCTTTGAACGAATTCTATGAAGGACAGAAAATAGGTGAAATATGGGGTTATGTAACCGAAGGTATTTTCCAGGAAGACAGCGAAGTAGCTAACCATGCTGATCAGGCTCAATTAGGAGCTAACTGGCGAGCTGGAGACATCATGTACAAGGATTTGAATGGTGACAAAAAGATAAATCAGGGAAGCAATACGCTTAGTGACCCGGGAGACCGCAAGATTATTGGTAACTGGAGTCCCAGGTATTCATTTGGTATTAATCCGGATGTTAGTTATAAAAACTGGACTTTGAACGTTTTCTTCCAGGGTTTGTTCAGGGATTATCTTCCGGAAAATGGCAACTGGAAAGCATTTTATCCATACAATGCCGGGCATATGGAAAAATATTATATTACAGAATCCTGGAGTGAAGATAACCGCGATGCCTATTTTGCAGCGCCCACTATTGGAACCAATACCAAAAAGAATATTCAACCACAATCACGTTATGTTCAAAACGGTGCGTATATCAGGTTGAAGAACCTGACATTGAATTATAATCTTCCACAAAGTTTTATAGGAAAAATGGGTTTGAGTTCTGCATCGGTTTATTTTGCCGCCCAAAACCTTTGGGAAGCAACAAAAATGCACAAGCCAATCGATCCGGAAGTGGAATTTAATAACAACACAGGTTTGGAAAGAAATGACCTTACTCAGGAGTATTATTTCCAGCGTACATTCTCGTTGGGTGTGAAAGTATCATTCTAATCAATTAAAAGGAAAATACAATGAAAAAGAATATAATAAGAATTAGTATGGTGGTTTTTGCAACCTTTATTTTTGGAAGTTGCAACAACGATTTTCTGGAAACAAGGCCACTGGATGCCATTATAAATGAAACTTTCTGGAATACAGAAGATGATCTTAAAAATTACAACAATAATTTTTACGAATTAGCTAAAGATGACATTAATGTTCCGATTATGTTGGGGCATCACAATGGTTTTGATAGCCAATGGGCAAGTGCATGGTATCTTGACGGATATTCCGACAATACTGCTCCGATAGAACCCAGGGGTGAACGTTTTGCAATAGTTAGAGCTGGTGTTTACACTATCCCTAATAACCCTCAGGATTTTGGATGGCGAAGATGGAACTTTATTCGCTCCATCAACATTGGAATGGACAATTATGGGAAAGCCCAGGTAACTGATGAGGTACGAAATAAATATATTGCAGAGGCAAGACTTTTCAGAGGTTGGTATTATGGGCATTTGGTTTCATTATTTGGCGATGTTCCATGGGTTGACCACGAATTGACCACAGAATCGGAAGAGTTGTATGCAGCAAGAACTCCACGTGAAGAAGCTATGGAAAATGTGCTTGCAGATTTGAGCTTTGCATGTGATAACCTACCGGCAGACTGGAAAGACGGAAGAGCACCTGGAAGGTTAAACCGTTGGGCTGCTTTGGCAGTAAAATCAAGAATTTGTTTATTTGAGGGAACCTGGAGAAAATACCACGGAGGATCTGAGCCTAACAAGTGGCTGACCGAAGCTGCAAACGCAGCAAAAGATTTAATAGATAACGGACCTTACTCACTTTATATTGGAAAAGATCCGGACCATACCTACAACGAGCTATTCCGTTTAACAGATTTGAGTGGAAATCCCGAAGTAATTTATTGGCGCAAATATGCAACAGGAGTCGAAGTAAACCACTTCTTAAGTTACTATGCTGGGTATAATGGTGGCGCTACAAAAGATATGGTTGAAGATTATCTGTGCACAGATGGTTTGCCAATCTCCTTGTCATCAGAATATATGGGTGACGAGGTTTATGAGAATATATTCGCCAACCGTGACCCAAGACTAAGACAATCAATTCTATTCCCGGAAGATCAGCCATTTTATCGTTATGGTAACCACGATTATGGTGTTTACACCTATCCGAGGATTAAGGGTACAGCAGGAGGAAGAAATACTGCCACAGGCTATCATATCATAAAAAATTATGAGAACAATGCGACTGTTGCTACTTACAATACATCTACAACACCTGCAATTACATTACGTTTGGGCGAAGTATTGTTAAATTACGCAGAAGCAAAAGCTGAGTTGGGAACAATAACTCAGGACGATCTGGATCAAACAATAAACTTGTTGCGTGATAGAGTTAGTATGCCCCATCTTACCTTAACTCCTCAAATGGATCCGCGCTATGCAAGCTGGGGAGTATCCGCGCTTATTGTGGAAATTCGTCGCGAACGCCGCGTTGAGTTATTTGCCGAGGGGTTCCGGTATGATGACTTAAGACGATGGAAACTAGGTAAAAAACTGGAACAAAAAGACTATGGGATGCGCTGGGATGATGCAAACCAGTCCAGGTTTGATCCAGAAAAAAAGGCAACTGTAAAAACGTCATTAGTTAACGGAATTCCATATTTGGAACCTTATAAAGGTACTGACTATGAAAATCCTGTTTTTGACGAAAATAAACACTATTTATGGCCTATTCCAATTAATTCAATCTCTCAGAACCCGAATTTGGGGCAAAACCCAGGCTGGGGAAATTAGTTCTTAATTTTTAGTAATATAAAGGTCGTGGTCTGTCAGTTGACAGATCACGGCTTTATTTTCTTTGTCGATTCTAATTTTTACGATTGTATCCGTCTGTGCTTAAGTATATTTAAATAAAAGGAAAGCGGATTTTGTAGTTTTTGACTTACTACCTCTTGTTTTAGTTTGAAAAAGCGATTGAATATAAATGAAACTAATTGTGTTTAAATATCAGTGGGTTATTACATTACTCCTGCTTGTTTTTTATCAGGATGCATTTGCTGAATCCGTTTTATCAGAAGGTAATTCTAAAATACTGTTATCCAGGCTCGACTTATCGCAAACTGATTTACTTTTGGTAAAGCAAAATAAAGACAATCCTGAGCTTGCTGTACGTTATCTGCTCGAATATTTTAAAACCAGAAACTCCGTTAAACATCCAATTAGTAAGGATGCAAAATCAGAATATTTGGGAAACTATGCTGATAGCACCGATTTGGTCGTTGCTGATAACGCATTAAAACACATTTTCGTAGGGCAACGCGCTTACCCACCGTTTTTCTGTGGCGAGGATATCGATTGGGGAATGCGGCCTGTTCCTGACAATGAATGGGTTTGGCAACTGAACCGGATGTATTTTTGGGATTCCATGGCAAAAACCTACTGGCACACCGGCAACGAAAAATATGCAAAAGAATGGTGTTCTCAGTTGATTGACTGGACTCGGAAAAATCCGAACGACAAGGAACATGAATATGCCTGGCGTTCTATCGAAGCCGGAATTCGTGGTCATAGTTGGATGGGTTTCTATCAGCACTTTATTCTTTCCCCAAATTTTAATTCTGAAGTTTTAGTTGCATTTTTGAACAGTTGTTATGACCACGCTGAATACCTGATGACAAAATATCGTACCGGAAGCAATTGGGGCCTGATGGAAGCTGAAGGAATGGCGTTTATAGCTACTACTTTTCCTGAATTTAAAGATGCTGAAAAATGGAGGGACGAAGCATTTCGAAGATTAAATATTGAGATTACAAAGCAGGTTTATCCCGACGGTCACCAGCGGGAACTGGCAATGGGATACCATTTAGGTTGTATTAACTGGTTCTTGCGTACATACGAGCTGGCTAAGTTGAATAACATGGAAAATACGTTTTCTGAATCTTACCTCGAAAGGATTGAGAAAATGTGTGAAGTTCCGATGAAACTTTGCTTACCCGATGGTACCAATGTTCAGTTTGGCGACGCTTGGCAAGGAAAGCCCGGGCAACATGCAGAACAATTTTTAGAATGGTCAAAACTGTTTAATAGAAGTGATTTCTTGTATCTGGCTACTGATGGAGAAGAAGGACAAAGACCGGATTCAACCGCTTACGCGCTTCCATACAGCGGATTGTATTCCATGAGAAGCGGATGGGATAAAGAGGCGATTTGCATGGTTCTAAAATGTGGACCGGATGGCGGAGGACATTGCCAGCCTGATAATGGAACTTTCGATATTTATGCCGGAGGCCGAAATCTCATGCCCGACGCTGGGAGTTACATTTACAGCGGCGATCCAGAAGGTCGGAGTTGGTTTCGGCAAACAAAGGTACATCAAACTCTTACGCTGAATGGCGAAAATTCAGACTATGTACCAACGCTTTTGTTGTGGAAACCCGGAGAAAATACAGATATTCTCGTGGTCGAGAACCAAAGTTATGAAAAGCTAAAACACCGTCGTTCTGTATTTTTTGTTGATAAGAAATATTTTGTGGTTGTCGATGAAGCCATTGGTGAAGCAACCGGAGATGTTGGAATTCATTTTCAGTTGGCACCGGAATCGGAAGCCGTGTTTTCTAACCGCGACATGACATTTCAAACGAATTTAAAGGAGGGCTGGAACATTTATGTTCAGTCTCAAAAACAACCGGAAATGAATCTTGAAAAGGAAGAAGGCTGGGTTTCATTTGAATACACCAGGAAAGAACCACGCCCAGCATTTCAATATAAAATACAAAAGAAAGACGCAAATCAGAAAATCACTTTTTATACCTTGGTTATACCCTTCAAAAATAGAATTCCGAAGGTTGAGATTGTCGCGAATAAGGCAAAAAGTGCAGGAGAATTGCAATTCGAAATTATTGAAAACGGAAAAAGAAAATCTTTTGGATACAAATTGTAATGTGTCGGAGTAAAATAAATATCTAAAAACCAACTAAAATGAAAGTAAAATTAAATTATTTCGTTGGCTTGCTATGTGTGTTTATGTTCGTTTCGTTCAATACTTACGCAGGCAGTCAGGAAAAGGAAATCCCACAATTGCAAAATCCTTTTACTGTTCAGTACTTAAAGAAGAACCTCCAAAAATCACAGCCGCGGTTGGTTCTAAATTCTTCTATCGAAAAGAATTTGAAAAAGAAACTGAAATCTGATCCGGTAGTTCAGAATATGTACAAAGCCATCAAGGCGGATGCGATGGAAGTTATGAATAAACCTTTTCTGGAAAGAAAGCTGGAAGGCAGGCGCTTGTTGGGTGTTTCACGTGAGATGCTTTCTCGCATAAATATGTTAGGGATGGTTTATCGCATCGAAAAAGATCAGGAAGTACTGAATCGTATCAATGATGAAGTAATGGCAGTTTGTAATTTTACCGATTGGAATCCTTCGCATTTTCTTGATGTCGCTGAAATGTCAATGGCCGTAGCGCTTGCCTTGGATTGGACGGCCGGAGCATTGCCAAAATCGACCATTGAAATGGCTAAAACAGCGTTAATTGAAAAAGGAATCAAACCAAGTTATGTAGGAAATATGGGGTGGATAAATGGTACCAACAACTGGAACCAGGTTTGTAACGGCGGAATGATTGCTGCATCAATAGCCATTGCAGAAAAAGACCCTGAACTCGCCGCTAAAACAATTTCACGTTCGCTGAATGGAATGCCACATGCACTAATCGAATACAGTCCCGACGGAGTTTATCCGGAAGGTTCAACCTATTGGGGTTATGGAACAAGTTTTTCGGTTATGACCTCAGCCATGTTGGAAAGTGCTTTTGGCACTGACTATGGAATTGCAGATTATCCGGCGTTTAAAAAGAGCGCGGTTTTCAGAGTGCTGTCAAATGCCCCGTCGGGCTGGTATTTTAATTATTCCGATTGTGGTGATCAACGACCGGATGGAGGCGATGTAATTCTGGCCTGGTTTGCTGCTAAAACTGGAAACAGTGCATTTTTCGAAAAAGATCGTTTTCTGATGCCAGTCGAAAAAATGGGCCCACTTTCGCGTTTAACAGGTGCCAGCCTGGTTTGGATTTCGCAATTCGAAGAAAAATCTTCAGAAACCATTCCAATGGCATGGAAAGGCGAGGGCGATAATCCAATTGTAATCTTAAGAGGTGGCGAAAACGATTCTCACCAGTTTTATTTTGGTGGAAAAGGTGGAAAAGCCACCAATAGTCATGGGAATATGGATGCCGGAACCTTTGTTTTCGAACTGAATGGCGTTCGTTGGGTAATCGATCCGGGAAACCAGAATTACAATGCGCTGGAACAAACTGGTTTCGACTTATGGGGAAGTTGTCAGGACTGCCAACGGTGGACTTTGCTGACCAAAAACAACTTCGGACACAGTACCATTTCTGTAAACGACCAGTTATTTATCAATAATGCTTATGCTCCGATGCTTAATTTTAAAGATGGGGCAAATCCTGAAGCTACTTTTGATTTATCACCGGTTTATGGAGAAAATATGAAAAGTGTAATCCGAAAGTTCATTAAGGACAGCCCAACTTCGATGGTTATTGAGGACAAAGTGGAAACTTCGGATAAAACAAAAATCATTACATGGCAACTGATGACTGCGGCCGATGTTGAAATCATAAATGATGGAGTGGTTTTAATCCAGGATGGGAAAAAATTAAAGGTAGAAAATCTGTCACAGCCCAATATTGAGTTTTCAGTTATTTCGCTTGATCCGGCTCCAATGGAACTCGACCGCCAGATTGAAAACCTGAAGAGGCTGGAACTGCGTGTTCCTGCATGGACACTTGAAAATGGAAAGGGTATGATTAAAATCCGGCTATCTGGTGAATAATATTGATATAATTTCAGAAAATAAATTGTCATTTAATAAAGACCGCATATTTCACACACTCAAAGTGAAGTTAGAAGAACAAAAATATTCATTAGGTTTTTTCATTGTTTTGTTGAGTTTTACAATTGCATTACAAGGACAGGAGAAGCCAGCCGATTATAGGTTGGCTAATCCTGTTTCAGTGCAATATCTAAAAAAAAACCTACGTAAATCACAGCCCCGTCTTATTTTGAATCCGTCAAACGAAAGAAATCTTCGGGAGAAACTAAAAACTGATCCGGTGATTCAGAATGTTTATCGGGCAATAAAATACAATGCTGAGCAGGTTTTAAAAAAGGATTTGATTACAGTTGATATTCCTGACAATCCAAATTCGCAACAAAATCAACTGGGAATTTCCAGAGATTTTTTGTTTCGAATGAACATGCTTGCCATGGTTTATCGAATCGAAAGGGACAAAGAAATCCTTCAGCGTATCAACGATGAGTTGGTCTCGGCATGTAACTTCCCAACATGGAATCCAAAACATTTTCTCGATGTAGGTGAAATTTCACTGGCAGTTGCCCTTGCACTGGACTGGACTGCCGGAGATTTGCCCGAATCCACCATCGAACTGGCAAAAAAATCATTAATTGAAAAAGGAATAAATCAGAGTTGGCCCGAAAATGGAGAAACACCCAGTTGGGTTTACCGAAATAACAACTGGAACCAGGTTTGCAACGCCGGAATGATTGCCGCCTCGATTGCAGTTTTTGAACAAGCGCCGGAGTTAGCTGCAAAAACCATCCACCGTTCCATCGAAGGAATGAATAATGCGCTGGCTGAATATTTCCCCGATGGAAATTATCCTGAAGGCGCTATTTACTGGGGATATGGAACTGAGTTTTCAGTAACAACTGCGGCTATTTTTGAAAGCGCGTTGGGAACTGATTTTGGTCTGGCAGATTTTCCAGGATTTAAAGAAAGCGCGGTTTTCAGGCTGAAGTCTGAATCACCAACAGGACGATTATATAATTATGCCGATTGTGGTGAAGAACCGGAAGGTTATGGCGATTTTACACTGAGTTGGTTTGCCGCAAAAACAGGAAATAAAACTTTTTTAAAAGAAAAAGAGTTTCTGAAATTACCGGAAGAGATGGTGGAATTCTCCCGTTTGGCTGGGGCTGGTATCGTTTGGACAGCGCTATTCCAGGAAAAGGAAACAAAACCAATCCCCAATGCCTGGATGGGAAGAGGAGCCAATCCAATAGTTGTTTTTACTGGAAACGAAAATGCTTCTCATGGCTATTATCTAGGAGGGAAAGGCGGACGTGGATCTGTAAATCATGGAAATATGGATGGGGGTTCATTTATTTTCGAATTAAACGGTGTTCGCTGGGTAGTCGATCCTGGTAACCAAAGTTACGGATTGCTTGAACGGGCAGGGTTTAATTTATGGTCAAGTTGCCAGGAATGCGACCGATGGACGTTGCTTACAAAAAGTAATTTCGGGCATAGTACAATTTCGGTCAACAATGAGTTACATCAGGTTGACGGGTTGGCAACAATAACCGATTTTAAAAGTGGAGAGAACCCGGAAGCAATCATTGATTTAACACCAGCATTTGGAGAAAACCTAAAAAGTATTCAACGTAAGTTTGTAAAAGACAGTCCGGTTTCCCTTGTAATTGAGGATGAAATTATTACATCGGATAAAACCAGTTTGATTACCTGGCAGTTGATGACTACTGCTGACGTACAGCTTGTTAACGGAGGTGCAATTCTCAGACAAGACGGGAAAGAACTTAAAATCGAAAATCTATCACATCCGGAACTGGAAATCTCGGTGATATCGCTTTATCCTGCACCAATGAAATTGGATAAACAAATCGATGGATTAAAGAGATTGGAAATCAGGTTTCCTGCCTGGATAATTCAGAACGAAAAAACTAAAATCAGGATAAGACTTTCAGAAAGCTAATAATATGAAGATAAAATCTAATTGAGATGTAATAGACCGAAAAAGATTGATGAAATTTTATTAAATATTTAAACCAACTAAAATGAAACTATTGCTTAAAACGGGGGTATTATTTTTTTTGATTTTATCCTTTTTTTCAACGAAGGCTACCGATAAAGATTTCGAATCCGTAAAGAAACGTGTAATCGAAACAGCGATGAACCCTTCAGTTGATAATGCTGAAATAGAAAAGTTGTTGAATACAATTCGTGAAGACGGAACCTGGCCCGGAATTAATTATGCCGATGTTTCTCGCGAAGGTTTTGAACACCGGATTCACCTGGCAAATATGGTGGAACTGGCACGTGCATACAAAACAAAATCATCAAAATATTACAAGAATAGGAAAGTAAAAAGCACCATTGAGTTGGCGTTAAACAACTGGGTAGAGCATGATTATATCTGTGATAATTGGTGGCACAACCAAATTGGAACTCCCGGAGCGATGGTTACTTTAATGATTATTATCGGTGATGATTTGCCCAAAGATTTAGTTGAAAAGGCACAGCCTATGATTGGCCGCGCAAACATTAATGCACCAGGTGCACGCCCTGGCGGTGATCGCATTAAAATTGCTGGAATCGAAGCTAAAAACATGCTTTTTCTTGGAAATACTGAAAAATTCGATGAGGTAATCCGGGTGATTGAGAGCGAAATTAAATTTTCGGAATGGGTTGGTGCCATATATGGTTATGGGTTCCGGAATATTCCGACAGGTTTTTCAAATCGACAAATGGGAGGACGCGGAATTCAATATGACCATAGTTTTCATCATCGAGTCGATGGAGTAAACAATACCCTTTCTTACGGACTAAGTTATGCTGAAGCATTTGTGGAATGGGCAGTTTATACTTCCGGAACGAATTATGCATTTTCAGAAGAAAGGCTCGACGGGCTAATCGACTATTTTCTGGATGGAATTTGCAAAATGGCCGTATTTGGAAAATACCCCGACATGGGCGCAAAAAACCGCAGCATTAGTCGCGAAGGAAGTTTGCATCCTTACGGGCCGGAAACTGCGCTCCGATTACTTTCAACAACCAACTATCGCATAAATGAATTACAGGAGATTGCTGAAATCCGTGAAAAAGGGATAAAACCAACGCTTTCACACGCCACATTCTTCTGGGATACAGAACATTTTTCCTGTCAGCGGCCCGATTGGTTCACTTCTGTTCGGATGTATTCAACACGTAACTACAACATGGAAGTGGGGTATAACAGCGAAGGACTGAAAAATCACTATCGTGGCGATGGAGCCAACCATGTTTACACTTCCGGTGATGAATACGACGATATTGCACCGGTTTTCGATTACCAAAAAGTGCCCGGTGCAACCATTATGCAAAAGCCTGAAATGACCAACCCGGAGGAAATCCAGAAATTGGGTTTGACTGATTTCGTTGGAGCTGCAACCGATGGTTTCTATGCAGCTGTGGCTTTCGATTTTAAAAGTCCTCACGACCCGGTTATTGGCCGTAAATCATGGTTCTTTTTCGATAATGAATATGTTTGTCTTGGCACAGGAATTTCTTGCAGCATGAATTTGCCGGTTGTAACAACGATAAATCAGTGTCTTTTGCGCGACGATGTTACTGTATCGGTAAATCAATCTGAAAAATTGGTGGAAAAAGGTGAAACCGAAATGGAAAATGTGAACTGGGTTTTTCAGGATGGAATCGGTTATGTTTTTCCTGAACCGGTTAAAGTCAGTTTGAAAAATAATGCAGCTTCAGGCTCGTGGTGGGATATTAACAAACAGTCAGATTCGCCAAAAGGAACCGTTCAAAAGGATGTTTTCATGTTGTGGATAAATCATGGCGAACGCCCTTCTGATGCAAGCTATGAATACATTGTGGTTCCAGCTACAACAAAAGAAAAGCTAGCTCAAAATGAATCAAAAAACAATATTGCCATTCTAAAAAACACACCTGAACTTCAGGCTGTACAAAATAAAAAGCTAAACATTACCGAAGCTGTATTTTACAAAGCCGGTGAAATTCAGATAAATGAAAGTCTTAAACTAATATCAAATAATCCGGGAATCGTTTTGGTAAAAACCAACGGGAGTAAAATCATTGAAATTTCGGTGATGGATCCCAATCGTGAATTATCAAAATATAATTTATCGGTTTCAGCTCATATCGATAAAAAAGCAGGAGATTTTACTTCAATTTGGAATGAAAAAGAAGGTGTGTCCAATGTTTTAATCAGTCTTCCGCAAGGAAACTACACAGGCAAAAGTATAACCATAAAACTTTAAAATAAATGAGAAAACATATTCGGATTTTGATCATTTTCTTCATTTCCGCAATTATAGGAAAGGCAGTTTATGCACAGGTTGAAAAAGCTGATATCGATAAGACTATTGATATTTCTTCGTTAAAACATCCGTACTTATATTTTTCGGAAGAGGATAAACCTGCTTTGTTGGCACAGATAAAAAATGACCCGGAATGCAACGCTGTTTTTCGAAAACTGGAAGCACAGGCGAAGATGTGGCTTGCGATGCCTGTTGATAGAGATATCCCGGTTCAGGGCAAAAATACAAGAGCCGGATGGAGTGAATATGACAATGACGGAAAGTATGCAAAGTATTACGAAACCAATCGAAGCAACGCTTTTTATCTGGCATTTTTGTATCAGCTAACCGGGGAACAAAAATATGCCGATAAAGCATTTGAGTTTGCCGATGCTTTTTGTGATCTTACCACCTGGACTCAACGGGCACATGAATTTCCTATCATTTATTCCCGCATAATGCCATGGAATGTGAGCGACGACCAAATCAATTTTAATTTCGATCATTATAATGGCGATTCCGGACGAATGATGGCAGCCGTTTACGACTGGCTTTATCCGGCACTGAATCAGGCCCAGCGTGACCGAATCCGCGGGGCTTTGATAGAAAAAGTGGTTACCCGTGTTCGTGGTGATTATGAATTTCACTGGTGGGCAACCGCTTACCGTTGTAACTGGTGTGGGGTTTGTAATTCCGGTGTTGGACTAACGGGATTAGTGTTGTTAACCGAAAATCCACAGTTAACCGATATTGTGGCTGAGTCATATAATCGCATCAACAATATGTTGAATGAGTTGGGCAAAAATGGTGGCTGGCAGGAAGGTGGCGGCTACTGGAATTACGGAGTCCACACTTCAGTTTTTTTTGCTGATGCTTTAAAACGCGTTACCCATGGAAAATACAATCTTTTTGAAAATGAGCGGTTGAAAAATAATCCGGCAACATTCCCATTGTACATATCTCTTCCCGGAAATAAATCGCTGAATTTCGAAGATTCTGGGGGTGGAAGTTGGGTCGGTAGTCCTTATTTTATCAACAAATTGGCAGCTGAAACAGGAAACGCACAGGCAGCTTGGTACAGCAATAATATTCTGGGAAATAAAGCCGATATTTTTGACATTATCTGGCCAAAGCAGGAAATAAAACCGGAACCTCCTTCAAATCCTTCAATCCATTTTAAAACCATCGACTGGTGGGTGATGAGAAGTGATTTTACCAGTTCTGATAAAGTTTTGGTAGCAGGTAAAGCAGGAATGAATACCGACCCGCATCACGGGCATCTCGATATTGGGCAGTTTGTTGTTTACTGGCAGAATGAATACTTCATCCGCGATTTGGGAAGTGGCTCTTACGACGAAAAGTATTTTGATGATGTACGGTGGGATTATCCGCAGGCTTCAAGTGTTGGTCACAACGTAATTTTTGTGAACGGCGAAAAGCAAATTCCCGGGAAAATGAGAAAACAACCGTGGAATTACGAAATTGGCGGAAAAGTAGAGGTATTCAGAACGTCGGGTAAGGACGATTATGTGATAATGAATCCGACAAAAGCTTATCCCGGGAAAGAATTAAAAAACTGGCGCAGACATGTAATTCTTGAAAAGCCTGAAATAACAGTAGTTTTGGATGAAATTGAATGTAACCCCGGTTCGGATATTGAAGTAAGATTTCATCCAGGAGTTAATTTTGAAATTCACGATAATTATGCTTTTCTTGAAGGTGAAAATGGTAAAATGGCTTTGATTCCGGTAGCGGAGCAGTCTTACAATATTGTAGCGGGCAAACATGCGTCTCAATTTGTAAATGCCACAAAAGATTTTTCATGGATTGATTACTTCGATACGGAATTGAAATCCCAAAGTGATAAAACAGTTGTTGCTACAATTATTTTACCTGTTGAAAATCTAAAAGAAGTTGTTGATATTGCTAAATCAGTGCAAATGATTACCGATAAAAATGGTAATTTGTCGGTTGTATTCAAACAACATGGAAAAACGTTTTCCTGGGTATTTGAAAATAAAGAAGAAGGCTTGGTGCTGAAAAATTAAAACTAAATCACAAAACTATAATAATTATGAAAAAGCTACAGGTCATAATCAAATCGTTATTAGCTGTTTTAGCAATTATTCTGCTTTATTCTTGTATGCCTCAAAATTCGGAACAAGTTTCTGGTAATAAGCTATTTGAGCTCGGTGCTGGCGTCAAATCGCGTTCCATTTCTTTTGAAAATCCTACAGGGGAACCCGGAAATGGAGGAAAAGCGGAAAGTAATCTGGGAGTTGGGAGAAAAGGTTTTCCTTCAAAAGGAATTGCGGCAGGAGAAACCGTTGTTTTGTGCGATATTGAAGGAAGCGGAAGTATCAACCATATTTGGATGACCGGTGGATTTAAAGATAATACCGAAGCGTTACGAAGTATGGTTGTTCGCGCTTACTGGGAAAACCAGGAATATCCAAGTATTGAATGTCCTCTGGGCGATTTTATGGGAGCAGCTCATGCAAAAATTAATTCGTATCAGTCGGTAGTGCATTCAACGGGAATTAATGCAGCACTAAATATTTGGCTTCCCATGCCATTTGCCGAACATGCCAAAATTACGTTAACCAACGAGGGGGAACGAAATGTGGGGCTTTATTACCAGGTAGATTACACGATTAACGAGAAACATCCGGATAATTTCGGGAGGTTACATGTTTGTTTTCGCCGCGAAAATCCTACAACCTTAAAACAGGATTTTGAAATTCTCCCGAAAAGAACAGGGCAGGGGAGATTTATTGGAGCCGTGATTGGAATTCGTGCATTAGAAGGAAACTGGTGGGGCGAAGGTGAAATAAAAATATATATGGACGGAGATACCGAATTCCCAACCATTTGTGGAACCGGAAGTGAAGATTACGTTTGTCTTTCCTACGGAATACAACAAACCCCGTTTATGTACCACGGATGTAGTTTAGATAAGAATGGATTTATTTCCATGTATCGCTGGCATTTGCCCGATCCTGTTTATTGGGAAAAAGAATGCCGTATAACCATGCAACAAATTGGCTGGAGTGGCGAAAAAAAGAAAGAAACTGGTTCGGCGCTTTATGAAAGACAAGATGACTGGAGTAGTGCTACTTTTTGGTATGAGCCTGTGCCAAGTGAGAAATTACCCTATTCCCCTGATTTGCAAGCAAGAACTGCAAATCTATATCAAGAAAATGAGGAGTAATTTCTAAAACACGAAATTGAAAAATGACGGACTATTTTGGTAATCCCGGCTTAAAAACCGGTGATTTATGAACCGCAATTTGCCTACAACAATTAACAACACAAAATGACAAAACCGATTTTATTTCTCACATTAATCTTATTTTTTAATAATGGATTTACCCAGGACAATTCCATTATTATCGATGAAACCAACAAGAAAGAATCAATCGAGCAAATTATAAAAATCGATAAAGTCTGGGCAGGCCATCCGGTTGGCTTTTGCCTGTTTACCCACGGAAACCGCCAGTACATTGCCTATTACAATGCAGAACGAAGAACGGTTTTAGGGCAGCGAAATCTGGATAAGGATAAATTTGACTTACACATTTTACCTGCAACAAGCCGTGAAACAGCGCATGGTACCAGTACAGTAGTTGGATGGGACAGTCATAATTTTCTGACTTTGGGAATTGACAAAGATGGATTTATTCATCTTTCCGGGAACGTACATGTAAACCCACTTACCTATTTCAGAAGTACAAAACCCAACGATATTTCGGAAATGGAGCAGATTTTTGAAATGGTGGGAACGGAGGAACAACGTACCACTTATCCGCATTTCATGCTGACAAAGGAAGGCGAACTATTATATCATTATCGCGATGGTGGAAGTGGAAACGGTAACGAAATCTACAACATTTACAATTGCAAAACCAAAACATGGAAACGGCTGTTGGACACTCCGTTAACCGATGGACAGGGGTTGATGAACGCCTATCAGTCGCAACCAACATTAATGAAAGACGGCTGGTATCACATGTATTGGGTTTGGCGCGATACTCCCGATTGTTCCACCAACCATGACCTTTCGTACATGAAAAGCCCGGATTTAATCCATTGGTTCGATGCATTTGGAAATCCAATTGAAATGCCTGCAACATTAAATCAAAAATCACTGATTGTAGACCCGATTCCTGTGGAAGGGGGCATTATTAATCTGGCAGCAAAACTTGTTTTAGATAAAAACAACAAACCTGTTTTTGTGTATCACAAGTTCGACGAAAATGGAAATACTCAATTTTATATTGCTCAAATAAAAAATGGCAAATGGCAATATCATACTGTTACGGATTGGGATTATCGCTGGTTTTTTTCAGGAAATGGAAGTATTAACAGCGAAATTTCTTTGAAAGATTTTAGGATAAGAGATGATGGGAATTACGAAGTCGATTACTGGCATATAAAATATGGCAATGGAGCTTTGCTGTTAAATGATAAATTTGAAAGAATTGGAAAAGTGTTGAAGCCGGAACCGCTGAATGCGAGTTTAAAAATTGAAGGTATATTTCCCGGTTTATTGATTCAGACAGCGAATGATATTGGTGAATCGAAAGACGGTTTTTACTATATTTTGAAATGGGAGACCATCAACCGAAACCGTGATAAACCCCGGGAAAAACCCTGGCCGGAACCCATTGATTTATATTTGTTTAAATTGAAAAATTAATTACTATGAGAAAGAGTTTAGTTATTAGTGCATTTTTTTTAGTGATCATTTCTTTATCGTGTAAAAATCAACCAAAACCGGAACAACCGGATTTAATCAAAGAAAATGTTGATTTTGCAGCCGAACAATACCAAAAGCAAATCGAAATAATTGAGGACTCAGGAGTTGTACTTAACCCCAGAACTTATATTGATGGAGAAATTAAGTACATAAAACCGCAGGACTGGACCTCAGGGTTTTTTCCGGGTAGCTTGTGGTATTTGTATGAACTTACTGGTGATGAGAAATGGAAACCGTTGGCTGAAAAATATACCGAAGCATTGGATACCATTCAGTATTATACCGATAATCATGATGTTGGTTTTATGATTTACTGTAGTTACGGGAATGGTTTAAGACTTGCAGGAAATGAAGCCTACAAAACGGTAATCGTTAATGCAGCCAAATCGCTTTCAACACGTTTTCGCCCGGGGGCAGGCATTATTCAGTCGTGGAATGCAAATCCCCGAAAAGACTGGATTTGTCCGGTTATTATCGATAATATGATGAACCTGGAATTAATGTTCGAAGCTACAAAATTGTCAGGCGATTCTTCGTTTTATAAAATTGCTGTTATCCATGCCGATAATACCATAAAAAATCATTACCGCCCCGATTACAGTACCTGGCATGTGGTGGATTACGACCCCGAAACCGGTGCAATTCGACATAAAAATACGCATCAGGGGTATGCCGATGAAAGTTCGTGGGCAAGAGGTCAGTCGTGGGGAGTTTATGGGTTTACAATTTGTTACCGCGAAACCGGCGATCCAAAATATTTGGAGCAGGCAGAAAAGGCATTTGAGTTTTTAGCGAATAACCCGAACATGCCTTCTGATGGCGTTCCGTACTGGGATTACAATGCTCCTGATATTCCAAATGCCGAACGTGATGCTTCTGCGGCAGCTATTCTGGCTTCAGCGCTTTACGAAATGTCAACTTACGACAAAAGCGAATATTACAAGGGCTGGGCCGATAAAATAGTGCAAAGTCTGTCAAGTTCGGATTACAGGGCAACCCTTGGTGAAAACGGTAATTTTATTTTGGAACATTCGGTTGGCAGCCTGCCACATAATTCGGAAGTAAATGTTCCGTTGAATTATGCCGATTATTATTTCCTGGAAGCGCTGAAAAGAAAAAGAGATTTGGAAGCGAAGTAGCAATAAAATTTTTTCAATGGAACGTCGGTCATTTTTAAAAACATCAGTTTTAGGAGGAATTTCACTTTTTTCTTTGCCGCTAATTTCTCCGGAAGAAGGAAACGGATATCAAATTAAGCTGGATACAGCAACCCGTTTATTCGATGGAACAAAATGCTGGGCACATCCTCGTGCAGGAATTGTGCCCGCCAAAAATACAAGCGGAAATCCTCGTGTGATGATGACCATGAACAGTCTTGATTTGGCGGGGAGCGATGTTTTCAGGGGAATGTTTGGGGTGGAAACCGATGATTTGGGAAAAAGCTGGAGCAAACCCAAAGAAATCAACACGCTAAAACCACGGTTTGAAATCATTGAAGGAGTTGAGCGACCGGTTGCAGCCAGTGACTTCTGGCCTGCCTGGCACCGGGCTTCAAAAACTCTCCTCGGAACAGGGCATACAGTGGCTTACACTGCCGACTGGAAAGTGAAAAACCCAAGGCCCCGAAATACTTCTTATTCGGTTTATAATGCCGAAACCTGTGAATGGGAAAACTGGCGGAAACTGCAAATGCCCGAAGGAGAAAAGTTTTATAACTCTGGCGCTGGTTGCAGTCAACGCTACGATTTGGACGATGGTACTGTTCTTTTGCCCATTTCATTTAAAACAACAAGTACAGACTCGAAAGTTACTGTTTGCAAATGTAGTTTCGACGGGCAGACGTTAAGTTATATTGAAAATGGCGATGAACTTTCTATAAATGACGATTCTCGCGGATTGGGAGAACCTTCGTTGACCCGCTTTCAGAATAAGTTCTTTCTGACCATCCGAAATGACAAACGTAGTTTTGTTGCCTCAGGTAATGATGGATTGGTTTTCGGAGAATACAAACCATGGATATTTGATGATGGAACTGAGCTGGGAAGTTACAATACGCAAACACACTGGGTAACGCATTCTGATGGGCTTTTTCTGGTTTATACCCGTCGTGGTGCCAATAACGATCATGTTTTTCGTCATCGCGCACCTTTGTTTATTGGGCAGGTAGATCCTGAAAGGTTATGTGTAATCCGGGAGACTGAGCAAATTCTGGTACCCGAAAGAGGTGCGAGATTGGGAAATTTTGGCGTTACCGATATTTCACAAGATGAAACCTGGGTTACGGTTTCTGAATGGATGCAACCGGAAGGTGTGGAAAAATATGGCAGCGATGGAAGTGTTTTTGTGGCAAGGATAAAATGGCAGAAACCAAATATGTATTTTAAGATGTAAAATTAACCATGTGCAGAATTAATTTATAGCTTTTTGGTTCACCGTTCAACTTTGCTCACTGTAACTGTCAGGCTGAGCGAAGTCGAAGTCTGATTATTTGCTATTTGTAAAATAATTCCGTCGATAAATGTAAAATTAGTTGATATATAATTACTTAAAAAAACGTATAACCGCAAAAGATGAAAACTATTAATTTGATAATTGCAATTTTTTTTGTTTTTACAGGATTTGTGCATGCACAAAAGTGGCAGGAAATTGAGTCCGTTAAAGATGTCTGTTCTGCTTATCCCGATCAAATGAAGCAGATGCTCGACCAGTTCAACCTTGATTACCCGGGGATGGAAAAAGTAAAAACTGCCTATGAAAAAGGCGATTTGGAAAAGGCCTGCACCGAACTTCTGAATTATTATAAAAGTGGGAACACGGCCGAATATCTGAGAATTGAGCAACCGGTAAAAACAAATGAAATTGTTGCTGAAGCCGATACAATTCTGGAAAATATTTTTACGGTTCAGAACGTAAAAGGGAAGGTTGAATATTTGCCCAACGGCCACCGTGACTGGTATTATAAAGGCCCGAATAATGATGAGGAGTGGGCGTGGTTATCAAATCGACACAGTCAGATTATGGTAGTTTATAGCGCTTACCTGAAAACCGGAAATCCGAAATATGCCGAATACATCAATTTGTTTTTGCGTGACTTTATTATTGCCAGCTGGCCTTATCCGGGTGTGAAAAGTGGCACTTCGGTCTGGCGTGGATTGGAGGTGGCAGCCCGTGTAAAGGTATGGTCGAAGCTGTTTTATGGTTTAATGAATACCGATTTTCTTTCGCCTTCCACAAAGCTGTTAATATTAAGCAGTTTGCCCGATCATGCTCACTATAATCGTTATTTTCATGGGCAAAATAACTGGCTTACGATGGAAATTTCGGCGCTGGCAACAGCTGCAACTAATTTTCCGGAATACAAAAATTCTGCTGAATGGCTGGATTATTCCATCCATACCATGACAGAAAGTATGAAAGGCCAGATTTATCCCGACGGTGTTCAAACAGAACTGACATCGCATTACCATATTGTAGCGTTGAGCAATTTCAATCTTTTTTATGAAATATGTAAAAGGGCCAACAAAGAACTGCCTGATTTTTATATATCCATGATTGAAAAGATGTGGGATTACCTGGCTTCCACAATACGCCCGAATGGCACAGGATTGTTGAATAACGATGGTGATCTGGACTATAACCGGGATCTTATTTTAAATCAGGCAAAAAAGGTTGGAAACGAAAGCTGGGAATACATTGCGTCAAACGGAGAATCAGGAACAAAACCGGATAATGGGCCATCCTATTTTTTCCCCTGGGCCGGACATTTAATTTCCCGAAGTGGGTTTGATTCCGATGCACAGTGGTCGTTTTTTGATATTGGCCCATGGGGAAGCGGGCACCAGCATAGCGACAAGTTGCATATTTCCATTTCTGCGTATGGCCGCGATTTATTGGTCGATGCAGGAAGATTTGCCTACCGTGGTGCAGTAGCCGATAAATTCAGAAAATATGCCACCAGAAGCCAGGGACACAATATAATATTGATTGATGGGAAAGGACAGGCTCCGGGGCCACTTTTGGCAGAAGAACCACTTTCGGATAAAGACTGTGAAATTACCGGTGATTATGATTATGCACGGGGGTCATTCGATAAGTTTCAGGATGTGGAAGGAACTTGCAAACACTCCCGGCGAATGTTTTATGTGCGTGGCGATATGTGGGTAGTAATTGATAAAATAACAACAGACCGGCCCCGCAAGATTGAAGCACTATGGCATTTTCATCCCGATTGCAAGGTAAAACAGGCTGGCGAAATTGTAACTACCGATAATGACAGGGGAAACCTTCAGGTTATTCCGGTTGGAAAACAGAACTGGAAGATCGATTTTGTGAAGGGTCAGGAAGAACCCGAAATTCAGGGATGGTATAGTAAAGAATACAACAAATACGAACCAAATACAGCAGCAATTTATTCTGCCAATATCGAAGGTGATAGCGAGTTTATCTGGGTGTTGTTTCCATCAGAAAAAGTGGTGAACGATATAAAAGCCGAAGTGGTTTCCAAAACCGAAAATGAACTGAAACTCAAAGTTTATAACTCAGCCAACGATAAGTGGGAAGTAACCGTGCCACTTTAAAAAAGAAAAATGAAAAATATAATTCTGATTTTTGGCCTAATCCTTTTTTCACTAAGTGGAAAAGGCCAATCGCTCACCAATACTAAATTCTCCGGTTACCGACCCATTTGGTTCGAACTCAATCAAAAATACGAATACGGCGATAAATACTCAGGTGCTTTGGGAACTTATACAGCCAAACATATCCCATTGGCCATTTATTCTGAAAAAGCAGATAAAACCTTTTTTGTTTTTGGTGGAACAACCAACGAAAACGAACGTCACCTGCTTTGCATGATTGGCGAATATGATCATAAAACAGGAATGGTTTCAAAACCGACAGTGGTTTATGATAAAAACGGTGTGGATGATCCACACGACAACCCATCGATTATGATTGATGACGATGATTATATTTGGGTGTTTGTCAGTGGCCGGGGACAACGTCGTCCCGGATTTAAATACAGAAGCAAAAAACCGCTTGATATCAACGGTTTTGAGCAGATAACTGAAGAAGAAATGACCTATCCACAACCCTGGAATACCGATTATGGCTATTTTCACTTTTTTACTAAATACACAGGAGTGCGGCAGTTGTATTTCGAAACCAGCGCCGATGGCGTTCACTGGACCGACGATAAATTGCTGGCTGCAATTCCTGTCAATCCTGACGAGAAATCGGGGCACTATCAAGTTAGCAACTGTTTCAACGGAAAGAAACTAGCTACTTTTTTCAATCGTCATCCGCAGGGAAATGTAGATAAACGAACCGATCTGTATTATGTTGAGACATCGGATTTCGGCAAAACATGGACTACGGTCTCCGGGCAGGAACTTCAACTTCCGATTCTGGAAATAAATTCTGCTGCAAAAGCCATCGACTATGCTTCGAAAGGGAAAAACCTGTATGTAAAAGATATGGGTTTTGATTCTGATGGAAATCCGGTTTGTTTGTATATCCGGAGCAACGGACACGAGCCGGGACCCAAAAGCGCTCCTTACGAATGGTGCATTACCAAGTGGGATGGAAAAAACTGGCAAACTTCGGTTCTTACTGAGTCGGATCATAATTACGATATGGGAAGCCTTTTTATTTCCGGCGACGAATGGAAAGTTGTAGGACCAACCGAACGTGGGCCGCAAAAATGGGGCGTTGGGGGAGAACTTGCCATCTGGCAATCAAAAAATAAAGGCAAAAGCTGGAAGAAAATAAAGCAACTCACAAAAAACAGCAAAGAGAGTCATTCCTATGTTCGCCGTCCGGTAAATTATAAAGCGCCATTTTGTTTTTTCTGGGCCGATGGCAATTCACACACCTTTAGTAAATCAGAACTGTATTTTGGCGATTTTGAAGGAAACATATGGAAATTGCCCTATGAAATGAAAAATGATTTTGAAAAGCCGGTACAAGTGGGCAAGGGTAAATAAAGCGGGTTGCAGCGGGATGCAAAAATTGGATGAAAAGTCTTATTTTAACAGATATTTTTTCAAATTAGAATAATGAAACCTAAACTTTCTTGCCTGATGTTAGATCAAGTCAAAGAATTTGACTTAAAGTATCTGTCTGCACATGATAAAAAAGAGTGCCTTTATATTGTGAAAGGAATTCTTCCCTTCAGGGGAGTTAGAGGGGTGAACGTTTTGAAGCATCATTCTCCTTTAATTACAACATTGATTATTGTAATTGTTCTGGTATTTGGTTCTATTTCACCTGCTTTTGCCCAAAAAGAAAAATCAACGCATAAAAAGCCGAATATCATTTTTATTTTAACCGACGATCAACGTTGGGATGCCCTCGGATATGCAGGAAATGAGATTATTCAAACACCTGAAATGGATAAGCTGGCTGAAACGGGAGCATATTTTAACCATGCCATTGTTACCACGCCTATTTGTTCGGCAAGTCGTTCGAGTATTTTTACAGGGTTACACGAGCGCACGCATAAATATACATTTCAAACCCGGGCAATTCGTTCGGAATACATGGTCGAATCGTATCCGAAGTTGCTCAAAAATGCGGGTTACTACATGGGTTTCTTTGGAAAATTTGGAGTGAATTTTCCGGTTAAAAATGAATTGTTCGATGTGATTGACGATTACGACCGAAACGGCGCTTTTCCCAACCGGCGCGGATATTTTTATAAAACAATAAATGGCGATACGGTTCATTTAACCCGATATACAGGTCAGCAGGCGCTCGATTTTATTGATGAGGCTCCCGCAGAAAAACCATTTTGTCTCTCGCTGAGTTTTAGCGCTCCGCATGCCCACGACAATGCTCCCGACCAGTATTTCTGGACACCTGAAACCGATCATCTTTTTCAAAATATGAATATGCCCGGGCCTGAACTTGCTGATGACAAATACTTCGATGCATTGCCTTTGCCGGTTCGCGAAGGATTTAACCGTCTCCGCTGGACCTGGCGTTTTGATACTCCTGAAAAATATCAGCACAGCGTAAAAGGCTATTACCGGATGATTAACGGAGTTGACAATGAAATAGCTAAAATCAGGGCGAAACTAAAAGAAAAAGGTCTGGACGACAATACGGTAATTATTCTGATGGGCGACAACGGCTATTTCTTGGGCGAGCGACAATTGGCCGGAAAATGGTTGTTATACGATAACTCCATCAGGGTGCCGCTCATTATTTACGACCCACGAAACAAAAAGCACCGTGATGTTGATGAGATGGCTTTGAATATTGATGTTCCGGCCACAATTCTTGACCTCGCCGGTGTGCCGGTGCCGAAAGTTTACCAGGGAAAAAGCCTGGTTTCGTTGGTTGATGGAAAGCAAAAATCGTTAAACCGCGATACAATTTTAATCGAACATTTATGGCCGTTTAAAGACATACCGCCAAGCGAAGGTATTCGAACCGATGAGTGGAAATATTTCAGGTATGTGGATGACAAATCGCAGGAAGAATTATATAACCTGAAAGAGGATCCGAAAGAAATAAATAATCTGGCGCATAATACTCAGTTCGAAAATGTATTACTGAATTTAAGGGCAAAAACCGATTTTCTTGCTGAAAAGTACGAAGATGTTTATTTGCAAAAGCCGATTGGTTTAACGGTTGAAACGATTCGCGAACCCAAATTCACCAGAATTATTGACAGCAAACCAGAATTTAGCTGGATGATTTCCGAAGGTGCCGGAATTCAAAAAGCTTATCAGATTTTGGTTTCGTCGTCGAAAGAAAACAGTTGCAACAATATTGGCGATGTTTGGAACAGTGGTGTTGTGGGTAGCAATCAATCAGTAAATGTAGAGTTAGCGTCAGAACCTCTAAAACCGAATTCAACTTATTTCTGGAAAGTGCGGATTTATGATCATTCCAACCGGCTTTCGGAATATTCGGAGCCGCAACAGTTTACCACCGGAACTTTTGGCGACAAACAAACTTCGCAGGATTGGTTTGAAATAGAACATATTAAACCTGTGAGATTTGAAAAAAACGTTGATGGGAGTTATTTTGCCGACTTTGGCTTGGATGCATTCGGAACACTTGATATTCATTATGCTCCTTCAGAAAAGGAAACAATAACCATTCGTTTAGGCGAAAAATTACTGAATGGAAAAATCGATCGCGACCCGGGTGGAACCATTCGCGTTACTGAACTGAAACTGGATGTTTCACCGGGAAAAGCAGATTATCAAATCGAGTTGATTCCGGATAAACGAAATACAGGCCCGGCGGCGGTGGCTTTGCCCGATTCATTTCCGGTAGTTACTCCTTTTCGTTATGTTGAAGTTGAATGTAAAGGGAATTTGAAACAGGCAGATTTAACCCAGGTGGCTTATTTCACTTATTTCGATGAGGAGGCAAGCTCGTTCACTAGTTCCGATACCATTTTAAACCAGGTGTGGGATTTATGCAAATATTCGCAAAAAGCAACTTCGTTTACCGGCGTTTATATTGATGGCGATCGCGAGCGGATTCCCTATGAAGCCGATGCATATCTGAATCAGTTGAGCCACTATTCTGTTGATAATGAATATGCGATGGCGCGGAAAACCATTGAATATTTTATGGATTATCCAACCTGGCCTACCGAATGGCAATTGCATGTGGCACTACTTTTTTATCAGGATTATATGTTCACCGGGAATACCGAGTTGATTGAAAAATACTATGAACCGCTGAAGTATAAAACCTTAATGGAACTGGATTACGATGAAGGTTTAATCAGTACCCAATCGCCAAAACTGAATGGCAAGTTTATGGCAAAACTTGGTTTTGCAGATACAACGCAGCGGGTTCGCGATATTGTTGACTGGCCACCGGCACAAAAAGATACTGGTTGGAAACTGCCGAAAGACTGGCCCCAGGGCGAACGAGACGGTTTTATTTTTACTCCGGTAAGTACGGTAATCAACAGTTTCTTTTACCGTAACATGACAATTATGGCCGAATTCGCACATCTCCTGAATAAGCCCGACGAAGAACTTGCATTTAAATTACGGGCAGCACAGGTAAAAAAGGCGATGAACGAAAAACTTTATAACAAAGCGGGTGGATATTACACCGATGGAATTGGCACTGAACACGGGGCCATTCATTCCAATATGTTGCCTTTGGCTTTTGACCTTGTTCCTGATGAATACAAAAAAAGTGTAACCGATTACATTAAAACCCGAGGAATGGGTTGCAGTGTTTACGGTGCACAATTTTTAATGGAGGCGTTGTACAATGCAGGAGCCGAGGATTATGCACTTGATTTGATGACCGCCACGAATGATCGGAGCTGGTACAACATGATAAAGGTCGGTTCCACTATTTCGATGGAAGCCTGGGATATGCGCTACAAACCTAATTCCGACTGGAACCATGCATGGGGAGCGGCGCCTGCCAATATTATTCCGCGTTATTTGTGGGGAATTCAGCCAGAGAAACCGGCCTTTGAAGTCGTAAGTATTTATCCTCAAATGAGTACTTTAAAGTTTAGTTCGATAAAAGTTCCAACGATCAGGGGAGAAATTAAAGGCGATTATCAAAGGGTGAATAGTCGTTTAACAAAATATGAAATAGAATTGCCTGCCAATATGGTCGGTGAATTTGTCTCCGATTTTTCTCCCGAAAATGAAATTACCTTAAACGGAGAACGGATTAACACTTCATTTGGATCAATTCGTTTACAACCGGGCAAAAATTCCATTGAAATTCGGGTGAATTCTTTTTAATTTTAAGACAAAATCAAAATCTAACAAATTATAAAATGAAACAACTAAATCTATTTTTTCTGGTATTGGCTTTTATGTCGGTATCTCTGTTTTCCAGTGCAAAAAACCAGGTAGTAAAACTAGTTTGCGAATATCACGAAAACCCAATTGGCATCGACGTTAAGAAACCGCGTTTAAGCTGGCAGATTCTTTCCGATGGTCAGAATGTGATGCAAACTGCTTACGAAATCCGGGTGGCAGATTCGCCCAAAAATCTCTCAAAAAAAAGTAAACAGGTTTGGGCCAGCGGAAAAGTTACCGGAAGCGAATCGGTGAATGTAGTTTATGGTGGACCGGAACTGCAATCAATGCAGCGGGTTTACTGGCAGGTACGTGTTTGGGATAACAACAACAAAGTTTCAGACTGGAGTGAGCCTGCTTATTGGGAAACCGGTATTTTGGAACCAACCCAATGGACAGCATCGTGGATTACTTTGCCAAATGAAACGGAAGAATTGGGTTCAAAGCCTGCCCATTATTATCGTAAAGAATTCTCTTCAACTAAAAAAGTAAGTTCTGCAAGAGTTTATGTTACATCTTTGGGATTGTACCAGTTGTTTTTGAACGGACAGAAAGTAGGTGATGAACTTTTTACCCCGGGCTGGACAAGCTACAACAAACGCCTTCAGTATCAAACTTATGATGTTACCAATATGATTCAGCAGAAAAATGCAATTGGTGCTGTTTTAGGTGATGGCTGGTATCGCGGGAACATTGGCTGGAGCAGCAAGAATGGATATTATGGAAGCAAAATGGCGCTTTTGGTTCAGTTAAAAATAGATTATGTCGACGGAACCAGTGAAACTATTGTTTCGGATAAAAACTGGAAAGTAACCAACGGGCCGATTCTTGCATCGGATATCTATAATGGTGAAACTTATGATGCCCGACTGGAAATGGATGGATGGAAATCTTCAGGGTTTAGTGACGGCGCATGGAAACCCGTTGCAATAATGGAACACACAAAAGATGTTTTAATTGCGCCGCAGGGGGATCCAATAAAAGCAATTCAGGAAATTACTCCGATAAAGTTAATTACTACTCCAATGGGAGAAACAGTGCTTGATATGGGGCAAAATATGGTTGGCTGGGTCCGTTTAAAAGTGAACGGAAATAAAGGCGACAAGGTCATTATTCAGTTTGCCGAAGTTTTGGATAAAGAAGGAAATTTCTATACCGCTAACCTTCGTTCAGCAAAATGTACTGATACTTATATCCTGAAAGGCGGAGGAGAAGAAACATACGAACCCAGGTTTACATTTCATGGTTTTCGTTTTGTAAAACTGGAAGGATTAAAGCAACAACCATCTCTCGATCAGGTTACAGGAGTGGTTATACATTCTGAAATGACACCCACAGGAAATTTCACCTGTTCCAATCCGTTAATCAATCAATTGCAACATAATATTCAGTGGGGACAGAAAGGAAATTTCCTTGATGTTCCGACTGATTGTCCGCAACGCGATGAACGTTTGGGCTGGACTGGCGATGCACAGGTTTTTAGCCCAACCGCAGCATTTAATTTCGATGTAGCCGCTTTTTACACTAAATGGACAAAAGATATTACCGCCGACCAGTTGGATAATGGAATTGTTCCGCATGTAATTCCCGATGTTTTAAAGGGGGGCGGTGGTTCAACTGCATGGGCCGATGCAGCTCTTGTTGTACCATGGAGTACTTATTTAGCTTATGGCGATAAGCGAATTCTGGAAGTTCAGTACTCAAGCATGAAAAAGTGGGTGGATTATATGACCTCAAGAGCAGGTGATGATTTTTTGTGGACTGGCGATACGCATTACGGCGACTGGCTGGCATTTGCTACTACCCGTTCTGATTATCCGGGCGCAACAACAGAAAAAGATTTAATTGCAACGGCTTATTACAAATATTCGAGCGGATTACTTGCCAAGGTGGCTGAGATTATCGGTAATAACGCTGATGCCGCAAAATATTCTGAATTGGCGGAAAACATTAAAAAGGCATTTCAAAAAGAGTTTGTAACGCCTGCCGGAAGATTGGTTTCAAATACGCAAACTGCTTATTCTTTAGCAATTGCATTTGATTTACTTCCTGAAAACAAGATTGCCGACGCTGCAAAGTACCTGGCAGATGATGTTAAGAAAATGGGACATCTTACTACCGGTTTTGTAGGAACTCCACTGCTTTGTAAAACCCTGTCATCGCAGGGATACGAAGATTTGGCTTTTATGCTGCTGAATCGCAAGGAATATCCGTCGTGGTTGTATCCGGTAACTCAGGGGGCAACAACCATCTGGGAACGCTGGGACGGACAAAAACCCGATGGGACTTTCCAGAGTGTAGGTATGAACAGCTTTAACCATTATGCTTATGGAGCAATTGGCGAGTGGTTATATACGTATGTTGCCGGAATAAAAATCGATGAAAATAATCCGGGTTACAAACATTTCTTCCTGGAGCCCCACCCGGGAGGCGAATTAACAAATGCTTCAGCAGAGCACACTTCCATGTATGGAAAAATAAGTTCTTCCTGGAAGATTGATGGGGGAAATGTAGTCTATGATTTTGAAATTCCTGTAAATACAACAGCAACGGTAATTTTGCCCGGATCAAATGAAAAGAAAGAGTTAGGTTCCGGAAAATACAGTTTCACGGTTCCTGCGAAAAAGTAGGGTAGAATTTATTTTGTATAACAAAACATAGAGCCTTTTGACTTCGCCCGGTATAACTTGTCATGCTGAACGGAGTCGAAGGCTTCTAACTCTATTAATTTGAAAATGATAACCGATTAAAGCGATTAAAATGAAGTTTGTCAAACATTCAAAACACCTTAGCCTTTCTATAGCCCTTATTATTGTTTATTCACTCGGGTTTTCCCAGGTTCAGGTAACAAAACCGGTTTGTGAATACAAAGAAAACCCGGTAGGAATCGATGTTAAAAAACCACGTTTGAGCTGGCAGCTTTTGTCCGATAAGCAGGATGTAATGCAAACAGCTTACGAAATCCGTGTGGCAGATTCACCTAAGAATCTGGCGAATAAAAGCAAACAAATTTGGGCAACCGGAAAAGTTACAGGTAGCGAATCTGTGAATGTAGAATACGGCGGACCGGAACCTGAACCGATGCAACGGTTTTACTGGCAGGTGCGCGTTTGGGACAATTATGAAAAAGAGAGTAAATGGAGTGAACCTGCGTTTTGGGAGATGGGTATCCTTGATCCGAAAGAATGGACAGCTTCATGGATTTCAATGCCAAAAGAGGTTAAATCTGAAGATTCAAAACCAGCCCAGTATTTTAGAAAGGTGTTTACTTCAGAAAAGAGGATTAAATCGGCCAGGGTTTATGTCACATCAAAAGGTACTTATCAACTATTTATCAATGGCAAAAAAGTGAGTGCCGATTTATTTGCGCCTGGTTGGACTACCTACAATAAACGCATTCAATATCAAACCTACGATGTTACCTCAATGCTTCAACAGAAAAATGCTATTGGTGCAATGGTTGGCGACGGCTGGTTTAGAGGAACGATTGCCAGAAATTTGCTTTATGGCGATAAACTGGCTTTGCTTGCCCAGCTTCAAATTGATTATGTCGATGGTACTTCAGAACTAGTAACTACTGACAATAGTTGGAAAGTCAGTACCGGGCCAATTCTGCAATCAGATTTATATAATGGCGAAACATATGATGCACGGCTTGAAATGCAGGGTTGGAATGAAGCAGGTTTTGACGATAGCAAGTGGCATAGTACAGTAGAAGTTAATGATTCGAAAGATATTCTTGTTGCCCAGTGTGGTGTTCCTGTGCGGGCAATTCAGGAAATAAAACCCGTAAAGCTTTTAAAAACTCCCAAAGGTGAAGTTGTTTTCGATATGGGCCAAAATATGGTTGGTTGGGTACGTTTAAAAGTGAATGGAAATAAAGGCGATAAGGTAATTTTAAAATTTGCAGAGGTTTTGGACAAGGAGGGAAATTTTTATGTTGAAAATCTGCGGGCGGCAAAATGTACCGATGTTTATATTTTAAAAGGCGGGGGTGAAGAGATTTATGAGCCATATTTTACTTTTCATGGATTCAGGTTTGTAAAAATCGAAGGTTTGGATAAAATGCCGGATTTGAATCAGATAACAGGAGTGGTTATTCATTCAGAAATGACACCAACCGGTACTTTTGTATGTTCCGATTCCCTAATCAATCAATTGCAACATAATATTCAGTGGGGGCAAAAAGGAAACTTTCTGGATGTGCCAACTGATTGTCCTCAAAGAGATGAACGATTGGGATGGACAGGAGATGCCCAGGTTTTCAGTCCGACCGCCGCATTTAATTATGATGTAGCCGCTTTTTATACCAAATGGCTGCGGGATTTAGCTGCCGACCAGTTGCCCGATGGCAAAGTTCCCGACGTGGTTCCCGATGTCCGGTTTGGAAGAGGAGGGGCAACTGCCTGGGCTGATGCGGCGTTGGTAGTTCCATGGAATACGTATTTAGTGTACGGAGATAAAAGAATTCTGGAAGAACAGTATTCAAGCATGAAAGGCTGGGTAGATTATATGACTTCAAGAGCCGGCGACGATTTTCTTTGGACCGGCGACAAACATTATGGCGACTGGTTAGCTTTTGCAACAACGAGCTCAAGTTATCCGGGAGCAACCACTGAAAAAGATTTAATTGCTACTGCTTATTATAAGTATTCGAGTGGATTGCTTTCCGAAATTGCTGAGATTCTCGGGAAGAAAGTCGATGCAGAAAAATATGCAAAGCTTTCTGAAAACATAAAGAAAGCATTTCAGCATGAATTTGTTACCTCCGGCGGAAGATTGATCTCGCATACACAAACAGCTTATTCCCTAGCACTAACCTTTAACTTACTTTCGGAAGATTTAATTCCTAAAGCAGCCAAATATCTTGCTGATGATGTAAAAAAAATGGGGCATTTAACCACTGGTTTTGTTGGAACACCTTTGCTTTGTGAGTCTCTTTCTGCTAACGGTTATGAGGATTTAGCCTATATGCTTTTGAATCGGAAAGAATATCCTTCATGGCTGTACCCGGTTACTCAGGGAGCTACAACTATTTGGGAACGCTGGGATGGACAAAAGCCTGACGGAACCTTTCAAAGTGTAAGTATGAACAGCTTTAACCACTATGCGTATGGTGCGATTGGAGAATGGATGTACACATACATTGCAGGGATAAAGATTGACGAAAAAAATCCTGGTTATAAACATTTTTATCTTAATCCACATCCCGGTGGCGGATTAACAAATGCAAAAGCCGAACATCTTTCTATGTATGGAAAAATTAGTTCTTCATGGAAAATTGAAGGACAAAGTACAGTTTATGATTTTGAAATTCCGCCCAATACAACAGCAACAATAATTCTTCCCGGCGAGAACTCGCCAAGAGAGTTAGGTTCGGGAAGATATACGTTTACCGTTCGTTAGAACTAACAAAAACCTTAATTATACCGAGATGAAAAAAATAATTGTCCTTTTTGTTATTTGTAGTTTTGCAATCACTTCCTATTCAAGGGTTGAACGTGATCTTCTGCAAAAAGAAGCCAGGGAAATCAATTTAGCTCAGGTTCTTATAAAGAATTTTGCTGAACTTCATTTTCCTGATTATTACGAGAGGAATTTCTGGAACGGACTTCCGGCCGAAATTACAACAAAGTATGTTCTGGAGGCAGAAAAATACAAGGATTACGAATGGCCTGTGGTGAAAGCAACAGACTATATTGAGATTATTCGTTCGGGCGACCGGAAACAGGAAGTTTATGCCGCGCCGCGCGCCGCTTTAATGGCTTTAGTGATGGGTGAACTGGCAGAAGGCAAAGGCCGTTTTATCGACCAAATTGTAAACGGAGTTTGGTACTATAGCGAACAAACCTGGTGGGGATGGTCGGCGCATTTGACCTTGCAAAAAGCGCCACATGGTTTGCCCGATGTTGAAGAACCGGTAATTGATTTAGGAGTGGGCGAAATTTCCAATATCCTTTCATGGACTTATTTTCTGTTTAAAAAGGAATTCGATAAGATACATCCTCTAATTGCACCCCGTTTGAAAAATGAAATCATGAAAAAGGCGATAATTCCATATTATGAACGTGACGATTTTTGGTGGCAGGGATTGGATGGAAGTCGGGATGTAAACAACTGGAACCCATGGACTAACCACAATATGCTGACATCGATTCTGATTATGGAAGACGACCAGCAAAAGAAAATTGCCGGAGTGGAGAAAGTCGTAAAATCGTTGGATCAGTTTATTAATATTTATCCTGAAGACGGAGGTTGCGATGAGGGCCCTTCGTATTGGGGCCGAGCAGGAGCTTCTTTATACCAAAATCTCGATTTATTGAAAAGGGCAACGGATGGAAAATTTAATGTATTCGACCATCAACTGATTAAAAATATGGGAAGCTACATTTATAAGGCTTATATCGAGTATCCGTATTTCATCAATTTTGCCGATGCAGATGCTACAACCGGTAGTCGTCCTGAAATTATTTACAATTACGGAAAAGATATTGATGATCCGGTGATGCAAAAGTTTGGCGCTTTTCTGGCAAAAAAGCAGGACTGGGGTAAAGAAACTCCCAACGGGAAAATAGATGAACAGATAATGCAATTAATGTATTTGAAAGAAATTGCAAAAGCGCCTGCGGAAGATGCATTGATTTCCGATTTCTGGTTACCACAAACACAAGTTGCAGGAGCGCGCGATAAAGCGGGTTCTTACGATGGCTTTTTCTTCGCTGCTAAGGGTGGGCATAATGCCGAAAGCCATAATCATAACGATTTGGGGTCGTGTGTTCTTTATTTTAACGGAAAGCCCTGTTTGGTTGATGTCGGTCGCGAAACTTATACTGCAAAAACTTTTAGCAGCCGCCGTTACGAAATCTGGACCATGCAATCGCAATATCACAATCTGCCTAAAATTAATGGAGTAGATCAAATGAATGGGAGGGAATTTCAGGCTAAAAATTCTACGTTTACCGCCAATTCAAAAAAAGCAACTTTCTCTACCGATATTGCCGGAGCTTACCCGGAAGAAGCCGGAGTTAATAAATGGGTAAGAAGTTACACCCTCGATCGGGGAAAGAAATTCACCATTAACGATGCTTACCAATTGAAAAAAGCGAGTGGCGAAACCTCACTGAATTTTGTAACCAATTGTAAAGTGACCGATAATGGAAATGGAACCATTAATTTGGAAGGTGATGGATTTACACTGCAAATGAAATACAATTCAAAGGCATTAACGCCAAAAATAGAAGTGAAAGAAATTACCGATAGTGGTTTAAAACGTTACTGGGATACCATTACACGGATTGTTTTACAGGTAAATAATCCCAAAACTTCTGGTAAAGATGAAATTGTAATTACTAAAGTGAAATAGTCGATTAAATAACCCCGGGATTTATCCCGGGGACTAAAATAATAATTGGAATATGGGTTTTAACCCAAAAATAATACCACAAGGAACTAATCTCTTTTAGAAAGAATGGTTCCTTTTACTACATAAATAATAGTAATTCAGGATATAATGAAGATATTTTTTTCGTACAAAGGAATCCTTTTCCTTTCCTTCTTTTTTGTGTTGATTTCGTGCACAGAGAAAAAAGCCGAAGTTCAATATATCTCAGAAGAAGAACAAAATTATATCATTCAAACTGCCACTTCTTATCTCGACAGTTTACCGGTAACAGTAACTTCAACTGTTTGTGAACGAAGTGCCGGCGGGCCTCAAGATTTTTATTCCGAAGGTGACTATTGGTGGCCTGATCCGGAAAATCCCGACGGGCCTTACATTCGAAAAGACGGACAAACCAATCCTGAAAATTTTGTGGCTCATCGTCATGCAATGATTCGACTGAGCCAGGTGGTGGGCAGACAAACTTCGGCGTGGTTGTTAACCGGGGACGACAAATTTGTGAAAAGCATCGAAAAACATCTTTATGCATGGTTTGTAAATCCTGAAACCCGGATGAACCCAAGTTTGCTTTATGTTCAGGCAATAAAAGGGAGAGTTACCGGCCGTGGAATTGGAATTATCGATGCCATTCATTTAATTGAAGTTGCCCGTTCGGTTGAAATTCTTGAAAAAAATAATGTTTTCCCCGAGAAACTAGAAGCCGCCGTAAATAACTGGTTTAGCGAATTTGTCAACTGGCTGACAACGCATCCATACGGAATTGATGAAATGAATGCTCAAAATAATCATGGAACCTGCTGGGTGATGCAGGTTGGAATGTTTGCCCGTTTAGTTGGAAATGATGAAGTTCTTGAAAGGTGCCGAAACCGCTTTAAAAATGTTTTATTGCCCAACCAAATGGCAAATAACGGTTCTTTTCCGCTTGAACTTGCACGAACCAAACCTTACGGTTATTCGCTTTTTAATCTTGATGCATTTATAACTTGTGCCGAAATTCTATCAACCGACTCCGATAATTTTTATGACTATAAAACGCCCGAAGGACTAAATTTAAAGTTGGGTGCAGAGTTTTTATACCCGTATGTAAAAGATAAATCGGCCTGGCCATATCAGCCTGATGTAATGTACTGGGACGAGTGGCCGGTTCGGCAACCTTTCTTACTATTTGCTGGTCGTGCATACAATAATCCAGAATACCTTGAACTTTGGAAAACACTGGATGGTTACCCGACTAACGAAGAAGTTATCAGGAATCTGCCGATCCGGAATCCGCTGATTTGGGTAATGGCTAAACCAACAGATTAATTTGATTATGGGTAGAACTGCGAATTTTATAATGTTATTTGTAGTGAAACCAAAACTCCGAAATTCTTTTTTACATCTTCGTTGTAATTGAAGCGCCAGACGCCGTCAATACGGAAAAACTTAAAGATATTTTCGATACCAACAGAGGCCTCGGTATAGGGGTTGTTACCCAGGCCTTTCATCTCTCCGGGTAGAACAAGGCTGTTATGTTTTTCTGCATCGTAACTTCCCCAAAGTGCCCGCATGCCAACAACTTCGCGCCATTTCAGTTTTCTGAAAACCGGAACTTTGTTCAGGAAAAATCCAACAAAGTGGTGTTCCCAGAAAATACTTGCATACGTGTCGCTAACAAATTCCTGGTAATCCATTAGGTTAAAAGCATGCGAATCCCATGCATACGTTTCATTTCCTTCATGAATCTTCAGAAACGGAAAAGGTACATTGCCCCAAATTTTTCCGGCCTGAATGTAATACAAACTGTATCCCAGCGGGTTTATTACCATTCGGTCAAACAGTCCGGCATGTATTTTTAAATAGTCGTATTCTCCACCTAAAAAGCCATCAATTCCTTTATTTACCCGAAAGGAGAAAATGAGGTTTCTTTTGGCTAAAAGACTTCGCTCAAAATCATCCTGAACAATGTCTTCCCGTTTTGCGTAACGAAAACCTAAGCTGATTTCACTTCCATTAATGCGCGGCAATTCATTTCCCTGCGAATTAATTAAAGGCACAAACGGAGCGGTATAAATTTGGGTAGAAGTTATCCCGACTTCATTTAATACTCCGGTTTTCCATTCTTTTTGAGCCTGAAATTCAATTCGGTTAACCATATTGAGTTTAGTATTCAGGCGCTTGCTCAAAACGGTGGTCATAATATTTTGCTCCATAAAAGCATTGTCGCTTTTACCCAGCATTTCCATATCGTGCTGACCTTGAATGGAAAGTTTTGTAAGTGGTTTAACAGAGAAGAAATATTCAGCTCCTCCACCATATTTGAATTTCTGATCGAGAGTGCCATAAGCTGCAAAGCCATTTAGCCGAAGGTGTTGATTGAATTTATAGGTAGTTCTTGCGCCTAATCTAAAACGCGAGCCTTCAACTTTATTGTAGCTGTACAAGTAGTAATATGGCCCGAGTTCAATATTTCCAAGATCGCGGTAACCGTAATAAAACATATAAACATATTCGGAAAAGGTTTTGAAAAGTTTGATTTCCTTTATGGAATCAACCATTGCATAAATATTTTTCTCGCGCAACTGAAGCTCAACCGGGCGAATATTTTCCCAGTACTGGTCGTCCTTTAAAACCGCATCCGGAACTACAGTAATTGGCTCTTTGAAATTCGCAATTTCGCCCGAAACAGATTGAAAACGAAAGTCTTCATAAATATTTGTTTTTCTTCCAATAAAACCGAGTTTTTCAGAGTCTCTTTTTTTCTGTAAATCGATATCGGCTACAATCCATTCGTTGCGCGGCACCCACTTTTCATCAATTTTCTGAAATTCAATTTTGTATTGTAGGTTGTTTACAAAGTTCACATTGGCTTTATCCGACAATTGAATCTCAGCTTTGGTAACGGCAAAACTCCCGTCTTCAATCCACATTTTTCCAATAAACGTTGGCTCTTGTGGAAGTTTGGGTTTAAAAGACATTTCGTAAATTTTCTGGTCACCGTTAACAGTACTGTCAACAAGGTAGTACTTATAAAACTGAAGTCCGAGGTTGTTTACCGGCGAAATTAATCCAACATCAGAAATCGTCAGGTAATTATCGTAAATATTAATCTCTTCGTAAAGCTTGCCCGTGTATTCCGAAAAGATATCGGTTTTGATGCCGGATGTTTTATTAGCGATAATTTCTTCACGATCTTTATTTGTCTCACTGTCGTGATAGAAATTGGAAACGGATTCAGTAAAGAAAATCGGCAAAAAAGTTTTTCCTTTAGTTTCCATTGAATCGAGGTAATTAAACACAAAATCGAAATCGGAAAGCATTCTGCTGTTCTTCATTTTTGTGCTAATGTTTTTCAGATCGAATTCGGTTTTTGCATAAATTTTACTTTTCCACGAGGGTAATTTTGACGGGTCGTTCAACTCTTTATTGGCAATTATATTTCGAAAAATGGGGTGGGCCGGATTTTCCCTGGGAAGAATCTTAACTTCTTCCAAAGCAAAAACTTCCTCTTCCATTTGAAAATCGATATTATTGGTCTCGTGCAGTTTAATTGGAACTACTTGTTTCAGATAACCGATGGCCGAAACTTCAATCGTCTCGGTAGGTTTTGCTGTTGATAGCTGATAGTCGCCATTAATATCGGAAGTTGTTCCAACAAACGTTCCCGTGAAAATTATATTGGCATAGGGAATGGGAACTCCGCTTGACTTTTCCGTAACTTTTCCACTAATCACGGTGTTCTGGCCATATGAGCAAAAGAGTGTAAAAACAGGAAATATTAGCAGTAGAAGCCTTTTTATCACGTTTTTCTGTTTTATTCCGAAAGGAAGCCGGTTAAAGCGCCTTAATTGTTTTCTTTAGTAAAGTTATATTTAACCCCGATTCTTTATTAATGTTTTAGCATTCATTACATATTTTTAAGTAAGAATTAACTTTTCGTAAGAGTTGTAAGAACATCGACCCAGATTATGTGTTTAGAGCAGATAAGTCTATATTTGAAAGTATGAATCTAAAAAATTCTTATCTAAATTGAATTCTATGAATAATTTATATACTCTGATAATGGCCGGAGGCTCGGGAACGCGTTTCTGGCCCCGAAGTAAAACGGCAAAACCAAAACAATACCTGAATATTTTTGGCGACGATTCGCTGCTGCAATCTACCATAAAAAGGTTTTCCATTTTTACCAGTTTGAATAATATTTATATTGTTTCAGGAAAAAGCCAGGCGCAGGTTTTAGAGGAACAAACTCCAATGTTACCCAAAGAGAATCTGATATACGAACCGGTTGGTAAAAATACATTGCCGTGTATCGGTTTGGCTGCCATGTTTGCTGAAAAGGAAAATCCGGACGGAATTATGGTGGTTTCACCTTCGGACCATTTAATTGAAAATGACACACTTTTCCGTGATACAATTTTAGCAGCCGCAAAAATAGCTGATGAAAAAAATGGAATTGTTACGATTGGAATAACGCCATCATACCCTGCAACAGGTTACGGCTATGTGAAAACTGGCGAAGATATTACGGGTTCAGAAAAAATAAAGCAGTTTAAAGTTGAACGTTTTGTTGAGAAACCTGATGAAAAAACGGCAACCGGTTATCTGGAGCAAGGAGGTTTTTACTGGAACAGCGGCTTGTTTATTTTCAAGATTTCAGTATTCTTAAAAGCTGTTGAGGAATTTGCTCCTGAGTTGTTTGCCGATTTGCGAAAAATTCAGGCTGATATGGGAAATCCATCTTTTGAGCAAACATTGGATACCATTTACCGTGCAGTAAAAGGTATTTCTGTTGACTATGGAATTATGGAGCATGCAAAAAATATTTACCTGGTTGAAGGAAATTTTGTTTGGAATGATTTAGGAGGCTGGGAATCTGTTTATCTTACTTCGTTAAAAGACGAAAATGGAAATGCCGGCAAAGGTGAGGCAATTATCCTCGATTCAAAAAACTCATACGTTTATACTGATAAAGGAATGATTGCCCTGATTGGGCTTGATGATGTAATTGTGGTTCAGGATGGAAACACAACTTTGGTTTGCAAACGTGGTCAGGCCGAAGATGTGAAAAAGATTGTAGAACAGTTAAAGGCCGGGGGAAAAGACCAGTATTTATAATTATATTTCGGCCTAAAATTAATTAAACCAAATAATGAAAAACATAAAGCAAGTTGTTATTGAGAGGAAACTGCTTTTTCCGTTTATACTAATTACAAGTTTATTTGCACTTTGGGGTTTTGCCAACGATATTACCAACCCGATGGTAGCTGCTTTTGGTACAGTTATGGAAATTTCGAATGCAAAAGCTGCTCTTATTCAATTTGCGTTTTATGGTGGGTACGGAACTATGGCAATTCCGGCAGCATTATTTGTAAAACGGTACAGTTATAAAAAGGGCATTATGCTGGGACTGGCTTTGTATGCTTTTGGCGCACTGTTGTTTTTTCCTGCCGCTCAATTCGAGATTTTTGGTTTCTTTTTATTTTCACTATATATTCTAACTTTTGGCCTGGCTTTTTTGGAAACAACTTCAAACCCTTATATTCTTTCCATGGGGTCAGAAGAAACTGCTACGCGAAGATTGAATCTGGCGCAGTCTTTTAATCCTCTGGGGTCGATATTGGGAATGTTTGTGGCTTCCAATGTTATTCTTTCCGCATTGGAGTCGGACAAAAGAGATGCTGCCGGGAATCTTGTTTTCAGCACGTTAAGCGCTGCCGAAAAGGCAACTATTCGAACGCACGACTTGGCTATTATCCGAAATCCTTATGTTATTTTAGGTTTTGTTGTTATTCTAATGCTGATTATTATTGCTGTATCAAAAATGCCGGTTCGTGCGAAAGCCGATCATACTATACATGCAAAAGATTCATTTAATCGGCTGCTAAAAAATATCCGATATCGCGAGGGTGTGATCGCGCAGATGTTTTATGTGGGAACGCAGATTATGTGCTGGACATTTATTATTCAGTATGCCGATAACCTTGGGATTCCAAAAGCAGAAGCACAGAAATACAACATCATTGCAATGGCAATTTTTATTTCCAGTCGTTTTATCAGCACATTTTTAATGAAATATTTGAATGCCCGCTTAATGCTAACTGTGTTTGCTATTGGTGGAATGTTAACAACTACCGGGGTAATTCTGATTCAGGGAATGCCAGGATTATATTTGCTGGTTGCAACTTCCGCATTTATGTCGTTGATGTTCCCAACTATTTATGGAATTGCACTTGAAGGGCTCGGCGATGATTCCACAATTGGTGCTGCGGGTTTAGTGATGGCAATTGTTGGCGGGGCATTAATGCCACCGCTCCAGGGATTAATTATTGATATGGGGACAGTTGGATCTTTGCCGGCTGTTAATTTTTCTTTTATTCTTCCTTTTATCTGTTTTCTGGTAATTGCTGTTTATGGTTACCGCACGTTAAAAGTACATCCAAAATTCATGTTTAAATAAATTGAAATGAACGAATATAAAAGATACTGTAAAGCTTTGAAACTGGAAGAAGATCCGGTTTTAATTGAAGAATACAAAAAAGTTCATGCTCCCGGTGCAATTTGGCCTGAAATAACTCAGGGAATGAGGGAAGTAGGAATTATTGATATGGAAATCTATATTCTGGGAACCCAACTTTTCATGATTATGGACACTGTCGCCGATTTTGACCACGAGAAGGCCATGAAGGAACTGGCTTCAAAGCCGAGGCAGAGTGAATGGGAGGCTTTTGTTTCCCGTTTTCAGAAAACTTCAGCCGAAGCTACTGCCGACGAAAAGTGGCAAATGATGGAACGCATTTTTAAGCTGAACAGATAATCTTTTATTGAAGATTTTGTTTTGTGTATTTGCATTATCAGGTAAATGCATCAACAATGTATAGTATTTCAATCCGTCATTTTAAATTTGTTTAAAAAGACGGATTGTTGTTTTTCCTTTATCTTTATGTCAATTATTCGATCTTAATTCGATTAATTTCTACATTACAAACAAATTGAATATGGATGCATATCTTTTTATTAGTGGTCTTTGTATTGTAATTATTCTATCCTTTTTTAATAATATTCTGGCAAAAAAAACCAATATCCCCAGTGTCCTGATGTTAATTCTTATGGGGGTTGGTATTCATCAGTTACTTATTTATTTTAACCTGGAACCTGATTTTACGAGCACGCTCGAAATACTTGGTATTATCGGGCTAATAATGATAGTGCTGGAAGCAGCCCTTGATTTGGAACTTAAAAGAGAGAAATGGCCGATTATATGGAAATCATTTACGATAGCTGCTTTATCTTTGGTTTTAACTTCTTTGGCTCTTGCTTTTATTATTCTGTTTTTTATTCCTCATATTGAGTTTTTATCTGCCATTGTTTATGCACTTCCTTTATCGGTGATGAGCAGTGCTATAATTATACCCAGTGTAACTAATCTCGATAATTACAAAAAAGAATTTCTGATTTACGAAAGCACTTTTTCCGATATTCTTGGCATCATGGTTTTTTATATGATTGTTGAGAATCTTGATGCAGAAGGTATGCGCCAGCTTAGTTTTGCCATTGGAAGTAATTTGGTAGTAACTATTGTTTTTTCTGTGGTTCTTAGCTATGTTTTGCTGTATATTATTCAAAATATAAAAGGGCAGGCCCGGTTTTTTCTTTTTCTCGCAGTACTCGTTTTGCTTTATTCTATTGGTAAAATGTTTCACCTTTCATCGTTGATTATTATTTTAATGTTCGGACTTTTGCTGCGAAACCATAAAGTCTTTCTTTTCGGGAGGCTTGAACGCTGGTTAAAAGATGAGCGGATAGATGCTGTATTTAAGCAGTTTCAGTTAATTACAACCGAAACTTCTTTTTTGGTTCGTACTTTCTTTTTCGTTGTGTTTGGAATAACATTACCACTTATGGCGCTTTTAAACTGGCAGGTCTGGCTCATTAGTATCTTATTTTTAGTAGCCACATATTTATTGCGTTTCGGACTTTTTTATGTGATAGAGAAAAAAGATACGATGCCGCAAACATTTATTGCACCCAAAGGATTAATTTCCATTTTATTGTTCTTTGCTATTCCTGAGTCGTTAAAAACATCAGGTTTTGAAAGTGGGGTGTTTTTTGTCGTTATTATTGCCACAAGTATTATTATGGCCTGGTCGTTGATTGCCACCGGTGACAAAAAGAAGCGTAAAGAATCTGATGATGAGTATGATGAGTCAGCATTTAAAATCATCAGGGAAGGTTCCGGGGAGCAATCGCGATATAATGAAGCAAAAGATTAGGTAATTTTTTCATTATAGAAATTATGCGGTTTGATTCTGTGGAAAATACCCGGAAAATAATTCACATTGACATGGACGCATTTTATGCATCAGTGGAACAATTGGATAATCCTGAATTGAAAGGTAAACCTGTTGCGGTAGGTGGTTCGAGGGAGCGGGGAGTAGTTGCTGCTGCCAGCTACGAGGCCCGAAAATTTGGAGTTCGCTCTGCTATGTCTTCAAAATTGGCAAAAAGGAAATGCCCCGATTTAATTTTTGTGAAACCCCGGTTTTCGAGATACAATGAAGTATCGCATCAGATTCGCCAAATCTTTTTTGAATATACCGATTTAGTTGAGCCGCTTTCGTTGGACGAGGCCTATCTAGATGTTACATACGCAAAAAAAGGAAAACCCTCTGCAACTCTTATTGCAAAGGAAATCAGAAAACGAATCTTCGATGAGATAAATTTAACAGCATCTGCAGGAGTATCGTACAACAAATTTTTGGCAAAAGTGGCGTCGGATGTTAATAAACCCAACGGAATTTTTGTGGTAACTCCGAATAATGCACAGGAATTTATCGATAATCTTGAAATCAGGAAGTTTTATGGAATCGGGAAAGTTACAGCAGAAAAACTTAATAAAATGGGCATTTGGTTTGGCCGTGATTTAAAAAAAATTGAACGATTGGAACTGGTCCGGTTATTTGGCAAATCGGGAAACTATTATTATGAAATTTGCAGGGGGGAAGATCATCGTTTGGTAGAACCCGAACGGGAAAGAAAATCGGTAGGAGCAGAGCAGACATTCTCAACGGATTTATTTACCGATAATGATTTGGAAGATGAAATCCTTAAAATTGCTGACATCCTTTGGCAGAGAATTGAAAAATCGAAAGTTAAAGCAAAAACGATTACCCTTAAATTTAAATATGCAGATTTTGAACAGCACACCCGGAGTAAAACCATTTCGGGCTATTTTGAAGTAAAAGAACAGATTATCTCGGAGAGTTTGAAGCTACTCAAATCGGAAGGTGGGTTTATTAAAGGAATTCGTTTGCTAGGATTAAGTGTTTCTAATTTTCAGCAGGAAGAAGTTAAAAAGCCGGTGCAACTGGTACTCGAGTTTTAATAGCTGCAAAATCTATTTTCGCCAGAACAATTTCGCAATGGTTTTTCCCAACTCGTCAAGTTTTTCAATAGGCTCTGTCAGCGAAGGATTATTTAGGTTAATGCTCTCATCGTCTTTAACCCCAACCTGCATTGGATAGACAAGTATACAACTGTTAGCAAGAAAATATTTATTTAAGTAATCCGGTATTTTCTCCATGTTCTCGTGGTATGAAATTTTGTTAGCCCGGCTTAGCACAATAATCAAATTATCATCTGTTTTTATTTCACGAGAAATGATTAGGAAATCACTCCAGTCTTCAAGTATCATTAAATCTGCATCAATCGGATGTCTGGCCAAAATATCCCTTAGTATTTTAATAGTTTCCGGGTGTGCATAAAAGATAAGCTTTGAACCGGTATTTTTTGCAATGTTCCAGATTTTTGAAAGCCAGAATGGAAATCCCATTGTATGTTCGGCATTTGAAGGTACGACTATAACGTGTCTTTTTATTGTGGCAATTGGTTGGATCGGTTTGTAAACATAGGTGGTTATATTACATTTCGAGACAATTCCTTCTATTATTTTACCTAAGAATGGCTCATTAATTGCTTTTTTTATATGTAGCCCCAATACCAGGTCTGTTATATTTTGTTCGTGTATAACGCCAATAATTCCGTTAGTAATATTTCCATCATATCGCAACAGTTTATTAAGAAATACATCGGTGCCCGACGCAGTATGTGCAGCGGTTTCGAGCAGCCTTTTCGCTTTTTTTTCAACCTCCTCGTCCAATGTATCGCTTTTAATTATGTTTAAGGCATACACTCCGGTTTTGTTTTGCTCTGATTTTAATAGGGTACTTAAATTAACAAGCTCTTCAATGGTGTCCGGATTACTTAACGGGATTAATATCCTTTCGGGATATTCTTTGTCATTATTTTCGTTTGCCACTGTCTCTTTTAGTGAAATGTTTTTTGCCCCTTTTTGCGCTGAAAGCGTTGCTATAGTACAGGTAATAAGTATCATTATGATGGTTCCGTTTAATACATTCTCGTTTAGCAACCGAATAGGTTCTCCACTGGTTGTTTCTCCTACAATTACATTGTAGCCAACCATAACAGCCGCAAGTGTGGCAGCAGCTTGTGCGTTGCTTAGTCCAAATATTAGTCGGCGCTCATCTATTGAAAATTTAAATGTTTTTTGAGTTAACCAAGCCGCAATAAATTTCGCCAGTGTTGCAATAATTGTCATAACTGCAGCAACTTTTATAGTCTCAAAATCTTTAAAAAAGGCTTTGTAATCTACAAGCATTCCAACACCAATTAGAAAAAATGGTATAAAAACAGCATTTCCTACAAACTGTATTCTGTTCATTAATGGCGATGTAAAAGGGATTAACCGGTTAAGCGCCAACCCTGCCAAAAAAGCACCAATAATAGCTTCAATACCTGCAGCTTCAGCAAGCACAGCACCAAAGAAAACCATGGCAAGGACAAAAATATATTGGGATACATTGTCGGAATAGCGCTTTAGAAACCATCTGCCAATAATTGGAAAAAGTAACATTACAACTAGGCCGAATACCATAATTGAAACCGAAAGCCGTATCCAGAAAGCGAGGTTCACTTGTCCTTCCGACATACCCACAATAACTGCTAACACCAATAAGGCCAGGATATCGGTGATCATCGTTCCACCAATCGCAATGTTTACCGCCCTGTTTTTTGCGACGCCAATTTTGCTAATCACCGGGTATGCAATCAACGTATGAGACGCAAACATACTTGCCAGCAAAACTGAAGTAAGAATGGAAAAGTTCAACAAATAAACTCCGGTGAAGATACCGAGAAGCATTGGAATTAAGAAAGTGTAAAACCCAAAGAGTAAGCTTTTTGAACTATTCTTCCTAAAATCGGCCAAATCTATCTCCAGCCCTGCCAGAAACATAATATATAAAAGTCCAGCAGTGCCCGATAATATAATACCGCTGTCGCGCAAAAGCAGGTTAAATCCGTTTGGCCCGACAATTGCTCCGGCAATAATAAGCCCCAGAATATGAGGGATTTTCAGTTTGTTTAACAAAATGGGTGCAAACAGGATAATAATAAGAATGACAAGAAATTTTAAGACGGGATTTGTCAATGGCAGAGTTGTCTCAAAAATATTAATGAATATCATAAAACAACGACTTTAGTTTTCTGCCCTAAAGATATGAAACCGACTGACATCATTACCCCGTTTTAATCTGCAAGGATTAAATTTATTTTCCTGCATTTTTCAAGATAGTGACAAATTTATATTTTGACATCAAAATAAACGCTGATGAACCTGATAAGAATCAAAGTATGGAAATTTAGGTCTGAAAATTTTATTTAATCTAATAGAGGCAGATTTTTAAAAGGAAGCTTTCTTTGCATAAATTTATAACAAAAAAGGCTGCCACCGGCAGCCTTCACTATTTTTACCCAAGATATGATTTTAATAATTTACTTCTTGAAGTATGTCGCAATCTTCGAATTGCTTTTTCTTTAATCTGGCGAACACGTTCGCGGGTTAGTCCAAATCGTTCTCCGATTTCCTCCAGGGTCATTTCCTGGCACCCGATACCAAAGAACAATCTGATAATGTCACTTTCTCTTTCTGTCAATGTAGCTAAAGCCCTGTGTATTTCTTTTGACAAGGATTCCATGATAAGACTGCGGTCTGCATTGGGTGAATCATTGTTTACCAGGACGTCCAGTAAACTGTTGTCTTCACCGTCAACAAATGGTGCGTCAACCGAAACATGACGTCCGGAAACGCGTAAAGTGTCAGCAACCTTATCAGCAGGAAGTTCAAGTGAGTCGGCTAATTCTTCTGGTGATGGTTTGCGCTCGTGTTCCTGCTCGAATTTCGAATATGCTTTATTAATTTTGTTTAACGAACCTACCTGGTTCAATGGCAATCGAACTATTCGGGACTGTTCAGCAAGCGCTTGAAGAATGGATTGACGAATCCACCAAACTGCATAGGAAATGAACTTAAAACCTCGGGTTTCGTCAAATTTTTCAGCAGCTTTAATTAATCCAAGGTTTCCTTCGTTTATCAAGTCGGGCAAACTTAATCCCTGGTTCTGGTATTGTTTTGCAACCGACACAACAAACCTAAGGTTGGCTCTGGTTAATTTCTCCAAAGCAGCCTGGTCTCCTTTTTTAATTCGTTGCGCTAATTCAACTTCTTCCTCGACAGTAATCAGTTCTTCTTTTCCAATTTCCTGCAAATACTTGTCTAAAGAAGCACTTTCACGGTTAGTGATTGACTTTGTGATCTTTAGCTGTCTCATAAATTTTCTTAAAAAACGTGCAAATATAGAACATTAATAATTAACCATCAAGGAGAAATCCTGTTTAGAACAGATATTAATAAATAGTTAAAGCGCTTTTCCGAAATAGTTTAATTTAATCTACTCCGAAAACAAAATAGGCTTGTTCTCCATTTGAATATATACCTTCAACTAAAATTCCTCCTCGGGCATTTCCAATCTCTCTTTTAAAATCATTGACCTCATAAATAGGCTTTTTGTTCACGTTGGTGATAATAAAATCCTCTTTTAGGCCTGCATCTTTTAATTTCCCTTTGTTTAGGGATGTTATTTTTATTCCGTAATCAATATCTAATTTTTCTTTTTCTTTTTCTGAAACTTCTTCAAATTGCGCTCCTAAAACGGTTATATTGTCTCTGATAACCTGTGTGTCGCCGTGTTTATTACGAAGGGTAACTGTAAAGGGTTTCTTTTCTCCACCTCTAATTACTATAATTTTTACATCGTCTCCTGGTCGGTACTGGCTTATTTTCTCCTGCAGTTCTGCCGATGTTTTTACATCTGAACCACCGACATTAACAATAATGTCTCCTTCTTTTATTCCAGCTTCTTTTGCAGCGCCATTGTCCGTTACGCCACCAACATATACACCTTCAACTTTATCCAGTTTTAGTTCTTCCGCAATTTTTGCGTTAACATCGCCAATATTTACACCCAATAATGCACGCTGAACCTCACCAAATTCTTTTAAATCGCCTATTACTTTTTTAACAATACTAACTGGTACCGCAAATGAATATCCTGAGTAAGATCCTGTCCTTGAGGCGATAGCAGAATTTATTCCGACTAACTCTCCTTGCTGATTAACAAGTGCTCCACCGCTATTGCCCGGGTTAACTGCAGCATCTGTTTGAATAAAGGATTCAATGGATAACTGATCATCGTTAATTCCAAGATTTCGTGATCGGGCACTGATAATTCCTGCGGTAACCGTTGAAGTAAGATTAAACGGGTTACCAACAGCAAGGACCCATTCACCCAGTTTTAATGCATTAGAATCGCCAAATGTCAGATAAGGAAGATTCCCAGCATCGACTTTTAATAACGCAATGTCGGTAGATGGATCGGTTCCTACTAAACGGGCTTCAAATTCACGTTTGTCGTTTAAAATAACTTTTATCTTTTGTGCATCTTCAATTACGTGATTATTGGTAACAATGTAACCATCGGAAGATAAGATTACGCCAGAACCAAATCCTTGTCTTGTTTGTGGTTCCTGGTTTCGACGTAACCCGAAAAATTCATCAAAAAAGGGATTTCCTGTTGACCAGCTGCCTCCATAGGTTGATTGTGTGGCAATATGAACAACTGCATGTATTGATTTTTCAGCAGCAAAAGTGAGATCCGGAAGGGTAACTTCTCCGTCAGCCGGTAATGCAGCATATCTCATTGGGTGTTCCTCTGTTACTGTTACTACGTCGGGTTTGTCAAAATACGTACTGTATATCCAGACCGCCACAAAAGCTCCTGCAATAACTAATAAGAAAGAAAGTCCTATTTTTCCTAAACGTTTCATGATGTACAAAATTTAATTTTTCTCATTCTATCATATTGTGCCAAATAGAACGCAAATATGCTGCCACTGTTTTATTCTGATAAATGATAATCACAGCTTTTCATATATTTTAACAACCTTAACTGTTTTTTGTTAAAAAGTGAAAACATAAATTATTAAAGAAATGCAAATTTGTCAGGTCATGTTTTTAATCTCTGTTCTTTTCAAGTACTTTAAACCATTTTGAGTCTAAAATAACCGGAGTATAATTCACTGCATAATCCAATGCTTCCTGAGCATTTTGTGCAACAAAATAAAGTTCACGGTAAACTTCCTTAGCAAACATTTCTTGGTAAGAAACTTCAAACTGTTTAAATAAATGGTCAAAGAAATTATTGGTATTAATAAAAATAATTGCTTTATCGTGGTAGGACAATTGGCGCAATGTAATCACTTCGAGTATCTCTTCCAGGGTTCCAAATCCACCGGGAAGCGCAATGAAAACATCTGAAATTTCGTGCATTTTTGCTTTGCGCTCCTTCATATCTTTCGTTACAATAACTTCGTGCGAATTATCAGAAGTAAGAGACCGCTCTTTTAGTCTTTCAGGAATTACACCAATTGTTTTTGCACCTGCATTGCCAGCGGAGATGGTAACGGTTTCCATTAGGCCAACATTTGCACCTCCGTTGATTAAATTGTGATTTCCTTCGCCAATTAATCTTCCCAGTTTTTCTGCTTCTTCAAAATATATTTCAGGGATGGCATTGCTGGAAGAAGAAAAAACGCAGATATTTAATTTTTTTGTCATTAATATTAAGTAGTTGGTATTGAAACCAAATCCGGGAATTACCCCGGATTCGATTGATATTATTTTTTTTGAATTCCACTAATATACGGATTTCAAACTTTGCCATTCAAACTATATTATGCATCTATGTTTGCATAAGTTGCATGATCTTCTATAAACTTACGGCGCGGTGGAACATCGTCTCCCATTAACATCGAAAAAATATGATCAGCTTCAGCCGCATTTTCAACTGTTACCTGCTGCAAAATCCTTTTTTCCGGATTCATTGTTGTTTCCCAAAGTTGCTCCGCGTTCATTTCACCCAAACCTTTGTAGCGTTGAATGTGGACACTGCTTTCATTTCCGTCTGCCCATTCGTTAATATAGTCGAGCCTTTGTTTTTCATTCCAGGCGTACGCTTCTTTTTTCCCTTTCTTTAAAAGGTAAAGTGGTGGTGCAGCAATGTATAAATAACCACTTTTAATCAAGTCGTTCATGTAGCGGAAAAAGAAAGTCATAATCAATGTAGCAATGTGGCTACCGTCAACGTCGGCATCGGTCATTATCACTACTTTATGATATCTTATTTTTTCCATATTTAATGCTTTGGAATCTTCTTCTGTTCCGATAGTTACTCCCAAAGCAGTAAAAATATTTTTAATTTCTTCATTCTCAAATATTTTGTGCTGCATGGCTTTTTCTACGTTAAGAATTTTACCACGTAACGGCAAAATAGCCTGAGTTCTGCGGTCGCGACCCTGTTTGGCTGTACCGCCTGCAGAATCTCCCTCAACCAGGAATATTTCACATTGTGCGGGATCTTTTTCCGAACAGTCCGTCAGTTTACCTGGCAGACCACCGCCGGTAAGTGCATTTTTTCGCTGCACCATTTCACGTGCTTTGCGCGCTGCATGGCGTGCCTGAGCGGCAAGAATCACCTTATTGACAATTGATTTTGCATCTTTTGGATTTTCTTCCAAATATACTTTTAGCATTTCACTTACTGCCTGATCAACAACAGCACTAACATCAGAGTTTCCTAACTTTGTTTTAGTCTGGCCTTCAAACTGTGGTTCGGCAACTTTTACCGAAACTACTGCTGTTAAACCTTCCCTGAAGTCGTCGCCGTTAATGTCTATTTTTAGTTTCTGTAGCATTCCTGATTGATCGGCATAATTCTTCAGTGTACGAGTTAACCCGCGCCGAAAACCAGTTAGGTGTGTTCCTCCTTCAATCGTATTAATGTTGTTAACGTAAGAATGAATATTTTCAGCAAATGAAGTGTTGTATTGTAATGCAATTTCAACCGGCATACCTCCTTTTTCAGAAGAAATATGAATCACATCTTCAATCAATTTGATTCGCGTTTCATCCAAATATTCCACGAATTCTTTTAATCCCTTTTCAGAATAATAAATATCCGATTTGAAACTGCCATCATCTTCCATTTCTCGTTCATCGGTAATGGAAAGACGAATTCCTGCATTCAAAAAAGCGAGCTCGCGTAAACGTGCTGCCAAAACATCGTATTTGTATTTTGTAACAAGAAAAATACTTGCATCTGGTTTAAATGTAACGATTGTACCGGTTTTGTCTGATTCTCCTACAACCTGAACATCTGCTTTGGGTTTTCCAATTGAATATTCCTGTACCCATATTTTTCCGTCGCGGTGTACTTCAGCCTTTAAATAGGTTGAAAGCGCGTTTACACATGATACCCCAACACCGTGCAGACCTCCGGATACTTTGTAAGAATCTTTGTCAAACTTTCCACCTGCATGAAGTACGGTCATCACGACTTCAAGGGCCGATTTTTTTTCTTTTGTATGTCTTTCCGTTGGGATACCCCGGCCGTTATCTTCTACGGTGATTGAGTCATCTTGATGAATAGTTACATGAATTGTATCGCAATAACCTGCCAGCGCTTCATCGATCGAGTTGTCAACAACTTCGTAAACCAAATGGTGCAATCCTTTTTCATTAACATCACCAATGTACATGGCCGGACGCTTCCGAACTGCTTCCAGCCCTTCGAGTACCTGAATACTATCGGCTGAATAGTTCCCATTCCCTCCGTTTCCCGAACCATTTTTTTCCAATTCACTCATTTGTTATCGTTTAATTTTTTTGTTTCTCCATATAAAATAAAATAGTTTCCGATTTAAAAAGCAGTGGTTGCTTTTTTGTGTGGAAACTAATTGAATTTCAATTCGTTAAAAGTGTTAGAAATCGATTTGAAAATCATGCTGCAAATATAGCAAAATAAACCATAGGGAGGGTCTTTTTTTGTTGTATGTTAAATTAACTTTTTAACATTTTATTAACCTGAAAATGAGCGCAAAAACCATACTTTTTTACATGATTAAAAAAAAGATTTTCAATTCATTTTACAATTAAAATTAAGTTTAAAAAGCATAGCTTACTCCGGCTAAAAAGTTAAAGCTTTGAACCGGATAGCCGAACCATCTCTCATACTTTTGGAACCCAAAATTATTTAGCTGCGCAAACACTGAAAACTTTTGTGTAATGCTATAGGTCCCTCGTGCATTGAAATCAAAGGCTGTATCCAGATTGTATGATTTGTATATGAGTGCTAAATCATCAGTGCTTCCATAAAAGTTTGGATCTTCGACAATCAGGGCTTTCCGTTCACCAATTAAAAACACATCGGCCGAAACGCTTAATTGTTCTGTAATTTTATAGTCAACCGATAAATTGGCATCCCAGTCGGGAAGATTCCATGCGTTCTCCTGCTGGTCTAAGCTGTATCCATAGTAGTTTCCTGAAACCGATAAATCAAGTTTTTCTGAAGAGCGGTGAACTACCTCGATATTGATTTTGAATAGTTTCAGATTATCGTATACAATTTTAAAATCATTATCTACCACTACAGGATTCGGATTAATCATTGGATCGGGTAGAGTGTATTCTTGCAAATAATACAGGGGCTGTGTGTCAACAAAAGAATAATCGGCCTGGATTTTAAAGTTTGTTTTTGCGGAGAATTTTCCGTCAAATCCACCATAAAAACGGATTCTTTCGAAAGTGTTTTTTACACTGTGCGTTGGATCAACAAACGGATTTTCGTAAGCAATTTTTGAATAGTGATTGCTAATATAATCGCCTGTTATTCCGGCATAGAGCCTGATTATTTTTTCTACGGGAATATAATTCAGAAGAATATTGGGCGCTATTTTAGCTTCAGCATCAAAATCTTTATCAAGTACAAACCATGCTTTTATTCCCAGTTGTGCATTTGCCTTTTTGTTTCCAATATAGTAAGAAGGATTTGCCATTAACCATATTTGTTGTCTTTTCCCGATGGTGTCGATAGCACGGTTGAAAACACCGTCAGACTGCGTGAAAAAGAACCCTGCATCCAAAATTCCGGTGCCTTTTTCCAAAGGTTTTTGAGCATTTACCATAAATTTTCCGTAATGTTCCTTTTGGTTGGTTTTAGTTGAGAAATAATGATAATCCAGATCAAAGTTAAAATTCGGATCATTCATTTCTGCCGACGGATTTGAAAGAGAAACTTTTAGACCTCCTTTTGTGAAAGCTTGCTTCTTTCCCTGGTAGTTTATGATTTGAGCATCTTCTAAAAGCACAGTGGGTATGGAATTTTTTGGATATCCATAATAATTAAACCCGTCGTGATTAAAATCCACATTGAACGATAACATTGATTTTCTGAAGAACTGATGCAGGTATAATTCGGCTTCGTTTTTAGAAAATGGTGCATCAACCCGATCGCCGCCTTCAAGATTCAATTTTCCGTGAGAAGAAAGATGCATGGCATGCAATCCAAAAATTGATTTTTTCGAATTCAGATTGTTGAAAAACAATTCGCCATAAGGTTTATTGTAGTTTCCTAAACCTGCCCTAACCAAACCGTAACCATTTTCCTGTTTTGGAGCTTCGGCAATGGAGGCTGCTTTTAATGTGTTTACAGAAAAAGTATTCAAAATGGGTTGACTGTAAATACTGTAGTTGAATGCCGGTTTTTGTTGCTCCGCCTCTTCAATTTTTGGCATTTCGTTAATTTTATTGGCATCAGACGACATGGTTGGTTTAAATGATTTTACCACTTCAACTTCGCGGGTAAGCGTGGTGTCGCGCTGCGCAAATGAATTGGCTGCAATGCCAATCATTACAATCAGAAATATATATTTTATTTTTGTGAACATGTTTTCCTGTTTTTAGTTCTCTTTGATTTTAATTTGATACGAACTGTCGATGGCTTTTTGTTGTTCCATCTTTTCAATGGTCTCTATTTCGAATAGTTTTTTCGAAGCTTCGGCTTTTATCCCGTCCGAGTCGTTTCCATAGTTTTCAACTACACTTTTCAATGTGTGCTTAGCCTGGAATTCATCACCCTTGTCAATGTAAATATCCGACAACAATAAAAACGCTTTTCCAAGCCAGTACTGGTAAGGCGAGTTTTTTGCAATAAAATCCATAATCTCTTTTTCTGCCTGGTCTTTCTTGTTTTGTTTGTAATAAATTTCTGAGACCAGGTATTTGGCTTCGGAACCCTGTTCAAATGTTACGTCGGTTGCAACAGCTTTCAGCCCGTCCAATGATTTATTCATGTCGCCGATTTCATAGTACGATCTTCCTTCAATATAATTGGCTTCCCTTTTTAAAGCTTCGTTTGCTATGTCCGATTTTTTAATCTTTCCTGCTGCCTTTATGGCTTCGTCAAAATTGCTGTTCATCAGGTAACATCGCATTTGTCCGGTATTGGCTTTTAAAACATTCCATTTTCCGCTGGCAATTTTTTCGAGACGATTAAACATGTCGAGCGCAGCCGCATAATTCTCTGCATTAAACGATAATTCAGATGCACGCGAAAGCGCTTGTTCTGTGAAAATATTATCGGTTTGGTTTACCACAAAGGTGTAGTGTTTGTTTGCTTCCGAGTATTTCCCTTCTTTGTATAAAAGTTCGGCTAGATAGAAATTGGCATTTATAGCAAAACTTCCGTTGGGAAACTGTTGAAGATATCTTTCCAGTTGACTGGCTGCATTCGCATTTCCTGCCATGTAAACACGTTCGGCCGCCAGGAAAGTTAGCGAATCCTGTTCCGAAACAGTAACCGTTGTTCCTGACCCTGCATTCTTTGCATAGGCGAAATAACCATCGATGTTGTTTAATTCCACATAGCTGTTTTTTATTCCCAGCAAAGCTGCATCAGCTTCAGGCGTTCCCGGAAAATTTTCGTTTACCTGTTTGTAATAACTCAATGACTTATTGTAGTCGCTACTATTGTAACTAATTAAACCGAGCTGCAAGAGCGCCTTTCTGTAAAAGTTGCTTTCGGGGTAGTTGTTTGCAATAGCCTGGTATTGTTGCACTGCTTTCTGGTTTTGACCAAGTCGTTCATAAGCTCTTCCTAACTCATAAAATGCATCGTCTTCAAAATCGGATTCTGGAAATTCGGTAAGCAATTTTTCCAGGTTATCAATTTTTCCCTGTTGATTTCTTTGCAGGCCCTGGCAAAAAGCAATCTGATAAAGTGCATAGTCGGCATCGTAAATTTTCATTCCATAAGATTGCCTGTAATTTTGCAAAGCCCGCTCGTAATCGGTATTCAGAAAATAATAATCGCCAACGCGGTTTAATGCATCCGCCATTTTTTCGGTCCGGCTGTTTGGCGAAGCGTTAATATATTTTCTGAAATGGGAAGACGCATTTTCGTAATCTTCTAATTTGAAATAACAATAGGCGAGATTGTATTCAGCATTTTTGTATTCTTCCAAAGTTGAAGCGCCCGGAGTCATTAAAAACCGGGAGTAGCTGTTAATTGCACTATTGTAATCGCCAATGCGGTACAATGCTTCAGCTTTCCAGAAAATAGCCCGAGCATTTAATGTTCTGTCGTTACTGCCGTTTTCAATCGAAATGTCGAAATATTTAATTGCTTCGTTGTAAGCCAAATTGTTAAACAACTCCAAGCCTCGGAAAAAAGTAACCCGTTGATAAGCCCGAAGAATGGTTGGTGTTTTTGTTTTTATTTTTTCGATGGAAGCAATGGCGTCTTTGTAGTTTTTGGTTACCATATAAACTTCGGTTAAAATGCGGTAAGCTTCTGCATTTCGTTCCGAGTTCGGGTAGAGGCTGATGTAATTGTCGAAAGCTTTTATGGTTTCGTTAAATGGCGAATAGGAAAGTTCGTAAGTAAGTTTTGCATAACTGAAAAGCGCATCTTCTTTAATTCGCTCGTTGAAATTCATTTTGGAAGCAGCATCGAACGCCAGCTTTGCCTTTTCTTTTTCATTGGTTTTCACATAACAGTCGGCCAGATGATAATAGGCGTTTTGTGCCATTTCGTCTTCTCCTTTTGTGGCATTCTCCAAAAGCGGGGTTGCTTTTTTGTATTCGCCGGTGTTGTAATAACAATAACCAAGAATATAATTGTCTTCCCGTGTTTTTAATTCGATTGCATCGAAATAGGTTTCCAGATAAGGAATTGCATTTTCATAATCTCCTAAGTGGAAGTACGAATCTCCAATTATTTTTGATAGTTCAACTTTTTCTTCTGCCGGAACATCATCTATAATTTTTGTGGTGTAATTCACTATCTCGCTGTATTTTTCCTGCTTATAATAAATGTGGCTTACATACAACGGAATTACTTTTGAATAGGTTGGGTCGCTGTTTAATTGTGTAAACCCTTCCAGTGCTGCCTGGTAATTTTCTTCGAGATACATAATGTGCGCCCAATAATACGTTGCAGGTTTGCTATATAAATTGTTTGCATCTTTTATGTCGTAAAACTCGCGCTTGGCAACTTCAAGGTTTTCTTCAACCAAATTCGCATAACCGTTTTCATACTGAAGTTTAACGCGGTCGGTTTCACTTAAATCGCTTCTGTCAACATTCGAAAAAGTGCGGACGGCAACCGAGTATTGCTTTTTGTTAAACTGAAAGTCTCCCAAATTAAACCAAGCACGGTTAATATACGGGCTTTCCGGGTAGTTTTCGGTAAAAGCGGTCAGCATTTTGCTTCCTGCCGAGTAACCGGCTTTAAGTGCCGACACCGATTTGAAATATTCTGCTTCCGAAAATAGTTCTGATTCTTTATCTACCTGTTTTTGTATTTTTTCAAACTCACGAAATGTAGAAATGTATTTTTCTTTCCCGAAGAGTTCTTTTGCAACATCAATCTGATGTTGTATGTTCCCGTAATAGGCTGTTTCCTGGCCTTTTACAAGCAATTGCATACATAGAAAAACAGGAATAAGTAAGAAAATTCTTAATGTTCTCATGCCTTTATTGTTTCATTTTTTTTGAAGTGGTTGCCGCCGTTTTACTTCCCGTTTCGAAAAAAGATCAGGGAAAATTTTAATCTTCTAAAATAGATGATTACAATTTTAGAAAGGTTGCAAACCGTTTTAATTTCTTAACAAGAAACTGTTTATTTCTTTCGTTTATTATTCGCTATGTAAACTATTTTACGTTTATTTTGGGAAACAATTCAGCAAAAAATGGAAAATAACAAGGTTATCGAATTGATTGACGCGGAAATTTATCAACGTGAAAACCGGATTCTTTCCAATGTGAATCTGGAAGTTTGCGCAGGTGAATTCGTTTATATTATTGGTAAAGTTGGTACAGGAAAATCGAGCCTGATAAAAACCCTAAATGCGGAGATTCCGCTTATTGAAGGGAGCGGGACCGTTGCAGGTTTTCAATTGCAGAATATAAAGCGGAAAGAAATTTCAGAGCTTCGGCGAAAACTGGGTGTTGTTTTTCAGGATTTCCGGTTACTGACCGACCGGAATGTTTATGATAATCTGAAGTTTGTATTGAGAGCTACCGGCTGGAAAAATAAGGATGAAATGGAATCCCGGATTGTGGAAGTGCTGGAAAGTGTTGGGGCCGTGGATAAAATGTTGAAAATGCCGCACCAGTTGAGTGGGGGAGAGCAGCAGCGTGTTGTTATTGCCCGTGCTATTTTAAACAATCCGTTAATATTGTTGGCCGACGAACCTACCGGAAATCTGGATCCGGAAACTTCGGAAGAGATTCTGGATTTGTTTGTTCGGTTAAACAGCGAAGGAAAAACCGTGATTATGGTGACGCATGATTATGCTGCTATTGCGAAAAAACCGGCCCGCACGCTGGTTTGTTCCGGTAACCGGATTTCTGATTCCGAATCAAATAAAACCTTACTCGACTTTGAAAGTTTGCTGGAAAGGAATTTTTGAATTCTCAATTTTAATAAACGATAGCGGAACTTATTTATAGAAATTCTGAATAAATCTCCCAAATAATTTTTTCTTCATTTTCCCAGGTTAATTCTTTGGCGGCAACTTCCAGATTTTTTATCCACATTTTTCTGTTCTCCGTTTCAGATAATGCAAATTTTATGTGTTTGGCCAAAATTTCCGGTTCAAGTGATGCCGTGATTTCTCCAATTTTATATTGATTGACGATAGCAGCCATTTCAGGTAAATTGGTCACTAAAACCGGAACGCGTGCCTGTATATAATCGAACAATTTGTTGGGTAGCGCAAACCGGTAATTTAATCCGAGGTCTTCTTCTATGGAGAGGCCCAAATCGGCTTTTGGTGTTAACTTTGATAATTCTTCCAACGGAAGACGGCCGGTAAATTCAACCTTATTTCCCAGCTTTTCTGTTTCGGCCAAAAGTTCCAGTTCCTTTTTTATATCACCATTGCCGGCAATTACGAGCGTTGCCCCTTCAATAAAGTGCATCGCCAGAATGGCCTGTTTTAATCCTCTTCCCATATTTACAGCTCCCTGGTATAAAATTATTTTCTGTGCTGATTCTTCCTTTTCAGAAGGATTTTGGATTTTTTGCGAAACCGGAATATTCCGAACTACTTTAAATGGAACACCGTATTTTTTTGTATAAATCTCAGCGATCGAATAACAAACGGTGTAGGCGTGTTTAATTTTGGGAACCATTTTTCTTTCCAATCTTTCCCAAAATTTCTGAACCCGCGGCCGGTGAATCAGTTCCGGAACTTCCGTGAAATATTCATGACTATCGTAAACCAATGATTTTTGCTTCAGTTTCGCAGCGATGAAATTGGCTGTTAACGTATCCAAATCGTTGGAAAGTAACACGTCAAACCGCGAAAAGAGCAGGAATAAAAACAGCCTGAAATTGTATTCAGCATAAAACAGCGCTCCCGTTTTAAAAATTAAATTCATCCGTTTGGTTTTGTACGTCCTGGGTATAACAGGCAAACTGGAAGGCAGTTTTCTTCCAATCAGCAAAACCGAGAATCCCATGTTCGTTAACGTTGTGCAAACTTTGTGAACACGGTTGTCGGAAACGAGGTCGTTGGTAACGGATACAATTATTTTTTTCAATAGCTGACTTTTGTAAACGAATATAGATAAAATCTGATATAACTAACGAAAGATAAGCTGTTCCATTATCTTTGCCGAAAAATTTCGACCATGATCCGTTTTTTTGAAAGTTACTCACTGAAACCTTACAACACTTTTGGCATTGATGTAAAAGCAAAATACTTTTTTGAATTTACCGAAGCCGAAGATTTGGCGGTTTTTCTGAGCTCCAACAAAACCTGGAAAGATGAACCGATGATTGTTTTGGGCGAAGGAAGTAATATTTTGTTTTTAGGTGATTTTAACGGATTGGTTATTCATCCGAATGTGCCCGGCATGAGAACGGTTTACGAAGATCGCAATTATGAATGGATTGAAGTTGGCGCAGGTGAAATATGGGATGAGTTTGTACAGTTTGCAGTTGGCTGTCAGTTGGGCGGAATTGAGAATTTGTCGTTGATTCCCGGAACCGTTGGCGCAGCTCCTGTCCAAAATATTGGCGCTTACGGACAGGAAGTTTGTAATTCGGTGCAAAAAGTGAAAGGTTACGATTTAGAAAAGCAGATGCCCGCAGAATTTTCGGTGGAAGAGTGCCAGTTCGAATACCGGAACAGCATTTTTAAAAGTTATCTGAAAAACCGGTTTATTATTACATCTGTAATTTTTAAACTGAATAAATTTCCTGAATTTAACCTGAACTACGCACAATTAGAAGAACTGACCAAAGCTAAAGGTGAGATAAATCTTTTTAATATCAGGGAAACTATTATTGAAATTCGCCGTTCGAAATTACCCGATGTTAAGGAACTGGGAAGTGCAGGTAGCTTTTTCAAAAATCCGATAGTGAATATTGAAATTGCAGAACAACTTAAATTACAGTACGAAAATATACCGGTTTATAATGCCGGTGCAGGAAAGGCAAAACTTGCGGCCGGATGGTTGATTGAAAAAGCAGGTTGGAAAGGGGTTCGTGAAGGAGAAGTTGGTGTTCATGAAAAACAAGCGCTTGTTCTCGTTAATTATGGAAAAGCAACCGGAAAGGAAGTTTACGATTTCTCAGATAGAATTAAGGATTCAGTTTTTGAAAAATTTGGAGTAGAGTTGGAGCGCGAAGTAAACTGTATTTAACTTCCAGGGGCTGTTTCAAAAATAAATCAAAAAATCTGTAGCGGAATTATTTTATAAATAATCAGACTTCGACTTCGCTCAGTCTGATGGTCAAAGTGGGAGAAAAAGAAACATCTGTTTTTCAATATCACAGATTTCTCGCACAGCTCGAAATGACAATTAAAAATATTTTTTGAAACGGCGCACTGATTATTATTTCCAGATTTTTTCTGCATTTAACGCTGCCCTGTATTTGGCTGCATTCCGGTTGTGTTCTGCCAGTGTGCGGGCAAAATTATGGTAGCCGGAAAAATCTTCTTTGGCACACATATAAATGTAATTGTGTTTTTCGTAGTTCAAAACCGCGTCAATTGTTGCAGTTTCCGGAAAATTAATTGGCCCGGGCGGTAATCCGGCATATTTATAAGTATTGTAGGGCGAATCAATTTCAAGGTGAGAATTCAGTATTCGTTTTAATGAAAAATCGCCGACTGCATATTTCACGGTTGGATCGGCCTGTAATAACTGACCTCTTTTTAACCGGTTGACATACAATCCTGCAACCGTTTTTAATTCTTCTCGTTTTGCCGTTTCACTTTGAACGATGGAGGCCAAAATAGTTACTTCAACCGGTGTAAGTCCGATTTCTTCAGCCTTTTTTTTACGCTCATCGTTCCAAAAACGATCGTATTCGGTTTTCATCCGGTCTGCAAATTCCTTTGCCGAAGTTGTCCAGTAAAATTCATACGTATTCGGGATAAACATGGCACGGAATGTTTCCGGCGTAAATCCGTACTCTTTTATTTGATCTTCGTCGTAAAAAAGGTTAAGAATTGACAGAGAATCGGCCTGGATATATTTACTTACTTTTCCTGCCAGATCTTCCTTAAAGCGGCAATTGTTAAAAGTAACATCAACCGGCGTTTGCAACCCGCTGCGGAGGATATTTACCACCTGATTGGTATTCATTCCTTTTTCCAGAACATATCGCCCCGGTTTTGCCATCGATGGAAAATCCTTCTTTTTTGCCACCCATTTGAACGCTTTAAAATTGAGTAATACATCGTTTTCTTTCAAAACATCAGTAAGTTGCTGAAAGGAAGTATTGTCTTTAACAATCAGGACATAATCGTGCTTTACATTTGCACGGAAAACATATTGATAGAGCTGGTAGCCTCGCACGCCAACCACAACAAACGCTATGGCTACGCCAATAATGATATATTTCCCAACTCTGGGGAACAACAAGGGTCTATTATTTCGCTCTATTGCCATACCAAATTATTTGCGACAAAAATAATGGTTATTCAGTAAAATGAAGATAACCTTTTTTTAAATAATGGTTTTGTGCGGATCGTTATTGGCAAGTTCGTATTAAATTTCACTAATTTTGTCGTCTTAGTTATTGAACCAAAAAAATCGAAAAAATGCAAAAAATAAATCTAGCCGAAAATATTTATTACCTGGGATTTAATGACCGTCGTACACATCTGTTTGAAAATATATGGCCAATTCCTCATGGAATTTCTTATAATTCCTATTTGTTAGTGGACGAAAAAGTGGCTTTGGTTGATACCGTTGAGCGGGCTTTTATTGATGAATATCTGGACAATATTGAAGAAATAATCGGCGATAGAAAAGTGGATTATTTAATTATCAACCACATGGAACCTGACCATTCAGGAGCATTGAAAGCGATTGTTCAGAAATATCCCGATATTATTTTGGTTGGAAATAAAAAGACATTCGGTTTTATTGAAAGCTTCTACATGGAGCCAAAAAATGTTTTAATGGTTCATGATGACTATGTTTTGGAGCTTGGAAAATTCAGAATTCAATTTCAAACTATTCCGATGGTCCACTGGCCGGAAACCATGATTAGTTATGAAGAAACAAATAAAATATTGTTTTCGGGCGATGCATTTGGAAGCTACGGAACGCTTGACGGTGGCGTTTTTGATGATGAAATTAATCTTGAATTTTATGAAGTGGAAGTGATGAGGTATTTCACCAACATTGTTGGTAAATATTGCCCTCATACGCAGCGGGCCATTAAAAAGCTCCAGCCGCTGGATATAAAAATGATTGCTGCAACTCATGGGCCGGTTTGGCGGAGCGACTTAAACTGGATTTTGACGCGTTACAATAAATGGAGTTCGTATGATTTGGATTGCGGTGTAATCATTGTTTATGGTTCAATGTATGGAAATACGCAGAGAATGGCAGAAGTAATTGCCCGTCGTATTGCGGAAAGGGGTATCAAAAATATTCGGGTTTACGATGCTTCTAAAACGCACTCTTCATACATCATCAACGATATTTTTAAATACAAGGGATTTATTGTGGGAAGTGCAGCTTACAACAATGCGATGTTTCCCAACGTTCAAACCCTGCTTTCTACCATAGAACATATGGCGCCCAAAAATCATTACCTCGGAATTTTTGGTAACTTTTTGTGGAATGGTGGCGGTGTGAAAAACCTGAAGACTTTTGCCGAAAACATTCAATGGGAAATGGTGCATGAACCGGTTGAAGAAAAAGGTGCACTAAAACCAAATAACCAGGAAGAGTTGATTAAGTTGGCAGATGCAATGGCCGACAAGTTGCTCGCCATGGAATAATAGCGTTGTAGTTTTATTACCTGATTTCAGATTCAATCAGTTGTAAAATTATATCGATTTCCTGAAGCAGGGGCTTGTAATGGGTTTGTTCTGTTGTAATTCCGTTGAGTATAAACAGCAGCAGGTTGTTTTCAAATTCCTTTGAGTCGAGAATTGCAAGATTACTAAAGTTTTGAGAACTGCTTTTTATGCCCATTTCATTGGTTGAAACACCAGCCAAATCGAGGATGGTTTTGATGCTCGCATTATCACTTCTGAATATGTCGAGCATTTTTTCCCGTTGCTCGCGTAAACTGTTTTCTTGTCGGTGAATGACCTGAATTCTGGAATCCCAGGCTGTTAAATATTTTCTGAGATTTGCATTCGAAATATTTTTAAGTCCGCCGGAATTCATCAATTCTTCGAGCAGGGAGTTATTGGGGTAATAGTGTGTATCGAAAGAAAATGCATTGTATAACATTTCCGAAAGTTCTTTCTCTTAAACTTGTTGGATTGTGAACAAATGAAACCAGCTTTGTTATTCATAATTTAACCGGTTCACTTCAATAAGATTCTCCAGCTTTATTTTGCTTTGCTCAAATTCACCTTTTAGCCCTTCCAGATAAACTGTTCTTTTTCCTTTAAAATCCGGTTTTGGTTCCAGTTGTTCCTTACTTGACGCAATTAAAATCCCAAAAACGATAAGGATAATTTCGCCAATTGCATAGAGTGAGTAGCTTTTAATTTATTTTCTTCGAGCAACTTTTTCTTAACCGGTGAAAAATACTGGGCATTTTAAAAAAGGTTTTTAGGTCATTAACAATTATTTTCGGCCTGGTTTATTCCCTGATACTGATTTTTAAGAGAGAACTTAAATTCCTTTTTCTGAGTAATGGTTTCAGCTTGGTTTCTACTGTATGGTTTCCAAAAGGCATTTTCAAAATCTTCGCTCGTCATCGTTGGAATAAACTCAATAATTTCATAATCAATTAAATCATTCAAATGAAAGGATCTATGAACAATGTTTTCCAGTTTGTTTCTGTCTTTAATTTGCGACATAATAATTCCGGTCCAGAACTTTTTCTTCTGTTCATGAAAATTTCCCAGCATAATGTTCTTTCAGAAAGGGTTAACATGGTTTTCCAATTGTTCTTCAATGTTTTCAATCGGGGCCTTATAAGTTAAAGAAACAATAAACATGTGTAATGTATTTTGAATTGATGTGTATTACGGTATAAATGTACGCAGGCAAAATCTGTTAAACAAGATAAACGAAGTTCGTTTATTTATTCCAACCGGTAAATTTCCATCACGTTTTCCAGAATTTTTAGAGAAAATCAATTTTCAAATCGATTAATTTTTCCTGAATGCACATCGAAAACCCACCACTTGAACAGTAAGGCTATTTTCGCGGATAAGCTTTGTACTACCGCTGTTTTTATCACATTTACGCATTGTTCCTGTACATTTAATTCCACCAGCCGTTTGTAGCGTACATCATCATCGGTAATTTCGTCGAGTTCTGTTTTGTGCAGTCGGTAAACATCGCAGATGTTTACGTAACCACAGTTTCAAAATGCCCAGGTCTGGGGTTGCATCGCAGCTTTTATTCCTCCGCAATAATAGTGTCCGCAAATTATAATGTGTTCAACGTTAAGGTGTACAACAGCAGTCGATTACCGACATTGAACTTAGAATTCCGGTATTCAGTACCATATTGGCAATGTTTCCGGTGTACAAAAGCTTCACCGGGTGAAACTCCATCATTTCTTCAGTTATTATCCGGAACACCCAATGTAAGAATATCAGGGTTCTGACCTTTTTGATAGGTTTTTTTAAAATAATCGGCATCCAGATTTAATTTTGTTTCAACCCATTTGATTTGTTTTGAGAAATTTGCTGTATTTCCATTCTTTTAACTTTTCTTTCTGCGTACAAAACGAATTAAAGGGGTTTTTGTTTCCGGTTTGTGGTATCGTTTTAAAGTAAATTAATTTTTTATTTCGATTAATGAAAAGGTCACTTTCCATGATAGTTGTAACTGCTCTTATTCTGACGCTGGCATGTAAAACAAATGTCGTTTTATTTCTTTTTACGAATACTTGTGTGCGATAGCCTGAATTGCTTTTTGAATAATATTGAATTATAAAAAACCAAAATCTGCTAAATCCTTTCCTTATTTTTTTGAGATATTTATTACTATTCTTTGGAATTTTTTACCATTATTCTGCCACATACGTTCAATTTCCTCAAGAGATAATCCGGTGGTTTCAGGAACCAGCTTCCACACAATTAGCATGTAAGGAATGCACATTTACTGCAAATAACCAGAAAACACCTGCCGAGGAAAGTGTATTGTTCATTAACCACAGGGTGAGCTGTCCGATGAGATATGTTCCAATCCAAGGAAAAAGCGGCTGCTGACATCGCTAATCTCTTACTTTTACCGGATACATTTCTGAAAACAAAACCAGATTACCACACAAATGGAAATGGCACAACTGAAAATGTACAATAAAATAAGTATCAACAATGTCAGTGGTGGAATGACTACGGAAGTTTTTAATTCAATGCCAAAATAGAAACCAATCAGTATCAGGGTTACAAGCATTCCAGAAACACCGTAGTAAACCAGTTTTTTTCGGCCTATTTATCGATTACCACCATGGCAAGTATGGTAGAGCCAAAATTTACCAGACCGACAATAACCACCGGTAAAACAGGGAGTCGCCCTCGGAAAGACCGATTTGCTGAAAAATGGATGGACCGTAGTACAAAACTGCGTTTACACCATGAATTGTCGAGTATTTGCCGGCTTACGCAATAAACAAAGCAATCCTAGATCAGGCTGAAATAATATTTTCAGTTGGTTTTTTCTTCTGATTTACAATTCTTTTACATCAGTAATTTGTTTTTGCGTTTTTTTCTTCACGAAAGATATACGCACCAGCGTTCGGTACAAATTTTCCTTGCTTTTTATCACCAGCCACCTCAGGCTTTTCAGAGTGCCAAAAAACAGCATCAGAAAAAACAGTAGCGCCGGGATGGCCTCGGCTCCCAGCATTCCGCGCCAGGTTCTTCAATCATAACTTTACCCCAGACTCCGCCAGAATTACTAACGATTTCATTTTGGACTGCGTAATCGCTAATGGCATAATTTACAAGGTAAGCACCCATAAATCCGATGGTAATAGCTAGCTGGTAGAGCGAAACAAGAATGCCACGAAAACGGGAGACTGAAATTTCAGAAATGTAAAGCGGCGAAATAACTGAAGCTACACCAATGCCAATTCCCTCCAATAATCCGGTAGATAATACAGCTGCGAAATATCCGGAGAAAACATGCATCCAATGGCTAGACTTGAAAGAGCACTGCTGAAACCAGAAGTACCGGTTTTCGACCAAGTAATCACTTAATTTTCCGGCTAGCAGCAGCACCTAAAATGGATCCCAGTAAAGCACAACCTACATACCATCCGGTGCTGACATCATTCAGACCAAATTGTGATGCTACGCTTCCAATGGTTCCTGAAATTACAGCAGTGTCGTATCCGAAATCGCCCGGTACGGCTACCGATGATAGGAAAATAACATATCCAGGTTTCCTGCTTTTTTCTCTGCTGCCGTGGTTTTGGTTGCTATATTAAAGTAATCCCTGTAACGATTGTATAGGTACTGCTTGCAGTAAGCCAGTCGAGGACTCATAAAGTGTGAAAATTCAAGGTAATTCCCTTATCATATTTGGCTCGTGCAGCGACTATCCCGAGCTTCATTCTTAGCTTGTCGAACTTAATCGGTAAAATTTAATGGGCATGTCCCTGTCAAATGTTTCGGCATTGGTCCAGCACTGCATACCATATTTATCAATATATTTTATTTACTGTAAAAAGGCGTCCGGATTCATCGTAGTCGATATGTCCGTCCTGAAAAGCACAGGCATCAACAACCTCATGAATTCCGTCAAAAATTTCATCCCATTCACGTTCGTGTTCCTCACACGAAACAGCATTTTCTTTGGTTAAGTCTCCACCAGCAGCAACAACTGCTTTCCCATCAATCAGGTGAAATAAAGTTGGCAAAACCTCCGGCTATCTTTGCATTGTTTGCCCATTTGATAAAAGGCTCCGATAGCACCTTTCGTTTTTCTGCCCATTTCACCTCACTGATATACCAACCTGGGCACATATTTACTTCCATAGTTCTTCCACACCTCGTCGATAACATATTTATTGTCTTCTACTTCCCCTGATAAATCGCCTGTGTCCCAGTATTGGAGTCGTATAACCCGAGCTTAGAATTTCATTTGGTGTTTGTCGGCCAAACGAAGAAACATATCCAGTAAATCAACTGATGGAATGTAGCAATTGTGTTTTTTCAATAGGTATTCTGATGGATAGGTTATAAATTTCCGGTACGAGACAGATCATAATTACAGTATCGATACCATTGCTTTCATGTGAGAAAAGTCTTTGTCCCATTCTTTTCTCCCAGTTTTGATGCGGTATATCATTAATTTCATCCAGAAATGTGCCGGTAATTTTAATCCCTTGGGCTTTTGGGACTATAAATCGTTCTTCATTTTCCGTTTCAATAAAATTTGTTTCTGAAGGCAGGGAAGCACCTGTTAGGGGAAAGCTTGTACCCAATGTGGTTGCAGCTCCTGCCCCGGCAATTGATTTTAAGAAATTTCTTCTGTTTTCGTTTTTCATATTATTCGAATTACGTTAGTGTCGTTTTACCATCTCAAGAAAGATCAGCAAAAATCATCGTTTTTTGAAGTTCGATAATTTTTTCTCAACATTTTCAGATTTCGAACAACTCCTCATTTACATGAAAATATTCATTCCATTTTTCACCTTTGAGTTCTGACAGAGGATTTCCTTGACGATTCATATAGCCAAACCATTCTCTATGTTTTTGTATCTAAAATAGTTCCATGTATGTTTTTGGATGTGTCATGTTTATTTGCACGCTTACAACTAATAGTAAAAACGTTGATAGTTTTTTTGAACTTTTATGAAAAATTCTCTAATTCGATGGATTCATGTACTTTCGTAACAAATTTGAATAATGTATTTATTTCTATGGGTTTTGAGATGTAATCGTTGTCTAATTTCTAAAAATTTATTTCTGTCGGCGGGCATTGCATAGGCTGTTTGCGCAATAATAGGAATGTTTTTATTAAAGTTCTGATTTGCCGGATTGCTTCTTCACCGTTCATTACGGGCATTTTTATATCCATCAGTACCAGCGATATTTCATTGTCATTCTGCACCATTTCAACTGCTTCAGCGCCGTTCTTAGCATTTACAATCCGGATTCCTTTTTTGCTCAAGCCTTTTGGGAACGAATAACTGTTTTGTCATCTTCCGCAACTAAAATCTTACGAAGTTGTGTTTCAAACACTTTTCTATACTTTCCGGTTGGACTGTTTCCGGGTTCTCCGGTTTACTTCATCCTTTGGTATGCTAAAAAGAAAAGTACTTCTTTCCCTTCTTTGACTCTACCCATAAATCGCCACCGAGCAACTGTGCATAAGCTTTGGCGATCGACAAGCCCAAACCTGAACCTTCGTGTGTGGCCTGCTTAGCGTTAAATCAGCCTGAACAAACCGGTCGAAAATGGCATCCAAGTCTCTTTCGGTATGCTATACCCGTATCTTTTACAAAAAATACGATATTGTTGTCTCATTTCTTAACACCAATTTCCTGTGTCCGTCGCTGGTAAATTTCAATGCGTTTGTTCACGAGTTCGTAAAAATACTGTTAAAAGCAATTTCCTGTCGGTATTCAATACTGTTTCAGAATGAAGGTATTTATTGGTACATATTATTTTTATTATTCTTTTGTTGCCAGATAAAGCGCTTGCAGCCATCTAAATGATTTTCCAATATTTCGAAAAGACTTTATCAAAGATTTGTTTACTTTTATTTGTTGCGTTTCTATTTGTGAAATATCGAAATCAATCATTCACTGTAATAGCAGTCGTTCATACTCTTGTTTATTTATTCGTAGAATTGTTTCCGGGTTTCTTCATCAACAGGCGAGTCTTTCAACAGGCCGATGGATCCGATAATGCCGCATTCATTGGCGTGCGGATTTCGTGACTTACATTGCAGGGAATACACTTTTTAACCGATTACTTTCTTCTGCTTTTTCCTTCGCTTCTTGCAGTTTGGCAATTATCGCATTCTTTTCGGTAATATTTTCTGCCAGGATGGATATGCGCCCATGTTTGCTCATCTTTAACCAATGTAATGTGAGACATCCGCGTCTGGGTATTGATTGTCTTTGGTCCGAATTTTCTCTCGTGATAATATACCTCTGTTTTGTTTTGTATTAATTCGCCGACAATATCTACTGCTTCTTCTTTATCATCCGACGGAACAAATGAATCAACAGCACTTTTCCCAATCAGCTCTTCCTCTGTATAGCCAGTATATTTAAGCGATCATTTGTTTTGCGGACATATAAAAGTACCTTTCAAATCGAGTTTATCAAAACATGTTAATATTTTGCATTTATTCTTGCGAACCGTTTTCCGATTCGATAAACCGGTCTTTTGCTTTTTCATTTCCCAGTTCTGAAGTTACCTGTTCATTAATATTCCTAAAAGCAAGGTAATAAGCGGATATATTACCATTACCGGCAATACCAATCTTTGAAGAAAACCAAGGAAATCTTCTTTGGGTATGATCAGCCAAAAGCATAAAAAGCATGTGTTAAAAAGACCCAAAATATACAGCGAGAAAATACTAGTAGGCCTGCCTTTCTTTTGCTGAAAATAGCGCCAGACAATACCTGCCAGGCCTGATGATGCAATAAGCGCCAGGCCAAGTGGCATAAGCTCTCCGCCAATTGAAAAGCGGTAAATGCCCATAAACAACATAGCAACAATAGTAGGTATAGCCCCAAGGTATAAACCTGATATGGATAATAAAACTGTACGTAAATCTAAACTATACAGCTGATACATCCATCGGTTATACATAAAAAAACACCAATAAAACCCACTATGGCACCAATTAATACTTTGGGAAAAATTCGCTCTGAACGGATCTTTCAATCCACCGTTTACCATAAAAAAAGTAAAAACCAAAAGGAATCACCGACATTCTGAACTAATTCTACGATAAACGACTTTTCCATATTTTTGTCAATTTATAACAAATTAAAGACAAAAAATAATTAGAAAAAAATAAATACTTAAAATGCATTTTTACAATTATGAGATAAAGAATATATATCTCCGGGGTGAAAAATTTAGATAAATAATTTATTCGATATTATAAACAAGCACTGTCGTATAAACTGCGTAAATGAAAATACCGGGGGATGTCAGGTTGGGGATTAGCTGAGTTTTGTTTGTTTTTTAATCCGATATTTCATTATTAAGTTGTAACCATAATTTAGTGTGTGTGATGATATTTTCTGATGTGGTGCAGGTTGAGCAGGTTACGTCCTTATTCACCTTGCAAATGCCTACGGCGGGCGGGAACGCAAGGGCCACTTTCCCATGGCATGCTGTATGGCTCAATGTTAAAGGTTTGAGTTTTCCTTATTTTGTTACTTTATGTTACCTTTTCGCCGGTAATGTAATTGAGTTAGTCCTGTGTCAAATGTTTTAACTCTTACACGAGTTCCAGTAATTGTTCGGGTCTGCCTTCTTTGAAGTCTTGTCCCGCTGCCGACTAAAACAGGTATAACGGAGATAATAAACTCGTCCACAAGATCGCTTTTTTAGTAATTCGTTTATTATTTCTGCCCCTCCGTCACAATAAATGTTCTTACCGCTTTCTGATTTTAGTTGTTGGATCAGTTCGCTTAGTTTTCCGGTGTAAAAAGTTGTTCTCCCTGTTCTCGGTCTTTCTGTCCTTGTTATTACGTACACGTCTCGTTGCCCGTTGTCGTAATGAGAGAGATCAATTTCTTTAACACATAATCATAAGTTTTTCTCCCGAGAATTGTAGTATCAATATTTGCTGTAAATTCGGCGTAACCATAATCTTCCCCTTCTTTTTCAACTAATTTCAGAAAACTGAGGTCGTCATTTGGTTTGCAATGTAGCCGTCTAAACTTGTCGCTATAAAAAGGGATAATTTTCTCATTGTTGTTTACTTTTTAGTTTTCTGTTTTAATTTAGGAAGCTTTTAGTCCTAATATGCTTCCTCATTCCATACCACAATTTAGCAACGGTAAATTAATCATTCATTTCCATTACGAGAATCCTTTTGTAAAGTATTCGAAGCTGTTTTTATAATTGTACAAAAGTCCATTCGCTAACATATATAAGATATATTTCCTTCTATTTTGTTAGCATTCTGTGTTGGTGGTATGGGCATTATTTTCTATCATATGCATTTATGGCATTTCATAGTGCAATATATTCGGCTATAAAATAGGTAAGGCCCAAAAACAAATCAGGCCCTGCAAAACAGGGCCTGATTTTGTTTAATAGATAAATAGTTAAAAAGACCTTAACTGGCACGCACGTGAAATAAGTTGAGGTACTTACTCCCGAAGCTGAGACACCGCCATCGTAGAAGCCAAACCAATACGCCCATGATGATCCGTCCTCCAACGACGACCAATAGGCGCCGTCGCTAAAACCACCAATAATGTCTTTCGTGTTGTACATCCATCCTAGCTGTTCTAATGTTGGTAAAAACCAATCGGAGTATCCGCCCTCGGCCAGGCTGTTGCAATATAATACTGCGGGACTCCAATACATAGTGTTTGAAGCATCAGCAGCAGAACATACAAGGCCATGCTGCTCGCCGGCAACATACCCGGTTTCTCCTTTTGCGAAAATGTGAAAAACAATACCGCCGTAAGCCTCTTCTCCTAACGCAACTGTGGTTACTTTTGGAGCAGCCCACACCGGGGAGCCATTGAGGTAGGTAAGTACCATCCCTTCGTTTGCAGGTGCAGCTATTTTTACCCAGCTTGATCCGTTGTAATATGCCATATCGCCGGTTGCTGCATCGGTTGGTAGTGCTGCCCCAGTTGCTGGCGCCGCCCACGTGCCATCACCACGCAGGTAAGTGGAGGAGCTTGGTGTACCGCTACTTGTACCTATTTTGGCAACTGTTACTGCCCCATTATTTAATTTGTCAGTAGTTACTGCACTGGTAGTCAGGTCGCTGGCAACAATGCTGTTACTCAAATCCAGTTTGCTGTAAGCAATAGCTGCAGCAGCATTGATGTCAATGTCGGTAATAGCACCATCCAGTATTTTATCAGTTGTGATAACATTACTTGCAATTGATGGGTTAGGGTAAGTACCTGTGAGGTCACCGCCGGCAGCACTGCTTGGGGCAGGTAATTTAACTGCCCCTCCGTTGTTACTAAGGAAAATAGTGTCGTTGCTCAGTGAAAGTATTTGCAATTCGTTGGTCACCGAACCGTCCACTTCCGTGTCGAGTTTGCTGTTCCAAAAGGTAGTGTTGGTTGCAGTAATTGCTTTTGCTACCGATGTGTTCCATTCTCTTACACCGGCTTTAATGGCTGAACTGTCGGCAGTGTACACCGGATCGATTTCGGTCTCGATATAAACACCTAAATCGCTGATCTGACTTTCTGTAATCGAAACACCATTTGATTTATTCCAGGCGGAAAAGACAGGATCAGTTTCTACAGGCAATTTAACTGCCCCTCCGTTGTTACTAAGGAAAACAGTGTCATTGCTCAGTGAAAGAATTTGCAATTCGTTGGTCACAGAACCGTCCACTTCAGAGTCGAGTTTGCTGTTCCAATAGGTAGTGTCGGTTGCAGTAATTGCTTTGGTTACAGATGCATTCCATTCCCGAACACTGTTTTTAAGGATCGCACTATCTGCTACATACATCGATTCTGCTTCCTTTATAATAAATCCTTTGTCGTTGATCAACTGGCTGGTTTTAGTCGGTATGGTTGGTTGGTTTGCCAAGTCTCTGTAACTGCCGCTGGTAGCTACCTGCGCCAGATTGGGTTTGTGCAGGATGAAGGCATCAGAAGTGGTGTTGGTTTCGGTCCAGTTGGCCTGAATATTTTGTTCTGCATCGAGATTTACCTGCGAAAGTATTTTATTTTCGGTCGCCGTAATTAAATCAGTAAAAATAGGGTCATCTGCATTAACAGATCCGAAAATGTTTCTGCTGTTTTTGGCATGTAAAACATAAGGTACGCTCAACAACGGCTTGTTCCGGTAATCGTATAATTTGTACCTCCATCAGGGTCAGTTTCAGTTTTAATAAAAAACAGCCCGTTAGCCCAGTCGATCGTTGGCGAATCGCTGGTGGCGGTGCTGTTCCAATCTCTATTACTTATCAGTCAGGTAACGTTATTAGATGACTCTGGGTTTCCGGAATATACGGTTGTACCGTCGGCGGGACAACATTTGATGCATTTTTTATGGCTATTGTTTGATTTGGCAACCAGTTAGTCACTACTGTTACGCGGATAACTGCACAGTAACTCATTTGTCAGGAGCCCAGTAGCAACCTAATCAGATAATCGCATTCGCAGAAGGGACTGATTATTGACAATGTAAAAATTGTTTCATAATGGTTGTATTATTTTTTAGGATTTTAAATGTTTTTTCAGTCCCGCTTTTTCACTCTTACACAACAGTAGCACCAAAGCAAATTGTCATCGAAGCCAATCTGTGTCTGGCTACTGGTTATCTTCTCATTAAACAGGAGCTTTCATCATGTCTAATAATTGATACGACAAACCGGAAAGTTTAAAATTACGCTGATGTTCAGGGTGAGGTAATCGGTAGTGGGGTTGGGATAAGCCGTAACCAAAAGGTTGATATTTTTGCTTGTTCTATTGCCGTTACTACCGAAATTTCGTAGGGTTGCTGTATTCCTTCGGCCACCGAGCCATTTGTGCCTGTATGGGTTTGGTATATCTGTCCGACGGTGTAGCTTGCTGAGCCTGCCCACCGGAAGCGTTGCCGCCTGTGGTGTTAACGCTTGTTTGTGCCTGAAGTCCTCATCAGTCCAATCCCAAACAGGAGTATGGCACTTAACTGTAATCACTTTTAGCATTGTTCTTTATTTAATGGTTTCTAAGGTTTAATGGGTTTATAAGGGCTGAAAAAATTACAGTTCCACCTCTTTACTATCTTTCAGGAGATGCTGCCCCCCGTGGTATTGGTATGATTTAACCTGATTTCTTTTTGTCCGACCTGACAGGATCAATTATAATAAAATCCATTTTTAATATGTCCTGATCGATGGCCCGCATTCTTATCGCGGGTTTTCTGATCTTCCCAGGTGCCCGAATTGGCATAAAGGCACGTTTCACCCTTGAGGTTCGTGTAAGATTTAATCATAGGGAAGTGAGTATGCCCGAAGTACAATGTGATTGACCGATCTTCGTTTTGAAAACCTGCGTTGGATTATTTCATCAATAAATCCGGTTTCAGGCTGCCCACACTATTTGACCCGTTGATTTCGTTTGAAAAGAAACATTGTTGTACTTTTTGACGTTCATCCCAATTCTCCTGTGTAAACAAACCATTATACAGGTTCATTTTTATACTCCCGTCTGTTGAACTGTTATAGGGCAAAATATCATTAATGGCGTAAGTTTTCGTATAGTTCCCTACGTTTGTTTTAATAATCGGGTCGCTAAAATTATCTTTCACGTAAATAACACTATCCAACACTTTCTTCCATACGTTATAGTAAACATATTTACTATACTGCTCTGCATTACCTGCATTGTTCAGTTTTACGGCAGGCGCTTTTGTAGCTGCTTCGATTGTGGTAGGATCGGTGAATGAGTTGGCAGCAATGCGGGCGAAAAAATACCCAGGAGGCAAGGTCGCTCCTGGTGCTTCGGTCTCGTTGGCATTTGGCGTTGCACAGCAAAAGAAATCATACCGGTGGCCATGTTCGATGGCTATTTCCGGATAATCGTCGGGATGATAAGTTCCAACGGCGTATTCATTATCGGTATCGCGCGCCTGGTTTACTCCTGGCATTGCGATATTAACATTCTCCGAAGTAAACCCCATGTCGTGATTCCCGGGCACATAGGTAAGTTTTATCTTGCTGTCCTTGATGATACCGTTCAATATATCGAAAACGCCCTGATTTGCAGCTACCGTTTTCCTGACAAAATAGGCCTGAGAACCGCCCCCGTAAGCATCGACACGTGTCGGGACATACCACTCATCGAACATATCGCCTCCTATAACCAATTCTTTGATTGTGGCCGACGACCGCACCTCATTTAGAAACTGCTCCAGTCGTTGCAAATGCTTCACGTTTTCGGAGTATGACAAGTCGTTTCCCATGTGCAAGTCGCTGATTACGACAATTTTATTTCGTTCATTATTGTTGGCTTCTCCGATGGTGTCAAATGGGTTTGCAACAATGTCATCGTCGTTTGAGTTGCACGCTCCTAAAATAAATGCCGATGCAACCAATAAAAGCAAATAGCCTGTTTTTTTCATTATGTATAAAATATTAGTGGTAAAATATTTCTATTAGACATCTTTTCATCTCATTTATATCCCCGCTTTCATAAGAATATTTGCTATGCATCTTCTGCATTCCTATTGTAATATTCAATGGTTAGTGTCTGAAAAAAATGATCTGATTTAATGGCACTAATAGATGGAACAAAAATAGTTTGTGTTCCATTTACGGATGTTTCATAATTACAAATCTATTGTTTCATAAATACAATTGATAAGAATTTTTAGGCAGGAAAGGAGAATTCAAATATCATATTGTTTATTAGATTTGCGCCTTGTTATGGAAAGCCTGTATTTAGCCACTTCGTTTGCTGCTGCAATTACCTGTTTGCTCACTTCTGTGCTGGTATTCGCCCGCAGGAAGAGTGGCGAGCGTTCGCGCGTGATACTTGCATGCATCGTTTTGTTATTAGCAGCAAGTTATATTCAGCGATTTATTGTGCTGAGCCAGGGAGAGGTGCCCAAATCGGTACTATCAGTTCCCATGTTGCTGGTTGCCAACTTCCTGATGATTTCTTACATGATGTACCCTATTGAGGTAATTTCACCAGGCTATCTCAATCTCCGGCGCATTTTCAGATTCTATAGTCCTTTGCTGCTGCTGGCCGCTATATATAATGTTATGTTGAAACTTGGGATAACGTTTCCTCATTATCATTCATTGCCCGAAATGTTGCCACAGTTCACACAATTTCATGTATGGTTTCGTTTTCTGCTTGCCATACTCATGTTCGCTCCGTTGCTATTCATCTACTTCGTTCCTTATACCCGGCGTTATAATAATACCAATAAAACATGGATACTGAAATATACCATTTGTATCATCGCCAACATATTGGTTTATATGCTTTTATTGACGTTCGATTTGCTCGTCATAAAGGTTCTCTATTATTCTGTGACGGTAGGTTGCAGTATATACATCGCTTATATGGAACTGTTTGAGAGGCTGATTGAACAAGGTCAGGAGCTCAAAGTTGCTCCCCATGGTGTTACAGTTGATGAGATCAGTTTTAGGGAAGAATTGCCTGCAAAACCCAATCAATTGTGTGAGCGGATTGTTCTTTACATGAATCGGACCAGTGATTACAGAGACCCCGACATTTCAGTGAATACGCTGGCTGCTTCAATTGGCACTAACCGAACTTCGCTGTCGAATGCGCTGCATGAATTAGGTTATACCAGTTTTAATGACTATATAAATACGTTACGCATAAAGGACTTTATTCACCGTATCGAGAACAAAGAATCCGATAATTATCAGAACGCTTTCTACGATGTAGGGTTCCGATCGCGCGCTACAGCTCTTCGCAATTTTAAGCAGTACACGGGAAAAACACCGTCCGAATATTTTGCTCATTGATTCCTGATTGAATTTTGGCATTCTGGCTAACGTTAAAAATAGGGATTGGTGCACAGAGCGTTATTGGATTCAGTTTCATCAGGTTTTATGTCAAATTTAGCCATTTGTTTTTTCTTTGTCTTTAATGTATTCTAAAATGTACGCCGGTTGGCGCCCTAATGCATTAAATGTTATTTCTCTAATGGAAAATTATTTTCGTTGGCACTTGACTATCTCATATTTATTGTTGTGTGTCTGATTAGGGCTGCCGGGTATAGTCTGAAATGTATTTGTAGGAGTTTAGTAGTGTCTTTTTCAATTCCCGTCTGTGTCAGCAGTTGTTTTCTTACTATCTAATATGCTTTGTGTCATTTATTATACTTAATAATATTACTATTTCGGTAATACTCGTTTTTACTTTTAATGTTATCAATTTTATTTAAGTTAATAAAGCAAATATGCACTGCATTTCTTAATGCTTTATTGTAGAGTAAATCAATATCATCTTTTAACATCGACCCCGATTTATATTCTAAGTATTCAATTGTTCTGAACGAGTCAATTAATTTGTTTTTATCATCGTTCAAGAAAACTTCTAATTCAACAGTTGCAAAAAAACGGTTCTTAAAGAAACGAACAGAGATTTTTTGCATTGAATTTTGAAGAATACAAGTTACTTTATAATTCTCTCCTTCATTTGTAAATTGTCTTTTTATTCCTTTTGTAATCTCTCTTTTGTGTTCCTCTGTTAATTTGGGATAAACCATATCTTCCCATCCAGGCATAGCAAATGGACCTGGTCTTTTAATCTCTCGCTCCGAAATTTGTTGTCTTAAATCAAATATCTCAATTTCAGGATATTTTCCATGTATTCGAACTACCTCAATTTCCTTGTCATTATACACAAAGCTGAGAAACTTTCCATAACACCCCGACAATGTAAACATTATGATAAGCGACAATAAAGCAGGTTTTAGTTTCATTTTACGAAATTGTTTTGTGGGTATAATTACTTTGTAGTTTATCTATTTTAAATTTTTTCTAAGCAAGAACTTTGCTGTAGGGTAGCCTTTATTTCACAATTAGCTTATTTGTTTTAATAATTTCATTGTTAATTTTAATCCGATATACATATAATCCTCTTTTTAAATGAATTAATCCAATTGGATAATGGTCAACAAAACGGTCTTTTTTTACAAGCGTTCCTAAAGAATTATATATTTCAATTATAAACGATTGATTCGTATTAGATTCGGTTCTTATCTTTGAGTTCGTCTCAATAGGATTTGGATAAACAGTGAAAAAGTAAGGTGCCGTAACCGTTTTCTCTTGAATTGCGTTAATAGGTCCTTGCGGGAATATCGTATCACAGCTGTTAAACTTACTATTTAGGTACAAAACAGAATTTTCTTCTTTCACGCAAATTAATTCACCTTCCGATGGTAAATACATCTTTGTTACACAGCCCAAACTCTCAATCCAGGTCGTGGAATCTTTAAATACAATACGTTTAAGTTTTTTATTATTTGTAATAATTGTATCAACATTTAAAACTTTGTTTTTGATGTATAGATTATCGACGATATAAATATTAAAACTGTCTCCTTTGTTTAAACTGAAATCATAAAGCAGCGCTGTCTTATTGAAATGAAAATCATGCACATAAACCTTCTTTGCAATGGTATCTTCATGAAAAAGGTAGGATACTCTTTCATTTTCTATATTTGGTTGGACTTGCTTTGTGTAAAATTTGGTATAAACTGTGTCATTCCAAATAGTATCGCCCTTGAAGTAACAGGACTCTACCCAATATGTCGTCTCGCCGCTTGTTAAAGATCCAGCTCTGACGTAAGTCCATTCCTTTGAGTTTTTTATGAATGGTTCATATTGTTGTCCGAAACTCATTCCATAAAAGAGAAGTAAGTTTGTCAATATAGCCAATCGACTTTTCATAATGATTCGTCTTTTTTTTGTTATCGACAACGGCAAAAATTGTATATGGCAGCGATCTCAACGGTTATCGGGGCTGCCAACTGCTAAAATCCCCGCCTGCCATATACATTTGTTGGCATTAGCTTTTTTATTTTTTAGTCAATTTATATCTCAAATGTGTTGTCATCTCTGATGGAATCACTTCTGCAATTTCAAGGTCATATTTGTCTTTGTCTATACTGTCAAACAGTCTAATGCCGCTACCTAAAAAAACCGGTGCAATATGAATAAAAAACTCGTCAATAAGTCCAGCATTTAAAAACTGCTGAATAGTATTTGCACCTCCTTGTATTCTTATGTCTTTTCCTTTTGCGGATTGTTTAGCCTTGTTTAACGCACTTTCAATTCCATCATTTATAAAGTAAAAAGTTGTCGTGCCTTCTTGAACCCAAGGTTCTCGTATTTCGTGTGTTAATACAAATACATCTGCTTTGTATAAGTCATTTGGCCAACTCGCTTCGCCTTCCTCAAACATTCGTTTGCCCATTATGAATGCACCCGTTCTTGCGATTGTTTCTCGAATGTATTTTCCGTCAGCACTGTCTTCTTTCCCGCCGTCAAATCCAAGGTATTCCCAAAAAGCTTTTTGATTAAACATCCACGAATGAATTTTTCCTGATACTCCGCCCATTGGATTGCCTGGGCCTCTATTATCGCCTGCGAAAAAACCATCAAGAGATATCCCGCTGTCAAAGATTATTTTGCTCATATTTTTATATTTAGTTTATTTATTCTAACCTTTTTCTCTCAATTTTAATGCACTACAACGGTCACTTGTAAGTTGTCGTTGCGGATTTCGAAGAGCGTTCCTCCACCAGTTGACGGACGGAACTGAGAAACGACAATTGACCAAAGGGAAATCGCCCCAAGTCAATCCGCAGTTGGCGCACCGCCGAACACGCCCCGCAATATGTACTGTGTTATGCCGTTTTACGTTATTTTATTTTTCTTATCATCGTCGTTTTAAAATCATATTCGTTAATCTCGTATTTTCTCAAATTAAACTGATTATTATCAAGATATTTTTCAATAAATGGCAAATCTGGAGCATAATGGAAACATCCACCAACTTTCAATGAATTCAAAATATTCATATAAGTTTTTCCATATTCAATATAGTTTCCGTCTTCTCTTAAATTATGGTGATTAAAATGATTGGAAAATCCTAGGTTACTGACTATTGTTCCCCATTTATCTTTTCCGTAATCGTATTCCAACCAATCTATAGTTATCAAATTTGAGGTTGTAAAATTAAATCTGTCAATTCCAAAAACTTCAATCCCTTTATTTTTGAGATAATTAACTAAATGTCCTTGATTTCCGCAACCTATATCTAAAACAGGTTGCATTAAATGTGCAATATCTATCTTTAAAACATTTATTTGTAAATCAGGGCTATATTCCGAACAAGCAACTGGTTTAACTTTTTTGTCATCATTTTTATAAATTTCCTCGGCAAAAGGATTACTCTTTGTAATCCACTCTTTTAGTTTTTCGTAATGATTTTTAGAGATATTTTCAATTGAATCTGTTTTTGTTTGAAAGCTTCCAAATAAATCAGAATAGATTTTTCTTAAATCATTTTTTGCTTTTGAGTTAAAAGAGTAGTATTGGTTTACTCTGCAAAATTCTTCGATTGCTTTATCTGTTGCATAATCAATTAAGAATTGTATTGAATTAAAGTTTAATCTGTCGGTATTTGAAATAGCTTTTACTGTTTCATTGGCAAATTGAAATATCTCAAGATTGTCAAGAAGAATATTTTTGCCTTGATTAAATTCTATTTGTTTATCAATATTATCTGTAAATCTGTCCATAGTAGTCAGTATGTGGTATAACGGTTGGTACATGTTGTTGGGCGGGATTTCGGAGAGAAATCCTGTCAGACCCGCAGGAAAGCAGGCACGCGGCCTGACTTGTCAGACCGCTAAAACCCCCGCCTGCCATATACAATTTGTTATGCCGTCGTGTTTTTATTTTGTTTTTCAATAATCTTATGTATTCTTGGTTGTAAAACCCATATTCCAATTGGATAAAACCAAATTAGAAAAAAGTCTCCTAAGTATTCCGAAACTTTTGCTCTTTCGTTTAATTCGGCAGACTTTAGAGTTTTTGCTGCGAAAATCATAGCATAGAATGTGAATACCATTGCAGCAATATGCATTGGCATTACAACCCATCCGTTTGTAAGTGTATAATAAATTGCAAATACAAAATATGCTAATGGGTAAAAAATTGACAACTTGAATATTAATAATTTAAACTTATTTGTCTTCATTTTATCGGTTTGCAACTTTGTCCCAATCGACCAAAGCCAAATGTAAATAGGTACTCCTAATAGGACCGACATCCAAAACACATATGAACTTTTTTTAGTGAGCATCGTTGACTACCATTTTGTTAATATTCGGTTGTATTATCCAGACTCCAATTGGGAAAAATAATAGTAAGAAAAAGTCGCCAGCAAAATCAGAAAATGATACTTCTTTTTGCAATTCAACGGTTTTATAGGTTTTTGCGACATAATAAAATGAATAAAGAAATCCGAATATTGAGAGTATGTGTAATGGAAAAATAATTGCAAAAGAAATACCCATCATTAGTCCATTTGATTTCTCTAAATTGTCAAATACCAAATCAAATAAATTAAAAACAATTGGTACATAAATCATAGGTATTAAAAGGAATATTTTAAATTTCTTTATTTTCATTTTTATTCCGTAAGGAATTCTTTCTTTCAGTCCAATTGCGATTGACCAAAACCATCCAAATAGTCCAAGAAATAAAACAAGTATTATAAATGGAGTAAAATACATCATTTTCTCTTGGTTATTATTAGTAATTGTCATAGCTAAAAATTGTAGAGAATATGGAATTATGAAAATTGCTATAAAAATTTGCCAGTGTTTTGCTCTTAAAAATTTCTCTATCATTTTATGTGTTTTTTCGGTTTTTCAACATGCGGCATAACGGTCACTTGTAAGTTGTCGTTGCGGATTTCGGAGCTCGTTCCTGTCCGACAGGACGGAACGATGTTGCGAGAATCCAGCGTACGACACACCACGAACCCTGCAATGCAATTTACAATTTGTTAGCGGTAGTATTTAATTAATTAGGTCATAGCTCGATTGTAGTACGATTACATTTTATAAAAAAATTCAAGGTGTTATATAAACTGAAGCATTAATTAAGGGGATTGAAAAATCACCATAAACATCAAAAGTCTTCGAGCCGCCACAGCATTCGTGCCAGGTTGTTTGAAAACTTCCATTAATTCGGTCACTTCCGATGTATGAAATTTGACAATAACTATCACTCGAATTTTCCCCCATATAGCGGTAAGTACTTGGATTATCAGGCACAGGAGTGTAGTACTCTATATTCATTCCTGCTTTATTCCTCCATGGATCAGCCCACCTATAATCAGCATAAGCCAAGGTAAACAGAGTATCTGTTTCAATATTAAAATAGAACATTACACTAAGGTCTTCATCTGTTTCAGAATCCGAAAAATTCACTCCTTGAGATGACATTCCAAGGCTCGGCTGTGATGGATGCCACCATACTGTCATATTCTGAGTTGTTTCAGTAAGAACTAATTCCTTACTTTCAGACGAACCATTTTCTTTAAAGTTAACACGTATATAATACTCCCCCTGATAGATATTTAAAGTATCGGGTTCAATTATTTCTTTCATATAAACTTTTGGTGGAAGTTTGTCTATTATAGACTCTTCGTCTGTCTTATTGCATGAGGCAAATAATAAAATTAGTAAAAGGGATGATATCATTTTCATAATCTAAAATTTTGAGTGTTCTTGTTTTCTTTAAAAATAATCAATGATTTATTAGAATTGTAATATGGTTGCACTATTTCAAGTCTTCATATTACCGCTAACCGTATGTATATGTCACCCTGCAACATATATTTTATTATGGATTAATTTTTAATGAATTGATTATAAGTGTTATAGTTGTTGTTTTTGGCTTAAAAAGGCTTTTTTGATTTGCAAGAGAGTTTTTCATGGGAATGATGATTTTGGTTTTAAATATAACCATTAATTCAACACCCGTTTATTTGTGAAAGGTTATTTTTCTTTGCACCAGCCCTTTCCCTGCTAAAAACCAGGTGTGGGCATTATCTTGTGCGTTGCCCCAACAATAAATAAAGGCATGGGAGTTGGCTCAAATGCCGGCCAACAGATATTTCGTGTTTTAAAAGTTTAATCAAACGTTGCCCAACCAGTACTTCATGCTTTGTAAGTTTAATCAAACGCTGCCCAACCAGTATTTCATGCTTGGTAAGTTTAATCAAACGTCGCCCAACCAGTACTTCATGCTTTGTAAGTTTAATCAAACGTTGCCCAATAGGCAAATGAAGCTTTGGGAGTTTGCCCTTGGCATTTCAAGGAAGAACGATGAAAAGATTTTAATTACAATACCGTTTAATAATATTATAAGCGCCAATAATGCCCAATTCGCCGGCACGGCTTAAATCGAGGGCACCGCCTTCCAAATCGTCCATGTAAATTTTGGTAAGCCCCCGGTTAAAATAAGCTTCTGCAAACTCGGGTTCCAGTTCAATGGCTTTATTCAGGTCATCAACGGCACTTTTGTATTCACCCAGCCGGAGTTTGATATATGCCCGGTTAAAATACCCAAAAAAGAATTTTGGGTTGATGGAAAGCGTGGTGCTGTAATCGTCCATTATTTGCAGGTAATCTGTTGACGCTTCCGGTAATGCGGAGGTTATATCAGGTAGTTTTTGGTTCATCGAAAGGCTCACGTTGCGATGGGAGCCATCCAGGGCTTCAATTTGTTCCATCATTTTATACCGGCAGTTGGCGCGGCTGAAATAGGCGATTCCCAGCGATTCGTCGATGTTGAGTGCATGATTTAAATCGGCAAGCGCTTCATTGTATTTTCCGGTAAGGCTGTAGAAAATTCCGCGGTTCAGGAAATTATTACTGTTGGCCTGAATCTTTATTCTATCGTTAAAGTAGAGAATAAAATTTTCGAAAACATTTTTAAACGAATCAACAGATTTGTTGGAAATGGTTAGCAACGGATTGTAGTTGTTTTTTTCGTTTACTTCTTCCAACGCCACATTGTAATATTGAAAGCGGTCGTAATCAACCGCATTTTTTTCAAAGGCCGAAATAATAAAAATAGGTTGCAGGTCGATAACAATATTCTTGTTCTGAATGCGCCCGTCATCTACTTCCTCTTCTTCTTCGGTAGGCAAATCTCTCGAATCTTCAATAATCAGGTTCATTTTTCTTCGATTGTGATTATTTTTTGATTCGTTACTTTGCTCCTCTTCATCATCCATATTGTTTTGCGCAATAGCATTTTGGTTACTAATACTGTCTTGCGGTGCCGAATTCGGAATATTTGCAGGCGGATTTCCCTGTGTTGAAGAACTTGCTGAACTCTGCTTCTGCCGCTATTGATTTTGTTGTTGCTGTTGTTGCTGGTTTGGGCAAGTTTTCAGCATTTAGCCGGCGGGCTTCAAATCGAACTGTGGATTTAGCTGGGCTGCAATTTTATAATCGGTTTCATAGCCCGGCCGTTTCAGTTTCGCAGGCCATGGCACGGTTAAAATACCCTTGCCATTTCGGGGTTCAACTGGATGGCCATGTCATAATCCGTATCGCGCCCTTCGTAGTCTTCCAGTTTATGTTTTACAATTCCACGGTTGTCACTTCTTTGGTAAGGATCGAAAGTGAGTGAGTCATGATCATAATCACGCAATGCCGAGGCGTAATCTTCCAGCTCAAAACGCGCAAGTCCGCGGTTCAAATAGGCACCTGCATAATGCGGCCTGATAATGATTGCTTCGTTGAGGTCTTTTATTGCCGCTTTAATATCACCTTTCACAATTTTGGCATTGCTACGGTTCATTAACGCATATGTCGATTTCGGATTAATTTCAAGTGCCCGGTTATAATTCCACGGCCCCATCCATGTCTTTTAGAGCAAGTTTGGCAATTCCGCGGTTGTTGTAAATATTATCGTCTTCCGGATCGTACTCAAGCGCTGTATTATAATCTTCAATCGCTTTTTTAAAGTTTTTCAGATTATGATAGGCCATCTTTGGTTTGACAGGCGCTTCAGGATCTATGGGTAGCTTTATTTCTATGGCTTTATCGTAATCCAGAATTGCTCCGCGGTAATCTGCTTCAATTGATGCTTGGCAATGCCACGATAAAAATAAAAACTCCCGCTAAATAGGGCTTCAATTTGATAACGATATTGAAATATTCAATGGCCCCGGTGTAATTACCAATTTGAGTGGGTTTGCCCTACCCTGATATAATGGTTAATATTTAACTGCGCTTCACTCTGAAAAACCATAAGAATGAAAACCAGCAAATAGAGTAATTTCTTCATTCCTTATTAAATGTAGAAGGCAAAAATAACATTTTACAGGTATGGCCCCGGTTTTGATTAATTTTGTTGTACTTTTCAACCCAAAACTGATATTATGTGTGAAAGATGTAACTGGGAACCAAAAGTGAAAATATGATTAGATACCAGCGATACCGAGTGGGGAGTTCCATTGCATGATGACCGGAAACTATTTGAGTTTTTTATTTTGGAAGAAGGATTTCAGGCAGGGCTGAGCTGGCAGATTGTACTAAATAAGAGAGAGGCATTTCGTGAAGCTTTTCGATAATTTCGATCTAATTGTAGCTAGGTACGATGACAAAAAGCTAAGAAAAGCTCGTTCTGAATCCAGCCATCATCAGGAATAAGATGAAGATTGCTGCATGTGTAAATAATGCAAAAGCGTTTTCTTGAAGTTCAAAAGAATTTGGAAGGCTTCGACAAATATATTTGGGGTTTTGTAAACGGAAAACCCATTGTGAACCAATTTACTTCGCTTGGCCAGATACCGGCAAAAACAGAACTTTCCGATAAAATTTCGGCCGATCTGAAAAAGCGCGGTTTTAAGTTTGTCGGGTCCACGTTATTTATGCTCACATGCAGGCCACCGGAATGGTAAACGATCATCTTTGTAACCTGCTTTCGATACCAGGAGATGAATGCGATGATATAAAACATATTTAACCAATAACCAACTTAAACTTGAAAAGATGAAAAAACTAAATCTTTTTGGAAAAACAGCCTCTTTTATCTATTGTTCCTGATTGTTGTTGTACTAACATCGTGTGCCCATGTTGTTCCTGGCAGAAGATTGCATAACTGAGAGAAACCGGTGGGATTCTGGCATGGATTGTGGCATGGGGTGATTGCTCCGGTAAGTTTTGTAATCAGTCTTTTTAGCGATAAAGTGGCAATGTATGCCGTTAACAACAACGGCGGGTGGTACGATTTCCAGTTTGTACTGGGAGCAGGCATATTGTTTGGAGGAGGCGGAAAAGCAACTTGAAATAGAACTTTTACTAAATCCACTATTCTTTTTGATGAAGATTTTATCCTGTGGCTTTATACCTCCTTTCGTTAGTGAAATCTCATTAACATTTAATAATCAATGTGAACTGAATATTAACCTGTGTGCTTTTTATCACAAAACAAGGTGGATGATGTAGATTGTTCATTGAACAAGTAGTTTGAAAGTTTTTCTTGTACTTTTGTTGAAGTTAAAAAAGATGAAGATGCTCAAAATGATGAATTTATATCCATTCTTTAAAAGATGAAGCTGACGAAATAGCATTTTATTTATTAATTTAGCGGTCATTCAAAAAAGGGATAATTAATTACATTTTATGAACAAATTGCACTGAATGATGGACCCCTTATTGCGGTTGTGGGGATAAATTCAGTGTTGGCAGAAAGCGGCAGCAAAGGCGATAAACCATCTTCAGCATCGGCTTATACGGCCCCAATGATGAAGTTGTACTTCCGGCTACACCTGTTAAACCAGTACCGTTCGGGTACGTGTTGGTCGTTTTCAGGTTTATCATTTCTTGAATCGGAAATGTTGCGTTTGGGACAACCCGAAATCCCAGATCGTTCGGGGGATCTGTTGTGGCGGATGCGGCAGCCCTCATGCGGCGACTGAAAATGATTCGTGTTCACGGAAATCTTAATTTCTCGGCAGGTGGTGCTTTCTACGATGTAACCAATGTAATTAAACGCTATGGAATTGTTCCTGAATCGGTTTATACCGGGGCTTGAAAACGGTCAGACAAAACATATTCATGGCGAAATGGATCGGGTGTTAAAAGAAGAAGTGGACGACGTTATTGAAAAATCCGACAAAAAATTAAATGCGGTTTGGCGCGAAACCATTGACGAAACACTGGATAACTATCTTGAAATATTCCTGAAAGCTTTATTTACAACGGCAAAACCTATACTCCACAAAGTTTTGCCACCGATTATATTGGTTTAAATATGAACGATTATGTAGAAATTACATCCTATACCCATCATCCGTTTTATAGCAAATTCATTCTCGAAGTACCCGATAACTGGTCGTGACGCCGTTTATAATGTTCCGTTGGCGAAATGGAAGAGATTATTGACTCTTCGCTTGAAAATGGTTATACAATTGCCTGGGCTGATGTTAGCGAAAAGGGCTTTGAAACCAGCGAGTTGCAGTTTTACCGGCAAATCTTTCTGAAAAGGCGGGAAAACTGAGAATGGCATTTCAGAATCTACACTGAAGAAGAAAATCAGAATGAGTTGTATAAGCTCAATAAAATTGTTCCTGAAGTGAATGTTACCCAGGAAATGAGACAGGAAGCTTTGATAATTATCAAACCACGGATGATCATGGAATGCACATTATTGGCATTGCAAAAAACAGGGATGGAAAAATCTTTATAAAAGTAAAAAATTCGTGGGGCGATTATAATCAGTACAACGGATATTTCTATGCATCAAAACCATATGTGAATTATAAAACCATGTCGATTATGGTTCACAAAGATGCACACCAAAAAATATTAGAGAAAAACTGAGTTGTAAAACAAAGACCCTTCGGAAATTTCTGAAGGGTTTTTTTTATCTTTTGGCGTTTTTCTTCGGCAGTTAAAAAATGATAAAGCGTTTATTTATCCCGTTATTTCTGTTTTTAACCATTTTTTCATTCGGACAGAACCAGAATGAAAACTACGCTTGGTGGAACGATCTTTCATATTGGGAGCCGGGCGATCCCGGATGGCGGAACTGGATGATAGTTGCACCCGGATATCTTGGCCAAATGCTTTGCCTGTGCCCGAATTAAAACGTGATTTCTAAATCCGGAAACAGAAATTAAATTACTGCATCGAATCATTTTATAAAGGGAGATCTACTCAGGATATTTCAGGAAGGCTTATAAAATTTTCTCAAGGAAAAATAGCAGTTGAAGTTTATGGTGTGGTTTTAGAACACTTCGCTTTTTCCGATGAAATAAGGAATAAACGGTTTGCCCGCATTGAAGACGGAAAAGGTTATGTTTTTGGCGATTTGTATTTTTCTACGTTAATCCAGATTTCAAAAGATCGAAAGTTTCCGAACACGCTTTTTAGAATGCTGGCAAAACAGCATCGGGGAATAAACTGAAGGGCGCACGCTATACCGATAGCCCCGGGTACTTTTTCGATTTAAGTTTTTCGGTGACCTGGGTAACCAGGAAAGCGGAATGTTTCACGAATTGCATTAATCGGGTTTTATAGCTGGCAAACCAATGATGAATTAAATCTGCAAAACGACGCTCTTTTATATGCGTTGGGAGCCGATTTTCAGAAAAATAACTGGTTAGCCGTCCGGTTCGTGGTCGGGTTATTCTGTTACAAACAATGGGACAAGCCCATGCAGTTAAACGTTGAATTGCGGAAAGACTGGAATAAAAGTTACTTCGATACAGTATTTACATGCGCTTGCGCGATTGGGAATATAAAAAACCGTGAAGCTTTCATTCATCTGGAAATTGAATGCCATAAATTAATCATCAATTTTTGACATCGAATTAATTACCTTTGCCGAAAATTCTGAAATATTAGTTTCTAGTTAAAATAGTTAAGAAATGAAAACTCTCGCTGGTAATATGTGTATATAACGATATCCCATTGAACCACTTGCCGACCAGATAAAAAACAGCCCTGAAAGATTATGATTTCGAGGCAATTTATGTAGATGACGCTTATTCTACTGATAAACCCGTGAAGAGATTTTGAAAATTGATGACGAAAGGTTTTTACTGGTTGAGTTAAAAGAAACTACGGACAAAGTTCTGCACTGCAGGCTGGTATTGATCAGGCAGTGGGAGAGTACGTGGTTCTTCTTGATGGCGACTTACAAACGATCCGGCTGGACGTTCCGATGATGCTAAAAATGATGGAGAAAGAGGAATGGGACATGGTAGCCGGGGTTCGTGCCAACCGGAAAGACGGGATGTTCCTTGCGCAAAATTCCGTCGAAAATTGCCAATTACATGATTCATGAAGCCACCGGAATTCATATGAAAGATTTAGGCTGTACGCTAAAAAATCTTCACCAGCGAAACCATTAAAAGCATACATATTTATGGCGCAGCTTCACCGGTATATTCCGGCTTTAATTGCACTGGAAGGAGCAACTAAAATCACGCAGTGGTTGATGTGAACCACCGGCCGGCAGACTGGTAGTTCGAAATACGGGTTTGGGGCGTACAACCCGCGTGATGAGCGACCTGATTCTGATGGTATTCTTTAAAAATATCTTCAACGCTCAATGCACTTTTCGGAACTATTGGCATTGTTACTTTGGCCATCGGAGTTATTATCAATCTTTACACATGTTTGTCTTGAAAATTTTAGGTCATGATATTTGGGGAAAGCCACTTTTGTTACTCGGAATTCTTTGGGTTTTGGGAGGAATTCAGTTTATTAAACTGGAATAATTGCTGAGTTACAAATGCGTACTTATTTCGAATCTCAGCGGAAAAAACCTTACCGGGTGTGTGCGTTATTGTTCAGGCTATGGTGAAAAATTCGATCCGTAATTTTTGCTTTATATTTGTTTTAACAGGTTTGGCAAAATAATTGAGTTTTATGTTTAAATTTGTATAAAACCAATAAAAATATCTTGCCATGAAAATAATCACCATATCAACCATAATTTTTCTTATGGTTGCACTGTTGTCATTAAACAGTAAGGCTGCATGGATTATTCACGGTAGCATTACCACATTTCAGTATCCCTCTTATTAATGCGCAGATAAAGGTAAAAAGTTCGAAACAAGTAGTTAGTTCTGATACCCGGAAGATTTTCGGTTGAATGCAGTCAAAATGATATTCTCATAGTAACGGCTGAAGGATTTTACAATCAAAAGTAAAATTGGAGCCCAATACAAAACTGGCGTTGGTGAACCTAAACCAAAGCCCGGTGAAAAAAACAGGAACTTGCGATTGGTTATGGACATGTAACCGATAGAGATAAATTGAATTCAATTGCCAATATGAATTCCGGGGATTTTGATTTTCACAGTATTCAAATATGTATGATTTAATTCGCGGACGTCTTCCCGGGGTTCAGATTGTTGGAAACGAAATAATTATTAGGGGATTAATTGATAACCAGCAGCAATTCCGCCTTAATTGTGGTGGATGGTATCGCTATGCAAAATAGTATTCTGTCAACTTTATCTCCTTCCCAGATTAAAAGCATTAGCGTGATTAAAGATGCAAGCTCGGCAATTTATGGAGCACGCGGGGCGAAATGGTGTTGTGTTAATTGAAATTAAAGACGGAAAAGACAATTAAAGTCTGGGCAATTTTATTACAAATCTATCTGACAAAAATGAAGGAGAGATACAATATTATTTTTATTTGTATGATGCATTGTGATTTGGGCAATCGCATAGAAATCTAATTCAGCCTTAATTAATGCTGAAAATCAGCATCAAATAAGAAAGTAACTGCACTTTTCCAGTATTTACTCATAACAAAGGATGGTTTCTTTCATACATTTTTATCATCTTTAACATCAAAATAAGAATTATGAGTGTTTTAAATAAATATACCCGCAACCTTTATTTAATTGCGCTTCGAAGAAATTTGCCAGGTTCCACGACCTTCAAAAAGGAAGAAAAAATAAGGCAGTTTTTTTACTGAACTTTGCTGAAAAAAAATGGGTTGAATGCCAAAACTGACGGGTTGGAAACGTGTTGATTTTTAAGCCGGCGACTCTGGGAAAGGAAAATTCTCCAACCGTGATCCTGCAAACACATATGGATATGGTTTGTGAGAAAAACAGCGATAAAGTTTTTGATTTTGATAATGATGCCATTGAACCGGTTGTAGTTGATGGTTGGGTAAAAACAAACGGTACAACCCTTAGTTGCCGACTGCGGAATTGGAATTGCTGCCTCACTCGCTGTATTAACGTCCGTGAAATAAAACCTGAGCCAATTAGATGCCTTATTACGGTTGATGGGAAACCGGATTAACCGGAGCTTTTTCCATAAAACCCGGATTTCTTTCAGGGGCTGTTTTACTTAATCTTGATTAGGAGAGGTAGAGGTGAAATTTTTATTGGTTGTGCAGGAGGAATTGATACGGTTGCAATTTTTTATTTATCAAAATGAACCTGTGCCTGAAAATTATACTTCACTGAAATTTCTGTTTCAGGTTTGTTGGGAGGACATTCTGGTGATTGATGTTCCGTAAAAACGGGGAAATGCAAATAAAATACTTACCCGTTTTTTGTGGAATTCGGCAAAAAAGTTTTGATTTGCGGTTAGCTGATTTTAACGGAGGTAATTTGCGTAACGCAATTGCAAGGGAGAGCTTTGCTACAGTTTTTAATTCCTCATCTGAAGTTGAAAAGTGGAGTCGGTTTTGAAGAATTTTCAAAGAAGTTCAGTTTGAATTTGAACGCTCAGAACCCGGTTTGAAGATGGAAATGATACAAGCCGGGACTCCTCACCTGTTCTTGATAAAATCACCCAGAATAATTTACTGAACGCTTTATATGCCTGCCCTCATGGAGTGTTGGAAATGAGCATGGAAGGAATGGTTGAAACATCGACCAATCTGGCATCTGTTAAATTTATTGGGGACAGCCGTATTGAAGTAACCACCAGTCAACGAAGTGAGTTGAAACCCGGAAATATTATGCTGCTGAAATGGTGGAGTCCGTTTTTAAACTGGCTGGTGCTAAAGGTTTCGCATTCCGATGGTTATCCCGGTTGGACGCCTAATCCGAATTCAAGTTTTGAAAATTACGGTTGAATCATACCAAGAAAACTGTTTTGAGTTGAACCAATAGTCCGTTCAATTCATGCAGGGCTGGAATGTGGCTTGTTTTTAGAAAAATGCCAACCCTGGATATGGTTTCTTTGGTCCGACTATTCGTGGTGCGCATTACGCGATGAACGCCTGAATATTGAGACTACCGGAAAATTCTACCGGAAACGCATATTAGTTGATGTACTAAATGTTAAATGATATACGGAATTTATTTATTATCCCCCATATTTATAAACTCATCAAATTATTTAGCATTACTCTGGATAAGTGTTTGCCATTACTTCGGGAGCTTCTTTTAGTTTCAGGTACGCCTGATTTGGATCTTCTTTTTACCCATTTATTTCCACCATTTATCGTCGGCTTCACAAACGCGCACGCCCCCTATTTTGTCCCAATAAGTTTCCACCTGCCTTTTACGGCGTATAAAACTGCGTTTGGTCAAAGACGAATTATCAGTATCTGGCCTTTAAAACTGAGCTTTTATCGGCGCAGCATGTTCGCAATATAAAAATCCCTGATAAAGCGGTGTCTGGTCATCAATACTATTAAAAATAGCGCCGGTTTTTATTTGGCTTCCCAATTCAAATCCTGAAAATGTGATTGGTACCTTCAATTCGCTTAAAACAAACTTGGTTACCCCAGGCATGTTTCCGTTAAAATTCCATTCGTCTTTCCCTTTCGGAAAATGGCCACCCATCATCACAAGTTCCTTTACTTTTTCGAAATTAATTCGGAACCCGATAAGGAGAATATGGGTCTGGTCCCGATTTTATTAAATTCTGAATATTCATTAATGGACTACCGATTCTAATGGTTGCTTGCTCGAATCGGCAGCATTTGAAAAATTTTACGATAAGGATTTTGCCATCGGGAACATCGTTGTAGGTCAGTTCCGACTCGAAATTATCGGCAATAATTTTGTTGTAACTTGCTTCACTTGTGTAGGTAGCATCTTTTCTTGCTTCCAATGGGGATGTTCGGATGAAGATAGAAGCGATTAATTGCATCAATGGCAGGAACGGCATAAATTTCCGGTCCGTCGCTCATAATGGCAAGTAGTTCACACAGTCGCCTCGTTTTATAAATGTATGCAACATTGCCAAAGCTCCCAAATCATCTGCATCTCCACCGATATCGGTATCAAAAATAATTTTAGGTTGAAGAGAACAGATTGGTTGCTAAAAAGCAGCAACAAACCAATGTAATTTAATTTTTATACTTTTCATGTTTATAATTTCTTATTTGTCGTTGTTATCCATGTTTATTTCCCGGATTGAGTTAACAAAATGGCAATGGGGCGGGCTGACGGAGTTGAACATAATAATGATAATTACGAGTAATTGGAACGCTTAACAACATTCCGATGAAGATTCCCCACATTGCGCTGATAGCGAAGTGTTAACAATACCACCAGCGGGCTTATGTTTAGAGTGTTCCCCATCAACCGGGGTTCTACAAAGTTCCCGATAACCAATTGAATGGCACCTACAATTGTTAAAACCAGGATTCCCTAGGTGAAATCACAAACTGAACCAAGCAAAAATAACAGGAAACATGGTGGCAATAAGCGAACCAATTGTTTTGGGATAAAATTGAGTATGAATATGAGGAATGCCCAAAATACCGGAGCATCTATCGATAAATAGTAATGCGAAATAACTAATAAACCTGTAAGTAAACTAACCAGGGTTTAGTGCAATATAACTCCCGATAGAGTGGTCGATTTTCCAATAAGTTGATTGACGTGCTTGTATTTTTCGTCGTTAGGATACGTGCCCGAATTTTTTAGGAAAAACGGGTTCCTCCAAAGCATAATGAAAATTAGGTAAAGAATAACCGTGAATGCATCGCCAAAAATACCTGTGATGGCTGAAAACAACCCAGCCAGAATTTTGAAGTAGAAAATCCTTAGCGGCATCAGAAATCATATTCCCAAATCAATATCAAAACGGGAGTTTATAGCGCTTGTAATTTTGTTTTACATTTTCCTGTTGAAACCGGCATGGTTTCGGAAAGCTGACTGATACTTTGGGTAATCATTTTCACCGTCATAGCCACAAACCCAGTAACAACAGAGTTGAAAAAATATTAATAATCCAGTGAGGGAAACCGATCACCGTTCAGTTCTGATGAGCGTTTTTATCACCGGATTATAAACAGAGAATAACAGCCAGGATAAACGGAATGATAATCGATTGCCATATAAATAAAAACCAATACTGTGGTAATAACTATTAGCGTAACGTAAATCTTTTTTGAAGAATCCATGTGGAGTAATTTTAAGGCAAAATACAAAGGATTTTTTGAACGCTTGTTTTACAAGTCACAATTAATCTTAAAATTCAAGATTCAATTTTATACTTTAATTATTATGACTTTCGAATGGTTTCGAAAATTTCTGTCCATTCATCTTCAAAACTATAATCCGGAACCGGTTTTTTTGCCCTCGAGTACCAATAACCGGCATTCATAATATCGGGTTCTTTCCGATGAAGGTAGGCATGTATCCAATAGGCATGCGGATGTTCCAAATCCTGGACGATTTGATGGGCTTTATTCCAGTTTCCGGCTTTTTCGGTTTGCAAGGCGAGTAAAAGTTGTTCTTTCATTTTTGCTGTTTTCCCGTTTTAATTTAATCCATTTTATTCGCTGTCTGAAGTCGTATTCAACTTGTGTTTTGAATTGTTTCCCGATCCCCTCTGTGTTATCTCAATTTTGTGAGAACAATATAGTTGATTTGAACATTAATTGTAAAAAAATGTGAGTTTAAGGGTTTGCTGTTTCTCTTTCATGATTTTTATTTGTATGTTTTACCTAACTTGCAGCATGCTAAACTGCTTGTAAAAAGTATTCGTTAACTTTTAGTCAACATTCGTATCAATTCTAAAAAATTCAAAATGACATTCAGAATTGTTGCCGATTCTCTCAAAAGTTGGGTTTCAAAGCCCAGTAGTCAAATTCTACTTATTCTACTGTTCGCGGCTCTATTGAGAACGATTCATATCAATAATCCATACGTAGAGATGTATAGTTGGAGAGAAGCCAGTACAGCTATGATGGCTAAAAATTTATACGAAGGTAAAACCTCAATTTTATATCCCGAGGTTAATTGGGGTGGGCCGGGGCCAAGTTATCAGGGGCGCGAATTCCAAACCGTTACTTTTATTGCCTCGCAATTGTATAAAGTATTTGGATTAAAGGAATGGGTTGGCAGGGCCGTTTCTATATTTTTTGGATTAATTGGTATTCTTGCTTTTTTTGGCATCATTTCGGAAGTGTGGGATAAAAGACGGGCAGTGCTCTCAGCTTTTATTCTTTCCATTTTACCCGGTAGTATTTATCTCGAACGATCTTTTCTCCCTGATCCGGCTATGGTTTCTCTGATATTGGTAAGTCTGTATTTCTCAATTATCTATATAAAAAGGAAGAAAATTATTTTTCTGGTTCTGGCATCTTTGTTTGGATGTCTGGGGGTTTTAACAAAATTGAACGGAGCAGTTTTAGGAATTCCGTTCTTGTACATTTTTATTGTTGCGATAAAAAAAGGTTTTATCAATAAATTTGAAACTGCCCGACTGATAGTAATTCTTATGCTGATTCTTGCCATTGTAGCATCTTATTATTTGTGGGTCAATCATTTGGCTTCTAGTTATCCTCCATATCATTTTGCAGGATCAGGTAAATTTTTGTCTTCTCTCAGTAAACTAAAAGAGTGGATTCATAAAAGCTATTTCATTCACGAATTATATTATCTCCTTACCCGATGGTTGTGGGGAGGGCCGGTTTTTTTACTTTTTTTTATAGGCTTAGCGTTTTCGCCGCCTAAGGTTGATTTGTTTCGCTGGCTATTTTATTTTTGGGTGTTGGCAATGGTCGTTCAATTCGGGGTGGAAGCAAATCATCTGGTTATAGATGCAAACAATGCATTGACATTTAATCCGGCTGCTGCATTTTTTAGTGCCGATGTTCTAATTCGAATTCAGGATTATTACAAAAAAATATCCGGCAAAATAGGAGTTTCATTGGTTTTATTTGTTAGCCTTCTTGTCATTTTTTTTAGCAGTTATGGCGAAATTCGGTTTAGTTACTACAAACTTTATTATAATCAGTACAAAATGGGTCTTAAACTGAAAGAAATTGCCAACCCGGATGATTTGGTAGTTACAATGGGACAAAATCCAATTACAATATATTATAGCGGGTTAAATGGCTGGCTGTTCCCACCTGCATATCTTTGGAAAGATCACTATAAACCTGATTACGCAGAGAATGATGCGCAAATTCTGGAGAAGCTGGCAAATGAAGGAGCCAATTGGGTTGTTATCCCAAAAAAAAGTTCTTATGTAGGTGAGATGAATCTTTACGACATGGAGCGTAACATCCCGGATGTTTATGAATCACTCACAAAAAATTTTGAAATACATTTGGAAGATGAATTTGGCATCATTTATAAGAGTAAAAAGGTAGATTAACTTAAACTGCTTTGTTATGGTATGTACTTTATTGTTAAATTAAAGTCAAAAAAAAGTTATAACGGGGAAGATTAAAATAGAATTTGTAGTTTTCAATATATTGGTTGCTTATAAAGGCACATTTAGATGAGTATAAATAGTATGAGGAAGATTGTTGTTTCACTTTTTCTGCTTGTTGCAATCGGGGTTATATTCGCCGGATATAAATACAAAAAACAAATAAAGTCGCTTCTTTTACCAAAGAAAGAAAATGTTGTTCGAACAAATACAGGCGAACCTGTACTTGCTGTGTTTTCCTTTCAGCCTGAATTTGAAAATCAAATAATTGATACGTTTCAGCATTTAAATGTTTGGATCTTTGATTCTAAAAAGTGGAAAATAAAAGATGATGGATTAAAAAGTTTAGATGATAATATTCCTGTTTTAATTACACTGGAAACCTGGGGTGGAAACCAGCTCTTGTCGAGATTCAATCATCCGTTGCAAGAGGTTGCAGATGGAAAATATGATGAGGTTTTTAAAGCCATGTGCACCCAATGGATTGGTTCCCGTAAAAACGTGTATCTTCGGTTTGACCCGGATATGGAAGTTCCGGTAACTTTTTATCCCTGGCAATATTACGGGCCGGGATACATTGATGCCTTTCGACGTTTTGCAGAAGTCTGTAAAAAGTACGCACCACAGGCGAAAATAGTTTGGGGGCCAGCTGGTTATCCCGGAGTTATGGAGTTTTACCCTGGTGATGATGTGGTGGATGCGGCAACAATTACACTAAAAAGTGATACCGAAATGTCGTTAGATGTTTATCCAAAAAACTATCCGGTGAAATACGAACTCCAACGAAGATTACATCGGTTGAGATTTATGAATAAACCTATTTACGTACTGGGGTCAAAAAGCAGTCCGAATGATTCAATAAATGCTCAGTTAGTGACTGAAATAGGCAACCAAATTGAAGAAGAAAGAGATAATATATATTCGGCAAAGAATTTCAAAAGGTTTGATGTCAGGGAATTCAGGGCAGGAAATGAGACACCAGAGATTGGATTCTATGACCCCAATTCGCTCATGATCAATGAAAAACCGGTTACAGTTGAACACCTTTTTGCCGATTTTGGAAATCTGGCCGATGGCACTTTTGAAAAAAGTTTTAATGAAGTATTAGACCGGAATCACAAGGTTATAGTAACATTCGAGCCGTTTCGTATTCCCTTGATAGATCGCGACGACTCAGTCCTCCAACATATTACTGAGGGAAAGTACAATAAAGAGTTAGAGGCGTTTTTTAAGTTAATAAGTTCCGGTAATCAGGAATTTTACCTGCGATATGCACACGAGATGGAAATTCCGATAACGCGCTATCCATGGCAAAGTCAAAATCCGGTGGACTACATACATTCGTTTCGTTATTTTATGACTTTTCTTAAACCCTGGCCTGAAAATATTAAACGGGTTTGGGGCCCTGCCGGCGACCGTGGCTCGATTGAGTGGTACCCTGGAAACGATGTGGTGGATTTTTTCAGTATAGCTATTTACGGATTGCCCGATAAGAATATTACCGATCCTAATATGCAGGAAACGTTTCAAACCATCTTTCAGCGAAAATTCTGGCGTTTCAGGTTCATCGATAAACCACTTTTTATCACTGAATTTGGTGTAAAAGGACCGGAAGATTTTCAAACCAAATGGCTGGAAGGGGCGGCAAAAATTATCAGGGAAAATCACCAGATTGTAGGCGTCAATTATTTTAACATGAGCGATACGCCGCAGGCTTGGGGAGATATAAAACCGCCGGACTGGAGTATTTCTAAACAATCATTTTACCGTTTTCTTGAAGTATTAAACGAAAACTAAATCCGGATACAATCGGGTCAGTCTTCGAAAATCATTCCATTATTATTTTGAAGAGAAACCAGATTCTGAAAGATAAACTGATTTGTTGTCTCAAAATTTAAATTCTGTACCGATGAATAATTATTTGGTTTTAGAGTTACATTTGCACCGGAATTTTAAAATCAAATCAATGGACGAAGGCCCGTGTCATAAGAACAGTAAAAATTAACCTGTCTGTAAGGGGCTCACTACTTGTTGTGTCTTCTTGCGGATAAAAAGTAAGGAGACGATAAAATGATTAAAATTTTCAAAACTTTCAGAGGATACAACGAAATCTCCAAAGTTGAAGATGGTTGCTGGATAAATGTTACAAAGCCAACCGGCGAAGAAATTGAAAGATTAACAGGTGAATTTCAATTGCCTGCAGATGCGATTAACGATATATTAGACACCGATGAAAGGCCTCGTGTTGAATTTGAAGATACCTGGAGTTTAATAATTATGCGAATTCCGATTGAGTCGGTTCATAACAGTGTTCCTTTTCATACCGTTCCTTTAGGCATATTTTTAACCAAAAACTTCACGCTTACCCTTTGCTTACAGGACAACGAGATTCTACCCATTAGTCAGCCATCACCGTTTCGGGAACAGTATCGTGAAATTTCGGATAGTATCAATTTTATATTACGGTTGTTTCTGCGGGCAGGAAATTCATATCTGAAATATTTAAAGCAAATTAATCAGATGACTTCAACAATTGAGCAGGATCTGGAAAAGTCGATTAAAAACAGTGAACTCAATAAATTGCTGAAAATGGAAAAATGCCTGGTTTATTTTATTACATCCATAAAATCGAACGAAATTGTTTTAGCAAAACTGAGGAGCTCAAAAAAGATTACTTCCGAAATTAATGAAGATTTATTGGAGGATGCCCTGATTGAAAATAAGCAAGCTTTGGAAATGGCCCAGATTTATTCTGATATCCAAAGTGGAATGATGGATGCTTTTGCTTCGGTAATTTCAAATAATTTGAACGTTGTTATGAAGCAGTTAACGCTTATCTCCATCATTTTAATGATTCCAACCTTAATTGCCAGTATTTTTGGAATGAATGTGCCTAATTTCATGGAAAATTCCATAATAGCTATGCCGGGGATTTTAATTGGTTCATTGATTTTATCGGTTCTTGGTGTTCTTTTATTTCGGAAGCGGCAGTGGTTTTAGTTGGTTTATCCCAATTTCTCCGACTCCGGTAATCCCCATTCTTCCTGCATCGTAATATCAAGCTTTTCGAGCTCAATTAGTACGGGGGCGTAAATGCTTTTTGAAACGGGGATGTGCACTCCTGTATCTTTAATTTTACCATCAAGTATCATTTTTACTGCTATTGCAGCAGGCAGCGCTACAGTGCGGGCAATCGATGTGTCTTCTTTTGTTGCAAAATCAAGTAGTCTCGATTTGATCACCTCTTTTGAGCCATCTGCCTTTTCAACTAAAAAAGAGTGAAGCATAATTACCATATCACGACCACCTTCTTTGAGCATCATTTTTTTCATCATTAAGTCGGCGGTCAAATCAAAAGTCGAGCCTTCTTTTATGGCAACCGGAGTATCTTCAAATAGTCCCAACCATTCCAACGCTTCCATCGCCGGACTAAATAAGTCGAGCCCTAACTTTTCAGCCGCTTTTTCTTTTACATATTTGGGATAAACATTTAATTTCTCGGCAATTACATCATCATATGTTTTTTTTCCAAAATCCTCCTTTTCGTAGCTTACCATGCCCAGGGCTTTAATGGCATCCATACTTGCGCACCAGTTGGGGTAACGAAAGGTCCCTCTGAACATGGTTTCAACATCGGCCAATTTGTAAACGTTAATATAAGAAAGCGAGTCCCGGTTAGGATATACTTCCATTTTTCCAATTTCAGGAAAATCGATTTCAAGTGGATTTTTAAAAAGGTTTTCGGTCGGAATTTCAATAATCTCGCCTTTTCTCAGGTATTTGGCTTCATTATTTCCTGCCATAATAACTCCTTTCGGCGACCATGTAAATTTATAGTTAAACGGATTGTCGTTTTCTTCTGGAGCAGCCAACGCACCGCAGAGCGAGTAAAATTCCTTGATTTTTCCTCCATCCTGGTGAACTTTGTCGATAATCCGCATTGCTGTCATGTGGTCAAAGCCCGGATCAACCCCCATTTCATTCAAAATAATAACACCGGCACTTTTTGCTTTTGAGTCAAGTAATTGCATTTCCTCTGAAACATACGACGTTGTTACCATATTTTTTTTGTGTTTTATGCACAATTGGGCAACAGTTACATGGTGCGTGTATGGAAGCAGACTAACAGTCAGATCATGGGATGAGATTAATTTCTCGAGGGTTTCCAGGTTATCGATAGTCCAGGCTACCGATTTGCCGTTCTTATGGCTATTGATTAATTTATCTGCTTTCGATTTTGTACGGCTGGCAATGGTCAGCTCAAAGTTATTGTTTAGTAAATAATTGACCAAAGGTTTGGATACCATTCCGGCACCCAATATCAGAACTTTCTTCATTTTTTATTTTTTATATTCCCAATAAATCCAGACAAGATTTTAATGCTTTTATTATCTTGTATATATTGATTTTTGAATTTGCTTAAAGGTGCTAATTTTTTTATTAAAAGATGCTGATAATTTTCGTTTTATAATAAAGCCGGTTTTAGTTCCTATTAAAGGAAAAGAATTATCCGGTTTTTGAGTTTTGATAACTAAAATATTGATATGCCGTTCGATCCTGTTATAAAAACCCCTGTTTTAAAAGGATTATTAACGAGTTTTTATTATCTTACAAATCATGGTTCAGTCTGATTTTTGTCCGGTTTTTTTTTACATCGGGATGCCTGAATGTCTCGATGAGAATGCTTTCGGTCGTTAGCTAAATCTGCAGAATTTTATTTTTACTTTTTCATTTTAAACTTTTAGCGATGAAAACCACATTTAATATTGATAAGGATTTAAAACTTCTGAATATACAAGATGTAAACTTTGGCGTTTGCACCGGAACACACTGGAAAACTACCGTTGGAAAAAAAATCGAATCGATTTCTCCGACGGATGGAGAAAGAATTGCCAGTGTTAAACAGGCCTCTATAGCCGATTTCAAAGAATTAGTCGAAATTGCACAAAAGGCATTTAAAACCTGGCAGATGATTCCTGCTCCCAAACGTGGAGAAATAGTCCGTCAAATTGGGCTTGAATTAAGAAAATACAAAGAACCATTGGGAAGGCTTGTTTCATATGAGATGGGCAAAATTCTTCAGGAAGGTTTAGGCGAGGTTCAGGAAATGATTGATATTTGTGATTTTGCGGTTGGACAGTCGCGACAGTTATATGGTTTTACTATGCACTCAGAGCGCGAAAAACACCGCATGTACGATCAGTATCATCCGTTGGGAATTGTTGGTGTAGTTTCAGCTTTCAATTTTCCGGTTGCCGTTTGGGCGTGGAATGCCATGATTGCTTTGGTATGCGGCGACGTTGTTATATGGAAACCATCTTCAAAGGTTCTTCTGTGCGCCATTGCTGTGCAGCAAATTATTGCAAAAGTTTTAAAAGAAAATAATGTTCCTGAAGGGGTGCTGAATCTGGTTGTTGCAGGTTCTGACGTTTTGGGCGAAGCGTTTTTTAGCAACAGAAATATTCCGTTAATTTCATTTACAGGTTCAACTAAAGTTGGGCACATCGTAGGCAGGTTGGTTGGTGAACGGCTAGGAAAATCGATTCTGGAACTGGGAGGAAACAATGCTGTAATTATTACTCCTCATGCCAATATTGAAATGGCGCTTCGTACGGTTGCTTTTGGTGCCGTAGGAACTTGTGGGCAACGTTGTACTTCTACAAGAAGGGTTATCATTCATAAATCGGTTTATGAAGAATTCAAACAGAAACTGATTTCAGTATATAAAAAACTTCCAATCGGGCATTCGTTGGATCCTGATGTTTTGGTTGGCCCAATGATTGACGAGAAAGCCGTTTCAACGTTTCATGATGCAATTGACAAAGTAAAAGCAGAAGGTGGCAAAATTTTAATTGGTGGTGAAGTTCTTGAAGATAAGGGTTTTGAATCAGGGTGCTATGTGTCTCCCTGTATTGCAGAAGTGAAAAATAATTTTGAAATTGTTCAGAAAGAAACTTTTGCCCCGTTGCTCTATCTGATAAAATATTCCGATTTGGATGAAGCGATACAGATTCATAACGACGTGCCGCAAGGATTGTCGTCGTCGATTTTTTCAACAAATCTGCTGGAGACTGAAAAATTTCTTTCGCATGAAGGTTCTGATTGCGGAATTGCTAACGTAAATATTGGCACTTCAGGCGCTGAAATCGGTGGTGCATTTGGTGGTGAAAAAGCAACCGGAGGTGGCCGCGAATCGGGTTCCGATGCATGGAAAGTTTATATGCGACGCCAAACAAATACGATTAATTTTAGTTCAAAGATACCTCTGGCCCAGGGAATTGAGTTTAAATTTTAAGATTGATATATTAATATTTTATTTGACTAATTGTAAAACAGAAAGCAATGCACAATGGTCGGACGCAACGGAGTCGCAAATGACTTTTGTTTCCAGAACTTTCCAGCCTTTTTCTGGATAGTAAAGAATATAATCGATTTTCTTAACCGGATTTTTGGAAGAAAAGGTGGGTTGCGGATTTTTGGCCGATGAATCGCTCCAATATTGTTTTAGAACCTGAATCGGTTCACTTTCGGGAGTGGCGTTTAAATCGCCTGCAAGAATAGTTGGAAATTTATTTTTCAAAAACACCTCATTTAGCTTTTTTGCCTGTGCAATTCTGTCTGGATTATTGGTTTGATGTTCGAAATGAGTTCCGATAAAACAAATGGTATCGCCTGATTGAAGTTCGACTGTTACTTCTAACGCAGCACGCGGTTCGTTTTCCGGAGAATGAGGCAGAGCTATTGTGCGGCTTGAGATAATGGGCATGACGGTCAATATCCCTTCTCCATATCCGCCACCGTCGTAATCCATTGCTTTTCCAAAAAGCGGAGCCATTTTTGTGCGTAATCCGAGTTCAGTAGCCAAATCGTAATTCTTTGCACGCCGGGTTTTAAAATCAACTTCCTGAAGTGCAACTAAATCGGGACTGTATTTATTAATTACATCCGCAATTTTATCAAGGTCAAAATCATTTTTTGTTGTCGCTCCATGGAGAATATTAAATGTCATCACGCGGATTACATTTTGTTCTGCAGGTTCCTGAGACCACGATGTTTCAATGGAACAAATTAGTATGAAAAGAATAAAATATTTTTTCATTTGTCGCCTTTTTTCAATTCTTTCTCAAGACAGGAAACAATTTTATCTGCCAATAATTTGTACCCTTCTTCGGTGTAATGAACGTCATTTGCAGCTTTTCCCTCAATTTTATGAATCTTCTTTGAGGCTTTGTTAATGTCGTTTACCGGAATATGGTACTTTTTCATTACTTCAAGTGCCGCTTTGTTGTATATTTTGTCGTCACCAACAATTCTTCCCCGCTCACCATCAGGTACAAAGCTTGTGGTTACAAAAACCAGCTTTGCATTCGTTAAAAGCAACTTTTTTACCAGTTTCTCTAAATTTGTTTTGTACTCTTCAACTGTGAATTCAACGGCCCCGTTTATTTTATCTTTTTTCCCAAATTCCGAGGAGTCCGGGCTGCGGTAGCATAAATCCCACAAACCCCAGTTAAACTGAATAATATCCCATTTTTCATCGCCAAGCCATTCGTCTAGTTTTGCGAGACCAGTTCCGGTGTGTTGCGCATTTCCTGGATTATGAACCACAATTGCTTTGTCAGCCAAAGCATCGCGAACATATGGAGTATAACCAATGGAAATAGAGTCACCAATAATCAGTATTTTCTTCTTCTCAACCATCACCCCGGGAATTATTAAAACCGCAATCAGTAGTATCAGCAATTTTGTCATTTTGTTTATCAATTATCATTTTGCGCAATTTAAAAATTAAATTTTTGAATGTCTGATTTTCGATTAACTTTGATTTTTTCATCTAAACCTTTTTATATGAACCGCAAAATTTTCTTTTCGATTTTGGTCTTTTTGTTTTGTATCGGATTTTCAGGTGCACAGGAGAACTGGACTCATTTCCGTGGTACAACCATGGAAGGACATGCTAATGTTGAAAGTGCCCCGTTACACTGGAGCGATTCAACCAATATTGTTTGGAAAGTGCCGGTAAAAGGTTTAGGCTGGTCATCGCCGATCGTTTTTGACAAGCAGGTATGGCTTACTTCGGCTGCCAGGGATGGTAAAGAATTTTATACGCTGTGTTATGATTTGGAAACAGGCAAATTGTTGGATGAAAAAACGATTTTTACTGCCGAAGACCCGCAGAATATTCATGGAACCAATTCGTATGCCACGCCAACTCCCTGTATTGAAGACGGATTTATTTATGTACATTACGGAACCTTCGGAACAGCTTGCATTAATACAAATACTTTTGAAATTGTCTGGAGGCGAGAAGACCTAAAATGTGAGCACATGCAGGGGCCGGCTTCTTCACCTGTTCTCTTTAAAAATATGCTGATAGTCCATTTGGAAGGAACAGCGGATCCATATGTCATTGCACTAAACAAAACAACTGGGGAGACAATATGGAAAAGCGTTCGTCCTAAAGAGATTTACGATCCGATTGAACCGGTTTACCGGAAATCCTATCAAACGCCAATTGTAATTCATGCAAATGGAAAAGATTTGTTAATCAGCAACTCTTCGTTTATGTGCTTTGCACACGATGTATATACTGGCGAAGTCGTGTGGACCTTTGAATACGGATACGATTCAACAGTAAGTCAGCCGCTTTTCTACAACGGTTTGGTATTTGTAAATTCAGGCTGGATTTTTCAGGATAACAAACCATCTTTTACACGGCAATATGCAATTGATCCAACAGGGAAGGGCGATGTAACCAAAACCCATATGAAATGGATGTACGAGGACGAAGTTCCGCAGATTCCAACTCCGGTAATTGTTGATGGGAAAATGTACATGGTTCACGACCGGGGAATGGTTACGTGCTTGGATGCCATGACTGCCAAGGTAATCTGGAAGGAAAAACTGAAAGGAAACTTTAACTCATCGCCAATTTTTGCTGCCGGAAATATTTATTTCTTTAATGTGAAAGGCGATTGCACGATCATTAAACCCGGGGATTCGTTTCAAGTTGTTGCAGAAAACGAAATTGGAGAAACCGTTAAAGCTGTTCCCGCTTTTGTATATGATAAAATGATTTTGCGCACCGACAGACATTTATTCCTGATTAAATAATAACTACCTACAATTATTTCCGAAAAATAATAGCCTTAAAAGCGACCAACTTCAACAAACTTGCGCAGCGAAATCTTTTCGTTTGAAACGAATTTCTCTTTCTGTTATACCGAAATAATAAGGATATGAGTTCTTTTATTTTGACGATATTTTATAAAATCAAAACTTCCAAGAACCGTATCTTTCAGGCAATACATTAAATATCTGTTGAGATAATTTACATATGTTGAATAAATTTACACCATTGCTAAGTGCTTGATTTGTAGTGATAAATATATACTTGAATTGAATAGTGTAAAAATGTTAAACAGTATGTATTGTTGATGGTTTTTACAGTGGTTGACTTATGTGGTTTGTAATCAGTTTGTTGTAGTGTAAATTTTCTTTGGTATCAAAGTTGAATTTATAGGTTCAGAACATGTTTCTAATCCTTTAGAAGGTATTGAAACACTAAAAAGTGAACATATAAATTGTAAAACAATGAAAACCAAAATTCTATTAACCGCAACACTGCTTATCCTGGTAACACTTGGAATGGGCAGCAAAATTGCAGCAAATGCTGCAATGTCAGATAAAACAGTTCTGATCCGTACAACTCCGGAATCACGAAGCCTCGTTGAATCCTGGACAAAGGATTACACAAAAAATAATTTCGGAATCAATTTCGAAATTCAACCGCTGAATTTTTCAGCTTTTAACGACGAGCTTACTAATTCTAACACTCTTGGATTTTTTGTAAAAAGGCCCGATGTTTCTATGGTTGGCGAATCAATGTGGCAAATGGTGGTTGGTCGAGATATTATTGTACCTGTCATCAGCCGTGAAAACCCGTTTGCTGAAATATTAAATGCCAAAGGAGTTTCAGTAAAAGAACTTTCTGCTTTAACGAAAAGCAAAGAAATGCAAAACTGGAACACACTTCTTCAGAATGCTCAGAATGCACCTATTCATTTTTATATTCTTAACAAACCAGAAGTAGAAGTTTCTGTTTCAAGGTTTCTGGAAATTGATCCGGCCATAATTAAATCGGTAGAAGCAAAACCGATGAACGAAATTTTGGAGATTCTTAAAAATGATAAATATTCGATAGCATTTTGCCGGCTGGCTGATGTAGTCGATTGGGAGAAACACGATTTTATTGAATCGGTAAGTCTGCTTCCAATTGATAAAAATGGAAATGGAAGACTCGATTTTAATGAGAATATTTTTGCAAACCTGGAAAGTTTTGAACGCGCCGTTTGGATTGGTAAATATCCGAAGTCACTAATTTATAATATCTACGCCGTTTCGTCAACACAACCTGAAGACGACGCCATAACCGGATTTTTAAGCTGGGTTGTAACTTCCGGGCAGCACAGTGTTGGTGAAAATGGCTACACTGAATTAGCTTCCAATGAAGTTCGGTCGAATCTTGAAAAACTGACACCTTCGTTCAATTTCGCGGCAGTTCAAGCTGAAAAGGGCATAAATACCAGGGCGATTGTTTTAGGCGTTATCGTATTGGGTCTTATCCTCTTTTTTGTGACTGTTTTCGTTAACATTAGAGGAAAATCGGGCAAGAGAATTTCTGAAAAAATACACACTGAAAAGGTTTTGAATGAAACGGTTCTGAATATTCCAGGCGGAGTATTTTTCGATAAGTCGCATACCTGGGTTTTTATAAAAAAGGATGGAACTGTTAAAATGGGCATTGATGACTTTTTGCAACACGTAACAGGAAAGTTCACCGGAGTTGTTTTAAAGGAACCGGGGCAAAAAATTGCAAAGAATGAACCCGTTATCACCTTAATTCAGGAAGGGAAAAAAATCAATATTTCTTCACCCGTTTCAGGAATTATAAGAGAAATAAATGAAGAACTGGTCACTTCTCCTTATCTCATGAATAGTTCGCCATATTCAAAAGGTTGGATATATTCGGTCGAACCTTCAAACCTGTTGCGCGAAGTTAGCTTCTACAAAATGGCCGAACCTTATCGCGAGTGGGTAAAAAAGGAATTTGCACGTTTAAAGGATTTTGTGACAACAGTAGCTGAAAGGCCCGAATTAGCCGGTCAGTTAGTTTACCAGGAAGGAGGTGAGCTTCAGGATTATCCACTTCAGCAACTGGGACCGAAAGCTTGGGAGGATTTTCAGGTTCAGTTTATTGATACATCGGATATGAATTAGCCATTTGAAATTGTTAACTATTGAATTTTATCGTCATGGGAATAGATAGAAGAAATTTTTTCAAAGTAATGGGTGTAACCGGGGCTTCTTTGGCTTTGGGCAAAAAGCTGAATGCTGCACCTGCCACAAAAAAACAGGTTGAATTTAATGCGGTTTTATATGATTCAACGCGTTGTGTCGGTTGCCAAACATGCGAAGTTTCATGCGCAGAAGCTCATGGTTTGCCAGTGCCGGAAGATTATCCCGAAGTTGGGGTAGTTCGAAAAACCAACGAAACCCGGCGAACAGTAGTAAACCTTTACGATACATCGAAAGGCGAAGTTTATGTAAAACGGCAGTGTATGCACTGCAATCAGCCGGCATGTGCTGCGGCTTGTTTAACACAGGCCATGCACAAAACCGAAAACGGTCCTGTAATCTGGCGGGACGATAAATGTATGGGATGCCGGTATTGCATGGTTTCCTGCCCGTTTGATGTACCCAAGTTTGAATACCACAGTGCCAATCCTGAAATTACAAAATGCACCATGTGTTTTGAAAGGCTGGAGGAAGGAAAATTGCCTGCTTGCGTTGAAAATTGTCCTGCCGAAGCACTGGTATTTGGAACAAGGAAAGAATTATTGGCTGAAGCACGAAGAAGAATTGCTGAAAATCCGGATTTGTATTACGACCATATTTACGGTGAAACAGAAGCCGGAGGTACTTCCTTCCTCTATCTTTCGCCGGTACCATTTGAAGAGCTGGGATTTAATACCAATATTCAGAATGCTTCTTATCCGGCTTTAACCAAGGGGTTTTTATACAGTGTTCCGGCAGTTTTTGTGCTTTGGCCAATGATTTTGCTCGGAATTCAGGATGCTACTAAAAATAACAACAAAAAAACCGAAGACAATGAATAATACCATCAGCCTGCAATTAAACGAGGAGAAAAAATCGAGGTTCAGATTTATCCTTGGCGAGTTAAAACCAAAAGGAAAATGGTTTACCTGGTTTAATATGATTTCTATTCCGATAATGATTTTGGGTTTAATCTTAATCGTTATCCGGTTTTGGAAAGGGATTGGTTCGATTACCAATTTAACACAGGAAGTTCCCTGGGGGCTTTGGATTGGTTTCGATGTGGTTACCGGTGTTGCTTTTGCCGGGGGCGCTTATGTAATCACATTTATGGTATATATTCTGAATATGAAAAAGTACCATTCTATTGTTCGGGTTACGGTGTTAAACGGGTTTTTGGCCTATGTGTTTTATGCCGGGGCTTTGTTGCTCGATTTAGGCCGGCCGTGGAATGTAATTAACCCGATTATTGGGAACGGATTTGGAACAAGTTCAGTATTATTTCTTGTTGCGTGGCATTTTTTGTTGTATATGCTTGCCGAACTAATTGAATTTTCTCCTGCAATTGCCGAATGGTTAGGGGCAAAACGTGCCTATAAAATCTTGTCGGGCATGACACTGGCCGCTGTCATTTTCGGGATTACCTTGTCAACGCTGCATCAATCAGGACTTGGAGCTTTGTATTTAATGGCAAAGGAAAAAATTCATCCACTCTGGTATTCCGAGTTTATTCCAATCCTGTTTTTTGTGTCGAGTATTTTTGCCGGGCTTTCCATGGTCATTTTCGAAGGTTCGATTACCAACAAGGTTTTCAGCGACCAAATCAGTGAAAAGAATCACCACGAACACAACAAAATCATTCACAGTTTATCAAAAATCTGTGCTGGTGCTATGTTTGCCTATTTCTTCCTTCAGATTCTGGTTTTTGTTCACAACAAAAACTGGGGTTATCTGAATACAAAAATGGGCTACTGGTATCTAACCGAAATGCTTGTATTTGTTCTTTTACCAATGTTGTTGTTCTATTACAGCTACCGGAGAAACAGCATAACACTTGTTAAAGTAGCGGCTATAATTACCATGGTTGGCATTATTATTAACAGGTTGAATGTTACGGTAATTGGTTTCCGGTGGGATGCTGCTGTTCACTATGTTCCATCGTGGATGGAAATTGTGGTTACGCTTGCTGTAATATTTACCGAAATCTGGATTTTCCGCTGGGTAATTAATCGTTTGCCTGTGTTAAAAGAATCTCCAACCTGGGCAAAAAGTGTGCATTAATACAATAACCGAATCATTTAAAATTTAAAAAAATGGAAGGATTTACATACACAAATATTTTCGATACAAAAGGAATAGAGTATATCATCATTATATTTTTCTTTTTAATCCTTATTCCTTTTTGGATGATTATGAATAAGTCGCAGGTTAAAAAGCAAATTCAGGTGATTGTAAAAGCATTAACAGCGGGTGCGTTGCGCATTCCGAAAGGTTTGTTTTACAGTAAGAACCATACCTGGGCTTTTATTGAAAAATCAGGAAATGCAAAAATCGGGATCGATGATTTTCTTCTTCATATTGTTGGTGCAATTCAATTGAATATGGTTAAAAAAGAAGGCGATAAAATTAGTAAAGGTGAAGTTTTAGCCGAAATCGAACAGCATGGAAAACGGCTTCAATTGTTTGCTCCAGTTTCAGGCATAATTGTTAGCGCAAATTCAATGCTTGAAGAGAATGCCGAAATTATGAAAGCCGATCCGTATGGCAAAGGTTGGATGTATGCTGTTCAACCATCCAACTGGAAAGCGGAAACATCTGGCTTTTATTTTGCTGAAGAAGCGGTGAAATGGATTGGCAGCGAGTTACAGCGGTTTAAGGATTTTCTGAATGTTACGCTATCAAAGAATAATGAAACATCAATGTTGGTTTATCAGGAGGGCGGTGAACTGCAAATGAATCCGCTGGAAGGATTAAAAGCAGAAATCTGGGACGATTTTCAAAAAGAATTTTTAGATAAAACTGCTTGATTTCTGAATTTTTATTGTTAACCCCTGAATTCTTTTTGTAATTTGGTCTTGCCTTTCAACAACCGATTGACTAACCATGCAATGAGTAAAAAAGATCAAAATAAAACCATTCAAAAGCCGGGAGAATCTGCTAAAAGATTCTATTTTCATTATCTTAGTTTCAGCTCATCGATATATGCCAGAGTTGTGTATATCATTGCCATTCTTTCGGTTTTCCTTTTTATTTCATACAGTGTAATTTTCAAGTCAGTTTACGAAGGGTATCTTAACACAGTAATACGCCAACACGGTGACAATGTTGGCTCTGTTATAGAGGGATCGTTGTATTATTCCATGCTTAAAAACGATAAAAGTGCTTTGCAAAATACGCTCGATATCATTAATTCAATGCCCGGAATTGATGAGGTTAACATGTACAATAATCTCGACAGCCTTGTTTATTCCACTTTTAATTCAGAACTAAAGGATCACGGAAGCCCAAACTGTATCGGTTGTCATAGTAATTTATCTGAAATGTTTTCCGTTAAACAGAAAACATACCGTATTATCGACTCAAAGAGTGCCTGCGTAATGAATCAAAGCGATAAGGGGCACCGACAACTTTTGGTTCGTACCCCCATTTTAAATGAACGGTCGTGTTATGCAAGCGCATGTCATGCACATAGCAGCGATGAAGAAGTGCTTGGTTCGTTAATCATTAAAGTTCCACTTGAAGAACTCGATTCAGCAGTGTCAAAATCGTCAACAGAATTTTTTTTCCTTTCAATTATTGTTACTCTGGCAGTGGTGGCAATTCTAATATTTTTTACCCGGAATAAAATTCAGAAACCTTTAAACGAAATTATTACAGCAAGTGAAGCTGTTTCAAAAGGTGACCGAAGCCGCCGCCTGGAAATTCAGCCCTATTTGCTTGATGATATGAAATCGGTTTCTCTGGCCTTTAATAATATGTTAAACAATTTAGATGCAGCTAACCGTGAGTTAGAAAACTGGTCGCATCAACTGGAATATAAGGTTCAAAAAAAGTCGGAAGAACTCGCAGAAATTCAAAGTGAACTGATCCATATTGAGCGGATCACTTCGTTGGGCAAATTATCTTCTTCTGTGGCGCATGAAATTAACAATCCGCTTTCGGGAATCCTTACATACAGTAAATTGGTGGCAAAACAAATCGCTAAAATTGAATTGCCCGAAGATTCAAAAAATTCTATGTTGAAGTATCTCAAGGTGATTGAAAGTGAGTCAAAACGTTGCGGCGATATTGTAAAAGGCCTGCTTGATTTCTCCAGAAAAGATCAGGAAAATTTCAAAAATTGCCATTTACATCAGATTTTAAAAGAAACCTATAATCTGATGGCGCACCAGATGAAAATTGCCGGAATTCATTTTTACACCGACTTTAATGCAGAAAACGATTTGATATTCTGTAACGATAACCAGATTAAACAGGTAACGGTGGCCCTTTTGGTGAATGCAATTGAGGCGATTTCTGAAAATGGTGAGGTAATTATTAAAACCACAAATCCGGATGGGAAGCAAATAAAAATGGATATTATCGATAACGGTGTTGGTATAGCAGCCGAAGATATCTCACGGATATTTCAACCATTTTATTCTGCTAAGCAAAATGCCAGCGGAATTGGTCTCGGGCTTGCTATTGTTCATGGCATTGTTCAGAGCCATAAAGGAAAAATTGAAGTAACATCGGAACCGGGTAAGGGCACTGCCATGTCAATTCGGTTCGATTTGGTAAAAAAACAGGAACAGGAAACAAAACAAGAAACTTTTTAAAATGAAGACAACAATATCAATGCTGATTGTTGACGATGAAGAATCGGTGCGGGATTCGTTGTACAATTGGTTTCTCGAAGATGGTTACGATGTGGATTCGGCCGCCAATGCCAAAGAGGCGCTGGTGAAAATAGAGACCCGGAATTTCGATATTATCCTGGCCGATATTAAAATGCCGGGGATGGATGGCCTCGAAATGCACCGAAGAATCAAAGCCATTAACAGCAATTCGATCGTAATAATTATGACTGCTTTTGCGTCGGTCGAAACTGCGGTTCAGGCATTAAAAGATGGTGCTTATGATTACGTTACCAAACCTTTTGATCCCGATGACTTAACGCATTTGATTCGAAACGCAGCGCACCAGATTTCGCTGAGAAATGAAAATGAGATTCTGAAGAATAAACTGGTTTCGTTGGAAAATATCGAGGATATTATTGGCAACAGCAAAAGCATGATTAAAGTGCTGAGGGAAGTGGAGAACGTGGCACCAACCAATTCTTCGGTAATAATTACAGGTGAAAGCGGAACCGGAAAAGAGTTGATTGCCAGGGCCATTCATTCCAACTCTTCACGAAAATTTTTCCCTTTGGTAACCGTTCATTGCGGGGCTCTTTCTGAAGATTTACTGGAAAGTGAATTGTTTGGTCACGAAAAAGGTGCATTTACGGGGGCCATGTTTAACCGAAAAGGAAGATTTGAAATGGCAGATGGTGGTACCATTTTTTTGGATGAAATTGCCACTATTTCAGTAAAAATGCAGATTGAGCTGCTTCGTGTTTTGGAATCAAAAAGCTTTGTTCGGGTTGGTGGAAATAAGGAAATTAAATCAGACTTCAGGGTAATTTGTGCCACCAATAAAGACCTGAAAAAGATGGTGGAAGAGGGGACTTTTCGGGAAGATCTGTACTACAGGTTGAATGTGGTGAATATTACAATTCCACCGTTGAGAGACAGAAAAGAAGATATTCCGATGCTGGTCAGTTATTTTATAAAAAAATACTGTAACTCTATGAGCCGCGATTTGTTATTGGTCGACCCGGCAGCCATGCGAAGATTGGAGGAATATTCTTTCCCCGGAAATGTGAGGGAACTCGAAAACATGATTGAGCGTGCCATTGTGGTTGGTAACGGAAAAGAAATCAGACTAAAAGATTTGCCACTTGAAAAAGATTTAATTATAGACAATGATGACAGTCTGAATGATCTGGAAAAAAAATACGTGCTTAAAACTCTCGATAAATTTAACTGGAACATCAGCCGGGCAGCAAAAGCATTAAAAATTGACAGGGTGACTTTATACAGCAAAATTAAAAAGCACCAGCTTAGCAATCCCAAAAAATAAATGCTTAAAAAAGCATGTTAAAATCAAATATTCTTGAGCAAAAAGGAAATATCATTGGTCTCATTTGGGCGTTTCGAGAAGGATTTTCTGGAACGTTTGGCAAAGGAGGTGAGCGCTGTGTTTAGTGTTCAGGTTGCCGTTTCTGCTATTTACCTTGATATTTCTCCCTATTTTGAAGCTACCAGAAGACAATACGATGCGAATAAACTTCTTCATTTGATACATACGGAATATACCGGTGATTCCTTAAAAACAGTTGGGTTGTTTCAAGTCGATTTATTTATACCGATTCTTACCTACATTTTTGGCCAGGCAATATACAATGGAAGTGCCGGAATTGTGTCGGTTTACCGGTTAAAGAATGAGCAATATGGTTTAAACGAAAACGAAAAGTTGCTTTTTGAACGTTTCAAAAAGGTAATTATCCATGAACTTGGACATACTTTTGGATTGATTCACTGCCATGTTCCCAGTTGTGTAATGCGTTCGGGAACTTATGTAGAAGATATCGATCAGAAAAAACACTCCTTTTGTAAGAAATGCCAAAGCAAGTTGAGTAATTCCCTCTCCGTTTTTCCGTAAACTCCGATAGTTCAGGATAATTTCTTCACCTTAAACTGTTAACGTAGCCGGAGTACCTTTAGTATTCAATGGTACGGTATCATCCGTAAGTGCCCATTCTAAGGGAATCTCTTTTATTTCAGCATTAAAAATAACTTCAGTACCGTTGATATTCCATAAGCAAGTTACAAGGAAAAAATATAGCTATCCAAGTCACCAATTAAAATCATAGTAGCAACATCTTTTATAGAAATGCCACGGATAACTCCGCATTGCCACGGATGGTTCCCAACTATGGGAAACTGATCAAACAGTCACTGTTCATTTCTGGGTTTACAAACTTATCGGAACCATCAGATAAAAATACAAACGATAATTAGAAAGGGGGCATGTTAAAAGATTTCATGTAGTTGATTTTTTGATATTTAATAGTGGCAAAAAATTAATCTTCCACTAAAAAACTAATTTTTTTGTAAAAATTCATTTTGATATTAAATTTCTTTTGATTTTTGCTGAAATCGAATTTGCCCTGAATTTTAGTTAAAAAACTTTCTTACTTTTGCCGCCCGATTTGTATAAATGCTTCGTTTTCAAAAGGAAAATAGAATTTGAAAACAATTTTATGGCGAAGCGGTTTAATGGATAAGAATAAAAATAGTACATGACAGAAATTAGAAATATTGCAATAATTGCACACGTTGACCACGGCAAAACTACACTGGTTGACCGGATTTTACACCAGGTAAACCTGTTTCGCGAAAATCAGGATATGGGCGAGTTAATTCTCGATAGCAACGATTTGGAACGCGAACGTGGAATTACCATCCTTTCAAAAAATGTATCGGTTCGTTATAAAGACACGAAAATCAATATTATTGATACCCCGGGCCACTCCGATTTTGGAGGAGAGGTAGAGCGGGTATTGAATATGGCTGACGGTGTTTTGCTGATTGTAGATGCATTTGAAGGACCTATGCCCCAAACAAGGTTTGTATTGCAAAAAGCAATCGATTTGGGTCTAAAACCGATTGTTGTAGTAAATAAAGTAGATAAACCTAATTGTACTCCCGATATCGCACAGGAAAAAGTGTTCGATTTAATGTTCAGTTTGGAAGCAACTGAAGACCAGCTTGACTTCCCAACGGTATTTGGGTCTTCAAAGGCCGGTTGGATGAGTGATGACTGGAAAAATCCAACTACGGATATTAGTTATTTACTGGATGTAATTCTGGAAACCATTCCTGCGACAAAACCTAAAGAAGGTTCGTTGCAAATGCGTATCACTTCGCTCGATTATTCTTCTTATACAGGTAGAATTGCTGTTGGAAAAGTAACTCGTGGAAGTTTAACTCCGGGCTCGCCGGTTTCATTGGTTAAACGTGATGGTTCTGTTGTTAAAACGGTTGCCAAAGAAGTGTATCTGTTTGAAGGGTTGGGAAAGGAAAAAACAAAGGAAGTGGTACCTTGTGGTGAGATTTGTGCCGTGCTCGGTTTGGACGGTTTTGATATTGGCGACACCATTGCTGATGGCGAAGTTCCTGAAGGGTTGGAGCCAATTAAAGTAGACGAACCAACCATGAGCATGATGTTTGTGGCCAACAACTCGCCGTTTTTTGGTAAAGACGGAAAGTTTGTAACATCACGCCAATTGCGCGATCGCTTATACAAAGAAATAGAGAAAAACCTTGCATTAAGAGTGGAAGATACCGACTCGGCTGATTCATTTTTCGTTTATGGACGGGGAATTCTTCACCTTTCAATTTTAGTGGAAACCATGCGCCGTGAAGGTTTTGAGCTACAGGTAGGTCAGCCCAAAGTTCTTGTTAAGGAAATTGATGGGCAAAAACATGAGCCGATTGAAGCTTTAACCGTGCATGTTCCCGAGATGTTTTCGGGGAAAGTAATTGAGTTGGTTACCCAACGTAAAGGTGATATTGCCAATATCGAAATTAAGGAAGACAGGGCACACCTGGATTTTCTGATTCCTGCCCGAGGTTTAATCGGACTGCGTAATCAAATGTTAACGGCAACCGAAGGGGAAGCAATTATGGCGCATCGTTTTTATGGTTACGAACCTTGGAAAGGCGATTTGGGAGTGCGTAGAAACGGAGCTTTGATTGCTTTGGAAACTGGTACTGCAATTGCTTATTCCATCGATAAAATGCAGGATCGCGGAAGGTTTTTTGTTGAACCGGGAGAAGACGTTTATATGGGCCAGGTAATTGGAGAAAATACGCGGCAGGATGATTTAACGCTCAACATTGTTAAAACCAAAAAACTTACCAATATGCGAGCTTCAGGATCTGATGACAAAACCAGTATTGCCCCGGCTGTAAAATTTTCTTTGGAAGAAGCAATGGAATATATTCGAAACGATGAGTACATTGAAGTTACACCGCACTTCATGCGTATTCGTAAAATACTCCTTAATGAGCACGACCGGAAACGTCAGGCAAAAAGTTAAAAATACCGAATTAGAATAGTTGAAAAGCTTCGTTGAAAAACGAGGCTTTTTTGTTGTAATAAAAGTGCTGATAGTCCTTTATTTGTGCGCTATTTAGACGTGTGCTAAATTACATTAACCAATTGTAAATGTTGCGAATAGATTATATTTTAGTCCTTTCAATTTTTAAGGGAAAGTCATGATAAATAAACAATATTTCAGCGTGAAATTCCCTGTTAAAATAGTTATAAACCAGCCAATTAAAACTACATGAAAAAGTTTAGCTTCGTTTTGGTATTTATGTTTTTGGTTTTTACCTCTTTTTCGCAACTGGTACAATGGCGAGGTCCGAATCGTGATGGCATTTTTCATGAAACGGGTTTGCTGAAATCGTGGCCGGAAAATGGTCCGACTCAACTACTGGAGGTGGAGAAAATCGGAAAAGGCTGGTCTTCACCTATATATGCTGATGGAATGATTTATACCACTGGAATGATTGATACACTCGATTATTTATCCGCCATTGACATGCAGGGAAATATTAAATACCAGGTTTCCTACGGGCGTTCATGGAACCAGTCATTTCCTGATACCCGGAGTACACCAACAATTGATGGGGAGCGGGTTTATGTTCAAAGCGGAACGGGCAGATTGGTTTGTATTGAGCGGGCAACAGGAAAGGAAATCTGGGCAGTTGATGTGGATAAAGAATTTGAATGTGAATATCATGTTTGGGGTAACGCAGAAACTCCTCTGATTGTCGATGATAAGGTAATTTGCACACCCGGTGGAAACAAAACAAGTGTTGTCGCTTTTAATAAAATAACAGGAGATTTGGTGTGGCAAAGCAAATCGCTGGGAGGTCCGCGCGCTTATGCATCTGCTACAATTTATGAGTTTAACGGACATCGGGTAGTTTTAGCCGTAATTGCTTCGCATTTAATTGCTCTTGACCCAAATTCAGGTGAAATTGAGTGGACTTACAAATACTGGAAATCTGATAAATGGCAGTGGCAGGACAATGGTTTAATCTGGACCAATACGCCTGTCTTTAAAGACGATCGGATTTTTCTGACCATGGGGTACGATTATCCGGCTGTAATGTTGAAGGTAGATTCTACCGGAACTTCTGTTTCTGAAGTGTTTGTTGACCATACTTTTGATAATCATCATCATGGGGTTATTTTATACGATGGGCATTTGTATGGCTCAAACTGGTTCGATAACAAGCGTGGGCGCTGGGTTTGCATGAATTGGGAAACAGGAGAGATTAAATATGTTGCCGATTGGGATACAAAAGGTGCGATGGTGATGGCCGACGGAATGTTGTACGCGTATAACGAACGTGGAAATGTGGGTTTAGTGAAACCAGATCCCGATGCTTTTGAGGTTGTCAGTCAATTTAAAATTACAAAGGGGGCAGGCACACATTGGGCACATCCTTTTATAGCCGATGGAAAACTTTTTATGCGGCATGGCGATGTTTTGATGGTATATGACATCAAGGCGAAATAGAATTCTAAGAACCTTAATCGTATTAAATGAATACGAAGAAAACCATAAATATCACCCTTTCAATTATCGGAATAATTGGTTTCGTCCTTATTTTCTGGTGGATGAACAATGATCCGACACGGGATTTTGGAATTAGTGTAGAAGGTGCCGATAACCGTGGTGCAGGAGATTCATTACAGGATGTTCAAATTGGTGAAATTTTCAAGGAATATAGCACTGAATATACCGAACTTACAGAAACATGGCCACGGTTTCGCGGAGTCGATTTTGACAATATTTCGAAATCTCCCGTAAAATTGATTGAAAAGTTTGGACCGGAAGGACCCAAAATTGTTTGGAGCGTTGATTTAGGAGAAGGCCATTCAGGGGCTGCCATATACAAAGGTCTTGCTTATGTACTCGATTATGATGAAGAAAAACGGGCCGATTTGCTCCGTTGTTTTTCTTTAATTGATGGAAAAGAAATGTGGGTTCGTGGTTATAGCTTGAATATTAAGAGAAACCACGGAATGTCACGAACTATTCCTGCTGTAACCGAAGATTATATTTTATCAATGGGTCCGATGTGCCAGGTAATGTGCCTCGAACGTAAAACTGCAAATTTACTTTGGGGGCTCGATGTTGTCAGAGAGTACGAATCCGAAGTTCCTTTATGGTACACCGGTCAGTGCCCGCTAATTGATGATGGGAAAGCAATTATTGCAACCGGTGGAAAAGCGTTGATGGTGGCTATCGATTGTGCCACGGGCGAAAAACTCTGGGAAACACCTAATCCTAATAAATGGCTAATGTCACATTCTTCAGTTATACCGTTTACTTTTGGAGGGAAAAAAATGTATGTCTACAGCGCAGTTGGTGGTTTGGTTGGAGTTGCTGCCGATGGCGATGATGCGGGTCAGATACTATGGGAAACTCCGGCGTGGAATCATTCGGTTGTGGCTCCTTCACCGGTTTGCATGCCCGATGGAAAAATATTTATGACTGCGGGTTACGGCGCCGGTAGTATGATGTTAAAACTTTCTGCAAATAATGAAAAGTTTTCAATTGAACCCCTATATGAATATGCTCCCAAAGATGGTCTGGCCTGTGAACAGCAAACCGCGATTTACTGGAAAAATCACTTATTTGGTATTCTTCCAAAAGATGGCGGAACCATGCGAAACCAATTGGTTTGTGTTGATCCATCGGATACAAAAAAAATAGTTTGGTCGAGTGGAAAAGAAGTGCGGTTTGGGCTTGGACCTTTTTTTATGGCGGATAATAAATTATTCGTGTTAAACGATGACGGAACATTAACGATTACCCGACCAAGCACTGAAAAATATATTCAACTGGATCAGGCAAAAATTTTTGAAGACGGACATGATGCCTGGGCTCCTTTTGCGCTAGCCAACGGCTACCTTATTTTAAGGGATTCGAAAAAAATGGTTTGTATCGATTTGAATGTTTAGGAAATGAAAAACAAAGGCATCATCATATTTCTGATAGTTCTTGCAGTGGTTATAATTGCTGTAATTGCCGGCGATTATATTTCGAAACGGCCCGATAAGACAAAGTCAAATCCGTATGAATACAATATCGATGAGTTTAAGGATGTAGATGAAGATTTGGTGTTGTATAAGGAAACGAAGAATTTCAAGATTGGATTTGAAGAACCTTCAGCCATAACGATTACGAACAACAAAATTTTTGTTTCCGGCGATGCTTCTATAAAAGTTATTGACCTCTCCGGGAAATTATTAAATGAAATTAAGTTGCCTGAAAACGCGCATTCTCTCGAAGTTTCAGGCGATACTGTTTTCGTGGCTTATGAAAATAAAATACAGGTTCTTTCTGAAGATGGGAATGAACTGTTGAAATGGAATATTCCTGAAGAAAAAACATTTATCACATCGATGGTTGCTTTTGGGAAAAACGTATTTGTGGCTGATGCCGGAAAAAGAAGGATTATCCAATACTCAGTTTCAGGCGAAAAAATTAATGAATTCGAAGGTAAATCAGGAGATGATGTAATGCATGGTTTTATTATTCCCAGTCCGTATTTCGATGTTGATATTAATGGCGATGGAGAATTGTGGGTAACCAATCCCGGAATTCATGCTTTGGAGAATTATACTTTCGACGGAAATTTACGCGCTTACTGGGAAAATACAAGCATGAAAATCGATGGTTTTAGTGGCTGCTGTAATCCGGCTCATTTTACCTTCTTACCCGATGGAAGTTTCGTTACCAGCGAAAAAGGTTTGGTTCGGATTAAGGTTCATAAACCATCGGGTGAATTGCTTGGCGTAGTAGCTGCACCGGTTAAGTTTAATAACGAAGATGAAGCGCCGGATGTGGCAGTTGATAGCTCGGGGAATATTTACGCCCTCGATTTTAAACGAAAAATAATTCGTGTTTTTGAATTGAAATAGATGCTGTGTTTGCAAGTGTTTCTCCAGGATTTAACACCGAGAACACCGAGTTTACACAGAAAACTGTAAATAATACAACTCCATCGGAGTTAAACATTGGTAACTTCGGGATTTATACCGGGGATTAAAAGGTGAAAAAGATAAGGTGCATTTACACCCGTAGTTTGGAAAGACCGGCAGACCATGCACCGCAAAATTGAAAAGATGATTAGAAAATGAACCGAAAAGAATTTTTCATAGCAGGAGGACGATTATTACTGCTAGGAGGAATTACTGCCTCTGCAGGTTACCTGATTGTAAATAATAAAGTTTCTACAGATTGCTCTGAATCTCCCGCATGCAATAGTTGCGGTATAGCTGCTAATTGTACAAATCCGGAGGTTAAAAAAGAAAGGGAAAAAAACCACTAAAAGGAGAAGTAAAAAAGTGCATTCAAGTCAATATGCACCACACATTGGAAGGACGATTGAAACGAGGACATGGAAAATAACAAATCAAAAAACCGGAGGGAATTTATCCAAAGCGGCGTTCGTTTATCGCTGGCTTTGGCGTTGGGAGGAGTCAGCGGTTTATCGCTGAGCAAAGCAATAGCCGATGATTATGTCTGGCAAATCGATCCGTTTTTATGCACGCAATGCGGACGTTGTGCCACCGAATGTGTAATGACACCTTCAGCCGTAAAGTGTGTTCATGCTTATGCATTATGTGGTTACTGCGATTTGTGTGGCGGTTATCTGAAACCCGATTCCAATGCGCGTACCACAGCGGCAGAAAACCAGCTTTGTCCCACAGCAGCTATTAAGCGCAATTATGTAGAAGAACCTTATTTTGAGTATACTATCGATGAAGATTTATGCATCGGTTGTGCCAAATGTGTAAAAGGGTGTACTTCGTTTGGAAATGGTTCGCTTCATTTACAGATTATTCACGATATCTGTCTGAATTGCAACGAGTGTTCCATTGCACGCATGTGTCCTTCGGATGCAATAAAAAGGGTAAAAGCCAGTGAAGCATATAACATTAAAGGAAACTGGACGAAAGATAGTCCGGCATAAAAAAACGGACGTAGATTTATGAAGAAGCTAAAATACATACTTTTAATACTTACCCTTGCATTGCTGAGTTTAAACAGCCTGGCGCAAAAGCAACGTTTTCCAAAACCGGAATTCGATTCAGGTTATACGCAACCAACGACCATTACACCTGAACCACGCGCGTTGCAATTGGAGTATTTCGATGTCATTATCCTTGTTATTGTAATTTCCCTCGCTTCCTATTTTGCCATAAAAAAGCGTTCGAGATACGGAATACTGGGACTTTCTGTTTTTACGTTGATTTATTTTGGATTCTACCGAAACGGATGTATTTGTTCAATCGGCGCCATTCAAAATGTAACGCTATCCTTTTTTGATCCAAACTATGCAATTTCGGTAACCGCATTGTTATTTTTTATTTTACCATTGGCATTCACTTTGTTTTTTGGACGAACATTTTGCGCTGGTGCCTGTCCGCTGGGAGCCATTCAGGATTTAGTGGTAATTAAACCGCTGAACTTGCCTAAATGGTTGAATAAAACGCTGGGATTGATTCCATATATTTATCTGTCGCTGGCAGTGCTTTTTGCCGCCACCGGAACCGATTTTATTATTTGTCGTTACGATCCTTTTGTGGGAATCTTCAGAATGGACGCTAAATTTTTGATGGTTGTACTAGGAATTGCGATGTTGTTGATGGGAATGTTTGTGGCTCGTCCTTACTGTCGGTTTTTGTGTCCATATGGGGTTTTATTAAGCTGGATGTCCCGATTTTCAAAATGGCATTTAAGCATCACTCCTTCGAAATGTATTCAGTGTAAGCTCTGTTCCAAATCCTGTCCGTTTGATGCCATCAATTATCCTACAAATGAAAAAGAAGTAGTGAAATCGGGTTTAGGACCCAAACGATTTATCACTTACGCAATAATTATTCCGCTGTGGATGGCTGCCGGTGTTTTTGTTGGTGCAAAATCGCATACCTTTTTGTCAAAGGCAAACCCCGATGTTTATTTGGCAGAACTCTTGATTTCACATCCTGAGATAAAGAATGACCCCGACAATATAGATGTTCAGACTTTCCTGTCATCCGGAAAACCAATGCAAACATTGGTTGAGGAAGCAGAACTTATTCAAAATAAATTTTACGTGGGAAGTATGATGGCCGGAGGTTTTTTAGGTTTGGTTATTGGAATGACGTTGCTGAATACAGTCGTTTTTAGAAAACGTCAGGACTACGAACCACATAAAGGAAATTGCTTTAGTTGCGGTCGCTGCATGGATTATTGTCCGGTGGAAAAATGAAAATCAATGAACAAAAATGGATATAAAAGATAAAATAAAGCTTTCACAAAACATTGCCGTTATTTCGGGCATCTTTTGCATTACAGTGGCTTTACTGTTGCTACTCAACTTTTGGCAGATGTCGAAGAACGACCCAACCGACAGCAAGGTAATTCAGGCTTTGGTCGAACGGCTAAAACAGGATCCTAACGACGATGCGCTAAAAATGGAAATCCGTAATTTCGATTTATTGGCCAGAAAGGCTTATTTTAACAGTCAGTGGCAGGTAAAAACCGGTGCGTATCTTTTATTGTTTGGTGCCATTGTTTTTGCTTTCGCGCTTAGGTTCTATTATTCTTTGAAATCAAAAATTGAGGCGCCCGATACGCAACACGAAAACGAAATTGCCAGTAGAATTCTGGCTCAAAAAGGAATTATAATTGTGGGAGCGGTTATGCTCGTTATGGCGTTGGGAACTTCATTTATCACCGTTAATCATTTGAAGTATTACGATGTTTCAACCAGCGCGGATCAAAATCAATCTGTTGAGGAAAATGAAGGGATTGAAGTAATTGATGTGGACAATCATCCGGCAATGGTCCCTGATCAATCAGCTCAATCGGAAAAGATTGAACCTGAAGTCCAAACAGAGCAACAGCCCGAAGAAGCAGCTGGAGAAAGTGTTGAAACAGAAGATTCAAAACAGGCTGAAGTTAAAAAGGAAGAACCTAAAAAAGCAGAAGCAAACCCTGCGGTGGCGGGGTCTGGAGCTTCATCTTTTTTGGCAGATATAAAGAAGAACAGCAACTCTTTCCGCGGTCCGTTTTCACAAGGGGTTAGTTTTATCAAAAACGCTCCGGTCGAATGGGATGGCAGCGCCGGAACTAATATTTTATGGAAATCTCCAATCCCTAAAAATGGATTTAATTCGCCCGTTATTTGGGGCGACAAGATATTTATTGCCGGCGCCGATGCTGCCAGTCGGGAAGTATATTGTTACAATCGAACCGACGGGAAATTACTTTGGACGGGTAAAGTCGACAATATTCAGGGATCACCTTCAGCAATGCCTAAAGTTACACCGGATACCGGGCTTTCTGCGCCAACCTTAACAACCGACGGGAAAAGGATTTTTGCCATTTTTGCCACTGGCGATATTATTGCCTTCGATATGGATGGCAAACGTGTTTGGGCAAAAAATCTGGGTGTTCCCAACAATCATTACGGGCATTCTTCTTCATTAATTACATGGAATAATAAATTAATTATTCAGTATGACACGAATAATGGTGGCAAAGTAATGGCACTTGATGTTGCCACAGGAAATGCAGTTTGGGAAACAACTCGAAATTCGAAAATCTCATGGGCAAGTCCGGTTTTGGCGGAAGTTGACGGGAAATACCAGGTGGTTTTAACTGCTGATCCAATTGTTGCCGGTTACGATGTTGAAACAGGAAAGGAATTGTGGTCAGTTGAGTGTATGATGGGTGAAGTTGGGCCATCGGTAGCTTATTCCGATGGAATTGTTGTTGCTGCCAACGAGTATGCAAGGATGGTTGCCATTGATATTCGTACACACAAAACCTTGTGGGACAACGATGAATATTTGCCGGAAGCTTCTAGTCCTGTGGCCTGTAAAGGACTGTTGTTTATTGCAACTAGTTATGGTGTAATTGTGTGTTACGATTTGAAAACCGGAGAGCAATACTGGGAGGATGATACCGGAGCAGCTATTTATTCTTCACCGACTATTGCCGATGGAAAAATGTATTTGATGGATAACGATGGAGTAATGAGGGTATATGAATTTTCAAAAGAAAAGAAACTCCTTAGTGAAAATGAATTAGGCGAAACCGGTGGCACAACACCCGCATTTGAAGATGGACATATTTATATTCGGGGAGAAAAGAATTTATATTGTATTGGGAAATAACATTTAGACTGTCATTCCGGGTAGGCTCCATTTTTAAGGACAGATGAGGTAATGACTGAAAACTTGGGTGAAACTGTCATTTCGACGAGTATGTGAGGAGAAATCTTGAACATTGATGCAGATTTCTCACTCATTCTTCCTTCGAAATGACATTAAAGAAGGGGAATAAATGACAAACAATTTTCAAAATATAGACCAGTTAATTGCTGAAAAAGGCTCCACAAAAAAGAGCCTGATTCCAATTTTACAGGCCATTCAGAAAGAGTATAATTACTTGCCGGAGGATGTACTTCGCTATGTCGCTGAAAAAACATCGATTACGGCTGCTGAAATTATAGGGGTTGCCAGTTTTTATTCTCAGTTCAGGTTACAACCCGTTGGCGAACACATGATAAAAGTGTGTGTGGGGACAGCCTGCCACGTAAAAGGCGCCGTTCAGGTGTACGATGCTTTTCGTCGCGAATTTAAGTTACCTGAAGGTGTAAATACCGAAGAATCGGGAAAATACACACTTGAAAAAGTGAGCTGTCTGGGGTGCTGCACGCTGGCGCCGGTGGTTCAGATTGACGGAATTACTTATGGACACGTATCTACAGACCAAGTAGGCCAAATCATCTCCGATTTTGAAAATCAAAGCCGCAGAAAAGATTCGAAAAAAGCCCGTCGTTCTGATGGTTCTGAAATAAAAGGAGAAATAAGAATTGGGTTGGGTTCTTGTTGCGTGGCCAGTGGCAGCGAAGAAATCCGTAAAGAAGTGGAAAGTGTGGTGAACGAAAGTGGACTCCGTGTAAAACTGAAACATGTGGGTTGCGTGGGAATGTGCCACCAGGTGCCATTGGTCGAGGTAGTTCCCAACGAAGGCGAACCAACATTGTACGCCAAAGTAAAGCCGGAAGATGTAAAGAATATTGTTGAGTCGCATTTCGATGCTCCGGGATTTTTCACCAAAACAAAGAATAAACTTCTGCATTTGGTAGAAGACATTCAAACCGACCGAAATTGGGAGGGGATTGAACGCTATGAAATCAGTATGCGCGAAAAACCGGTTGCATCGTTTCTGGGTAAACAGGTTCCCATTGCAACCGAATATCGCGGAATGATAAATCCGCTGGATATTAATGAATACAAAAGTCGGGGAGGTTTTACAGCGCTCAGAAAAGTGTTGGAAACTATGTCCCCCGAGGAGGTAATTCAGGAAGTGAAAGAAAGTGGAATCCGTGGCCGTGGCGGAGCCGGTTTTCCAACCGGAGTAAAATGGGAAATGGTAAAGAAGCAAAAAAACAAAACCAAATATCTGATTTGTAACGGAGATGAAGGAGACCCTGGCGCATTTATGGATCGAATGCTTTTGGAGTCATATCCTTATCGGGTTATCGAAGGAATTCTTATTGGAGCTTTTGCGGCCGAAATCAGTCATGGTTATTTCTATATCAGGGCTGAATATCCGCTGGCAGTAAAACGAATTCGGGAGGCGCTGAAGGTTTGTGAAGAAAATAATTTGTTAGGCGAAAATATTCTGGGTACAGGATTTAATTTCGACCTGAAAATTTATGAAGGAGCAGGCGCTTTTGTTTGTGGCGAAGAATCCGCCTTAATGGCATCGATTGAAGGGAAACGTGGTTTTCCGAGAATCCGTCCGCCGTTTCCTGCTGAAAGTGGTTTGTGGGGATTTCCAACTTTGGTAAATAACACCGAAACATTTGCGCAGATTTCATACATCCTTCGTGAAGGTTCTGAAAAATTTGCTTCAATTGGTGTTGGGAAAAGTACCGGAACAAAAGTTTTTGCTTTGGCGGGGAAAGTTGCAAGAGGTGGTTTGATTGAAGTTCCTATGGGAATTACCATCAAACAGGTGATTGAAGAAATTGGCGGTGGAATTGCAAACGGACGAAAATTTAAAGCTGTGCAAATTGGCGGCCCATCCGGTGGCTGCATTCCAGCCGAACATGCCAATACTCCCATTAATTATGAATCATTGAGTGAAATGGGGGCGATGATGGGCTCCGGTGGTTTGGTTGTTCTTGACGACACCGATTGTATGGTGGATATCGCGCGCTATTTTCTTTCGTTCACACAGGAAGAATCTTGTGGAAAATGTACTTTCTGCAGGGTTGGAACCAAACGAATGCTGGATATTCTGGATAATATAACAAAAGGAAAAGGCAAGCCCGGCGATTTGGATGAACTGGAAAAACTGGCTGAATGGACAAAAAAAGGTAGCTTGTGTGGATTGGGAAAAACAGCGCCAAATCCGGTCTTGAGTACGTTGAAATATTTCAGGGAAGAATATGAAGCGCATATCAATGGTGTTTGCCCAACCGGAAAATGTACAGAACTGATAACTTATTCCGTAAACAACAACTGTATTGGTTGTACCAAATGTGTTCAAAAATGTCCGGTCGATGCCATTCCTTTTACGCCACACGAGAAACACAGCATTGATACCGGGTTGTGCATTAAATGTGATTCTTGTCGGGCGGTTTGCCCGGTTGATGCTATTGATGTAAAATAAATATATACAAATGAAAAAAATAATCTTCGCAATTATTTTATTGTTTCCACTCGCAGGAATGGCGATTTCTGCTGATAGTTTAAAGTATATCGATGCCGCTAATCTTCCTGTGATAGGGAAGGGATTCACCGATACCCAAAATCGGTATGACCGTTTGCCTGCGTATTTGGAAAACGTTACTCGTACTCCTGTTTGGAAATTATCAAAAAATTGCAGTGGCCTGGCTATTCGCTTTCGGACCAGTTCAACTGTTATTGGTGCAAAATGGCAAGTAACCAACGATGCTTTTATGAACCACTTTACAATGACTGGTATAAAAGGTCTGGATTTGTATTGCCTGGAAAATGGGGAATGGCAATTTGTTAATTCGGCCCGGCCTGTTGCT
>JAWKKP010000017.1:0-179104 GCA_041393215.1 Draconibacterium sp.
CGCTTGACAAAGCTGCTGAAGCTTTTCTGTACCTCTCCAAAGGGCACTCCCGGGGGAAGGTGATTATTCAGGTAAGCTAAGGCCGAAACGAACCTGATCGTACCGGCTTCTTAAATACAGGAACTTCCCCAATTACTGATGACCAATGACCTGCGGCTTTCCCGTTTTTTGCTTTGAAGGTTGAACCTTACCCACCAAACTCTTTTTACCACAGCGAGCACAAAGAAGATACTCGGATCTCAAAGTCTGTCTGCCCAAAACTATAACTGTGACTGATAACGTTGTTCTGATTCTATTGTCTTGTATTCAGTGTCTTGATTCTTGTATCTTCAATCTATTCCCTGATGTTGAACTTTTTTACTGTTTCTTATACAATGACCATTCGGGCATGAACCAGCCACTCCTGGATTCTGTTTTTCTGACGTGTTTTCCTACTCCCATGTAAAGCTCATGTAATTTGTCTTTGTATTTGTCGTATAATTCCTTGTCGTGCTCACGCATGGCGAGTGCACTTTTATCTCTCCACATAAAAACCCACATAGGGGAGTCGTAGCCCAGCATTACGGTATAGCAATCCCAGTCATCTGATTCATCAATGCTGTCGAAAAAAGTTTTATAGGCTTTTACGGCTTCGGCGGCTTCTTTTTCGTGACCTGAAAGCAGCGATACAAAGAGCCATTCGCAATACCGATTGTCAGCCTGGTCGCGCACCCCATTGGGATGATAGGAGAGTTCTTCCGACCAATGAATAACAGACGATTGTGTTGTTGAAAGTTCCCTGAATTCCTTGTCGCCGTCAAATCCGTCTCCTTTCATTTTAGTAGTTACTTCATTGGCTTTTTTGAACACCTCGTCAATACCACCGAAATTCCGGATAGGCACTATCCAGTAAAATGAACTTTCATCGGTTCGATAAGTATAAATCGACAAATCCAATTCATATTTATGCCACAGATCAACAGCTTTTTGCTGTACTTGCCAGAATGCCTGCATGTTAGCGGGTTCGACAAACTCTTCCATTACCAAAAAGTTTTGAGGCATGGTATTAGCCTCCTGTGCAATTGCATTTACAGTAAAAAATCCCGTAAAAAGAATGCACAACGTAAAGATTCGGCTCATTTTTTTCATGGGTTGAAATTTTAGTTAATATGAATTAAGGTACGAAAAAGTACGTAATTAATCAATGATGAAATGGTTGGTTCTCATGAATTTAATGAGTTGAACCGGGTGGCTGTCACCAATTTCAATGCTGATTTGAAAGAACGCCAAAACAGGAGAAGTCTCTTTGCACAACCAAGAAAATCCCAGAATCTTTTTCCCTTTTGTTGAACGTTGCACACAGAACTTTTTAACCACAGAGGGCACAAAGAAGACACGGAGATTCTCGAAGATGAACTGCAAAAACTGCGGCTAACACTACGCGCTTTTCCCAAACGTTGAACTTTACCCGGTAAATTATCGGAGTTCGATTGGATTTTATGAAGTTTGAGCTCAAATTATTTTTCAAATTAAGTCTTGATGAATCAGGGGCTGTTTATGTGTGTTTATGGGTTGGTCGATTTAAACAGCTGTACACGATAAACATTAAATTTTACAACCAACATGTTTTGGTGCAGGGTAACCCGGTGTATTTTTCTTCTCTCGCGGGGCAGGAGAAACCGGGGTACTATTGGTTTTGTGTTCCCGGTAATTGGGCCGCAGGTAAGGTAAACGATACGGTTGTGCCTTTATCTTTCTGGCTGTCGATGGTTAAAGTACCATTGTTTTTTTCAACAAAATATTTTACGAGGATTAATCCAAGCCCTGTGCTTTTTTCGTTTTCGGTACCCGGAGTATGCTGTGTATTGGCAAGGTCGAAAATTTTCTGAAGTTGTTGGCTTTCGATTCCCACTCCGTTATCGGTAATACTCACTCTGATTAGGTTATTCCCTTCTACATCAGCCTTTATCACCACTGAGCCGCCACGGTGGGTAAATTTTATGGCATTGTTTATTATATTCCGCAGAATAATCTGTACCATGTCGGCATCGGCAGTAACTAAAATGCCTTTCTTTTCTTCAACCCTGATGTCAATCTCTTTAAATTCGGCAGCAGGTTTTGTTGTATAGATTGCATCCTGAAAAATATCATGGAGCGAATGCACCGCAGGATGGAATTTTATTTTGTTTAATTGCGACTGGGTCCAAATAAGCAGATTTTCGAGCAGGTTGTTTACATTTTCGGCCGATTTTGAAGTTATAGATATCATTTCTTTCAATTCTTGTTTGTCAAAATTGTCGAAATGCGTATTGAGTTGTTCCAATAGCCCCGCAAGAGAACTTGTAGGGCCGCGTAAATCGTGAGCGATAATGGTAAAGAATTTGTCTTTCGCTACATTGGATTCATGAAGTTCCCGGTTTTTATAACGCAGTTTATTGTAAAACCAGTAAATAGTGCCCGAAATCAAAAGTGCCAGAACAATTCCAAAAATCATAAAGTACTGATAAATCTTTTGCTGCCTGATGTTTAGTTCGTTAATTCTGTTTTGTTTTTCCAGTTCGGCAATTTGTTGGTTTTTTTCATCGATTTCATAAATGGCCTGCAGTTGTTCAAGCTTTATATTTGCATCGCCCGAAAGGAGTAAATCCTGAATTTCTATCTGTTTCTTCTGACATTTTATGGCATTCGGGAGGTCGTTTATATTCAGATAAGCCTCGGCCATTCTGGCATAGATATCGAGCTGAATTTTTTTCTGATTGTTCACCGTTGCGAGTTCAAGCCCCTGTTGTAAATACGAGAACCCTTCATTCTCGCGGGCCGTTTTAAGCATACATAATCCAAGGTTCTGATAAATTCCGGGTAAACTCAACATATCGCCCAGTTGGGTTTTCAGGGCTAATCCCTTTTTCAGCAGTTCCTCCGCCTCGGCATAGTTTCCAACGTAATATTCGAGTATTCCTATATCTTTGATTGCACTTGATATGCCCGCTTCCGAATTTTGCCGGGTATATATTTCCTTCATTAATCCGAAATTCCTTCTGGCCTCTTTGTAGCTCCCCAGGGTTATATTAAGTAATCCAATTTGTTCGTAGCAGATAGCTATACCAGACCCGTTTCCGTCAACTTCATATACTTCCCGGTAAATTTGGAGTGCATCACTAAAATAACGGAGCGCTGTTGGTGTAATCTTCAGGTCGGCATAAATTCTTCCCAATAAGTATGCAGACCAGGCGCTTCCTTCTAAAAAATCTGCTTTTTCGTAATTCAGTTTCGCCTTTATAATGTATTCGATAGCCCTGTCATATAATCCGTTTATTCTGAAAATAGTTCCGATAATTGAATAAGAGGAACCTGCAATTTTAAAATTGTCAGACAAACGGCTGGCCTGTATTGATGCACTAAACAATTCGAATGCCGGCATCTCTTCTCCGGTTCTGAACTTTACTACTCCTTTGTAATACAGAATCTCCCCTTTTGTCCAAACATCGTTAATCTGATCGGCAATTTGTAACGCGTTGTCGAAACAGGCAAGTGCCTCATCCATCTTTTTTTGGTCGGTATATATTCTGCCAATAGCTATCAACGATTGTATTTCAGGTTTATTAAGACCGTGGGTTTTGCATTCCTCCAATGCCGATTTAGCCAGTTTTAAAGCCTCCTCTGCATCATAGTGCAAAACCTTCCGTGAAAGTTCGAGAAGTGCTGTAACTTTAAGGGTTCCGGAGCTTTTATCAATTACATTCCGAAGGCTGTCGGTTGTATTACTATTGATTCTCTGGCTGTAAGAAACCGTTGGCAAAATCATCAGGAGTAATAGGAAAAGAAATGTTAAGAACCGAATCGGCTTAATCATAAATAATCGATTTTCTGATAGTGTCACAACTGTCTATATTGGAAAAAGTGGGGAAAGTTAAAAAAAATAGTAAAAACTCTGTTGCTTTTAAACCGATACTTAGCAATCAAAATGCAAAAAATGGTAACACGATAAAAAGAACCTGTTTATATTCCAGGCTGCATCTTCTAAAGTAGGGTTATACGCTTCATTTATAGCCTGTAAAGTGCTTTAATTATCTGTACCCGGAATATTTTAAAATAACGTTATTGAATACCCTTTGAGATAAGAAGTTAATAAGTTGAGCAAGACATATTTTACATTGTGCGCCGAAATGTAAAAATCCACGAACTGAACCGAATCCTATCGTTACGCTCAAAAAAAAATTAAAGTATAGATTTGCAATTGTATTAAAGAACGATATTGAATTCTTGATGGACAAGAATGATAAAGAATCATTTTTAATATTTATCTTATAGTTTTGGCTAGTATCTTTACCGGCATAACCGGAAGATTAATTTTAGTTCCCGATAAAAATGCGCGTATTCAGTCACTACTGAATTTGCAGGCAATAATCGAGGGGATTAAAAGAATAATCATTGAAAAATTAAAATGAAAAACGAATGAAAAAAGGAATTTTCAGTATTAGTTTAGTTGGCCTGGTTTTTTTATTTGCCTGCACCCCCGGTAGCAAAAAAGAAAAGTCTGGTGAGCTTCCACGCGTGGCAATTTGCGGACTTGCAATTGAATCGAGCACTTTTTCCCCGGCAGTAACCCATACCGATGCGTTTCGTGTAAGGCGGGGAGAGGAAATTTTTTCGTATTATCCGTTTATGGCCCCCGATTCTGCTGACAGAAAAAGGGCAGAGTGGTTTCCAACTTTGCGTGGACATGCTATTCCGGGTGGTATTGTTGCACGCGAAGCCTATGATTCGCTGGTGAATGAAACGCTGGAAATGCTGAAGAGAAATCTTCCATACGATGGAGTCTTTTTCGATATCCATGGCGCAATGAGCGTTGTTGGTCTGGACGATCCGGAAGGCGATTTTATTGTGAAAGTTCGGGAAGTGGTGGGTAAAGAACCCGTAATTTCCACTTCAATGGATTTACATGGAAATGTTTCGCCACGACTGGCACAGAATACGGATTTGATAACCTGTTACCGGATGGCACCTCATGAAGATGCACTTCAGTCAAAACAGCGGGCATTGGAGAACTTGCTTGACCGCTTGGAAAGTGGGAAGGGAAAACCAAAATATAAAGCATGGATTCCGGTTCCTATATTATTACCCGGGGAAAAAACCAGTACCCGCATCGAGCCCGGCAAAAGCTTGTATGCCAAAGTTCCGCGTGTTGCAGACCAGGAAGGTGTTATTGACGCTGCCATATGGATTGGTTATGCATGGGCCGATGAACCCAGAAATCAAGGGGTAATTATGGTTACCGGAGATGATAAAGAAAAGGTGACTAAAGGAGCAGAATACCTGGCACAAAGCTTTTGGGATGTTCGTAATGAATTTGAATTTGTGGCTCCTGTTGCTCCTTTGGAGGAATGTCTTGATATGGCTGTAAAAAGCGATAAACATCCATTTATCATCAGCGACATGGGCGATAATCCAACTGCGGGAGGAGCAGGCGATGTAACCTGGACTTTAACGGAAATTTTGAAACGCCCGGAATTTAAAACGGAAAAAGGCCCCTCTTTGATTTATGCGTCTTTACCCGGTCCTGAATTAGTAGAAAAGGCCGTTCAGGCAGGAGTTGGAAATCAGGTGGAAGGTTTTGCAGGTGGAATCATTGATCATCGTTATGCGCCGCCGGTAAAACTATCGGGAACGGTAAAAGCCGTAGTTGAAGGAGATCCGGATGCAAAAACTGAGGTTGTAGTTCAAGTAGGAAGTGTAAATGTAATTGTTACCGGGAAACGGAAACCTTATCACTATGAAAAGGATTTTACTCGGCTTGGCTTAAATCCGAGAGAGTCGGATATCGTTGTGGTGAAGATTGGCTACCTGGTTCCTGAATTATACGATATGCGTGCCGATTGGATTATGGCACTTACGCCAGGCGGTGTTGATCAGGATTTGGAAAGACTGGGCTACAAACGAATAAACCGGCCGATGTTTCCATTAGACAAGGATATGGCTGATCCGGATTTGAGTGCAAGGCTGATTCCATCTTCTGATGAAATATAAAGGTGGCATTTTGTAGAGAAGAAATAACTTTCGGGATTCAGACTTTTGGTATTACTTGTTTTTTTTATATCCCATAAAGCCTGAATCCCGATTATTATATGTAATAAAATATGTTATTCGATTTTTACCGGTTTGTCCACTTTGGTTTTTAACAAAGCAATTTCCAATACATCCATAATTGTATTTACAAAATGGAATTTCAACCCACTTACATAATCTTCACGAATTTCTTCAAGGTTTTTCCTGTTTTGTTCAGAAAGAATGATTTCAGTGATTCCGGCACGTTTAGCTGCCAGAATTTTTTCCTTAATTCCCCCAACCGGAAGCACTTTTCCGCGAAGTGTAATTTCACCAGTCATGGCAAGGTTTTTCTTCACTTTCCGCTGTGTAAAAGCCGAAGCCAAAGAAGTAACCATAGTTACGCCAGCTGATGGGCCATCTTTAGGAATTGCTCCTTCAGGAACATGAATGTGGGCGTTCCAGTTGGCGAAAGTTTCGGAATCCAATCCTAATTGCTCGGCATGCGATTTCAGGTATTCGTGTGCCAGCATTGCCGATTCTTTCATAACATCTCCCAGATTTCCGGTTAATGTCAGGCTTCCTTTTCCTTTACTCAGGCTGGTTTCAACAAATAGAATCTCACCACCCACTGCTGTCCAGGCCAAACCGGTTACAACACCGGCAAAATCGTTCCCCTGGTATTTTTCTTTTGAATATTCAATAACTCCCAGGTACTCACGTATGTCTTCTTTTGTGAGTTTCTTGTTGTAGTTTTCTTCAAAGGCGATTTTTTTGGCCACCCGCCTCATTATTTTGGCGATTTTCTTATCCAGCTCGCGAACTCCCGATTCACGCGTGTATCCGTCAACAATTAATTCGATAACCTCTTTTGAAAACTTCACGTCATTTTTCTTTAACCCGTGATTTTCCAATTGTTTGGGAATTAAATGCCGTTTTGCAATTTCTATTTTTTCTTCTACCAGATAGCCACTGACTTCTATCATTTCCAACCGGTCGCGAAGCGGTGGCGCAATGGTGCTCAGCGTGTTTGCCGTGGCAATAAACATTACCTTTGAAAGATCGTAATCAGCCTCTATATAATTATCATGAAACTCAGAGTTCTGTTCCGGATCGAGGACTTCCAACAGGGCAGAAGCCGGATCGCCATGAAACTGTTTTGAAACTTTATCGATTTCATCGAGAATAAAAACCGGGTTCGACGATTTTGCCTTTTTTATGTTCTGAATAATCCGGCCTGGCATAGCACCAATGTAAGTTTTTCTATGGCCTCGAATTTCCGATTCATCGTGAAGACCTCCTAAACTGATACGAACATAATTTCTACCCAAAGCGCGGGCCACCGATTTTCCGAGTGAAGTTTTCCCTACTCCGGGAGGGCCATATAAACACAAAATGGGCGATTTCATATCGTTTTTTAATTTCAAAACGGCCAGGTGCTCCAGCATTCTTTCTTTTACTTTTTCCAGCCCGTAATGATCTTCATCCAATACTTTTGACGCATGTTTCAGATCAAAATTATCGGTAGTATATTCATTCCATGGCAAGTCGAGCAAAGTCTGGCAAAACGAAAACTGAACAGAGTATTCACCTGCGGCAGGATTTAAACGGGCCAGTTTTTCTACTTCCTTTTCAAAGAATTTACCAACTTCTTCCGTCCATTTTTTGTCCTTTGCCCGTTTTTTTAACTCATTAATTTCCTGTTCAGCCGGATTTCCACCCAACTCATCCTGAATGGTTTTCATTTGCTGATTCAGCATGAACTCGCGTTGCTGGCGGTCCATGTCGGTTTTTACCTTCTTCTGAATATCATGTTTCAATTCCAGCATTTGTACTTCTTTCACCAAAAAACTTATGGCCTGAATACCGCGCTCTTTCAGACTTTCAATCTCAAGAAGCTTCTGTTTGTCGTCAACATTAATGTCGGTATTCGAGCAAATAAAATTGATGAGGAATGTTGAGTTTTCAATATTTTTAACTGCAAAAGTTGCTTCCGGCGGCACATTAGCCGAAAACTGTGCAATTTTTATGGAGAGGTCTTTTAACGAACCAACAATGGCGCTAAACTCGTTATCGCTTTCTGGTTTAATATCAGTTAAAGGTTCTACCCGTGCCTTGAAATAGGGTTTGTCTGTAATAAATTCAGTAATCCGATATCGCCTTCTTCCCTGAATAATAACCGAAGTTGAACCGTCGGGCATTTCAAGCACTTTCAGTATTTCGGCAACTGTTCCAACCGAATACAAATCTTTTGTTTCAGGCAAATCTACGGTATAATCTTTCTGGGCCACTGTTCCGAGCAATTTGCTTCCGCGGTTTACATCGCGAATCAATTCAAGTGAACGTTCTCTTCCAACCGTGATGGGCAAAACAACGCCCGGGAAAAGAACTGTATTGCGAAGCGGTAAAATTGGCAGAACATCCGGAACTTCGGTGTTTTTTAATTCCCGATCATCTCCGTCGGCAATAATTGGCAGAAAATCGCCATCGCTTTGAATTGAACCTGAGCCAAATATTTGATGTAATACTGTATTTTTTACTTTTACCATTATTTCCTGTATTTGTGACAAACTGACCTATCAGTATATTTTTTTTTAGTGGCAATGGATGTTGCAATAGCTATGCCATTTTATGAAATAGAAAAATAGCTTGAATTGTTCAACTGAATTGGTACATGAAACGGACAAATTTTCCGGAAGTGGAAATAATTTGTCTGTTTAAATTATTAAAAGCCGGGTTAAATAATTTAAGAATTAGATTTTGTTGCAAAAAAAAAAGCTCCGGAGACCGAAGCTTTTAATATGGTAAAAAAAATCTTTATTTTTTCCTGTTTTCCATGTGTTTGCCGTAACGGCTCATGAATTTGTCAACACGACCTGCGGTATCCACCAGTTTAACTTTACCCGTGTAAAATGGGTGAGAAGTGTTCGAAATTTCAATTTTAAACAATGGATATTCAACACCGTCGATAACTTCCGTTTCTCTTGTGCTTACTGTTGATTTGGTAAAAAAAGTATGTCCGTTAGACATATCTCTGAATGCTACCAATCTGTATTCTGCCGGATGTATTCCTTTTTTCATTTCTTTTATTTTTTAAATTTGAATGGTTACATTTTTAACTGCAATCCATTCGATTTTATTATTCTAGCTTTTAATTGGGCTGCAAAGATAAATATTGTTCTTTATTATCCAAAAAAAGAATTTGTTTTTTCTGAAAAATAATGCTATAGTTTAACACTCTCTTATTCAATTAATGGCGCACGTTTAAACGGCTTGTTTTGATCGAATAAATAGCGCATTGTATAATGGGTTTTATTTCTTTTTCCTCCAACCGATTCGTAAAGTGCAACAATTTTTGGATTGAAGTCTCCGGCCCACGAAAGTTCCATCTCTTTAAACCATGGTTTTCTGTACATTACAGGCCTTAAATTATAAAATATGGCCGATTCAATTCCCGAACGCTGGTATTTTTTCGAAATTCCAATTATCAATGCACGGGTTCTGGTAATTTTTTTACGCTTTTTTAGCCATAATAGCTTCAGCAGCGAAAAAAGATTGATTTTCCCGTTCAGATGAGTTAAAATCTGGTTTAAATCGGGAACCATTACGAAAAGCGCAATTGGTTCTTCTTCATGATAGGCAAACCAAATAAACTCTTCATCAATCATCAATTTTGCGTTGGTAAGGAAATCGCGTAGATCATCTTTGTCAAGCGGTTTGTAATTTTCATGAGAGCGCCATGCCTGGTCATATATATAGGCAAAATCATCAATAAATTTTTCTGATTGTTTCCAGTTGAAATGTTTAAAACTGTACTGCGGTTTTTTCGAAACCCACTCGGCAACTTTCCAAAAACGGTCGGGTAGTTCGGGCATGGTAATATCGAGGTGATAACTGTATTGCTCGAAATAAACCTTGAAACCGTAATTTTCAAAAAGCTTTAAATAGTAAGGCGGGTTGTAAGGCATTCCAAACCCCTGGGGTTTAAAGCCGTCAACAAGCAGGCCCCAGTTCATATAGTTTTCTCCAAAATTAATAGGGCCATCCATGGCTTCCATGCCATTTTCTTTTAGCCAGTTTCGGGCGGCATCGAACAAAAGATTGGCTGCTTCCTGATTATCGATACACTCAAAAAATCCACAGCCACCGGATGGTTGTTCAAAAACTTTTGCTTTATCACGATTAAAAAAAGCTGCGATTCGGCCAATTGGTTTTTCATTTTCATCGATTAAAACCCATCGAATTGCATTTCCGTTTTTAAACGAGGGGTTCTTTTCGGGAATAAAAATGCTTTCAACCATTCCTTCCAGCGGACATGCCCAATTGGGATCGTTTTTGTAAATAGGATGAGGAACAAAATGGAATTGTTTTCTGGTTTCTTTGTCTTTTACTTCTTGTAATTTCATGGCGTATTATTGGTTTGGCAAATATATGAAAATTGAAAATTGAATTAGTTAATTATCTGTGCTCTCGAAAATGTTTTATCCTTATCGAATAAATAACGAAGTGTGAGGTGAGTAAGTGTTTTTGATGCACCAAAAGATTTAAAAAGAGCATTCATTTTGGGGTTAAAGTCGCCCACCCAGCTCATTTCCATTTCGTTGTACCACATCTTTTGTAACATCACTTTTTTCAGATGAAAGAAAATTCCTGATTCCAGTCCTTTGTTTTGATATTTAGGAATTACGCCTAAAACAATAACACGGCATCTGGAAATAGTTTTGGTTTTTTTCAGGTAGAGGAGCTGTAGAAACTTGAATACGTTAAGTTTTCCGGTTTTCAGTTTCCTTACTATCTGGTTTAAATCAGGCAGCATCATAAAAAATGCGACCGGTTGATTGTTGTGATAGGCGAACCAAATAAATTCTTCTTCAATTAAAATTCTGGAATCTCTGATTAGCTCTTTTATTTGTTCATATCTTACAGGTTTGTAGTTTCCGTGGGTATTCCAGGCCTGCCGGTGAATTTCAATAAAATCGTATATGTATTTATCCTTATTTTTTTGCTGAAAATGCTCGAAAGAATATCCGGGTTTTTGGGCTACCCAGGCAGCAATTTTCCAAAAACGATCCGGTAAGTCTGGATTTGTAATATCAAGTGAATAACTATATTGTTCGTAATATGTTTTAAATCCGTAGTTTTCAAAAAGTTCGCGGTAGTATTTGAGATGATATTGCATTCCGAAAGTCTGTGGCTGGAATCCTTCAACAAGAAGTCCCCAAAAAAAGAAGTTCTCTCCAAAATTAATCGGGCCATCCATTGCTTCCATTCCGTTTTTCTGTAACCAGTTTTTAGCTGTATCGAATAGCAAAGAAGCAACTTCTTGGTTATTAATGCATTCAAAAAAACCGCAACCACCGGTTGGCTGGTCATAACTGCTAGAATAATCGGAATCATAAAAAGCTGCAATTCGACCAACACATTCGCCATTTCTTTTTACTACCCAGCGCTTTGCGTCTCCGTTTTTAAATTTGGCATTTTTCGCAGGATTGAAAGTAATTTCAATTAAATTACGAAGTGTAGGAATCCAATTAGGATCATTTTTGTAAATTTTTTCCGGCAAAAGATGAAATTCATTTACCGTACTTTTATCGGTAACCTGAATTACTTTCATAAATAATTTAATTTTTAATACAAGTACCCGAATTTACAAATTTGATTAGAATTATAAAGTCGGTTTTCTGATTGAAAACTAAAAAGGACAGCAGCATCTTCCTGTTTTTAAGCAGAACCTTGCCGTCCTTTCACTTTGCAAAATATTAAAACTGAATTTCTTTAACCCATGTTGCTCCGCTAATATCGGTTAACGTTAATTGGTAGGTCCCATTTGAAAAACTTTCAATGGTTTCTGTTGGAACTGTAATGTCGGCTTTTCCTCCAAGTGGAATAATTAAACTGTGTTTTCCCGGCTTTACTTTTGTTACATAGTGGTTGGTTATGTTTCTTTCTGTAAAAGAGGAAAGTGCATTTCCGTCTATATTAATGGTTTTTTCACCATTGGGGTTTGTAAGCGTAATTCCGATTAAAAATGAGCCATATACGTCTACACCTTCTGTTCTGTAAATTGTAAAATTGAGGTTCCCATCAGAAAAAGATGCGTTTGAAATTTCAATTTTCGGCTTTACCGATTTGTTATGCAACGTTCCCCAGAGCCCGCTATGAAAAATCTGGTTGGTAAAAAGGCTGACAAACAAAATTATTATTGCACCAGCAACAGCGAATTTTTTCAGGCTTTTTATCGGAAGTGGTATTTCTCCTGAACCAAGCCATGCAAACCATTTTGTTGCAGTAATTTTTTTTCTTTTTGAAATAAGCCAATTATCGAAAGAATAAATTCCTCCGCCGGAAAGGAAAATAGTAAACCCGGCTGCAATTCCCAGAATCCCTATTTGCCATTCATCGAGGCAGGTAGTGCCAATCCAACCGGAACCCAGCAAAATGCCAAATGCAAGACTGAAAACACCAAAACTCATTAGTCGGGTAAATAGCCCCAGCATAAAAAACAGGCCAACAATTCCTTCGATAACGGTAAAAACTATCATCGAAATCCACAACCAGTCGGGGTTACTAACTAAAAATTCTATCATCGGTTTTATTCCTAGTGCATTGGGCAGAAAGTGGTTGAATTTTTCTCCGATGTACCCCGGAACTTCCGGATCTAATTTGTTCGCTAAAATTGTTCTTCTCCAAAATGCGGAGAAATATGTCCATCCTGCAACCAGTCTTAGTGAAAATGTAATTATTCCGGCCAGATCGAACGATTCTTTCGAGATGTTTCTTTCTTTTATATTTTTCATTGTAATCTATTTAATTCTTTGAAATCAGTTGGTATATGTGTTTGAAAATAACCTTATTTATTGGCTTTAAACGTTAATGTTAGAAAAGCTCAATCGAATGGTTATGATGGGGTTTTAACCAAATTCAGAATTAGATAAATGCTTTTAGCTGCCTGAAAAGAATATAAATAGGAACTGTTAAGATTTCAGTATTAGCTGATATTGATAGAACGGGGTTTTGGTTTTCTGTAAAATAGCTCCTGAATGTTTCTTCAGAGAAATTTGGAAAGATAATGTGATGTAATTGCCTGGTGTTTTCATTTCGGGGGGTGAAATGAGATGTTTCATCAAAACTAACACAGTGGTTGGTATTAACAGTTGCTGATTTTATGGGGTTTAACGTTTGCGTTACCTGCATGTTTAATTCGTCCTGCATTGCTTTTCTTACCGTGCATGATGAGAATGTTGTAAGAACAACCAATAAAACCGTAAGTAAATTTATGCAGCTAATATGCTTGTTATGTTTTTGTGTTTTCAGCATTAAGTTAAGAAACAACTAATTTGAGAGGATTGTTTCAGTTGCGATAAAAAAAGATGGCATTCCTTTCTAAGAAGAAATGCCATCCTTTGCCATCAAAAACGCCAGTTTTTTAATTCCTGCTAGCCAATTTTGAAAGTAATCGCAGAATTTCGAGGTACAACCAGATTAAGGTTACCATTAATCCAAATGCTCCGTACCACTCCATGTATTTTGGTGCACCCGACTGTGCTGCATTTTCGATAAAAGAGAAATCGAGAACCAGGTTTAAAGCGGCTACAGCAACCACTACTAAGCTGATAATAATACTTAAATTGCTGTTTCCATAAAGAAAGCCGAGTTGAGCTCCAAACATTCCAGCAATAAAACTACCAAGATAAACTAAGGCAATTCCGGCTGTAGCAGCGAAAACCCCCAGCATGAATTTTTTAGTTACCTTAATAATGCCAGAACGGTAAAAAAACAACATGGCGGCAAAAACAGCCAGCGTTAAAGCTACTGCACGCATAACCACGCCCTGGTACATCGATTCAAATAAAGCCGAAAGCCCTCCCAGTAGAAGCCCTTCGAAAACAGCATAAATTGGTGCTGATATTCCGGAACTCTGTGGTCTGAAAACCGTTACCAAAACGGTAATAAAACCGCCAATTCCACCAATTAAAAGCCACGGCATAATTGCAGCGCCACCCGCTTCCGGGTTTATAGCAATTGCATGAAAAAATTTATTCCAGGTATAAACTGCCCCTGCAACAACCAACAACAGCATGATCGCTGTTTTATTTACAGTTCCATTTATGGTCATTACTTCCGAAGTAGAAGTATAATCTCTTCTGAAAACTTTTTCCTGAAATACAGGATTTGAAGATTTTGTTAAATTCATTTTTTAAAATTTATGTTTCTGTGTTTAATTACTGAACAATGTGCAAACTAAACAAATTGTTTGCCAGTTCGGTTTACTGACAAGATTGCAGAAATAAAGGCCACAGCAATCTTATATCTTATTTTTGAGAGTTTCCTGGACATCGGGGCCTGTTAGTTCTTCGAATAATTCCTCGCCTAATTTCAAGGCTTTCTCTGATTCGCTTAACTGTAATACCCTGGTGAGTTCAATTGTTTTTTCATTTAAGTATTTTGAGCGTGTTCCCAGCGCAATTGCAGTTCGGTAAAAAACCGTGTGTAGTTTTTCATCTTTTGCCAAAGTTTCCATTTCGTCAAAAAAGGGCTCGAACATTTCGTCGATAGCTTTTTTCTCCACCATGGCAAGGCGTCCCATTAAATGAATTCCGGTAAACCGTACCAGATGTTTTTTTCCCCGGCACCATTCCAACGCCTTTACAAATGCAAACTTGGTTTTAACATAAAGGTTGGAAGAAGACTGTTCTGCAATTTCAATATTTTCAAAACTTTTGGTGTGAAAATCCATTTGTTCTTCAGTAACAAGAGCCGGCTCATCAAGCATTGTTGAAAGTATCATGGTTTCCCTCCACTCTTTGTTCCAAAGTTTTAGGGCAAGTATGTGGTCAGATTCAAACATCCCGGCAATTTCTCTTAACTGAATAATTGAAAGTCCCCAATTGAGTTTGTACTTAATTCCTTTTTTATTCATCATTTCAGAAACTTCACCGTTTTTGTGCGATTTAATCAGTTTTAAAATCTGTTGAAATTTCTGTTCGGTTTCCTGATTATCAAGAATAATATCCATGTAGAACTTTTTCGTCAAAAGTAAGAATATTAAAATGTTTTTTGAGGGTTTAATTGCAATGCCTCCGGGTTTTGAAAAAGTTGGGAATTTAATCTCATGCGAATTTTTTCGATGTATCGCTCAAATTCCTATTTTTATCAAAGTTTTTAAAGAAATGCATGGCACCTCTGTCCGAGTCAATCAAAAACCTGTTTCGAAGTGAGTTTTACCGCAACATTCTCAGCCTGTTTTCGGGGATGTTTCTTTCACGTGTTTTTCCTGCGCTTTTCGCCCTTGTTATTGTTCGAATATACTCGCCCGAGAACTTTGGTATTTTTGTATTATATCTCACCATTGCATCAACACTCTCCATTGTTTCTACCGGAAAATTTGAAAATGCCATTATCCTGGCAGAAACTCAGGAAGAGAAAAAGCATATTTTCTGGTTGGCGCAGAAAATAAATGGATGGGTTAATTCTGCTGCTTTCGGAGTAGTTTTAATTTACATTTTAGTAACAGGTTTAGCTGAAAGCTCTTTCATTTTTATGCTACTTCTCATTCCTGTTTTTTCATTCTTTTTTGCAGCGGTTCAACTGGTTCGTAATATATTAATCAGCAACAAGCAATTTCGGAATCTTTCTGTTTTGGAAGTTGTCCGTTCAATATTAATGGGCATATTGCAGTGTGCATTTTTTATTTTTCCTGAAACCGGACTTTTTATTGGTGCTGTTGTTGCACAGGTGTTAACTTACTTTTGGTATGCAAGAAAGATACCTGAAACTTCGTGGGCAGGCACTTTTCGTTTTACCGAAGCTGAAAAAAAATATGCGAAGCGTTACATTGATTTCCCAAAATTTTCGGTGGCTTCAGAGTTATTTAATTTCACAAGCAGTCAGCTTCCGGTTTTTATGGTGAAACCTTTCTTCGGGGCAACGATATTGGGTTTGTATTCATTTCCACATCGGTACGTAAGCACTCCTGTTCAGTTGTTAAGCACATCAATTTCCAGGGTTTATATTCAAAAAGCTCAATCACTGAAATATAATATCACAGAATTAGGAGAACTTACTTTTTCACTTTTTAAAAAGCAGTTTTTAACCGGAATAGTTCCATTTGCTATTTTAGCATTGTGGGGCCGGCCCATATTTCATTTTATTTTTGGTGCCGAATGGGAATATTCGGGTTTTTTGGCGCAGCTAATTTCGCCTTGGCTTTTCGCAGTAATGTTGATTTCGCCTTTATCGTCGATAATGATTGTTATGGAGAAACAGAAAATTTCGATGTACTACAACATAACTTTATTAATATTTCGAATTGCAAGCTTGCTTGTTGGTGGACTGGTTTTTAAAGATATTGCGTGGGCAATTGGCTTGTATAGTTTAACGGGGTTTATATTTTTTGTTGCCTTGGGAATATATTCGTTAAAACTGGCAGGGGTAAACCTGGTCAATACCGCGATATTTGTTTTAAAATTCACGATTTTAGTTTTGCTGCCTTTAATTCTGATTAAATTATGGCTTTAACTTCGGAAATCGGCTTAAGTAAATATAAATGGACTTCGGATAAGGAAGTACATGTTGTTGGTTTTATCTGGCAAAATGGAGAATATGTTGCCGGTAAAGAGTTGCATAATTTTATTTCGAAAAGTTCCAGGTCTTTTAATGAATTTAAAACTACAGTTTCCTCACTTAACGGGCAGTTTTCAGTTGTTGTGCAAAAAGAATCAAAAACATGGCTTCTATGCAGCCACACATGGAGCTACCCGGTTTTTTATCTTCAAAATTCGAAAAGGATAAGTATTTCTGATGATCCGCAAATTTTATTAGAACAATTACAAAATCCCGAAATTGATGTTTTTTCAAGAAGTTATTTTTTGTTATTCGGTGTAACCCCACAGAATGCTACACTTGTTAAACAAATTTCTCAGGTAAAAGCCGGAGAAATTGTTGTTCTTACTGATATTCAAAGCCGGAAAATTTCTGTTTTTAATGTAGCTCATAAATCTCCTGCACGGGAGCAGGGAGAAGAAGAATTGTATCAAACAATTTTATCGTTATTTGAAAGGTATTTTAAATATGTAAAAAACAAACAGGTGCTTCTTCCGCTTACCCGTGGTTACGATTCGCGTTTGCTGGCATGCTTGTTAAAAGAGTTTGGGCATAAAAATGTGCTTTGTGCAACCTGGGGGCGAAAAGGGAACACTGAAGTGCCAACCGCCCAAAAAGTTGCAGAAAAGTTAGGATTTCCTCATGTTTTTGTTGAATACAACAGCGAATTAATTTCAGGTTTTTCAAAAAAAGATGTGTTTTTAGATTATGCAAGATTTGCAGGGCATTTTTCTTCGATGCCTTTTTTGCAGGATTATTTTGCCATCGATTATTTGAAAAGGAATAAGATCATTTCAACTGAAACGGTGGCGCTACCCGGGCATTCGGGCGATTATTTTGCAGGTTCACATCTCGACTTAAGCATGGATAATGTATCCAGTGAATATTTGATGTCAAAAATTGAAACCCAATACAGTTCTGCATATCCGGTAGATTCAAAACAGTTAAAGGAGATAGAAAATCATATTACTGAAGAATTTTTGATAACGAAAGATGCAAAGCCCTGGCAGAAGTTTGAAAAGTGGGATTTTGAAGAAAGGCAATGTAAGTTTATCAGTAATTCAAACCAGGCGTGGTCCTTTTTCGGAATTGAAGTGATGATGCCTTTATTTGACCGGGAACTGATTGAGTTTTTTGAAAATATTCCTTTTCATATGAAATTGGGCGCCACTTATTATAATCAAACGCTGGAGAACCGGTTTTTTATTCCGCAAAAAGTAAATTTCGATTTAAAGGAAAAACAAGTTCCCAAACCGTCAGTAATGAAGTGGAAGAACTTTATGGTGAAAGTATCACCCCGGTTTATAAAGCACTTATATTACCCGGTAAACGATTCGATCTTTTACCGTGAAATTACAACAGAACTGGTGCAGCTGGATTTGAATAAAAAATACAAACATCCAACAAGGCCACACAAATACAATGCTTATATTACTCAGTGGTATTTGAAATTATTGGAAGATAGCCTGTAATGTGAGTTAGTGCGAAAGGCCGTTTTAATAGATCGGGAAAGTATTTGTTTTCTCCAATTGGGCGATGGTGTTTTTAGAGGCTGGTACTTCCCAAATTTCTCCTTTATAGTGCATTATACACTTTAAATTTCGTTTGTCTATTTTTCGAAGATAGTTTGAATTGATACAATAAGAGCGGTTTACGCGAACAAAATCGGAGTGATTAATTGTTTGAAAAGTTTCGCTAAAACTTGTTTTTAACACAATTTCTTCTCCTGATGTTAAAATCAAAATCGAATCAGTAAGGGAGGCTTTTACATACAAAATTTCCTCCAACTCAAGTATAACAATGCCTTTTTTCTGACTAAACATGCGTTTAGGTACAACTGAGTTTGACTTTGTGAAAACATCCATTTTTCGAAGTAACTCATTCTTCTTCTGTTTGTATTTCAGTTGAGCAAACATGTTTTCTATGGTCTCTTTTTTTATCGGTTTTACCATAAAGTCCAGAGGCTGGAGTTCCATCGACTCATAAGCGTAATGCGTATTATTTGCTGTAAAAACAATTTCAGGAAAGATATTTCTGTGATGAAGAACCCTGACAAAATCAAGACCATTAATGTCTTGCAAATCAACATTAATAAATGCAATTTGAGGCGCCAGATTTGTAATTAGCGAAATTCCCTTAGTACCGGCAGTTGCTGTGCCAAGAATGGAAAAATTCCTGTTTTTCTTTAGTAATAACAGAAGCTCTTTCAGCTCTGCAGCGTTTTTTTCGATGATAACTACTGTAGTTTTTAAATCAGACATGGTTGTATCGCTCGTTTAGCAGTTTTTTTATTGATTTATGTGAAGCATCAATTTTCCACTCCCGATCATGATGTTTTAAAGTACATGTGTCGTCTGCTTTGTTAATACTTCTGATAAAACTTAAGTTAATTAACAGGTTTCTTCCCAGATGATAAAAGTTTTGCTGTTTTAAAATTTGTTTAATTTGTGTTAATGAAGCGAATGCAGTTTCTGTTTTTCCATTGTTTAAATATATAGTTGTATAACCATCATCGGTAATACAATAAACTATTTCGGCGGGATTAAGCAGAATATAACTGTAATGGGAGTTGATTCTGATTTTCGTTTCTTCTTTCATCGATTCAAGTACTTCTATTAGCCTTACGGGCAAAGCCTTGTTATTTATTCTCCTGTATTTTTCGACTAACACAGATAAATCCTCTTTGCAAACAGGTTTAAGGAGAAAATCATACACCTGATTTCGAATTGCTTCAACGGCATATTCTTTATAGGCAGAAACGAATATAACTGGAATGTCAAGGTTGCAGGCTTTGAGAATCCGCACCAGATCAATCCCATTATTTCCCGGCATATTGATATCCATTAGAATCAGGTTAGGAAGGTGTTTAATAATTAAATACAATGCGTTTTCAGTATTTCCGGCCTCTCCGATAACTTCAACATATTTAATATCTGAAAGCAGTGATTTAAGTAGATTCCGGGCTTCCTGTTCGTCATCAACAACGAGTACCTTAAAACGATTTTCCTTCATTTAAAAACTTATTTTACAAAAGTTAGTTTAAATGTCTCTTGTTTTTTCTGTCCTTCTCAAAAATAGAAAAAAAAATTAGCTTAACTTTCTCAACCTCAATATATCTCTCTCAAACTATCATAGCCGGCTTTTCAATATTTGAATTATATTTGTTAAAAACATTTCTAATGATTTCTGTAAACAACAAAACAAGGAATGTCTTACTGGCTGTAGGATTTGTTTTTGTTGTGTTTTTACTTTGGTATTTTAGTGCAATTGTTACCTATGTCCTTATTTCGTTAGTGCTTTCTTTTATTGGAAAACCCCTAACAAGATGGCTTTCTTCATTAGGGATCGGAAAATTTAGGATTCGGAAAGGAACAGCAGCTTTTATTACTTTAATTATCCTTTGGACTTTATTTATTGCATTTTTCCGGTTTATTATTCCGCTTTTAATAAGTGAGCTAAATACATTTTCACAAATCGATTTTGCACAGGTACTGGATTCAATCGGCGATCCGATAATAAAATTTATGCAATCGTACAGTAAAAAATCAGTAGAGCTTGAAAGCCAAAGCTTTTTTGAATTAGTGGCCGAAAATATCGGTAACAGAATCGATTTATCCCAGCTTTCCAATCTTGTTGGGGTTTTGGCGGGAACCATCGGACAACTATTAATTGGTTGCTTTTCGGTTTCCTTTATCACTTTTTTCTTTTTGAGAGAAGAAAAGATGTTCCGCGAAGCAATTATCTTATTAGTTCCTACCAATCTTGAAACCAAAGTTTCACATGTTCTTGATTCAATTGCTTTTCTTTTAAGGCGATATTTTATTGGTCTGATTTTCGAGGTTTTTATGGTTATGCTGCTTGTTACCGCTGGGTTAACTATTGTTGGACTTGGATTCAACCATGCTGTGGTTATAGGGCTTTTTTGCGGTTTATTTAATGTAATACCTTATCTGGGACCGTGGATGGGAGCTATTGTTGGCTTGCTGATAGGAGCATCGCTAAACATTAATGCCGATTTTATGAGCCACACTTTACCATTGCTTGGCTTTATGACACTGGTTTTTGCAACCGTACAAGTGCTCGATAATATTTTGTTTCAGCCATTGATTTATTCCAGCAGTGTTAAGGCACACCCACTTGAAATCTTTATTGTGATACTTGCGGCCGGAAGTTTGGCAGGAATTATTGGAATGATATTAGCCATTCCTGTCTATACTATTTTACGAGTAATAGCAAAAGAATTTTTTGATAACCTGAAAATTGTGAAAAAGCTGACTGAGAATCTGAATCAATAAAACATTTTTTTATTATTCTGAAGAATAAAAAGAGCCACTTTTGAACGAATTTGATTAGTTGGGTTTTGTTTGTACTATTTTCTTACAATCAGAACATTAGTTAAATGTAATTGTAACATTTGTCAACTATGCCGAATCAAAAGCCATTGAATTTATTAAGCTATATGTAGTTACGGCAAATATTTTCTGATTTTTTTTAGAGAATTAAGAAACCTTTTTGCAACAAATTTTGTTAGAAGTTGTGTTTAATAAAAAAGCCAAAGTTTTATTTCTAAACTGAACAGAATGAGAAAAAAATATTGGGGAAAGATAGAAGCGTTAAAAGGTGTGCTATCTGTTTTTCTGCTCATTTTTATTGCCTGTTTTTTTATATCTGAAAAATTGTTTGCTGAATCGTCTGAAACAGTAGTTGCCGGTGGGCATTCCAAAGAAGATATAAATCATGGTAAAAGATTTTTTCTGGGTTTGAAACCTGCAAACCGGGATTATGCTTCGTGTGTGTCTTGTCATTATCTGACACCCACCGATACATTAAACTGGAACCCTTCTGCAATGGATATAGCGGAAAAGTATGCAGAAAAAGATTTTGTGTCATTCCAGCAGGCGGTTATGCAGCCGTCAGGGGTTAAAATGACTTCCTCCCATCAAAATTTCAATATAGCCGAGGAAGATTTGAAAGCCGTAAAAGTGTATTTGGACAATATGGCTAAAACCGGAATTGCAGACGCGAAGCCAACATACAATAACCTGATTCTATTTTTGTTCTTGGGGATACTTTTAACCTGGGCCATAATTGAACTTATATTTCTTCGGAAAATAAAATGGAAAATTATACCCGTAGTTATCCTGTTAGGAGCTTTTGGCTGGCAGGTTGAAATGATTGTTACGGATGCTATCCGACTTGGCAGACAACAAGATTATGCCCCGGATCAACCGGTGAAGTTTTCTCATAAAGTTCATGTTGGCGAAAATGGTATCGATTGTATGTATTGCCACACAACGGTAGAGCAAGGAAAGTCTGCCGGAATACCGGCAACAAATCTTTGTATGAATTGCCATGTTATTATTCGTGAAGGAACCAACAGCGGGAAATTTGAAATCGCCAAGATTGTAAATGCCTCGGAAACGGGTAAACCTATCGAATGGATAAGAATACATAATCTACCCGATCATGTATTTTTTAGCCACGAAGTTCACGTTGGTTCAGGAAAACTGGATTGTGCACAATGCCACGGCGATGTTGCTCAAATGGACATCATGAAACAGCAAAACGATCTTTCCATGGGCTGGTGTGTAAATTGTCACCGCGAAACAAAAGTAAAATTCACCGAGAACAGATATTACGAAGACTACCTCAAGCTTCACGAAGATTTGCAAAAAGGTGTAATTGATTCGGTTACAGCTGCCGATATTGGTGCAAACGATTGTATGAGATGTCATTATTAATTAAGTATAAAGAAGGCAAAATCAGAATATGACAAAATATTGGAGAAGTATTGACGAACTAAAAGATCCGGTTGTATTTAAAAAGAATGAAATAAGACTGGAAGTTGATGCTGCACGTGCGGTACAAAAAAAAGCAGCAGGTTCTTCGAGAAGAGATTTTCTAAAAACATTGGGATTTAGCATCGGAGCTGCGGCAGTAGTTGCCAGTTGTAAGCGACCGGTGAATAAGGCAATTCCTTATCTTGTTAAACCGGAGGAAGTAACTCCCGGAATGGCCAATTATTATGCATCTTCCTATTTTGAGGGAAATGAATATTGCAGCGTATTGGTAAAAGTACGTGATGGTCGCCCAATTAAAATAGAAGGAAATAATTTATCATCAATATCCCGGCAGGGAACTTCAGCAAGAGTGCAAGCCTCGGTTCTGAATTTATACGACGATGCACGATTTAAAACACCGTTGAAAAAAGGGGTTGAAACTACCTGGGAAGAGGCAGACGATTATATTTTCAAAAAAATAAGCCAGTTAAAATCAGAAAACAAGAAACTGGTACTCCTTACCTCAACCATTATTTCGCCTTCAACAAAAACAATTATTGCCAAGTTTTTAAACGAATATCCTAATGCACAGTGGATACAGTATGATGCTGTTTCGGCTACCGGAATACTTAAAGCAAACGAAAATAGTTTTGGAACAAAGTTTATTCCTGATTACCGTTTTGACAAAGCAAAGGTAATTGTGAGTTTTGGTGCTGATTTTCTGGGTACCTGGCTTTCTCCTATTGAATATACGAAACAGTATTCGTCCGGAAGGAAAGTATTGGACAAGGGGGATGAAATGAACCGGCACTATCAGTTTGAAAGCGGACTTTCGGTTACTGGTTCAAATGCTGATGTTCGTGTTCCAATCAAACCGTCGGAAGAAAAAGATATTCTTACAGCTTTGTATTATAATTTATTACAGGAAAAAGGATTTATAACGGCAGTTGCGCCTGCAAGCCCTGTCGACTTAAAAGGATTGACCGAAGATTTGTTGGCAAATGAAGGAAAATCATTGATTGTATCGGGAAGTAATGATGCGAATGTTCAGTTAATCATTAATGCCATAAACCATCTTTTAAATAGTTTTGGCGCTACAATATTATTGGAAAAAGCTTTAGAAACTTATCAGGGAGATGACAGTGAGTTTGAAACTTTTGTCGGCGAGTTAAAAAGCAAAAAAGTTGCCGGTGTATTATGCTGGGGGGTAAATCCGGTTTACAATCATCCGGCAGGGTATGAAATTAGAGATGCAATTGAGGCTGCGGAACTTTCTGTTTCTTTTGCCGACAGAATTGATGAAACAACAGAAGCTTGCTATTGGGTCTGTCCGGAACCACATTATCTGGAAGCATGGAATGATGCTGAACCCAAAAAAGGCGTGTACAGTTTAGCACAACCAACCATTTCAACCCTGTTTGACAGTAGACCTGTTCAGGAATTGTTGTTGAAATGGAGTGGTGCAGCAGATGCTAACTATTATGAATTCATAAAAAAATACTGGGAAGATAACCTAATGCCATTGCAGGCTGAGTTTAAGGAGCCACGTTCGTTTTGGAGTAATACTTTACAAAAGGGGGTTTTTGAACCCAGCGATGCAAACTTTGCGGCACCAACATATTCCGGGAATGGTTTAGATGAAGCAATAAGTGCTAAAAATTCTACTTCAGGGGAATGGGAAATTGTACTTTATAAGAGTGTCGCAATTGCCGATGGCAGTGTGGCAAACAATCCCTGGTTACAGGAACTTCCTGACCCGATTGCAAAAATCAGCTGGGATAATTTTGCTGCAGTTCCAGTAAAATGGGCCGAAGAGAATGGAGTTGCTAATGAAAATGTAATTACCATAAATGGCATTGAATTACCGGTTTATGTACAGCCAGGGCAAGCTGCCGGAACAATTTCGGTAGCATTGGGGTACGGTCGGGAAATTGCAGGAAAAGTTGGTGATGCCGTTGGCCAGAATATGTATCCGCTAACTTCGGTTGAAAATGGTACCAGAAAATTCTGGGCTAGCGGGGTGGAAGTTGACAAAACTGAAAAAACATATGAGCTGGCGCTTTCTCAAACGCATCACTCAATGGAAGGTCGCCCGATTGTTCGCGAAACAACATTTAATGAATGGCAGTTGGATCCGGCTTCAGGCAACGAACTAAAAGAAGAACACGAAAAGCATAGTTATACATTATATCCTGAAACTGAATATAAGAATCATCATTGGGGAATGGCTGTTGATTTATCGTCATGTATTGGTTGCGGTAATTGTAGCATTTCCTGTCAGGCTGAAAATAATATTCAGGTAATAGGAAAAGAACAGGTTCGGAATCGCAGGATTATGCACTGGATCCGTATCGACAGGTATTATACCAACGATGCGGAAAATCCTGAAGTTTACCATCAGCCGGTGATGTGCCAGCATTGCGATAATGCACCATGTGAAAATGTTTGCCCGGTTTCAGCAACTCCTCACAGCGAAGAAGGTCTGAATCAGATGGCTTACAACAGGTGTGTTGGAACAAAATATTGTGTAAATAACTGTCCTTATAAAGTACGTCGTTTTAACTGGTTTAAATATGTAAATAACGACGAATTCGATTTTGCATCCAACAGCGAGTTAGGAAGAATGGTATTGAATCCGGATGTAACGGTTCGTTCGCGTGGTGTGGTCGAAAAATGTTCTTTCTGTGTACAACGGATTCAGGAGAAAAAAGCCGACGCGAAAGTTGCTGGAAGACGGCTGGAAGATGGAGAAATTCAACCAGCTTGTGTTCAGTCTTGTCCGGCAGATGCACTGGTTTTTGGAGACATGAATAACCCAGACAGCAAAATTTCGAAATACATGAAAAATAAACGGAATTATCATTTGCTGGAAGAGTTGCACACTTTGCCTTCGGTTGGATATTTAACTAAAGTAAGAAACAAAAAAGCATAACAGTTTATGTATAATTCTGAAGTAAGAGGACGGCTTATTGAAGGAGATAAAAGTTTTGCGCAAATCTCACGCGAAATAACGGCTCCTATTAATGACAAAACTCCCATCTGGTGGTACATTGCTTTCTTGATAAGTTTAGTAATGTTTGGTATTGGCGGACATGCCATTTATACTACCCTAACCGTTGGAATTGGAAGTTGGGGGGTTAATAATTCTACTGCGTGGGGGTGGGCAATCATCAACTTTGTATGGTGGATTGGTATCGGACACGCAGGAACTGCATTTTCGATCTTCCTTTTAATTTTAAGACAAAAATGGAGAACTGCCATAAACAGGGCGGCAGAGGCAATGACGGTAGTAGCTGTGTTTTGTGCCAGTTTATTCCCATTAATGCATATGGGACGTCCCTGGCTGTTTTTCTTTATTTTCCCTTATCCGAATACACGTGGTCCTCTTTGGGTAAATTTTAATTCGCCACTTTTCTGGGACTTTGTAGCTATTTCAGCTTATCTATTAATATCGGCAAGTTTCTGGTATTTTGGTATGGTTCCTGATTTTGCTACCATCCGTGATACTACTAAATCAAAAATAAAGAAGGCCGTTTATGGATTTCTCTCTTTTGGATGGACCGGCTCAAGCAGAGAATGGCTGCGTTATGAAGGTTTAAGTTTCGTACTTGGAGGTATTGCTGCTGTGCTGGTGGTTTCGGTACACTCCATTGTATCGACTGACTTTGCTGTTTCCGTAGAGGCAGGGTGGCACACTACCATATTCCCTCCTTATTTTGTTGTTGGTGCAATATTTTCAGGATTTGCCATGGTACTTACGCTGGTTGTATTAATGCGGGTACTTTATAAACTTAACGATTTTGTCACCGATTCACACATTGATGCTGTATGCCGGGTGTTGATATTCATATCGTTGATAATGGGAACAGCGTATATGACTGAGATTTTTGTTGCCTGGTATTCTGGTTCAGAATATGAATTCTATATGTTCTTCAAGAATCGAATTTTTGGAGACTATGCCCCTCAGTTTTGGGCCATGTTTATTTCCAATGCAATTGTTCCACAACTATTTTGGTTTAAAACTGCCCGTCGTAATATGTGGATTGTATTTATTATTTCTATTATCATCAATATTGGGATGTGGTTTGAACGTTTTAATATTGTTACAACCTCTCTTAGTCGCGATTACCTGCCATCAAGCTGGGTTTCCTATTCGCCAACATGGACTGAAGTAGGGTTTTTCATTGGAACCCTGGGAATGTTTGCCGCAGGCGTGCTGTTATTCTTCAGATTTATACCAATTATTGCAATATCTGAGATTAAAAGTGTAGCAAAATTTGATAAACAAATAAAAAACAACGTAAAACATACAGGTCATGAATAAAGATTACATACTTGGTGTTTTTAATGATGAACACGACCTGGTTGAAGCTTTCGGGAAAGTGAAGGAAAAGGGAATTCTTCCTGAAGAAGTTTATACACCATACCCGATTCATGAAATATTGGAGGGAATGGGTAAGAAAACCTTTATAACGCATGCTGCTTTTTTCTATGGTGTATTTGCTGCACTGGGAATATTGGGATTTTTGACTTATGCTGCTGTATTTAGCTGGCCATTAAGATATGGAGGAAAACCATTTAATGCGTTTCCCTCGTTTATTGTTGTAACTATAGTTGCTACAATACTTTCCATTACCTTATTGACGCTTTTTACCTTTTCCGCAAGGGCAAAAATATTCCCTGGTAAAGTTCCTCAAATTATGCATGACCGTGCAACCGACGACAAATTTGTTATGGTTCTGGATAAAAAGAAAATAGGAGAAAAGGAAGACTGGGTAAAAGAAGTGATTACAAAACACGGAGTAATTGAATAATTAATATTGTTATGATTTCAAATACAGGATTGAAAAATAAAGAAATGCTTTCAATTTCGAAATCCGGCCTTTTGCTTGGAGTTTTTGCTGTGATGATTTTAGTTTCATCATGCGATTATAACAGGCGTACAACCGGATGGGACTACGCAGGAGATATGGTTGTGTCACCGGCTTATGAAAGCTATACTACCAATCCGAATTTTGCTGACGGAAAAACCATGCAGCCACCGGTGGAGGGTACAATTCCGCGAGGGATGCTCCCGTATCCGTATCAAAAAAATGATGAAGACAGGGCATTGGCTGCGAAAACTTTGGTAAATCCGGTAGAATTATCAGCAGATGCATTAGATCGCGGAAAGCGTGAATTTGGCATTTATTGTCAGCAATGTCATGGTGAAAAAGGTGACGGGCAAGGTTCATTGTATGTTCGCAAAAAATATCCTTATCCTCCGGCAAGTTTGCTTAGCGATAAAATGAGGGCCAATCCGGAGGCAGATATTTTTCATGTTATTACTGTTGGACATGGAATTATGGCAGAACATGGTTCAATGATTCAACCCGATGACAGATGGAAAATAGCGATGTATATAAAAGATGTTTTACAGAAATAACAAATAATTGAGGAATTCAAAACAGCCGATTATGGAAAATCAATTGATATTATCCCAAAAATTTAAATTGTTCACATATATTTTAATTGGCATTGGTGTTATATCATTTGCGCTGGGTTTTATATTCGATGCAAAACGTACCTGGGCAAATTATCTCTTAAACAATTATTATTTTCTTTCTTTGGCGATAGGCGCTGCTTTTTTTGGTGCCATTCAGTATATTACCCAATCAGGCTGGTCTGCTGCTTTTAAACGAATTCCTGAAGCAATGGTGGCTTATATTCCTGTTGCCGGAGTTTTGTTTCTAATCTTATATTTTGGGATGCACTCTGTTTTTGAATGGACACATGAAGATGTCGTTCAACACGATCATTTGCTTCAACACAAGTCACCTTATTTAAATGTTCCGTTCTTTTTTGCACGGGTTATTGTATTTTTCGGTGTTTGGACATTAATGTCAAAATTACTGAGAAAGCTGTCGTTAAAAGAGGATGAACTCGGAGGTATGGAATATTTTGAAAAGTCGGAGTTTTATTCCAAGATATTCATTTTTATTATTGCGTTTACGTTTTCTCTTTTCGCTGTTGACATGTTAATGTCGTTGGAACCTCACTGGTTTAGTACCTTGTTTGCTGGTAAAAGTTTTATTGCAGCTTTTTTGCATTCATCGTCAATCATAACTTTAATTGTGATTATTCTTGCGCGAAATGGGAAAATGGATATTTTAAATTCAAGCCATTTGCACGATTTCACCCGTTATATTTTTATGACGAGTATCGTTTGGGGCTATTTCAATTTTGCTGAATTTATGCTAATCTGGTACGGAAATATTCCTGAAGAAACAGTTTGGTTTGTGCATCGTTGGGAGGGAACGTTTAAAATTCTGTTTTTTGCCAATATTATTTTGAATTGGTTTATTCCTTTTATGGTTTTAATGCCCCGGAAAAGTTCAAGAAGTAAGCAAATTATTGTACCGGTAATTATCGTGCTGATTATAGGTCAATATGCCGAACTCTATTATATAATTTGGCCTGCTACCGTTGGCTCCGCCAAATTCGGCTTACTTGAGATTGGAACATTTCTCGGTTTTGTAGGTCTTTTTACATTAGTGGTGTCTACTTATTTAACAAAAGCGAGGTTGGTGCCGAAAAATCATCCGTATTTGCAGGAAAGTCTTTCGCATCATTTTTAGGTTTTGTTTTTTTGAGTTTGTAGCCAACTAATTTCTGTAGGTTACGGTTTTAATTTAATGCTATAAACAAGTTGCATTTTAACAATGAAGTTTGTTTTTCGCAACGCAACGAAGGCAATTGTTTTTATTCGATTAGTCAGTGCCGACATCGTTTTAGGTGCATTAAGTGGTTCTTATTTCGCATCGGAGATCTTTAATATAAGTTTATCCATTTATTTTTATTTTACGCTTGCTGCGGCAGTTTGGGTTATTTATACGGCAGATCATATTCTCGACGGATTGAAAATTGGAGTGAACCAGGAGAATGAAGTTTATGAGTTTCATAAAAAACACCGCATTGCACTGTTGATTGTCGGTTCTATTTTATCTGTAATTACCGGCTTAGTTGTACTTTTTCTGTTAGAATCGAAGTTAATTGATTTTGGCCTGACCACTTTTGCTCTTATTTCTTTATACCTCGTTTTTAATCAGATATCGAGAAAGAAAAATTGGTTTTTTCCCAAAGAATTGGTTATTGCAATCCTTTACACATGGGGCATTTTTGGGGGCGCCTTTATAATAGAAAAAAGTGTGAACTGGTTTCAATTAATGGCGATGATAAACTATTTTTTTCTTGTTCTTGCAAATGTTTTTTTATTCTCATTGTATAATTTCGACGAAAACCGCAGGGATAGATTTAAAATAATATCATTTCAAATCGGGCGGGAACAAACAAAACATTCAATTATAGCTTTACTTGTAATCGCTTTTTGTTTATCTCTCATCATCGGATTTATTAGTTCGGAGTGGAGTATTTCTTTCATTCTGATGTTTATGAATTTTATATTCTTTATCTTGACTTTCTTTTTTGCATATTTTAAGAACAAAATTTACCTCGCTTTTATTACCGATTCCGTATTTTGGATTCCATTCCTGATCTTATTTGTCTCCTAGTTTGATAAAAGTACTTCTGTCTCTATAAGAATAATTGGGATAAATGCTTTTCAACAGAATTATCGAAAAAGGTACTTTTTCGTGTAATTTGTTTTTTGATATCATTACTTATTAAATTAAATTTATAACATTAACTTTTAAGCTGTACCAATGCTGATTAACTCAATCCTTCCCAATTGGTCTGAAGTTGGAATCTTCGAACAAATATTCTGGATTATCACAATTCCCGCGACAGTTGTTTTTCTGCTACTCCTGGTTCTAACCGTTTTTGGTGGCGACACCGATACTGACGTTGATACCGATGTGGATGCCGACATTGCAGATGGTGATTCTATTCCGTTTCAGTTTTTGTCGTTAAAAAATATTGTTGCATTTTTTGCTGTTTTCGGTTGGTCAGGAATAGGCTTTATTCATGCAGAAATGGCCGCCTGGCTGGTGGTGCTGTTGGCAGTTCTTTGTGGTTTACTAATGATGACATTAATGGCTACCCTGTTCTACTTAATGTCGCGTTTAGCAGAAAGCGGTACATTGAATATGAAAAATGCCATTGGAAAGTTGGGTGAGGTTTATTTGGTAATTCCGGCAAATCGGAAAGGGATGGGGAAAGTTCAATTGAGTGTTCAGGGCTCAATTCGTACTTTGGATGCCATTACAGACGACACTGAAAACATTCCTACTTCGTCGATTATTGAAGTGCTGAATGTGATTGACGACCAGATTCTTCTCGTAAAAAAACAAGGAAATTAAAATTAATAAAACCAAATTCAATGAACGACTATTTTGTAATTCTGATTAGCATTGCTGCGCTGTTTTTGTTTATCATCATCGTTGCAATGATGCGGCGCTATAAGCGCTGTCCTTCCGATAGAATCCTGGTGGTTTACGGAAAAATTGGCAAAGGCGCTGACAAGGAAACACGGTCGGCCAAATGTATTCATGGGGGTGCTGCTTTTATCTGGCCCATTATTCACTCCTACGCATTTTTAGACCTGACCCCAATTTCAATTGAAATTAACCTTACCAATGCATTAAGTAAGCAGAATATCAGGGTTGATGTGCCATCGCGTTTTACGGTTGGGATTTCAACAGAACCCAATATTATGAACAATGCAGCGGAAAGACTTTTAGGTCTGCATCAGGAAGCGATAAGCAATTTGGCGAAAGACATTATTTTTGGTCAGCTTCGTTTAGTTGTAGCAACAATGGAAATCGAGGAAATTAACAGTAACCGCGATTTATTTTTGGCTGCAGTTTCGTCAAACGTAGAGGCTGAATTGAAAAAAATCGGTTTGAAGCTTATCAACGTAAACGTAACCGACATTAATGATGAATCAGGTTACATCGAAGCACTTGGTAAGGAAGCGGCCGCCAAGGCGATAAACGATGCAAAAAAGAGTGTTGCTGAAAAGAACCGCGATGGTGAAATCGGTCAGGCAATGGCGCATCGTGAACAGCGTGTGCAGGTTGCAAGCGCCGATGCAACAGCTGTGGAAGGGGAAAACGTTGCAAAAGTTACCATTGCAAATTCCGATGCTGATCGTCGTGAAAAAGAAGCCGAGGCAAATCGCCGGGCAGTAGCTGCTGAAAAGGTTACCGATGCACAAGCATTGCAGGAAGCGTATGCTGCTGAAAAACTGGCGGAACAGGTTCGTGCCGACAGAGATAAAGCAACTCAAACTGCCAATATTGTTGTTCCTGCAGAAATTAACAAGCAGAAAGTCGAAATTGAAGCGGAAGCAATAGCCGAACAAAAACGTAGAATTGCAAAAGGGGAGGCCGATGCAATTTATATAAAAATGGCAGCCGAAGGAAAAGGTATCTATGAAATTTTGAGTAAGCAGGCTGAAGGTTTCGACCAACTGGTAAAAGCTGCAGGTAACGACGCACAAAAGGCTGTTCTAATGATGATCGCCGATAAATTGCCTGAATTAGTTAGAACACAGGTGGAAGCCATTAAAAATATCAAAATTGATAAAGTTACCGTTTGGGAAACCGGCAATGGTAAAGATGGCAAAACTTCAACTGCCAATTTCATGCAGGGAATGCTCGGATCGATTCCTCCTCTTGAAGATGTATTTAAATCGGCAGGAATGGAACTGCCGGATTATTTGAAGGGAAAGCCAAAAGATGAAAAAACAGGGCAGTCACACGATGGGAAAAAGCAGGAACCAGAGGATATTGAACCAATAGGACCAAAGAAATAATTATCAATTCAAAACTAATAAAACCGGTAAAATTTATTTTACCGGTTTTATTATAAAAATGCCAATTCTTCCATTATAAGAAAGGCGTTATGCCTGAGAGATTAAAATGTGGATTTTGAATTATTAATATCTTCATGTTCCTCGATTTTATAACTAAACGGGTTATGTGCCTGTCTTAAAAATCTTCCGGATTTATTTGATAATAATTGTGCTAGTATAACAAATTGCTTAAGCTATTTATAAAATGACTTAATCGTAATTAGCAATTTATTTAGTTATTACACATTATTAAATGATTACTTTTTCTGTGCGCATTTGACCACCATTTTCAATTCGCACCAAATAAATACCCGATTCGTTAATCGTAACAGGTGTTATAAAATTTGAGGTTTTCAGTGAGCTAATTTGTCTGCCGTTCAAATCATAAACCGTCACATTCACTTTGTGAAAGACCTGTGGCAACTGAATAATAATGGAATTATTGGAAGTATAGACTTTTATTTTTGAAAACAGTTCGTCGTTTATACCTGTTGTTTCAATTGCCTCAATATTTAAAAAATCTTTCCATTGGTTGGCGATTTGATAATCGGAGATGCTTCCTTCGGGAACATAAAGAGTACACATTTCTTTATCTACCTGGTAAAAAACCGAATCAGAAACAGTAAGATCAATTGGAGTGTCTTTGTTTGCAACTATTTTTTTGAGGGATGTACACCCATAAAACACTTTAGATCCAATATAATTAATGGAACTGGGTAATTCGATTGATGAAAGAGAAGAGCAATTTTCAAATGCGCTTCCCTTGATATACTTAATATTATCAGGAAGAATAATTGAATCAAGCGAGGTGCAATTATAAAAGACAGCTGATTCCAGCCCTTCTAAAGAAGAAGGAAGATAAACAGTCTTCAAGTCAGAACAATATGCAAATGCGCCACTTCCTATTTCCTGAATCGTTGACGGAATGTGAATCGATTGAAGCCCACTTAACCAAAATGCATTTTCGTTAATTTTTGAAATGGAAGCCGGAAGATTGATTTCTTTCAGGTTAAAGCACATGCAAAACATATTATCCGAAAGGCTTTCCAACGATTCAGATAAATTTATGGTTTTTAGACTTGTACAGCCCCAAAATAAGTAGTCTCCTACAGATGATACTGAGTTTGGAAGGCTTATTGTTTCTAAACCAATGCAATCCTCAAAAGCTGAGATGCCAATATAGGTAACATTATTAGTAAGTGTAACAGAGTTTAGTTTTTCACATTGAATAAATGCCCCTATTCCTAAGTCTTTTGCAGCTACAGTTACAGATGTTAGTTCATTATTACCCCAAAAAACATATTCTTCCATGTTCGTAACAGAAGCTGGTAGTTCGATTGTTGTTAACTGCATTAATGAAAATGCGTAAGCACCAATGTGGGTCACTGAGGGGGGGATTGTTAATGTTGTTAATCCCGTACATTCTTGAAAAGCATATTCACCGATCGCTGTTACCGAGGAAGGAATTATTAAAGATTGTAATTCATTCGCCAAAAAAGCACAATCTCCGATTGCTGTTAAAGTTGATGGAAGTTTGATCGAAGAAAGCAGATGGATACTGTGAGACTCCGAATTCCAAAATGCAAACTGGGGAATGGCATTTTGTGCATAATTTTTATAAATCCCAATCGTGTCAGTTCCATCGCTTCCGGTGTATGCCGAAATTTGAACATTACTTAAATCAATAACTGTTAATGCATTCATTTCGTCTCTAATCGTTTTGAAATCTCTTGCATCAATTACTCCTGTTATTGTTAGAGCTGTTGTATTTGCTAACTCTGTTGAAGATAAAATATTCTTTAAGGAGCCGGCATTAGTTAGATGAATTGTGTTCTCAACAATTGTTTCGGATTTAAGCACAGAATATCCTGTTCCTTTCTTTTTTTTATCAGAAGACGAATTTATAGTTACTTTTTCTGCCTGTAGGGTAGGTTTGCTTGTATTCACACTAGTAGCTGTATGAGTACTGGTCGTAAATGTTGCGATAAAAGCACAACAAAAAATGATTATAATTGAAAATTTCATAATAGGTTGATATTAATATTTGTGTTTGTAAAAACAGAAGAGTGTTTGTGAAATAACTACTTCCCAGCAATTTTGTTATGATAAGTATCTCAATTTTAAAGATAAAGGATTACTAATTACTGCTTGTCATTTAAATAATCCTCTACAATTAATTTAATTTTCGATTACTAAAAATCGTAACGTTAACGCCCCTATCTTTATACTCTAACGCGGGAACAGCTTTGGTCGCAGAAAATGTTTCTTCGCTTATATCAATTAAACTATCATCATTTTCATAATTCCAAGACATAAATTCGCTATTTGAAGTAAAAGTAAACTCATTCTGGTCTCCGCCAGACGTTTGACATTTCCATGTTTTGATTAGAAGATCAAAAGGCTCAGATAGTTTGACTATGTTATACATGTTTTGCACTTCAACTGATGCTGCAATCAATGGAAATAGAAAGGTTTCCTTTAAAATTAAATTTCTCATGATTTTTGGTTTTTATTGTTACTAAATGAAGTTTGTTTTCAACTATAACATACTGTCGTACCTTTCTTTAAACTTTACTAATCTATTTCGGGATATCGTGTGCCTGGTTTTATCATAAGGCGGTACCATAATACAGTCACGGCTTTTGTAGTCAACAAAGCTGAGGTAATTTAAATTCAGGATGGTACCTGAATTAATCATAAAGAAATCGTGTGAGTTTAGAATACCAAGTATGTCACGCCCTTTTACATTTCGTCTTAATGTAATTCTTCGGTTGTCATAAACTATTACCGACCAATATGGTTTAATCCCCTTTTCAAAGGAAATGTATTCAATGAATACGATTTCGTTTTTTTGTAAAAAGAGCAAACCATCACTGGCCGGTAAAGAGATGCGTTGGTTTCCCTCTTTGTGTATTCGGTCTATTTTATCGCGAAAACTGCTTTTATATTTTAGGTTCAGGAAACGGTTTATAACATTTGAAAGGTCAGGACGTTCTACAGGTTTCATTATAAAATCAAAAGCAGCTTCGCGTAAAGCTTCAATGGTATACTTTTCATAATTGGTTTGAAATACTACGTGGCAGTCGAAGTCTGAATTATTGCGAAGATCGCGTAACAATTCAATACCACTTTTGCCGGGCATTTCAATATCAAGAAATAAAATATCGGGTTTATTGTCAAGTGTCTTCTTTAATCCTGCAATTGGGTCGTTTGTTGTAAATAAAACATTGAGTTTTGGTTCACGAAAAGATTCAAACTCCTCCAGAAGGTTTTTTATGGAAATCTTCTGATCGTCAATAATTGCAACATTAATTTCTTGAATAGGCATAAACAGTAGGTTGATTGAATTTTTGTCAAGTATAATTGTATTTCACAAAATCATTTTAGAAAAAAAATTATATGGGAATTATTCGGTCAGGAATCAGGTTTAAATAGTTTTAGCTTAAACTATAATTAAACGTAACAGGATTTTTTATAATAACTTTTGTTCCTTTTGTTTCATTGCTGTTTGATATTTCAAGCGACATCTTTTTTTTATTTGATGAATTCAGGTAATGAATGGTGTTGGTTAAAACCTTTAATCCGGTTCCGGTTCCTTTTGTTGAATTATATGCCTGATGAATTCCTATTCCGTTGTCTTCTACAATAAGAATAAGAAAGTTTGCATTTTTTTTAATTGTTATTATCAATTTGTTGTTTTCATTCTTGCGAATAAAAGCGTGTTTTATCGCGTTCTCAACGGGTATTTGTAATATCATTCCGGGGATTAATTCTTCATCAAGCCCCGGAGCGATTTTCCAAAGAACAGAAAATTCTTGTCCTGAATTAGTCTGTTGAAGTTCAATAAAACTTTTTACGAAACAAATTTCTTCTTTTAAAGGGATTGCTGTCTTTTCAGTATTAACCAAACTTTGACGGATTAGTCGTGTTAAATTCTCAAACTGGTTTTTTGAGGCTTCCTTGTTTTCAATATTTTCCTGGATACTATTAATTGTATTAAAAACCAGGTGAGGAGAGAGTCGTCCGCGAATGTTTTCCATTTTTAGGGCGGCAACTTTGCGCATGTTTTTCTCAATCTCAAGTTGTTTCTTTTTAGCATAATATAAATAGGCAACTACACCAATAGCTACAAGCATTAGAGAAAACGAAATCAAACTTATAAGTTGGAAACGGTAACTGGCGATTTTTTCTTCCTGTTCTTTTAACACGCTTTTTTGGGAAATAAGTGAGGTGTCTCTTTGATATTTATATTTAAGAGCTGCGACTTGTCTTCGGTTATCGGTTTTAAGAATATTACTGTTAATTCTGTTAAACTCGGCCAATTCGTTAAATGCTTTCTGGTAATTGCCGGTTTTGTTATAAAAGTCGGATGTTCTTTTATAATGTAACTTTTTTATCACATTATCAACATCATTTTTATTTAGCACAGCGTGGGCAAGCTTAAAAAACTCTTTTGCTTGTTGCAAGTTTCCGGTTTGGTTATAATATTCGGCCTTCAAACTAAAACAATTAAAAAGGAAGGCTGGGATTTGTTCGCACATCCAAAACCACTCATCCAATAGTTTAATATAATTTTTTGCTTCAATTGTATTTTGTTGTGAAAGACATATCTCAGCCAAATTCATAACGGTTATAAACTGATTGTATGTATCCAGTTCTTTCGATATGTCGTAAGCCAATATAAATTGCTGTTTTGCATTTTCATAGTCGTTTTCCAAAAAGAACATTCCCCCTTTGTTGTTATGATGCACAAAGCGAGACAAGGGGGTGAAATATTTTTCATATTTTAAAACTTCTTCAAACTGTTGTTGCGCTTCCTCAAAAAAACCACAATTGGTATATAAATCTGCATATGCCTGAAGAGATGAAATCATTAACGTTGAGTCTTTGTATCTGTTGGAAATATCAATGCACTTTTCAACTGATTCAATAGCTTTAAAATAATCATCCTGGTCCATTAATAAGTTTGATTTATTTAAATATGCAGTTATCTGAGTTTTATAAATCTCAGGTGTCTCGGTCATTGATGTTATTTCATTATAATGATTTAACGCGTTAGCAATATTCCCTGTATTTTCGTATAAAAAGCCAATGTTGTAAGAAGTTTTTGCCTGATTTTCTATTCCATATTTTGAATTGTCTTTTTTCCAGTAACGATAACAATTAGTGAAGAAATAAATTGATGAATCAACATTTCCTTTAAAAAAGCTGCTTTGGGCAAGTACTTGCTGAAGACTAAAAAAGAAATTGCTGTCTGATGTTAATGAATCAATCAGTTGAAAACTTCGAACTTGTTTCATCGCTGAATCAGGAAATAAAGATGATTGCTCCATGAGATTAGCAACAATGGAATCTTTAAAAGTTTTGTAATTGTTTGAAGCTCCTTTCTCTACTTTTCTGCATCCTGAAAAGGAGAATAGCGCCATAACAATGAGAAATGCAATAATGCGCATAATGACATAAGTTTATTGTTAGTTTAATATAGGTTCTAGAATTTTATGATAAGTAAAAATAAGATTTAATTGAAACTGGTGTAATTAACATTAGAATCAATGACGATATTTTTAGAAAATATAAAATAATAATAACGTTAATGTAATAAGGTTATTGGGAACATAGGTTCGGATTAGTGAGTGTTTTCAGTTTGATGATGTTTAAAAATAGACTAAATGATATTTTTAGTTTGCAATGATATCGAAATATAATTCATACATTTTTAATTCAGGAATTATATGTAAAACATTTAAGGATATCATTGGCGGATATATAATTTTTAATAGTTTCGTTTACACATAATTAAAAAATTATTTATGGAAGTATTCAGAGCGCAAAATGTAAATAAGGTTTTTGCTACCACAAAGGCTTTAACCGATATAAGCATTTCAGTTGAAGAACAAAGTATTTTTGGCTTGCTGGGCCCTAATGGTGCCGGAAAAACAACCTTAATTCGCATTATTAACCAGATTACGGCTCCTGATAGTGGAGAAGTTTTTCTTCATGGAAGAAAAATGACCCGTGCCGATATTTCACAAATAGGTTATTTGCCCGAAGAGCGTGGATTGTACAAGAAAATGAAAATAGGAGAGCAGGCAATTTATCTGGCTCAGTTGAAAGGAATGAGTCGTCATGATGCGATAAAAAGCCTTAAAAGCTGGTTTGAGAAATTTGAAATTATGTCGTGGTGGAACAAAAAGGTTGAAGAACTTTCAAAAGGAATGCAACAGAAAGTACAATTTGTTACCACCGTTGTCCATAGGCCTAAACTTTTAATTTTTGATGAGCCTTTTAGTGGCTTCGATCCTATAAATGCAAATCTTCTGAAACGCGAAATTCTTCAATTAAAAAATGAAGGTGCAACCATTATTTTTTCAACGCATAATATGGGTTCGGTTGAAGAATTGTGCGATCATATTGCACTTATCAATAAATCGGTGAAGATTGAAGACGGCCCAACCAGTGAAATCAGGGAAAAATATAAATCTAATATTTATAAGATTAAGTACACTGGTGAAATAGAGCAGGTTAATCAGGTTTTAGGCGAAAGATTCAGAGTTTTGGATCATATAGAAAATGAGTTTGAAAACCTGGTGACAATTCAACATTTGAACGGAAAATCAAACAATGAGCTGCTTCAAACTTTAATGCCTGTGGTTGAAATTCGCTCATTTGAAGAAGTGATACCAAGCATGAACGATGTTTTTATTAAGGCTGTTGAAGAATCGAACAAAAAATAATTCAGAAAAATGTATAAAACACTGCTAATCTTAAAACAGGAATATCTGAAACGGGTAACCAAAAAATCATTTATTGTTCTCACTATACTCGTTCCCTTCATTTTTATAGGAATGATGGCATTAATTATAGCACTTTCCATAAATAATGATAAAGAGGAAAGAACAATCGCGGTTTTCGACGAGTCGTCGCTCTTTTTGGGGGAGTTGCAACAAGAAGGCTACACTTTTTTCAAGTTTATTCCAAAGGAAGAATATGAAAAATTGAGGGGAAATATAAAAGGAAGTGAATACTACGCGTTGTTGTATATCCCGCAAAATATCTACTCGAATAATACAGCACAGTTAATCTCCGAAAAACAGGTGCCTATTGAACTAAATGAACAGATTGAAAGAAAGCTCAGCAATTTTATCGAAAACGACAAGCGTCAAAAAATAATTGATGAAACCGGAGTTCCTGATTTGGAGAAAAAACTGGCAGCAACAATAACACATGTTAGGCTGAATACATTAAAAATTTCTGAATCGGGCGAAACTAAAAAGAGTTCTTCTATGGTTGCTTTTATTGCTAGTTATGCCATTGGGTTAATTATCTATTTTTTTGTTTTTATGTATGGCTCAATGGTTATGCGTAGTGTTATGGAAGAAAAGAAGAACCGTATTATTGAGGTTATTATTTCATCTGTAAAACCCTTTCAGTTAATGGCAGGTAAAGTAATTGGAACAGCTTTAGTTGGTTTAACCCAGGTTGCGATATGGGTCATACTTGGGTTGATTTTCGTTATTGTAATTCAAGGGTTCTTTTCACCCGAATCAGCACAGCAAATGGGGCAAAGTATTATGGAAAACCAAGGACAAATGAATCCGGCAATGACACAAGTCGCTCAACAAAACCAGGTGAAGGAGGTAATGGAAATGATTGGTAATTTAAATATTCCACTCATTCTGTTTTCCTTTGTTTTTTATTTCCTGGCCGGTTATTTACTTTATAGTTCACTCTTGGGGGCTGTTGGTGCTGCGGTTGATAATGACGAAGATTCGCAGCAGATGGTTTTCCCGGTAACATTTCCCTTAATACTTTCGATTATGTTGCTTTTTCCAATTGCCAGAAATCCTGAAGGTCCGGTTGCATTCTGGGCTTCAATTATACCTTTCACATCACCTGTGGCGATGATTGCACGGGTTCCCTATGGAATTCCTGTTTGGGAGTTACTTCTTTCCATGTTTTTATTAATTATTACTACAGTTGGTGCAATAGCAGCCGCAGCAAAAATTTACCGGATTGGGTTACTAATGTATGGGAAAAAAGTAAACCTGAAAGAGTTGTTTAAATGGTTGCGATATTCTGAATAGATCCGGCACTTGCATTATTTCTGGATACCAAATTAAAATTTTGGAAACAATTTTAATTCAGCGCTGTTAGTAATTTAGATTTAATAAAAATTAAGTAAATTGCACCGATTATGAAAAACACGAACAAAAATAAAATGAATTGTTGTTGTAACTCTGAAAAGGGGAGAGTGTTTTTAAGTGTTAATGATTGAATATATTTCGAAAATAATAGATGAAAGACTTTCCGGATGAAAAAGGAAGGTCTTTTTTATTATAACCCGTTTAAAAAGAAAAATTATGAAGGCAAATAACATTTTAGAGACGATCGGAAATACGCCTCACATCCGGTTAAACAGTTTGTTCCCATCCGAATATGAAGTTTGGGTAAAGATGGAGAAAACAAATCCTGGAGGAAGTATAAAAGACAGGATTGCCCTATCAATGGTTGAAGATGCTGAAGCAAAGGGAATTTTAAAGGAAGGTTCAGTTATTATTGAGCCAACATCGGGGAATACCGGAATTGGTTTGGCGCTTGTATGCGCTGTAAAAGGTTATCGATTGATTCTAACCATGCCCGAGTCGATGAGTATTGAACGTAGAAAGGTTTTGTTAGCCTATGGAGCTGAGCTTGTGCTTACACCAAAAGAAAAAGGAATGAAAGGAGCGATTAGCAAAGCGGAGGAATTGGCAGCTGAAATACCAAATTCGTGGATCCCTTTACAATTTGATAATCCTGCTAATGTTGATGCGCATCGAAAAAATACAGCCAAGGAAATTATCGATGATTTTCCGGAAGGATTTGACTGTTTGATTACAGGAGTAGGGACCGGTGGACATATCTCAGGCGTTTCAGAAGTATTAAAACAAAAGTTTCCTACTATAAAAGTTTTTGCGGTTCAGCCTGAAGCTAGCCCGGTTATCGGAGGGGGAGCGCCAGGTCCGCATCCGATTCAGGGAATTGGTGCTGGATTTATTCCCAATAATCTTTACACCTCGCTACTTGATGGAACCATTGAGATATCGAAAGAAGAAGCTTTTGAATACGCGCAGAGAGCAGCAAAAGAAGAAGGAATCTTTGTAGGAATTTCTTCAGGTGCCTCCCTCGCAGCAGTTGCAAAAAAAATTAAAGATTTACCTGCCGGCTCAAGAATTCTTACTTTTTCTTACGATCATGGTGAGCGTTATCTGTCAGTTGACGGCTTGTTTTAATAAAAGGGAGGTGTACTCTTGCTAATTCAATAATAACTGATAATATAGATTTCAACTAACAACTGTTGGGAAAATTTATGAAACATTTTGTAAATGATGTTGTTAATGAGGTAAATTTAACGTCACATGAAAAATAGAGTATCAGTTTTTATCGTTGGGCTAATAGCGGGAATAGTTTTGAGTTTATTCATGTTGCAATTGGTATTACCCGGAAAAATGGTTGTTGAATACGAAAGTAAATATGATTTTGCCAAAACGGTGGAAGCTATTAAAACTTCTGCTGCAAAAAACAACTGGAGTATGCCACATACCTACGATTTACAGGCTACCATGAAAAAGAACAATTTCGACATTCAGCCAGTGAAAGTTTTTTCATTATGTAAACCTGAGCATGCACAAAAAATTCTTTCAGGAAATACAGTGCGTGCAGCTTCGGCAATTATGCCTTGCCGCGTTTCGGTTTACGAAAAAGAAGGAAAAACTTATGTCTCGATGTTGAATGCCGGTTTGGCTTCAAAGTTTATGGGGAAAACGTTAAAGAATATATTAGGCGAAGTAAGTGAAGAAAGCATGTTGATTTTGGATTCAGTAATAAAAAACTAATAATATGAAAAAGTTACTTTATTTAATTGTTTTACTTGTGTTTGTTTCTTGCAACACAGGAAACAGAAATGCAAAATCTGATGAGGCAACGATGGATCAGTCTAAGATTGTTGAAACAACCATAAATATTGGTGGAATGCATTGTGATATGTGTGTAAATTCAATTGAAAAAGGGATAAATGAACTGGACGGGATAACCGCAGTAGCTGTGAGTTTAAATGATTCAACTGCCAAAGTTTCTTATGATGTACAAAAGGTACAGCTGGCTCAGATTGAAAAAGCAATTGAAAAAAGAGGATATTCAATAAAAGGCGAACTGTAACTGTATTGGTATGTTTTTTGATAAACAAGTTCTCATTACGGGAAAAGTAGCCCGGTTTCTGTAAAAAAGAAGAAAACGAATTGGAAATCAGGTGGTTTTTCTTAATTTGTAGGTCGAAAGCCGAAGTGAAAACAAAATTTAGAAAACAATGAATCAGAATGTTAATGATGGGAGACCAATAATTAAAAGGAAAGGGCCGGTTTGGAATGTAAAAGTTGAAATATATATTCCGGTTTACAAAGGCTCAAAAATAGAACGAGTGGAAACAAAATTTTGGAAGTTCAAAGAAATTCTGAATTAAATAAAAAGCTCTGGAAAAATCCAGAGCTTTTTTTATGTGTTATTGTATGAAACTCTTAATATTCATCCCAGCTCTTAATTGTAATGTCACTTAAATTATATTTGCAAATACCATAGATAAAGGCACTTGCAACACGTGCATTGGTTATCAGTGGGATGTTATAATCGATGGAACTACGACGAATCATATACCCGTTTTTAAGCTCTCGTTTGGTATAATTTTTCGGGATGTTGATAACCAAATCAATTTTCTTCTCTTTTATAAAGTCGATAGTATTTGGTGATTGATCTTCTTCGTCGGGCCAGTGAAGATGTGTATTTTCAACACCATTTTCACGGAAAAACCGGCTGGTTCCTTCAGTCGCAAAAATATTATAGCCTCGTTCGCGAAGCATTTTCGCACTATTCAACAATTCTATCTTTCCGCGTGACGGACCTGATGAAATAAGAATATTCTTAACCGGTATTTTGTATCCCACAGAAAGCATCGACTTTAAAATTGCTTCGTAATAATTCTCGCCGATACAACCTACTTCACCGGTAGATGCCATGTCAACCCCTAAAACCGGGTCAGCATTTAACAACCGGGCGAATGAGAACTGCGGCGCTTTCACTCCTACGTAATCCAGTTCAAAAAGCGATTTATCCGGCTTCTCAACGTCGATTCCTAACATCACCTTTGTTGCAATTTCAATCAGGTTGAGTTTCATTACTTTTGAAACAAAAGGAAAACTCCGTGAAGCACGAAGGTTACATTCAATCACTTTTATATCATTATCTTTTGCAAGAAATTGCATATTGAACGGGCCTGTGATTTCAAGTCCTTTTGCCGTTTCACGCGCGATCTTTTTAATTCTGCGAATGGTTTCCACATACAGCTTTTGCGGTGGAAAAACAATGGTCGCATCTCCTGAGTGAACTCCTGCAAATTCAACGTGTTCAGAAATTGCATAAGCAATCATTTCTCCTTTGTTGGCAACAGCATCAATTTCAATTTCTTTGGCTTCTTCGATAAACTCTGTTACAACTACCGGGTGTTCTTTTGAAACATTGGCAGCCATTTCGAGAAAATGGTCTAATTGATCTGCATTGGAAACAACGTTCATTGCAGCACCCGACAATACATAAGAAGGTCGAATGAGCACTGGGTAGCCAACTACATCAACAAACTTGTGAATTTCTTCTACGGTTGTTAAACTTTCCCACCTTGGTTGATCTACTTTTAATTTGTCAAGGAGTGAAGAAAACTTTTTCCGGTTTTCTGCATTGTCAATATTTATGGGCGAGGTACCTAAAACAGGAACATTTTGTCCATATAGTTTCATTGCCAGGTTATTCGGAATCTGGCCACCCATTGAAATAACTACTCCGTGCGGATCTTCCAGGTCTACAATATCCATCACACGTTCAAACGTCAGTTCATCAAAATAAAGCCTGTCACAAGTATCATAGTCAGTACTTACCGTTTCAGGATTATAGTTGATCATTATCGAACGATAATTCTCTTTTTTTATGGTATTTACTGCGTTAACACTGCACCAGTCAAATTCTACCGAGCTACCAATCCGGTATGCTCCTGAACCAAGTACGATCACCGATTTGTCGTCGTTCAGGAAATCAATGTCGTGCTCGCTTCCATTATAAGTCAGATATAGATAGTTGGTTTGCGCCGGATATTCGCCTGCCAGCGTGTCAATTTGCTTAACAACAGGCAGAATAGAATTTGCTTTTCTAAAATTTCGTACCCGAATTAAATCTTCATGAATTTGCTTGTTTGAACTTTTCAAAACTAATCTTGCAATCTGAAAATCTGAAAATCCGGATTGTTTTGCCAACTTCAGTAATTCAAGTGGAACTTCATCCAAACTATTGTTTTTTTCAAGTTCGTTTCGAATGATGATAATATTTTTTAGTTTCTGCAAAAACCAACGGTCGATTTTCGTTTTATCGTAAATTTCATCGATGGTGTAGTTGTTGTTGAAAGCTTCGGCAATGGCGAAAATTCTTCGGTCGGTTGGATTTGAAAGTTCAGAATCAATTTCAGAAATGTTAATTTCTTCTTTGTTGGCAACAAATCCATGCATTCCAAGGCCTACCATTCTAATTCCTTTCTGAATTGCCTCTTCAAAGCTACGACCGATAGCCATAATTTCACCTACGCTTTTCATTGAGCTTCCGAGGTTTTTTGAAACTCCAACAAACTTGCTCAAATCCCAGCGGGGAATTTTTACCACACAATAGTCGAGTGCAGGTTCAAATGCAGCTGTTGTAACTTTGGTAACCGAATTTTTCAGTTCGTGTAACCCGTAACCCAGACCGAGTTTTGCAGCGACAAAAGCCAGTGGATAACCGGTTGCTTTTGATGCCAAAGCTGATGAACGTGATAAACGCGCGTTAACTTCAATTACCCGGTAGTCTTCTGAATGCGGGTCAAGCGCAAACTGAACGTTACATTCGCCAACCACACCAACCCGACGGATAATTTTTATTGAAATCGCCCGTAACTTATGATATTCGGAATTGGAAAGTGTTTGTGATGGAGCAACAACAATACTTTCGCCCGTGTGAATGCCAAGCGGGTCGAAATTCTCCATGTTACAAACGGTGATACAATTGTCGTATTTGTCGCGAACAACTTCGTATTCAACCTCTTTCCAGCCCTTAATGGATTCTTCCACTAATATTTGTGGAGAATAGGAAAATGCTTTTGAAGCAAGAACTTCTAATTCACTGTCGTTTTCGCAAAATCCTGAACCAAGACCTCCGAGTGTATATGCAGCCCTGATAATGATTGGGAAACCCACTGTTTTTGCAGCTTCGCGGGCTTCATCCATGCTTTTTGCGGCAATGCTTTTGGGTGTTTTTACTCCTATTTCACCCAGCATTTTTGCAAAAATATCGCGGTCTTCAGTGTCAATGATTGACTGTACCGGAGTTCCGACTACTTTTATATTGTATTTTTCCAGCACGCCTGATTCGAAGAGGGCCACCCCGCAATTGAGTGCTGTTTGTCCTCCGAATGCCAGCAGAATTCCCTGCGGTTTTTCCTTTTTAATTACCTCCTCAACAAAATAGGGTGTAACCGGCAGAAAATAAATTTTATCAGCAATATTATCCGATGTTTGGATGGTGGCAATATTCGGATTTATTAATACTGTTTCTACACCTTCCTCCTTCAATGCTTTTAACGCCTGCGACCCGGAATAGTCAAATTCGCCTGCTTCCCCGATTTTTAATGCTCCCGAACCGAGAATAATTGCTTTTTTAATATCCGTATTAATCATAGTTTTATCTTGATTATCAATCGAAATTTATTCCTGTTATTATTTATTTCTGTTTCTTGAATTCAATGACATTATTGATAAAATCATCAAATAAAAATTCTGTATCTGTCGGCCCGCTTGATGCTTCCGGGTGAAACTGAGTGGAGAAAAACGGCTTTGTTTTGTGCCGGATTCCCTCATTGGTGTTGTCATTTACGTTTGTAAATAAAGGCTCCCAGTCGGCAGGTAAAGTTTCTGTCGCTACTGCATAACCATGATTTTGTGATGTAATATAACAACGGTTTGTTCCGGTTAAAAGAACGGGTTGATTGTGACTACGGTGTCCGTATTTCAGCTTGTAGGTGTCAGCTCCGGCAGCTCTTGCCAGCAATTGATTTCCAAGACAAATCCCCATAATTGGTTTTTCATTTCCAATTACATTTTGTATATTTTTTACCGTTACATCGCACATTGCCGGGTCACCCGGACCATTGGATACAAAAACTCCGTCAAATTCTTCACCGGAAAAATCATAATCCCAGGGAACCCGGATTACGGTTGTATTTCGGTCGAGCAAACATCGGATAATGTTATTTTTTACCCCACAGTCAACCAAAACTACCCTGTGTTCGCCATCCCCATAAACTTCTTTTTCTGTGCAACTTGCAACAGCAACAAGGTTTTCTTTATTCGGGTCGTAAAAATCGATGATTTCGTCTTCGAACTCAATTTTTCCTAGCATCGATCCTTTTTCACGTAAAATTTTTGTTAAGGCTCGTGTATCAATTCCAAAAATGCCTGGAACTTCATATTCTTTCAGCCAGTCCGATAAACTTTTTTCTGCATTCCAGTGACTGAATTCAAAAGAATAATCGGAAATAATCAACCCGGTAATATGTAATTTATTAGATTCATAATACCGGTGTATTCCATTCTCTTTCTGATTAAATGGTACTCCGTAATTTCCAATCATCGGGTAAGTCGATACCAGGATCTGACCTGTATAAGAAGGGTCAGTTAAACTTTCCGGATACCCTGTCATTGCAGTATAAAATACGACTTCTCCCGCCACCGATTTCTCACTTCCAAAAGATTTTCCCGTAAATACAGTCCCGTCTTCGAGGGTAAGTTTTGCTTGTCTAATGTTCAACATATATCAGTTATTCTGTTAAAAAAAATGCGCCTGCCCTAAAAATAGTTCAAACGCATTTTCCTGGTCCTTTAAAAACTAAAACTTCAATTTTTATTCTCATCGAAATATGAAATGATCGCATCATTTTAAATGTTGCTGCAAAAATATAAATAATTCTCGAACTTTTAGTTTGTTGTAATAAAAAAATGAATATTTTTGCAATGAAAATGTATATTTATACACAATGAAGAATCGTGTAAAACGACAGTTGGAAATTCGAAAAATAATTGTTAAAGGAAATACGCACAGTCAGGATCAATTATTGATTGAGTTGAAACAGAAAGGCTTTGATCTTACTCAAGCCACCTTGTCGCGCGATTTAAGGGCATTGCAGGTTGCAAAAGTGCCTCATCCTGCTAAAGGGTATGTATATATTATACAGGAAGGAGAACAGGGAAAAAATGCTACCCGGGAACAGAACAGGTTTAATTATCTGGCCGATGGATTTCGGGATTTGCAATTTTCGGGGAATTTGGCTGTTATGCGTACAGTTCCGGGGTATGCCAGTAGTATTGCAGCGGTTATTGATAGCGCAAACTCTTGGGAAATTTTGGGAACCATTGCAGGAGATGATACTATTTTAATTGTGCAAAAAGAGGGGATTGCCAAGATGGATTTAATAAATACGTTAATAGCCATAATGCCCAATTTGAAAGGTAAGATTTAATGATGGATTGAATGAAAGAGTTGAAGAATATAAAGATTTTAGTTGCGAAAGAAGATCACATCAAATATGTTGATGATATTAATGATGCAATTGATACCGCTTCCAAGCAGCGTGGAACGGGTATTGCAAGAAGGACTTTTGAATATCTTTCAACGAAGATGCGGGAAGGAAAGGCAATTATTGCTTTAGATGGAGACAAATTTGCCGGTTTTTGCTATATCGAAGAGTGGCAGGAAAAGGGTTTTGTTGCTAATTCAGGTTTAATTGTTGTAGATGAATATAGAGGAATTGGGCTGGCAAAAGCGATAAAAAATAAAGCCTTTAATTTATCACGAGAAAGATATCCAAATGCTAAAATATTTGGGTTAACTACTGGTTTGGCAGTGATGAAAATAAACCATGAGTTGGGTTATCGGCCTGTTACATTCTCCGAATTAACCGTTGACGACCAATTTTGGAATGGATGTAAAGGCTGCGTGAATTACGATATTCTCACACGTACGGGGCGTTCAAAGTGCCTTTGTACCGGTATGTTGTACGATCCGGCCTGGGAGAAAGCAAAAACTGTTGAGGCCCCGATCAAAAAGAGGAGTTTGCTGGACATTATCCAGATATTAAAACCAATAAAATCGGGTTTAAAAGCCAACAAAATAAAATTAGAAGAAAAAAATCAAAGAGTGATAGGGCGCATATTTAACGCATTGTTTTAAACAGATTAGTAAAAGAATAGATGAATAGTTTTAAAATTGAATTTTGCGTTTCTGTCACTCTTTTTACAATTATATATAAATGAACAAAAAATTGGTTTTGGCATTTAGCGGAGGTTTAGATACTTCGTTTTGCGTTAAATATTTGAAAGAAGAAAAAGGTTTTGATGTTTACACTGCTATTGCAAATACCGGTGGCTTTTCAGATGATGAACTAAAACGAATTGAAGAAAAAGCATATGAACTTGGTGCAGTTAAACATGTTACCCTGGACGTAACAAATGAGTATTACGATAAATGCATCAGGTACATGGTTTACGGAAATATCCTCCGAAACAATACTTACCCAATTTCAGTAAGTTCGGAAAGGGTATTTCAGGCTATTGCAACTATTGATTATGCGAAAAAAATTGGTGCGGGTTATATCGCTCATGGAAGTACCGGAGCAGGAAACGATCAGGTTCGTTTCGATTTGACGTTCCAGGTGCTCGCTCCCGAAATTGAAATTATTACACCAATTCGTGATTTATTGCTCAGCCGTCAGGAAGAAATTGATTATCTGAAAAAACACGGTTATGAGGCCGATTTTACTAAGATGCAGTATTCTATAAACCAGGGACTTTGGGGGACAAGTGTTGGCGGAAAAGAAACATTAACTTCTTCCAAAGGATTGCCAAACGAAGCTTATCCTAGTCAGCCGGAGGCTACTGAAGAAAAGGTAATTGAACTTGGTTTTGAAAAAGGGGAACTAAAATCGATTGATGGGAAATCATACGAAAGTGGTCCGAAGATTATTCAGATGTTAGAAGAAATTGCCTCGAAATATGCTATTGGCCGTGATATTCATGTGGGCGATACAATTATTGGGATAAAAGGTCGCGTAGGCTTTGAAGCTGCTGCGCCCATATTAATGATAAAAGCACATCATTTACTTGAAAAACATACACTTACCAAATGGCAGGCTTACTGGAAAGAGCAATTGTCCAACTGGTACGGAATGTTCTTGCACGAAGCCATGTACCAGGAGCCGGTGATGCGAAACATCGAAGTTTTTCTGGAATCGACACAGGAGAATGTTACAGGTAAAGTTTTCGTAAAACTGAACCCTTACCGGTTCGAATTACAGGGTATTGAATCGGAACACGATTTAATGAATTCAGGATTCGGGCAGTATGGCGAAACGGTAAATGCATGGACTGGCGATGATGTGAAAGGATTCACTAAGATTCTGGCAAACTCACTAAAAATTTACCAATCGGTAAATAAGAAGATTTAGTATCGATGGTAAAAACTGGAATAATAGGAGGAGCCGGGTACACAGCGGGAGAACTTATTCGGATTTTACTGAATCATCCGCAGGCCGAAATTGGTTTTGTGCAAAGTTCAAGCAATGCAGGAAATCCGGTTACCGATGTTCACGATGATTTATTAGGTGAAACTGATTTGGTTTTCACTGAAGAGATGCCTTTTGCTGAAGTAGATGTGATTTTTCTTTGTATGGGGCATGGAAAATCAAAAGAATTTATGGCGTCAAATTCACTTCCTGAACATTTAAAGGTCATCGATTTAAGTCACGATTTTCGATTAAAAAGAGAAGGAAATAATTTTATTTACGGGTTGCCGGAGCTAAATCGGGATAAAATCAAATCAGCAAAAAATATTGCAAATCCGGGTTGTTTTGCAACCGGAATTCAACTGGCGCTTTTACCTTTGGCCGATGCAGCTTTATTAACTGACGAAGTCCATATCCAGGCAATTACTGGCTCAACGGGGGCAGGGCAGAAACCAACTGATACGTCTCATTTTAGCTGGAGAAACAATAATCTTTCGGCATATAAAATTATGGAGCATCAGCACGAGGGTGAAATTCTTCAAAGTTTGAAGCAATTACAACCTTCTTTTGAGCGCGACTTTAATTTTGTTCCTGTTCGTGGAAATCACACTCGCGGTATTTTTGTTGCTGCATACACTCGTTTTGAAGGTTCGGTTGAAGATGCAAATCAGTTGTATAAAAGCTATTACAGCGAGCACCCGTTTGTGGTAGTAACGGATAAAAACCCGGGAATGAAGCAAGTGGTAAATACAAACAAGGCAGTTGTTTATCTGGAAAAACATAATAACAAGTTGGTGATTATCAGTATTACTGACAACCTTATAAAAGGAGCGTCCGGTCAGGCCGTTCAGAACATGAACCTGATGTTTGGGCTGGACGAAAAAACAGGGCTGAATTTAAAACCGGTGGCTTTTTAGTTAAGAATTCGGAATTAGAAAATTTAAAATAGAAACACAGAGTTCAGAAAAGAGTATTTCTGAATTCGATTTTCCCATATAAAAACATGAAACTTTTTGACGTATATCCATTGTTTAATATAACTCCTGTAAAAGCTGAAGGATGTTATGTTTGGGATTCAGATGGTAAAAAATACCTCGATTTATATGGCGGGCATGCCGTAATTTCAATTGGCCACAGTCATCCGTATTATATTGAAAAAATTACCAGTCAGCTTTCTGATATTGGATTTTATTCCAATTCCATACAAAACCCATTGCAACATGAGTTGGCAGAAAAGCTGGGAGAAATCTCGGGGTATAAAGATTACCAGTTGTTTCTGTGTAATTCTGGTGCTGAGGCCAACGAAAATGCTATAAAACTGGCTTCGTTTGTTACCGGGAAAAAGAAAATCATCAGTTATCAGAAGGGATTCCACGGAAGGACTTCTGCTGCCGTTGCATCTACCGATAATCCGAAAATAATTGCACCGGTAAACGAAAGTGAGAACGCGATTATCCTTCCTTTTAATGACATTACAGCTACAGAGGAAGCGCTAAAAACAGGAGAAGTAGCGGCGGTAATTGTTGAAGGAATTCAGGGAATTGGTGGAATTCGAATTCCGGATGAGAAATTTCTGGGCGAATTGCGTGAATTAACCAAGAAATACGATGCGTTGCTTATTCTAGACGAAATTCAGTCGGGTTACGGACGTAGCGGGAAGTTTTTTGCACATCAGTATTTTAATGTTCAGCCCGATATTATTTCGATGGCAAAAGGAATGGGCAATGGTTTCCCGATTGGCGGAATTTTGATCCGGCCGGAGATTGAGCCTTGGTTTGGAATGCTGGGAACAACTTTTGGTGGAAACCATTTGGCGTGTGCGGCCGGAATAGCAGTACTGGATGTTATACAAAAGGAAAATTTGATTGAAAATGCTGAAAATGTTGGAAACTATCTCATGTCGGAATTGGCGGGTTTTAGTTCAGCATATGAAGTTCGTGGAAAAGGTTTAATGATTGGAATTGAATTCAAATTTCCAATTGGTGATTTCAGAAAGAAACTTCTTTTTGAAAACGGAATTTTCACTGGTGTTTCCGGTCAAAATATCATTCGTTTACTACCGCCTTTAAGTTTAAGTTTGTCACAGGCCGATGACTTTTTGAAAGCTTTCAAAAAAGTTTTTCAGGAAGTATCTGCATCTCTGGCTGAACATTAATTGGTAATTTTACAGGGTAACAAAAACATTCAACATGGAAAATAAAAAAATAGCGATAATAGGAGTCGGTAACATGGGAGGTGCAATTGCAACAGGCTTGATTAAATCGGGTGCTGTAGCTGCCGAAAGTATTTCTGTTGCTGATCGTAAAGAGAGCATTCTTGAAAAGTTTCACAAATTAGGGGTGAATACATTTCATGATAATTTAGATGCCATAAAAGGTTCCGACCTGGTTATTGTTGCAGTAAAGCCATATCATATTGAATCGGTTATTTCGGAAATAAAAACCGGGCTTACTGCTGGGAAAATCCTGATTTCGATTGTTGCCGGTGTAGGCATTAATGAGCTCGGCGAAATGGTAGGAATAGAAATGCCTATTTTCAGGGTAATGCCAAATACCGCAATTGCTTTGCAGGAATCGCTGACGTGTATTTCCTCAAATCAGTATACTGAAAATCACAAAGCTTACGTAATGGAGTTGTTGGACAAGTTGGGTAAAACCATTGAAATTCCGGAGGAACTGATGGCAGCTGCAACGGTGCTTTCCTCCTGTGGAATTGCCTACGCTTTGCGTTATATTAGGGCTGCTATGCAGGGCGGAATTGAAATTGGATTTGGAGCCGAAATGGCACAGTTTATAACTGCGCAAACGGTGAAAGGTGCTGCAGAACTGATTCTGCAAAGTGGTAATCATCCCGAACGGGAAATCGACAAAGTTACCACGCCGCGTGGTGTCACCATTACCGGGTTAAACGAAATGGAACATAAAGGTTTTAGCTCGTCATTGATTCAGGGCGTGATGGCGTCGTATAAGAAAATTGATAACATGAAATAGCTTCGAATGAAGTTTCGGTATAAGAAAATAACGGTTAAAATTGGCAGCAACGTTTTGGCAAAAGCCGATGGCACATTGAATGTATCGCGAATTGCTCATCTGGTTGACCAAATTGCATTTCTTCACAAAAATGGAGTGGAGGTGGTTTTGGTTTCTTCGGGTGCTGTTGCTGCCGGGCGTGCAGTTCTTGAGCCGCAAAGGAAAACGGATGCGGTTTCGCAACGGCAGTTGTGGGCTGCTTTGGGTCAGGTAAAATTAATTAGCCGGTACTCCGATTTTTTTAATGAACACGGCCTGGTTTGTGCCCAGGTGTTAACCACAAAGGAAAATTTTTCAAGTCGCGGACATTATCTGAACATGAAAAATTGCTTTAACACTTTGCTTGAAAATAAAGTAATTCCAATTGTAAACGAGAACGATACTATTTCGGTAACGGAATTAATGTTTACCGATAATGATGAACTTTCAGGACTAATTGCTTCCATGGTAAGTTCAGAAGCATTGATCATCCTCTCAAATGTTAATGGCGTTTATAACGGACATCCAAGTAATAAAAATGCTGAAGTAATCAGGGTTATCGATTATACCGATGAAGCTGCAGCCAAAGCTATTTCAACCGACCGTTCGGATTTTGGTCGCGGAGGAATGCTTACGAAATTCAGAATCGCACAAAAAGTAGCCGGAGATGGAATTAATGTTCATATCGCCAATGGAACAACTGAAAATGCGTTGATTGATTTAATCGATTCTGAAAAGGATTTTATTCATACCTGGTTTGTGCCGGCTAAAAAGGCATCAAGCGGGGTGAAAAAATGGATTGGCTACTCCAACGGTTTTACTAAAGGAGAAGTTATTATTAATCAGGGGGCAATAAACGCACTTTTTTCGCAGAAGGCAGTTAGTTTGCTTCCGGTGGGTATTGTTAAAATCGCCAGTGAATTTAAGAAAGGTGATTTGATACGGATAGTTGATGAAATGGGAAAAATAATTGGTGTAGGGAAAGCCGGTTATGGCTCAGAGAGAGTTGATATTGAAAGACAATCGGAAAAGCAAAAACCACTTATTCATTACGATTATTTGTACCTGGAGCATTAATTGCAGTTAGGAAAACAGACGAAGAAAAAAGGGATGTAAAGATGAAGATTGAAAAACAATTGAAATCAGTTTTAGAGGCTTCCAGAAAATTAAATCTGGTTACTGACGAAACGGTGCAGAAAGTATTATTCGAATTAGCTACTGAGGCAAGGAGTAAAGCAGATCTTATTCTTGCTGAAAATCAAAAAGATTTGGATCGGATGGATATTGCAGATCCAAAATACGATCGACTGAAATTAACCAAAGAACGGATTGAAGGAATTGCATCTGATATTGAAAATGTGGCCAAATTAAAGAGCCCGTTAGGTATCGTAAAAAGCGAAACTACCCGGCCTAATGGGATAAAGATCTCGAAAGTGACGGTTCCTTTTGGTGTAATCGGAATTATTTACGAAGCACGGCCAAATGTAACCTTCGACGTTTTTGCCTTGTGCTTAAAGTCAGGTAATGCCTGTGTTTTAAAAGGAGGTAGCGATGCGATCCATTCAAATCAGGCTATTGTTTCAATCATTCAGGATGTGTTAGGAAAATACGATTTAGATGAAAATACAGTTGCTTTGCTTCCTGCTGGTCGGGAAGAAACCAACGAAATGTTACATGCTCATGGTTACATCGATTTAATTATTCCACGTGGCAGCCAGAGTCTCATCAACTTTGTGCGGGAGAATGCAAAGATTCCGGTGATAGAAACCGGGGCAGGAATTTGCCATACTTATTTTGATGAATTTGGCGATGCCGAAAAAGGGCGTGAAATAATCTTTAATGCAAAAACCCGACGGCCTTCAGTTTGCAATGCGCTCGATTGTTTGATAATTCATGAAAGTCGGCTGCCAAATTTGCCTGATTTCGGTAAAAAACTTTCCGAAGACAATATTGTGGTTTATGCTGATGAAAAATCATACCAAAAGCTTAAAGGAAATTATCCTGATAGTTTGCTTTTGCATGCAACCGAAGAGTCGTATGGAACCGAGTTTCTTTCGTTGAGAATGGCAGTAAAAACCGTGGCTTCTTTTGATGAGGCAATTGAGCACATCAACAAATATTCATCGAAACACAGCGAAGCCATTATTTCGGAGAATAAAGAAAATATCCAAAAGTTCGAAAAAATGGTTGATGCATCTTCCGTTTATTCCAATGTTTCAACGGCGTTTACCGATGGAGCCCAATTTGGATTGGGAGCTGAAATTGGCATTAGTACGCAAAAATTACATGCCCGCGGTCCAATGGCGCTGGAAGAATTAACCAGTTATAAATGGATTATCGAAGGCGACGGACAAACTCGACCAAAATAAAATATAGAAATCAACTAAAATGAGACATTTCACATCTGCAAATGATATCCCCGATTTTAAGAAAGCGCTGGACGTAGCGTTTGATGTTAAAAAAAATCCGTTTGCCTATCAGCATCTCGGAAAGAATAAAACGATGGTTCTAATCTTTTTCAATTCGAGTTTGCGAACAAGGTTAAGTACACAAAAAGCAGCCATGAGCATGGGAATGAATACCATGGTGCTGAATGTGGGCGAAGAAAGCTGGCAAATGGAGTCGGAGTTGGGTGTTGTAATGGACGGTGATAAACCAGAGCATCTGCTGGAGGCGATTCCGGTTATCGGTTCATATTGCGATGTGATTGGCGTTCGGGCTTTTGCAAAATTCAAAAATAGGGATGAGGATTATGCCGAGACAATATTAAATCAGTTTATAAAATATTCCGGGGTTCCGGTTGTGAGCATGGAAGGTGCAACTCGCCATCCGCTGCAAAGTTTTGCCGATTTGCTGACCATCGAGGAACATAAGACAAAAGAACGCCCAAAAGTGGTTTTAACCTGGGCGCCACATCCGCGTGCTTTACCGCAGGCGGTTGCCAATTCCTTTGTAGAATGGATGAGCAAAACCGATTACGAATTGGTGGTTACCCATCCTGAAGGATATGAACTGGCACCTCAGTTTATAGGCGACGTAAAAGTGGAATACGATCAGAAAAAGGCTTTTGAAGGAGCCGATTTTATTTATGCAAAAAACTGGTCCTCGTACTCCAACTACGGACAGATTCTTTCGAAAGATTTAGCATGGACGGTGGATGAAGCAAAAATGGCGCTGACCAACGATGCTAAATTTATGCATTGCCTTCCGGTGCGTCGTAATGTAATTGTTACCGATGGTGTTATCGATAGCAAAAATTCAATTGTTATTCCGCAGGCAGCCAACCGCGAAGTTACTGCACAGGCGGTTTTAAAAATGATTTTGGAAGATTTGTGAAAGTTGTTTTAGCGTAATTAATCAAATATTGTCATTTCGACGAAGAATGAGGAGAAATCTCATGTTTATCATGAGATTTCGAAGGAGGCACGACTGAGAAATGACATTGTAATATAGAAATGAGCAAAAAAATCGAAATAATACCTGCCATTGATATCATTGAAGGGAAATGTGTGAGGCTTTCGCAAGGCGACTACAATCAAAAAACAGTGTATAACGAAAATCCGCTGGAAGTAGCAAAAATGTTCGAAGCCGCAGGAATTCGCCGTTTACACCTGGTTGATTTAGATGGTGCAAAAGCAAAGCATATTGTTAATTATAAAGTGTTGGAAACAATTGCTGCAAAAACCAGCCTTGTAATTGATTTTGGTGGTGGGTTGAAATCGGATAAAGATTTGGAAATTGCGTTTAATTCCGGTGCTTCAATGATTACCGGCGGGAGTATCGCTGTAAAGGAAAAGGATACTTTTTTGCATTGGCTTCAAAATTATGGAAAGGAAAAAATTATTCTTGGAGCTGATGCAAAAGACGGAAAAATTGCAGTAAGTGGCTGGTTGGAATCTACTGAACTTTCGGTAATCGATTTTATAAAGAACTACCATAAGAACGGAATTGAGAAAGTAATTTCTACTGATATTAGTCGGGACGGAATGCTTTCCGGTCCTGCTTTTGATTTGTATGCTGAAATTATGGAAACTCTTCCCAACGTTGAAATCATTGCCAGCGGTGGCATTGCTTCTATGGATGATATTCTGAAATTAAACGAAATGGGAGTGCCGGGAGTAATTACAGGCAAGGCCATTTACGAAGGGAAAATCGATTTAAAGGATATTGAACACTTTCAAAGCGAATGAAAATGATTAACTATTTTGAGTTTACTTAATTGTTGTTAACCTTTTTGGGTTAATTATTTTTGTATTAACTTATTTTGGTTAATTTTGGTAAATGGAAAAGAAAAAAACAGTTGGAGTTATTACCGGAGATTTGATTAATTCTTCACTGTTAAGTGATGCAAAAAAAAATCTTCTACAGATGGAACTCGAACGTTTTCAAACCAATAATTCTGATATTTTGTTACCGATTCAGTTTTATCGGGGAGATAGCTTTCAGTTAATGGTTCAAAAAGAAAAAGCTGCACGAATTGCGGTGGTTATTGAAACAATTGTTTTTTTTACAACTGGCACCTGGGCGCGATTGAGTATTGGAATCGGGACAGTTTCAAAAATTTCTCCAGATAATGTATTGCAGTCGGAAGGAGAGGCTTTTCAACTTTCAGGACATCAGATTGATAAGATGAAAGAAGAGGGGCGGTTGATAAAAATTGCATTAAAAAGCAGTGAGTACCAGCCTATTTTTTCAGCCGCGTTTCATTTAGCCGAAAGCATAATTTGGAGTTGGAAACCCGGACAGGTTGCAGTTATTGCCCAAATTCCTTTTACAAAAACGCAAAAAGAAATTGCAGAAAAGCTAAGCATCTCGGAAGCTGCCGTTAGTAAAGCCATTAAAGCAAGTAATTGGCAGGCAATCGAGAATTTCTTAAATGGCTATGAAGAAACTATAAAAAAATTTGTTTCATGAATCTGATGTTTTTTCCACTGCTTGCCGGACATTTAATTGCCGATTTTTGGTTGCAGCCCTATTCCTGGGTAACACATAAAAAGGAAAATGGAATAAAATCATCAAAATTACTGCTGCATGTCGTTATTGCTTCAATGTTGCCGGTGGTTTTTACTTTTCAGTTAAATCTGTGGTGGTTCATCCCGGTTATTTTTGTCACTCACTTAATTATCGATTTTTTTAAAACAAAATTGAAGGATACTATTCCTGCATTTCTGATTGACCAACTTCTACATATATCAATTTTGTGGATTTTGGCTTATTCAGGAACAAAGACGGAAATTCAGCCCAATATTGCTGTATTTTGGATTTATACTTCGGGATTTGTTTTGATAACCAGCCCGGTGGGAATATTGACCGGAAAGTTTTTGAATGTGGTTATTCCTGATAAAGTTAAAATTACAAAAATTGATGTATCGGGATGGATTGGGATTTTGGAACGGATGCTGATTTTTATTTTTATCGTAAGTAGTCAGTTTTCCGCTATCGGATTTTTAATTGCAGCAAAATCGGTATTCCGGTTTAACGATGCACGGGAAGACGGTAATAAAAAAGCTGAATATTTTTTATTGGGAACATTAATTTCGTTTACACTGGCAATCGTTGTTGGTGTATTAGTCAGTAAATTCGTGTTATCAATAAAATCGGGAATAGGCTTTGAACTTTAATTTTACACTTTGAACGAAGTAAATGCTTGCAAAACGAATTATACCATGTTTGGATATCCGCAACGGACAAACCGTTAAGGGAATCAATTTTGTAAATATTAAGGAAGTTGGCGACCCGGTGGAATTGGGCGCAAAATATGCTGCCGATGGTGCCGACGAACTGGTTTTTCTGGATATAACTGCCACGCACGAAGGCCGAAAAACCTTTGTGGAATTGGTAAAACGGATTGCAGCTCATCTGAATATTCCATTTACAGTTGGCGGTGGAATCAGTGAATTTAGTGATGCTGAGAAACTGCTAAGTGCAGGCGCCGATAAAATTTCGATTAATTCATCGGCCGTAAGAAATCCGAAATTAATTGACGATTTGGCAAAAGGATTTGGAAGCCAATTTGTAGTTGTGGCGATCGATGCGCGAGGAGATGAAAATAATCGCTGGACAGTAACTGTAAATGGTGGTAGAATTCCAACCGACAAAGAACTGTTTTCCTGGGCAAAGGAAGCGGAAGATCGGGGGGCTGGCGAAATTCTTTTTACATCGATGAACCATGATGGAACAAAAAACGGATTTGCAAACCAGCAACTGGCTCAATTGGCCGATTCTCTAAAAATTCCGATTATCGCATCGGGCGGGGCAGGAGCCAAGGAGCATTTTGTCGATGTTTTTACCCTGGGAAAAGCTGATGCCGGATTGGCTGCAAGTATTTTTCATTACAACGAAATTCCAATTCCCGAATTAAAAAGTTATTTAAAGAATGCAGGAATTGTAATTCGATGAATTTATAGTTGAATAACTATCTTTGCAAAAACAGAAAAAAATGAACGAATTCAAAAATATTTCTCAAATCAACTTTCAAAAGCAAGGTGGACTGGTTCCGGCAATCATTCAGGATAATGAAACACAAAAGGTTTTAATGCTTGGTTTTATGAATGAGGAAGCCGTTGGAAAAACAATGGAAACAGGGAAAGTTACCTTTTTCAGCCGTACTAAAAACCGGTTATGGACAAAAGGAGAAGAGTCGGGTAACTTTTTGAATGTGGTTACTGTTTTAATTGATTGCGATGATGACACGTTGCTTATTAAAGTGAACCCGGTCGGGCCTGTTTGTCATACAGGGAATGATACTTGCTTTGATGAGGTAAACCCAAAAAGCAATGTTCAATTTCTCACTCACCTCCAGGATTTTATTGATAAACGTAAAGCAGAAATGCCGGAGGGATCTTATACCACTTCTCTTTTTAAGGCTGGTACCAGAAAAATTACTCAGAAAGTTGGAGAAGAAGCTGTTGAAACCATCATTGGAGCAATGGCAAATGACGATGAAAATTTCCTTTACGAGTCAGCCGATTTAATGTATCATTTAATTGTACTTTTAACGCATAAAGGTTACAGAATTGAAGATATTGTTGGTGAATTAGAAAGAAGGCATTCCTGATCTCCTTCCGGTAAAGTTATTACAGAAAAAAATCTTTATTAAGCTTCTTTATAACATAGTTTCATAACATACTTGTATAACATTCTATAAATTAGGTTCTTTTGTCGGGTTTTGTGGGTGAGGTTTAGTAGCTTTGTATAAGTCCTAACCTTAAAATACCTTGTCCTATGGAAACTTTAACTGTTTGTCCAACCAGTACTGCAACCATTCTAGCCTGTCAGAAAATAGCAAAAGCTTTTAAGGAGAATATTTACGAGCTCTCCAGTGTTCGGGAAGAGTGGGATCCTTCCTACGCAACCTCTATAAATATCTGGATTGACGATACTATGGAAAAATATTACCTTGGAACGATGGATGCGTGGGATGAAAAAAAATTTAAAGATTGGCACGAGATTATGGTTGCCGGGCTGCAAAGCCTAAAAATATTGCGTGCCTCGGTAAAGGTTGATTTTAAGAAAGATAAAGTTTTTTTGAAGGAATTTTTTGAAGAGACGGGTTATAATGAATATTTCAGCGATGCAAAAAATGGAGATCATTTAAGTATGTGCCGATTTTTAGTGCAGTTTGCAGAAAGACTTGATGATGAAGTGAGGCAAAAGATTGTTGCCAGAGGCACACCCGACTCACTTTTTAATAAAATTTTGCAGAGTGCTAACGATATTAAACAATTTGAAGAATGTTTTGAAGCCCTGCAAAGCGATGCCCATATTAACAATTATGGGCAAAAAGAAACGGCAGAAATTTATGCAACAATCCAAGATATTTGCAGGATAGCAAATGCCTATTACGATTTTGATCCAATAAAACGTGATTCGTTTAATTTTTATAAAACACTGGTTAATTTATAGTCAACTTTCAATTTTTAAAATGCGTACGGCCTGACTTTGTAAAAAATCAGGCCGCTTTTTATACTTCGGTGTATTACTTTGTTTTCCTTAGTTTCTGAATAATGGATCTGCTCCAATTGTCCCCACTAAATCTTGCAGAAAATTGTCAGATTCAACATAGTTTAATCTTTCTTTTGCCTTCTGAATACGGTCCGAAATTTGCATTTCCTGTACTAAAGATGCATTAATCGGATCGTTCATGAAATTTGTTAAATAGCCTATTTGTTTTTTTAACAAAGCAGCATCTTTTTGCTGTTTTAGAAGTAATCTGTTCTTATACCAATCACTTTGTAAAACATTTTCGCGTTCAAACTGAACCCGAAGTTCAGGACTACTTAAGTCTTTTCCTTCATAATGACCATACGCCATAATATGTAACAATATTTTTAAAGGCGGAATTGCTGCTTCAATGCTGCCCTCTTCAAAATATCGTAATGCAACTTTTTGCTGGGCTTCAACAATATTATTGATTCCATCTACGAATTCTTCCATTCCCTGCAATTCCGGCTTAAGCATTCTTTCATTAAAAACGGCAAGAGGCTCGTCAAATAGCCGGTTCATACAACGGAATGCAAAATTTTTGGTAATTCGGTATCCTAAACGGCTTGCAAGAATCTTTTTACCGTTATATTCAAAATCTTCCAATTTTTCGAGACAATTGTTTTTTATTAACTGATTTGCATCTCTGTCTTCCGGTTCTAAACGAGCCCATATTTCGGGAATTAAAATACTGATGTCATGGTCAAATCGCTTTTCTTGTCCGATATAACCGGCTGCCGAGCTAAATCCCTGGTATTCTGATAGAATATGAGAAAGTAATGCGTTGTTTAAGTCTGATGTTGGTACCAACATATTAAACGGACCCTTTGTAAGTGCACCCTCAGAACCTGCACCGGTTGTAGAAGGTGATTTACCGGTTAAACTACAGATAAAGTCCATAAACAATTCCGGAGCTTCCTGGTAATGAATCGGGTTGTAAACACTAAGTGGGCGGATTCCCGCTTCCCTGTCAGCAGGATTGTTTCTTCGACCCGGAAGAATCGCATTTACCGGATGATGAACAGGCTTTTCAGCGCTTATTTTTCGGAACAAACGAATTCCAATTTCAGCAAGATAAGTTGCCTGTGTTTCGTTTTTAAATTTATTTGGTTGTAAATAACGTGGATTATTCGTTGGTACTCCGTCAACAACACGGGTGTGAGACGGTGTAACGAAATATCCATCTTTTTCACTTTCTGCAACGCTGGTAATTAACTTTTGTACAGGTTCGGTGTACTGGTCAAAATTAATCGCATCTTCTATCAGTTCGATGGCATCCTTTTGTATAAGCGGCTCATAATTGGTAAGAAATGTATTATTTTTAACAATATCCGATTCTGTTTCCTTGTCGTAACCACGAATGATGGCCTCGTCCGGTCTTTGAAATAAATAACTTTCGCAGTTTGTTGCAAGCTTCACACTTTTGTTGGAATACTGAGGGTTGAGATCGTTTAACTTATTTGCCGGCAAAGTAATGGATGCTGAAATGTCATCTTCCATTTGAATCTTTTCGCTGGGAACAAAATCTGACCTTAATTTATGTAAATACCATTTACCTTCTGGGGTGAACCCAATTCGTACATAACTTGCGGGTATTTTATTGTGTTTATAACGCAGCGCGTTTCCATTTCTTCCGTTTACAATTTCCACATTCAGATGTTCTTTCCATGAACCTACATCTTGTTGTGCCCGATACATTCGTTTAATATAAAGTGCAAGAGTCCTGATATGGGCCGGAATACTTTCCAGAAACTGGTTATATTCGTCAGTATATTGATCGGAAGGTGTTAATAATTTAACAGCTGAACCTAAAGTGCGGTGCGGACTCAAGAATGGTCGTGAGGGGGTAGCATCAGGATAAATGGTTTTCCAACGATGTGAATAATCGTAGTTAATTAAGATATCTGCTTTCTTGGAGTCTTCCTCTAAATCGCGAATGTAAAAAGTACCATATTTAATAGCATTTTGCATCGATTTTGAGATTTCTGATTTTCCACCACCGGAAACTGTACTTGGCTTGTGGCAATAAATTCCTTCAGGTCCGGTGTCAATTATTCTCCACAACTGTTGATCAGGATGTTTCGAAAGCTGAAATTTATGTCCTGTTGGGTGAACGTAAGTTTTATGTGGAGAAAGTTTCAGTTGCTGTTTTACTCCATTGTATTCCCAAGAAAGCGTATTCTTTTCGATTTCTATATCTGTGTTTTCAGGAATATAAACGATGTCCGGGTATTTCTTATCGATAGCGTAATTTTCAGGAAATACATCAATTTTACCTTCCAGCAGTTTTTTTACTTCTTCGAATGAATAGGTTGACTTAAATTTTTTGGTGAATGGTTCGCCATAAACTGTGTCGCCCATAACGCCACGTGGGAAAGCAATTGCCCCTCCTGCATGTTCTTCTTCAACTAAACCATACAGGTTTGCCGAATAACTAATCTGGGTTTTTATTTCTTTTTTTGAATATCCGTAATAATTATCAGCAATTAAAGTTACCACAACCCCGCGATCGTCACGACATGTAACTTTGAAGGCGCCGCCATCATTATAAAGTTCATTTTCGTCTTTCCAGCACATTCCTTCTCTTTTCTGCCTTTCGGTAGCGTCATTAAAATGTGGTAACCCAATGTCTTTCTTTTTGAGATGAGTGAGTTGTGGCGCCAGGATGATGCAACCAGTGTGGCCTGTCCAGTGTTCAATGTCTAAAGCAGCATCGTTTTGAGCCAGGTTATGATCTCCTGCATTTCCGAAAATGGTTTCAACAAAGTCGAGGTTACTTACAAGGCTTCCCGGAGCAAAAAACCGGATTTCCATGCTTTTCTCGCTAATAATTCCTTTAACTTCCGGGCAAACAACTGGTCGAAGCAAAAGCGAAACCATTGTTTTTGCTTTGTTGACCTGATTGGCTGTAAAAGGGAGAATATTAATATTGTCGGAAGGTTGAAGTGCCTCGTGCAACATGTGAGCAAATGCAATCTTTGGAACTTCAATTTTATCAAGTGCAACTGGTAGCCCTCCTTCAACAATATGAAAGGTTCCTTTTGTTGTTCTTTTGTCTTTTGCCGGATTATTTAAAATACCTTGTTTTAAACGATAGGAACTCACCAACTCGTTTTTGAAAGTGTCATCGTTAGGCGGTAAACTTACTTCGCGAGCCATTCCTGGCTGGTTTAAAACCAATGTGGTTGATGGTAAACGATAGGATTTCCCGAAATTGAGATCTTTCAAATAGTCATCAACAAAATTTTGGATTCTGGAATCAACTGGTGATAAGTGATCTGAAAGTAAACGGGACTTCTCACGAAAGCTACTAATTAATCCTTCAGTGAGGTGTATGAATTTATCATTCGAGAGTTTAGATGAATTGTCTGAATCATTGATATATAAGGGTTGTCCAATCGCTGCAAGTTGCAGGTTGATGTACTGAATCATTTCCCTCCTGTCTTTTTTCTTCATCCTTGATTCAGTTTTATCGATGTCATTCATAGCTTATAATTTTATGTACTTTACGAAAGTATAGAATTTAAAAAGATTAGATAAAAATTACAGCCCAAAATGGATTTTGGCGACAAAGATTTATGGTTGGATTAACATGAAAAATCCAGGTTTTTATTCCTTAAATAGATATTATGCAGGTATTTATATGTAGTTTTTTGCTTGTATACTTCAAATGCTGGAATATTATTAGGGAGCTGAATTTTTTTAACTGTTTAGGTTTAAAGTATTATGCGTTACAATTATGCTTCGAGTGGTTTAAATCCGGGAGGAACTACTGATTCTGAAGGTTCATAAGGAAAAACATCTACAATTGCACTCACTGTAATCGAAGTTGTAACATAAGGAATTACAAGATACGATAGACTTTCATCAAGCCTTTCTAGCGCTTCCTTAATGTCGTCAGCCATTAATAAATAGTAGGTGCGCAATTTTTTCTCTTTTCCTGCGTCCTCATCTAAAGTTACCAGATTAATCGTTGCCTTGTACCACCATTCGCCCGATTCGAAAGGGAAAACTTCGGCAATTCTCGATTTTTTTATGTCAATAATGGTAAATTCATTTCCCCTTATTAATTCCTGCATTTTTCGAATTATGCGCGTTTCTGCATCGGTGTATGAAACTGCATCAAGCAGAAAGATTTCTGTTACCAATTGTTCGTTGCCGCTTTGGGAAACTTTTTTGTATTTAACTTTACTTTCGAACCAGGTTTGCATTTTTTGCGAATTTAAAAATGAACCGCAAAAATAGTTTTTCCTGTCGAATGATATCTATTTTAAACAAATTATTCATTTGATGAACATAAAAAAGCCGATAGTAAAGAACTACCGGCTTAACCTACTCTAATCTTTGAGTTAACTAAACTAAACTACCCTTTGACCAACATTTATAATCCATTAAAATTGTATTCAAATTAGAGCTTTTACAAATCTGTTTTTGAAATTTAAAGGCCCGCCCGGGATGGCGGGCCCTAAACAGACAGCTACAGACTTAAAAGCTGAAGAAGATTAATTATAGGCACTTTCTCCATGTTCATAAACATCGAGGCCTTCTTCTTCAATGCGCTTGGAGACACGCAATACGTTTGATTTCTTCAATATCGTAAACAAAATGAATCCAGTTCCAAATGCCCATGCAAAGAACGTAAGAACACCAATTGCCTGAACACCTAATAATTTGGCTCCACCTCCGTAGAATAATCCTTCTGAAGTTGAAAATAAACCGACGGCCAAAGTTCCGAATGCTCCACTTACTCCGTGCACAGAAACAGCGCCAACAGGGTCGTCAACTTTAAGTACTTTGTCGAAAAATTCAACTGCAAATGGTAAAATGGTTCCTGCCAATGCACCAATAAGAACGGCGCCAACAGGGTTAACTGCATCACAACCTGCGGTTATGGCTACAAGACCAGCCAAAGCACCGTTCAATGAAATTGAAAGGGCCGGACGTTTGTAACGGAACCAAGCAACTAACATAGCAGCAATAGCGCCAGCGGCCGCAGCTAAGTTTGTAGTTACAGCAATGTGTGCAATTGCAACAGCATTGTCAGTTCCTGCAGCTGCCAACTGTGAACCAGGGTTGAATCCAAACCAGCCAAACCACAGGATAAATACTCCAAGTGCGCCTAATGTAAGGTTATGACCGGGTATTGCATTTGGTTTTCCATCCTTATTATATTTTCCAATACGTGGTCCAATAATTGCTGCACCGGCTAGCCCAATCCATGCGCCTACTGAGTGTACAATTGAAGATCCGGCAAAATCATGGAATCCAAGTTGGCTTAACCAACCACCGCCCCATGTCCAGTGACCTGAAATGGGATAAATAAGAACCGTGATAACCACACTGAATATTAAGTATGCACTAAATTCTGTACGCTCAGCCATCGCTCCCGATACAATTGTAGCAGCAGTGGCGGCAAACACAGTTTGGAAAAACAAGTCAGCGTAGTCGGCATAATTGTCTCCATATCCGTCACTCATAAAGAATAAATCCGGTGTTCCGATAATTCCTCCAATTGAATCGCCGTACATAAGAGTAAAGCCAATTGCCCAATACAATAAAGAACCTATACAGAAATCAAGCAAGTTCTTCATTAAAATGTTTGCGGTGTTTTTAGATCTGGTAAATCCCGCTTCAACCATTGCAAATCCGGGCTGCATAAACATTACCAGAAATCCTGTAAGCAGCAACCATATATTATCTATACCTATTTGTAGGCCTTGTAAAGTTTCTTCCATGATAATTTATGTTTTAAATTTTACTCTTCTTTTCCTTTTATGAATAGTGAATTATCGCCTTTTTCTCCTGTTCTAATTCGATAAGATTCTTCAATCGGGATAACAAATATTTTCCCGTCTCCAATTTCACCTGTGCGAGCAGAACTCAGGATAGCCTGTATCGTTTTTTCAACATTCTTATCACGGACGATTATGGATAACTTAGTGCGTTCAATTGAACTGGTATCATATTTAATTCCACGATAAACGCGGCTTTCGCGTGTTTGTCCAACACCACGGACATCCCAGAAAGAGAAGAATTCAATTCCTGCTTCGTAGAGGGCATTTTTTACCTCATCAAATTTTGTTTTGCGTATAATTGCTTCAACCTTTTTCATTTTAACTCTTTTTAAATTATTAAAGGGAAATTCCTACTGTAATAAAGAACCCACCAGTAGTTGGATTAAGAATAACAGCTCCTGAAACAGGAAGTGTGAAAGTATCCGTAATTTGAATTTCTTTTGAAGTTCCTACATTGATGTTACAGATTCCAAAATCGTCTTTTTCGTCACCATTATCATCTTCATGGAATGTGTATTGTCCCTCGCCGGCACCCAATCCAATGCTGAAATTCTTGAATCCATAACTCGCTTCCAGGTAAAGATCGCCTTTGTTTTCATCCCCATTAGCAGAGTAAGAACCATCAGGCATAAACATGTATGCACCAGTCAAAGAAAGCCCACCAAGTCCAAGACTTGCCATTGGTTCAAAATAATGAGAAGCGCCATCCGTCCAGTCGCCACCAAAATAGTAGTCGGTAAGTGTGATGCCTAAGGAAGAGTTTTCTCCGAGGTCAAAACTGTAGCCTGCATATAGGTCAGCTTCAAAAGCTTCATCGAAAGAGGAATTCGCAGAACCCCAGCCTCCAATAGCAAAACCTCCGGAACTAAATTCGACACCCGGCTGAAATGCCGGACCTGAGCCAAATTTTAAACCCCTCCAGATGTAGCTGCTATAGATGTCCAGGCTTGCATTCCATTCCTGGGCATTCACCCTTGGAGAAAATGCTACCATTAGTAACAAACTTGCCGCAATCAAAAGTGTCTTTTTCATAATTTCAATTTTTAAAAGTTAAATTCTACATTTTTTTGTTTTAATTAAATCTTTTCACTTCGTAATTTATAAAAATGATATATTTTGGATTTGACCCCCTGAAAAAATAAGCATGCAAGGAAAAAAAGTAATAAATAATAATGTAATACCCTTAAAATTTTATCATTGCTCAAAAATATATATGTTTTTAAACAGCTGGGGTTGATTGATTAAATTTTGACTTTCTGTTAACAAAATATTAATATTAGAATCAAAAAGCTCTCAAAAAGGCATTAAAAATGTGATAAAATGACAAAATATTAGATAAATAGACGGTTTTTGGTCTTATTTCTATTGGGTGGGTGGTAGCTGGCAATACGGGAAAGCATTCGGTTTAGAAGAAAATATGTGTATTATTTTCGTTTTTGCTTATTTCAAAAAATCAGTAATCTTAATATGAAAAAGTTCTCCTAAATAATTTTCTTTTGTTGTGGTATAGAAAACAAGGGGCGCTTCCGGCAATACATTGTTTTGCGAAATCTTTAGTTGAATATTCTCCTTGCTTTTTGGCTTGATTATATTGTTTAGTATTAATTCAGATAGCGGTATTGCTTCAATCTGGTTGTTGTTTTGACTCAATACCAATGAGGGATTTGAGATATGATTGACAAAAAGTGGGAAATTATTATTGTTGGTTAGTGTAAGATCGAAAGACAGGGAGTCTCCTGAACTTGTTATTTTATTGATTGTACAGTCTAGGTCTTTTAATGTTTGAAAATTGGGTATAATAATATAGCCTTTCGTTTCTCCTGTTGTCATCTTAGTCAGGTTGGGGGGATTCATGTGTTTTGATTGAATGGCAAGAATTTCTTTACCCTCTGCAAATTTTTGATAATTCCATAAGTTGTACTGGCAAAAACGATAGCCAGGAGTAGAAAGATAAACTGCTGAATCTCCGGTATAGAACATGTAATTACTAATAGCAGCATAATTATTATAAAATCCCACTGTTTTCCCGTCAGCCATTTCTTTTATTTGAAAAGCATTGCTTTTTCGGTTGTAAAATGTGATTTTCAGGTTTCCAATATTAGGGATAATGTCCAGTGCAAGATAGATCCGAAATAGAAAAAGTAATACAATAACCGGTAGTGACAATCGAATAAACCACTGTCTTGTTTTTAGATTATTTGAGATTAACGGATATGCCAATATCATCAGCATCGGTATAATCGCAGCCAACCAGTGAATTTCAATCCGGTTTTTAAAACTCATAACAAAAAATAACGCAATAAAACCAATGATGTTAAATAGCAGGGCTCGCTGGAACTGGTTTTCAATCTTTACTTTTCTTAATTTCCAATAAACCAAAACACCGCTTAAAGGGCCTGCAACCAGTAATATTCCAGATAAATAGGGAAAAACATATTTTAATTGAAATGGTTTTGAGCGTTCAATTAAGTGGTATCTAAAAGTTGGAAAATCATTATTGAATTGCCAAAGTAAATGAGGAACCAGTAATAAAGCTGATGTAATAATTATTATGTAAGTAAACTTATTTTTTAGAAGTTTAAGGTTCGAAAGCAGGGTAAATCCAACGATAAGAAAAGCATGGTATTTACTGTAAATCATTGCTGCAATTGTAATTCCGATGAGAATGGAATTTAACCATCCTGGTTTTTCGAGAAACTTTTTATACAAAAGCAGAAAAAGCAAAACGAAAAAGAGTAAAGGAATATCGGGAATTGCCAGGAATCCTGCAATGTGAGTGTGAATAAGTGGAAAAGAAAAGACAAAAACCGAAAGAAAATAAAAGTCTTTTTGTTCGTTAAGTTCGTTTAATATTAAAGCTAAAGTTATTGTTGAAATCAAAATCATAAACAATCGTACCCCAATCTCGCCATGGAAAATGGCATGTCCGAGGTGAATGAGAAAAGCTACCATTGGTGGGTGATCGAAATATCCCCAATCAAGGTTTTGGGAATACATCCAGTAATAAGATTCGTCTGAATGCAAGCCTGTAAATAAACTCTGAAGTAGATTAATAAGAAACCAAACGCCAATAATTATATAATGTGCTTTTCCCAGGTTTTTCATCGATTAATTTTTTCGGGGTTTTGCAATATAGTATTTGGCACCATTGCTTTTTAAATTTTGAACAGGTTGCTGTAAAAAGCCAGGAAATTTGGAAGCAGGTACTCGCATCCACTCTTCAGAGCCATTGAAAACATCATAATTTTGTAAATCCAGTTTGTTTTGTTCTTTTTTGTCGAAAACCAAAAAATGATTGTTTTTTTCTGAGGGCAATATAAATAGTGTGTCCATACTTATAACGTTTAGCTTATTGTGGCTCTGTATTCTAATGTTTGACGCAGCCCGGATGTTTCCATAAACATAAATTTGGTCGTTTTTTGTTGCTCCCTGTTCATATAAAACATTTACCATTTGTTTTCCCGGATTTGGCATTAGCAGTGGGTAGAGCAGGGAAAACACACTAAAATAAAATAACAAAATTCCGTTGGCAACTATAACTTCGGTCGAAATATTCCTAAATATTCCTGATTTCCAAAGCAAAAGTAGTGAGCCCGACACAATTATTCCGAGTATTAAAATGATATCAGGTAAAATAAAAGCGGAATATAAAACACTAATTATCAGTAAAACAACATTTAGTCCGAATAGAATTGATATTAGTGTTTTCTTTGAAACAGTTTTTGTTTCGGTAAAAACCATGGCTATGAAAATTGCAATCAGCGGAATGACAGGCAAAATATAGCGGTCGTAAAATTTAAAAACTGCAGCCGCCATTAAAACAATTAAAATGGCCCAGATGAAGATGAATCCAAAGATTGATTTTTTTGTTTGATCTGATTCGGTTAAATATGCTTTTAATTCTTTCGGTTTGGAAAACACAAGGAAAATCCAGGGAATAAAAAATGCAATTAAATTAACAATGCCAAGTGCACCATTTGAAAATACCTGCATAAGTTTTGATGACACTCTGTCGCCAACCTGATCGTTAAAGAATGAATCGAGATAAACTGCGCCGTGTTTAAAATACATAATGACGAACCAGCTGAGTGCAATTAAAATAGAAACTATAATTGAAAAGGGTTCCAGTAGTTCTTTAAATGTTATTTTCTTCCACGGGTTTAATAAAAGGTAGAGCATGCTTACACCTGCAAAGGCAACTGCCGGAATTCCTTTGGTTTCGAAAGCAAGTGCAGCGCCCAGATAAGCCATCCAGTAAAATCTTTTACGTTTTTTTTCTGATGTCAATAATTCAAGAAATCCCCAGGCACTAATCGTTAAAAACAACGTAAGAAGAATATCGGGGATCGAGCGGCTGGCACTAATTAGTACTAGCGGATTTGCAGCTGTAATGAAGGCGGCAATTGTCGCAATTTTCCTGTTTCGGGTTAGTGATTTTGCCATAAAGAAAGTCACTAAAACCAACACGGCACCTGCTAACCAAAAAAACAGCCGCGAAGAGAACGGGCTGACACCAAATATTTTGTAACTGAAAATTAGTACCCAATAAGTTATGATAGGTTTCAGAAATCGGGGCGATCCGTCTGCTTTGTATGGTGTAAAATAATCGCCTTTATCCATCATTTGCAGAACTGCATCGGTGTAATATTTTTCATCAGGAAAATGAAAAACAAAGTCCAATGCTCCCGGAGCCGAATACAGTAAAAACAGGATGAGAATAATTACGAGCGAATATTTTTGTTGCGTAGAATTTTGCATGTATCTGAATTCAAATGAAAATTCGGAATACAAATATATCTTAGAAATTGGAGCAACTGCAAAAATTTCATCTTAAAAAAGTATTCATAAAATTTGTTGGTGTTTTGATTATTTCATAGAAGCCTGAATTTAAGATTTTCAAAATGTAAATACATTTGTAATTTACACACTGGCTTTGTTTGCAAATACTTTTGAAATTATAAGATTAAGTGTAAATGAATATCTTTGTTGAATTAAATGAGAAGTTATAACGAAACAATCAAGGTTAAGGATTGAAGCACAAAAAAGGATGATTAAAATTCTTGGCTCGTGTTTTACTCCGGTGTCTTGATTCTAATTTATTTGAATTATGAAACTTTGGGAAAAGGGGATACCGGTAAATAAAGCAATTGAAGAATTTACGGTAGGAAAAGATCGCGAACTTGATGTATTTCTGGCCCCTTTCGATATTTTAGGATCAATGGCACATGTTACAATGCTTGAGTCTATTGGTTTGATTGAAAAAGGCGAGTTGCCTGTTTTACTGAAAGAGCTAAAAAAACTTTACGGGAAGGCGCTGAATGAAGATTTTGTAATAGAAGAAGGAGTTGAAGATGTGCATTCGCAGGTTGAGTTTTTGTTGACAAAAGAATTAGGAGATTTAGGAAAAAAAATTCATAGCGGACGTTCGAGGAACGATCAGGTTTTGCTTGATGTTAAATTGTTTACCCGGCATGCAATTCATGAAATTGTTGAAAGTACATCGGCGTTAATTGACGTTTTACTGAAAAGAGCCGAAGAAACCAAAGATATTTTGATGCCCGGATACACGCATTTGCAGGTAGCTATGCCTTCGTCCTTTGGTTTGTGGTTTAGCGCTTATGCCGAAAGTCTTACCGACGATTTGGAATTGCTAAGTTCTGCATACCGTATTGCCAATCAAAATCCGCTGGGGTCGGCTGCCGGTTATGGTTCTTCTTTCCCGCTTAACCGGCAAATGACAACCGATATTCTTGGATTCGACAAAATGAATTACAATGTAGTTTATGCGCAGATGGGAAGAGGGAAAGTCGAAAAAATCGTATCGTTTGCGCTTGCCAATCTGGCTTCTACTTTGTCGAAACTGGCTTTTGATGTTTGTTTATTTATGAGCCAGAATTTCAATTTTGTAAGTTTGCCGGTTGAATTTACAACAGGTTCCAGTATTATGCCGCACAAAAAGAATCCTGATGTTTTTGAGCTGATACGTGCCAAATGCAATAAACTTCAAGGGGTTCCCAACCAGATTTCTTTAGTAATTAATAATTTGCCAAGTGGTTATTTTCGCGATTTGCAAATTGTAAAAGAGGTTTTTTTACCTTCTTTTAAAGATATGAGTGATTGTCTGGGCATTGCCGTTCTTGCGCTCGAAAAGATGTCAGTAAACCAACATATTCTGAAAGATCCAAAATACGATTATTTATTTAGTGTTGAAGAGGTAAATAAGCTGGTTTTGGAAGGCATTCCGTTTCGTGAAGCCTATAAAAAAGTAGGAGAGCTTATAGAAAATGGAAACTTTGTTCCTGAGAAAAAAGTAAACCATACCCATGAGGGAAGTATTGGGAATCTGTTTTTATCATCAATAGCTGACCATAAGAAAAATATCATAAAAAAATTCAATTTTGATAAAGTTGAAATGGCAATTCAACAACTTCTCTCGTCGTATTAATAAGCGTTGAAAACGTGACTAATATCATGTTTTTTTATTGTCATGGCATTTCAGAATTAATTAAAAATGGTTCACGTTTATAGGTTAAGAGTACGTTATTTAATACTATTTTCACCTTTATTTAATTGTGAAAATTCAGTTCTTTGATTATTTTTGGTTTCACTTCGTAAGAAAAATATAATTTTTACTTTCAATTTGGCAGCATATGATTTAATAAGATAGATATGCTGCTGTTGTATGGTAGATGGTTAATAATTGAGGAAAAAATGATGCAGATGAGATTACCTGATGCTCAGGGATTGTATAGCCCTGAAAATGAACATGATAACTGTGGGATTGGATTTGTTGCCCACATCAAGGGGAAGCCTTCCCATGATATAGTAATGCGCGGATTGGAAGTCCTCAGAAATATGGATCATCGTGGTGCTACAAGTGCCGATAATTCGACTGGGGACGGCGCAGGATTATTAATGCAAATACCTCATGAGTATATTACCGAGGTTTTAGAATTAAATGTAGGCGAAAAAGGAAAGTACGGAACGGGTATTATTTTTCTTCCAAAAAAACAGGAGGAAGCTGATTTTTGTATTTCAGTTCTTACAAAATATATTGAACAGGAAGGTCTTACGCTGGTAGCATATCGCGATGTGCCTGTTGATAGTTCGGCACCGGGAGAAATTGCAAAGGTAACTGAACCTAAAGTAATGCAGGTTTTTGTTAGTGCAAATCTTGAACGTGATGTACTGGAGAGAAAACTTTATTTGGTTAGAAAGCAAGCTGAGAAAGAGATAAATGAGTCATCGCTTTCACAGAAAGATTACTTTTATCAACCAAGCTTTTCATCCAAGATAATTGTGTACAAAGGGATGTTTACTCCCGATCAGTTGCGAGACTTTTATCTCGACTTTAAACATAAAAAATTCAAGAGTGCAATTGCTTTGGTCCACTCTCGCTTTAGTACCAATACATTTCCAACCTGGAGTCTTGCGCAACCATTCCGAATGGTAGCTCATAATGGTGAAATAAATACAGTTCGTGGTAACCGTTTGTGGATGCAGGCCCGTGAAGGGTTAATGAAATCAGAAGTTTTTGGTGAAGATTTGAAAAAACTTTTACCGGTTATTGAAAAAGGAAAATCAGATTCCGCTTCTTTTGACAATGTCTTGGAATTCCTGCACTTAACAGGTAGGACACTTCCACATTCATTGTGTATGATGATTCCTGAATCTTTTAACCAAAAGAATCCGATTCCGGATAGTTTAAAAGCATTTTACGAATATCACTCTACGATAATGGAACCGTGGGATGGCCCGGCTTCAATGGTTTTCTCAGATGGACGTTATATTGGCGGTACACTAGATCGTAACGGTTTGCGCCCATCAAGATATGTTATTACAAAAAATGATTTAATTGTAATGGGTTCCGAAGTTGGAGTGCAAACTTTTGAGCCTGAAGAAATAAAAGTTAAAGGCCGCTTGCGTCCGGGGAAAATATTACTGGTTGATACTCAACTTGGTATTATTATTCCTGATGAAGAAGTAAAAGCACAGCTTAGCCAGAAAAATCCTTACCGGATGTGGCTAAACGAAAACCGGCTTTTAATGAGGGATATTAAAGTGAAACAAAGAGTCCCTTCATCCATCGAGAATTTTGATACATACTCTAAGGTTTTTGGTTACTCCAAGGAAGATATGTACGAAATTATTAAACCGATGAGTATTGGTGGAGCTGAGCCTACAAGTTCGATGGGAAATGATACTCCCTTGGCCGTATTCTCGGATAAACCCAAGAGACTTTTTGATTATTTTAAACAAATGTTCGCGCAGGTTACCAATCCTCCAATCGACCCGATTAGGGAAGGTTTGGTAATGGCACTAACCAATTACATTGGTTCGTTACATAGTAATATTTTGTCCGAAATTCCTGAACATTGTCGTTTAATAAAATTTGATGATCCGATTCTCACCAATACGGATTTGGGTAAAATAAAGGATTTGAAGGATGAAATGTTTACGCATAAAATAGTACCAATGCTCTTCCCTGTCAAAGACGGGAAAAAGGGATTGGAAGAGGCTATTAAACAAATGCTTTCCGAAGCCGAAAAAGCGGTTGATGAAAAGAAAAACTATATCATTTTAACGGATAGGGGAATTTCTGAAGAGATGGCTCCAATTCCATCGTTGCTTGCTGTTGCTGCGGTTCATCACCATTTGATTAAGACGCAGAAAAGAATGCAGGTGGGTATTATTGTTGAAACCGGTGAAGCTCGTGAAATCAATCATTTTGCACTATTGTTGGGGTATGGTGCCAGTGTAATTAATCCGTATGTTGCTTTTGCTGCCATTGACCACATGGTGAAAGAAGGCAAGATTGAGATGGAGTATAAGGAAGCGCGTAAAAACTATATAAAATCAATTGAAAAGGGGTTGTTGAAAGTTCTCTCTAAGATGGGAATTTCAACATTAAGAAGTTATCATGGAGCACAGATTTTTGAAGCAATTGGAATAAGTCAGGAAATTATTAATGAGTATTTCACTGGTACTGTTTCAAAAATAGGTGGTGTAGGCTTGGAAGAAATAAGCCGCGAGGCACAAATGTTTCATGAAGCTGCATACAAAATTGATGTTACTCCGGAACCATTCCGTTTTGAAAGTGGTGGGGTTTACATGTGGCGTAAATATGGCGAACATCATGCCTGGAACCCCGAAACAATTGGGCTTTTGCAATGGGCCACACGTACAAACGATTATTCAAAATTTAAAGAATATAGTTTTCTCGTTGATAAACAAAATAGGAAACCTGCCTTCATTCGTGGCTGTTTTAACTTGAAAAGCAATCCAATTCCAATTGAGCGGGTAGAACCGATTGAAGAAATTATGAAACGGTTTGTAACCGGTGCAATGTCATACGGTTCAATTAGTAAAGAAGCACACGAAGCGCTTGCCGTTACTATGAATGCCATTGGGGGAAGAAGCAACACCGGGGAAGGTGGCGAAAATCCTGAACGTTTCGGAACGGATAGAAACAGTAAAATCAAACAGGTTGCTTCCGGACGTTTTGGAGTTACCAACAATTACCTGACAAATGCAGATGAACTTCAGATAAAAATTGCTCAGGGAGCAAAACCTGGAGAAGGAGGACAGCTTCCCGGATTTAAAGTTGATAAAATTATTGCGAAGTTGAGAAACTCAACTCCGGGTATTACATTAATATCCCCGCCGCCTCATCATGATATTTATTCGATTGAGGACCTGGCACAGTTGATTTATGATCTTCAAACAACAAATCCAAAGGCAAAAGTTTCCGTAAAACTTGTTTCTGAAGATGGAGTCGGTACAATTGCAGCCGGTGTGGCAAAGGCTTATTCAGATGTTATCATTATTGCCGGTACTGAAGGTGGAACAGGTGCAAGCCCTGCAAGTTCAATAAAACATGCGGGATTGCCCGTAGAACTTGGTATTGCAGAAACACAACAAACGCTTGTGTTAAATAACCTGCGTGGCAGGGTAAAACTTCAGGTTGACGGCCAGTTAAAAACAGGTCGCGACGTTGTTACAATGGCTTGTTTAGGTGGCGAAGAATTTGGATTTTCAACTTCGGCGCTTATTGTTCTCGGATGTATTATGATGCGTAAGTGCCATATGAATACTTGTCCTGCTGGTATTGCAACCCAGGATAAATCATTACGCAAAAGATTTATAGGGAAATCGGAATATACGATTAACTTCTTCCGTTTTCTTGCTCAGGAAGTAAGAGAATATCTTGCTGAAATGGGATTTGAAAAATTTGATGATATTGTTGGTCGCACAGATTTATTGGAAGTAAACCAGGAAGTAGTAAACTGGAAAATGAAAAATGTAGATTTTTCAAGATTGCTACACGTTCCAAAAGAAGCGGAAACCAACCCAATTCATAACGTTCAGCCCAATACACGTCCAAGCAAAGGGCATATCGATTTAGATTTGATTAACCTGTCGAAAAAAGCCATTCAGGGGGCTGAGAAGGTATGGATTTCGCATAAAATAGTTAATGTTGACAGAACTACCGGAGCGATGCTTTCTGGTGAAATTTCTAAAAAATATGGTGAAGCCGGTCTTCCTAAAGACACCATTAACTGTACTTTCCACGGAACGGCTGGACAAAGTTTTGGTGCCTTCCTGGTAAAAGGGGTTTCCTTTAAACTTGTGGGCGATTCAAACGACTACATTGGAAAGGGACTTTCAGGAGGAAAAATTGTTGTAGTTCCGCCAGATGGTTCCACTTTTAAACCAGAAGAAAATATTATTGTAGGTAACACTTCGTTTTATGGGGCTACAAGTGGCGAGGCCTATATTCGGGGAGTTGCAGGTGAGAGGTTCTGTGTAAGAAACTCAGGAGTTACTGCGGTTATTGAAGGTACCGGCGATCACTGTTGTGAATATATGACAGGTGGACGAGTGGTTGTACTTGGAAAAACGGGAAGGAACTTTGCTGCCGGTATGAGCGGCGGTATTGCTTATGTTTTGGATGAAGCTGGAGATTTTGATTATTACTGTAACCGGGGCTTGGTTGATTTAGTGCCTGTTGAAGATAAATCAGACGTAATTGAGCTGCAGGAGATGATCAGCAATCACCTGTTAAATACGCAAAGTTCGCTTGCTTCAAAGATTCTTACACACTGGGATGAATATCTCCCCAAGTTTGTAAAGGTAATTCCGTTTGAATACCGTAAAGTTCTGGAAGAACAAAAACTAAAAGAGTTGCAGAAAAAGTTACAATTAACGGAAGACGATCCTTCTCGTCACGAATAGGTAACTGTATTATTCATTTTTAAAATTTCGAAAACAAGATATGGGAGATCCAAAAGGTTTTATGACAGTGCCGCGTAAAGAGGCAGGATATCGACCCTCGAAAGAGAGAATATACGATTATGGTGAAGTTGAACAGACACTGAATAAAAAAGACAGAGCTTTACAGGCATCGCGCTGTATGGATTGTGGTATTCCTTTTTGCCACTGGGGATGTCCGGTGGGAAGTAAAATACCCGAATGGCAGGATGCCGTTTACCGTGGTAATGTAGAGGAAGCATATTATATTCTTCATTCAACAAACAGTTTTCCTGAAATTACAGGAAGAATTTGTCCTGCACCTTGCGAAAAGTCATGCGTGCTTGCCATTCATGAGGAAGCGGTTACAATTCGTGAAAATGAGTGTGCAACTGTTGAACAAGCTTTTGAAGCTGGATTTATTAAAGCAAATCCTCCGAAAGTTAGGAGCGGTAAAAAAGTTGCTGTTATTGGTTCCGGCCCCGCTGGATTATCAGCAGCCGATTTGCTGAACAGGGCAGGGCACCAGGTAACAGTTTATGAAAAGAATGACGCTATCGGTGGTCTTCTGAGATACGGAATACCTGATTTTAAATTGAATAAGAATGTTATTGATCGCCGGTTGGAACTGTTCGTGGATGAAGGTATTATTTTTAAAACGAATGTAACCGTTGGTGTAGATGTAACCCGTGACGAGTTACTCAGTGAATATGATGCAGTGCTTCTTGCTGTGGGGGCCGAACAACCTCGCGATCTTTCAATTGAAGGACGTGATCTGGACGGCGTTCATTTTGCTATGGATTTTCTTACACAGCAAAACAAGGCAAATGCAGGACGCGAATTGTCTGAAGAAGACAGGATTCTTGCCAGAGATAAAAAAGTTCTGGTTATTGGAGGTGGTGATACGGGGTCTGACTGTGTCGGGACTTCCATTCGTCAAAAGGCAACATCAGTAACTCAAATCGAGATTCTACCTAAACCTCCGGAAAAACGGGTTGACAATAATCCGTGGCCTTACTGGCCCAATACGTTGAGAACTTCGAGCTCTCATTTGGAAGGTTGCGAACGTCGTTGGAGTCTTTCAACAAAACGTTTTATTGGCGAAGAAGGAAAACTAAAACAAGTTGAGGTTGTGGAGGTAGAATGGGTAAAAGGTACTAACGGACAGTGGATAATGAATGAAGTTCCGGGCACAACAGAAATACTTGATGTTGAACTTGCCTTGCTTTCTATGGGTTTCACACAGCCGGTTCATGTTGGTTTACTCGATTCACTTGGTTTGGAATATGACCAGCGTGGAAATGTTAAAGTGAATGAAAACAAGCAAACATCGGTTGCAAAAATATTTGCCGCAGGGGATGTTGAGCGTGGTGCAAGCCTTGTTGTTCATGCCATTGAAGCCGGTAAAGTAGCAGCTAAAAACATTGATGAATTTATCGGAAAAAAATAAAGAAAAATTGAATTAGCAGTTAATTAGACAGTGCAGTTTTTTTCGAAGAGGATGTCGGTAGAATAGGAAGAAATTTCAACTTTCAACTTCACTTCCCTTGACCAAGATAGTGATTTCTCCGGCTCCTCTTTTTATGTTGTTAACTCAATTCCTTCTGGTCGCTGATGTTTCCAGCGACGATGCGACCACAAATAGTACTCCGGTTCATTTCTGATAATTTCTTCCGATTTTCGAATATATCCCAGTAAAATGTCTTTTGGATCCATTCCCTTTGGGTTATCATAAAGAAGCGTATATTTTACTTCGTATCTGCCGCGTTTTATTTTTCTTGCATGTTGCAGGAAAACAGGTTGATTGGAACTGGTTGCAATCTTTTCGTAACCCGAAAAGAATGGAGCTTCGCGGTTTAAAAATAAGGTCCAGAATTTTGAATTTGCAGGTGGGGTCTGATCCGCGGCCAACCACAATCCGGTATAAATTCCTTTTGCGTTGTATTGAATTACAGTTCGGGCCGTTCTATGAACCGGTACGCATTCTCCGCCCCATTTTTCGCGGGAATGGAGCAGGAATTTTTCCATCGCAAAATTGCCGCGTATTGGGTTGTAAACCATCAGGATTAAGTGCTTTAATTGGGTTTGAACACTGCTGCACCACTCCCAGTTGTTGTGGTGTAAGGCCAGTACAATTAAACTACGCTTTTCATCATAAATTTTGTTCCCCAGGTCAAGTCCAATAAATTTAATTCGCCTGTTTAATTCCTTTTCGCTAATGCTGTACATCTTTATCGATTCGAAAAGTAAATCGCAAAAATGGCGGTAAAATTTGTTCCTGATTCGTTTAATTTCATCATCGGTTTTTTCGGGAAAAGCATATTTCAGATTTTCTGTTATTACTTTGTGGCGATACTTAAAAACAAAACGGAGCAGAACATAAATCATATCGGAGATTCTATATGAAATCCAAAAAGGGAGGTAAGAAATGCCGATAAGAATTCCCACTAAAATATGATTAACCGCTCTTTTTATGAAGCCTTCGTGATAGCGTTTATCTCTGTTTTCAAGATCCTTTCTGTCCATAGAAATCAGTATTAGAATTAGCCAAGCAGTGGAGCGTCGTCAGGCCGCTTGTGTTTCCACCTGCGGTGCGACCAAAGATAATATTCAGGTTTTTCATGAATCATTTCTTCCATTTTGTCGATGTATGCTTTTAGTATCTCTTCTTCGCTAACTTCGGCAGGATTCTCGAAAAGAACCTCAACTGTAGTTAAGTATTTTCCGCGGCTGATTTTATCAATTCGCATAAAAATTACTGGCTGATTAAATCGCTTCGAAATAAATGCAGGCCCCGGGAAAAAAAGAGTATCCCGATTTAGAAATGTAAACCAGAATTTGTAAAAGTCGGGTGGTGTTTGATCTCCGGCTAACCATACGCATGCAGGTGTTTTTTCTTTTTCTGCCTTTAAAACACGACGCAGAATCTGACTGTCTTTTATCAACTCGGTTCCAAATTGCGAACGGGTTTCATTCATATACTTGTCGAATTCAACATTATGCAGTGGTCGGTAAACAGCCAGAATTTTATGATGAACATATTCCGACATAAAAATTCCCCATTCCCAGTTATTGTAATGCATGGTTAGCGCTACAATGCTTCTTCCCTGGTCAAAATAGTGGTCCACCAATTCAGGGTTTTGAAACTTCATTCGTTTTCTGAAATCGGCATCACTCATTCCACCTGTTTTCACCGATTCAAGGGTTAAATCGCTAAAGTGGTGATAAAACTTCTTTGCAATGGATTTAATTTCAGCTTCCGGCTTTTCAGGGAAAGCATATTTCAAATTCTCTAAAACAACTTTTTTCCGGTACTTAACAATGTAAAAAACGGCGAGGTAAAGAAAATCGGAAAACAGGTAAATAAGCCAAAAGGGAAATCTTGCTAAGATCTTGATAAAGAATATTCCTACTTTAGTTAAAAGCCTTGATTTCATGAACTTTATCAAATTGTTTTTTCGAAGAGAATTTATTTAGTGTGTGTACTAAACAAACTTGCATCATAAGTTTATAAAATTGTTAATCCTTTTTTTGTTTAAAAGAAAAAGTAAAACTACATTTTTTAACTTAATTCTAACGATTAATATTCTTTTACTATTTATCTTCGAACAATAAAATCAGAAAATATGAAACTTTTAGTTACTTCGTTGTTTATCTCTTTCGCAATTAATATTATGGCTCAAAATACGTTTATTGCTCATCGTGGAGCTTCATATCTGGCACCGGAAAATACGGTTGCTTCTGCAAAACTGGCCTGGGAATTGGGTGCTGATGCAGTGGAAATTGATGTACATCTTTCAAAGGACAACCGAATTATGGTAATTCACGATAGTGACACAAAACGCACCTGTTCGGAAAAGAAAAACCTTATTATTGAAAAAACCCCATCAATACTTTTACGCGATTTGGATGCCGGAAGCTGGAAGGGTGAAGAATTTAAAGGTGAAAAAATTCCGTATCTGAACGAAATTATTGAAACAATACCTGATGGGAAAGAACTGGTTGTTGAAATCAAATGTGGAAAAGAGATTCTTCATCCGTTGAGCCTGATTATGGAGAAGACTGCAAAAGCCAATCAGATTGTGTTTATTAGTTTTGACTGGAACGTGATTGTGGAAACTAAAAAACTGTTTCCTGAGAATAAATGTTATTGGCTGAGTTCTTCAAAAACGGGATTAAGTAAAAAAATAGAGGAAGCAGCAGCAGCTGGTTTGGATGGTATTAATCTAAAATACTCGATTATAGATGAAGAGGTAATGAGACTTGCCAAGGAAGATAATCTGGATGTTTTGACATGGACTGTTGATGACCCGAATGAAGCAAAACGTTTAACAGACCTGGGAGTTTCAGGAATTACCACGAATCGTCCGAAATGGTTAAAGGAAGAAATGGCGAAACTCTAGGCTGGTTTAATCTTTAAAGAATGAAGAGATCTGTTTTAACTTTTTACGGAATAGAATATTATAATATCTCATAACAAAGAGAGGATTCCCCGTTTCCGAAGAATCCTAATCCGAATTAATTGTTTTCAAAATGTGAGCCCGAGGCAGCTATTTGCTCTGTTTCGTAAAAATTGTGTATTGAATCGTAATGGTGAACCCTTCGTTTTTTAGATCTGTGGAACTGCCCTTTCCAAGTTTGTCAAAGGCTGTAAAGTCAGTTGAATAACGAAAATCGAGGCTGGTATTTTCGCATAACCTAAGTGTGGCGCCCATAACCACTCCTGCCGAAAAGCGGCTGAGTTCATCGGTTGGCTGCCGGTCCGTTTTTTGAGAAACTAGGTAGCTCAATTCCGGCCCAGCATAAATATCAAGAAAATTAATAGTGTTAACTTCCAGCATTAGAGGTACAGTAAGATAATGCAATTTTTCGCTCGACCGATAGTAACTTTTTGATGCGTCGATTAAGGTTGAAATGTATTCATCTGGATATTCACTTCCACTGATATCACTTTTTTCAATAAAATAATTTGCCCCTTTTAGTTGGTATAAGAGTTCGGTTTGAAAGCCAACCGGACCCAGAATATTTCCCTTCTTATAAAATGCTCCAATTGCAATTCCGTCTCTTTTTTCAATTTCAACATTTGAATTGTTATCGGCAGTTTTTATATCCGAAAAGAGAATTCCACCTTTGACTCCAACTTCTGTTTGGGCTTTCAAATACGTGGAATAGAGACTTAAACAAAATGTAAGCGCAACGAGAATAATGTAATTTTTATTTTTCATTAAGCCTGGATTTTGAGTTCGGGTCAAATGTAGATGGGATTTTAGTTAATCCGATTGAATAAATACAAACTATTGTTAAATAACGTTTACAACTGTTAGAGCGGTTAAAAATTGTAAAAATAAAAAACCCTGAATTTGCCAGGTAATGGCAAATTCAGGGTAGGTACAGATAAAAATCTGTGTATTATTTTTTCTAATCAACAGAAATACCGCGGTTTTTTAACATCGGCCGAATATCGGGTTCTCTGCCTGCAAAACTGCGATACATTTCGTTGTAATCTTCAGTATTTCCTCTCGATAAAATCATGTTGCGGAAACGTTGTCCGTTTTCCCGTGTCAGTCCTCCGTTTTCTTCAAACCAGGCAAAAGCATCCTGGTCGAGCATTTCTGCCCACTGATAAGCATAATAACCTGCTGAGTAACCATTAGCCCAAATATGTAAAAAGTAAGAAGAACGGTAACGTGGTGGAACCTGAGGAACATCAAGTTTATTCTTTTTTAATGCTTCTGCTTCAAATTCGTCAACCGAGTTTACTTTGGTACCGGCTGGAAGTGTGTGCCATTCCAAATCGAGATTTGATGCTGCCAGAATTTCGGTTAAAGCATATCCCTGGTTGAATGTAGATGATTTTTTGATTTTGTTAATCAATTCCTGTGGCATAGGTTCGCCTGTTTTGTAATGTTTTGCATAGTTATTCAAAACAGTTGGATAAAGTGCCCAGTGTTCATTAAATTGCGATGGCAGTTCTACAAAGTCGCGTGCAACGCTGGTTCCCGAAAGACTTGGATAAGTCTGGTCAGCAAATATTCCATGCAGTGCATGCCCGAATTCATGAAACATGGTTGTAACATCATCATAACTGATAAGTGCTGGCTCGCCAGGAGCAGGTTTCGCAAAATTACAAACGTTATAAACTACAGGCTTTGTTCCGAGTAGTTTCGATTGGCCGACTACATTGCTCATCCACGCACCACCCGATTTGTTGTCTCTTTGGAAGAAATCGCAGTAAAACAATGATAATTCGCTTCCATCCTGGTCGAAAACTTCATAAACGCGCATATCCGGATTATAAACCGGAATATCGGTGCGCTGTTTAAAGGTTAAACCGTATAATTGGGTAGCAGCATAAAATACGCCATTTTCCAGAACATTAAATAACTCGAAATACGGCTTAATCTGCTCTTCATCTAAATCGTAACGTTCTTTGCGAAGTTTTTCGGCATACAAATTCCAGTCGTAAGGTTGTAACTGAAATCCGCCTTTTTCCCTATCGATTAGTTCTTGCAAGTCTTTTGCTTCAATTTTTGCATTTGCTGTTGCCGGTGGAATCAGTTTACTAAGAAATGTTCTGACCGCTTCGGGTGTTTTTGCCATTTGATCCTGTAATGTCCAGGCCGCAAAATTAGGGAATCCGAGTAACGCTGCTTTTTCAGCCCGTATTTCGGCAAGGCGTTTAATTACTTCGCGGGTATCGTTTTCGCCACCTTTTTCGGTGCGTGTCCACGACGCTTCAAATAGTTGCTGGCGGGTATCTCTGTTTTCCAACGACTGAAGTGCAGGTTGTTGTGTTGTATTTTGTAATGGTAACAACCATTTTCCTTCTTTACCGGCGTCGGCAGCATTTTGTGCAGCCTTTTTTATTGCGCTTTCAGAAAGACCTTTTAGCGCAGCTTCATTATCTACAATAAGAGCGCCTGCTTTTGTGCCGGTTAATAGTTGGTTTGTGAATTTGGCGCTAAGCGATGCATCTTCCCCATTTAGTTTTTTTAGTTTTTCTTTGGCATCAGCCGGAAGGTTTGCACCCGCTTGTATAAACTCATCATAGTAATGTTGAAGCAACCATGCCGATTCTTTATCTAAATTCAACTCATCTTTTTTCTGATAAATTGTTTTAATACGTTCAAAAAGATTGTCGTTTAGTGTTATTGCATCTTGTAAGCCTGCTAGTTTGGGTGCAATTTCTTCTTGCAGATTTTGCAAAACTTCATCCGTATTGGCACCAGCCAACATCTCGAAAACCAGCAGCGTACGATTGAGCAATTCTCCACTTTTCTCCAAAGCAACCAGTGTGTTTTCAAAGGTTGGAGTTTCGCTGTTATTTGCAATCTGTTCAATCTCTGCAAGTTGTTGTTTTATTCCTTCTTCCAGCGCAGGAGCAAAATCGGTGTTTTGAATTTTCGTAAAATCAGGCGCCTGAAACGGTAGCGTACTGACTTTCATAAAAGGATTTTCTGTGTTTCCCATTGATTCTTTTTGTTTTGAATTTTGATTACAGGATATGAAAACCAGTAGGAACAATCCTGTAACAATCATAAATAAACTCTTCATTTTCAAAATAGTTAATTGATGTTGATTCTGAATTTTATTCATAAAAAGGCATTTTAATGCCGAAAAAAACATGCCGAAAGTACAATATTTTTAGGCTACTGAAATGATAAAGAGCATATTTTCCTGTTAATAAAAAGAATGTTGCGTTTTAATGCTTGAAAGTTGTTCTTTTTTTCACTAAACGCTTTTACTGCTAACAATTAGTTGGAAGGCTTCACGGGCAAAAAGAACCGATTTGTCAACCGTAATTTTATTTTCGTTCAGAATAGTTTCTAAACCTCCTTTTCGGTAAAATTTTCTGAAGTTCCGGTTGTGTTCTATTCCCGCCATAAATTCGGCCAACTTGCTGCCGTAACCTACAATATTTTTTGGCAAAGGAACTGCGTAATCAACGATAACAATTCTGTTTGCTATTCGCTTCATCTCACTTAAGATGGAAGTGTAAAGTTCGGGCGAAAACTGGTGAAGCGCAAGCGACATTGTGGCCACATCGAATTCCATCACCCCAAAACTTTTGAGTTGAGTGGCATCACAAACTTTAAAGTCAGTATTTTGTATTCCGAGCCTGGTTTTGGTTTGATTGGCCTTGTTTATCATCGATTCCGAAAGATCGACCCCCATTACAAACTCAGCACGTTTGGCCAGTTCAAATACCTGGGCGCCGGTTCCGCAGGCAACATCAATTATTCGTTGATTTCTGGGAATGTAAACGGAAACTTTTTTTCGCATTCCCACTAACAATGGGTCAACAACCGTGCTGTAAAAACCACCTGATTCAACCATTTTTTTTAATATAAATAATTGTATTCAACAATGTTATATTAAAACTTGTAAATTCAAAACATTTATAATTGAATAAATTTTCCTGAATTGAAAAAAACGAGTTTATTTGGATTAAGATATTATTTAAAATGAACTGCATTGGCTTTTTATTGTTGTTCTGAATGTTTTAAAAATCAATTATTATGAAGAGAGTACAGATTCTTTTGATTGGGTTATTTTTTGTTTTTGTCGCTTTTAAATCAGATAAACCGGCCTATTTCCTGTTTAATAAGGATGGAAAGGATATTAAGTATGAAAAAATGATGAAACAGATGGAAGATGCTGACATTGTTCTTTTTGGAGAATCGCATGACAACCCTATTGCGCATTGGCTGGAACTGGAAGTAACGAAGGATTTGTATGAAATGAAAAAAGAAAATCTGGTTCTGGGAGCTGAAATGTTTGAAAGCGACAACCAGGTAATTTTAAGTGAATATTTGGATAGTTTGATAACGCAAAGCAGTTTTGAGTCGGAAGCAAGATTGTGGCCTAATTATAAAACCGACTACAAACCATTGGTGGAGTTCGCTAATAAAAACAACATCCCGTTTGTGGCCACTAATGTTCCGCGCAGATATGCTGCACTGGTCAATAAAAAAGGTTTTGAAGGTCTTGAAGAGCTTTCGGACGATGCAAAAGCTTTTATTCCGCCACTTCCGATAAAATATGATCCGGAATTAAACTGCTATAAAAGCATGATGGAAATGCCGGGAATGGCAAGCCATGTAACACCAAATTTTCCAAAGGCACAAGCGATAAAAGATGCAACCATGGCTTATTTTATTCTGAAAAACTGGGAAAAAGGAAAAACACTTTTGCATTACCACGGTTCATATCACTCTGAAAATTACGAGAGCATTTACTGGTATTTAAAACAGGCCAACCCTGATTTGAATATTGTAACTATCCATACTGTTTCACAAAATGATGTAACAAAACTGGAAGAAGAAAACACCGGTCTTGCTGATTTTACCATTTGTGTGGATGAGGATATGACGAAGACAAGATAGAAAAGATTTCAGATAGATTAAATCCGGTTGCTTGAGGTTTTCAACACCCGGATTTTCTTTTTCTTCATTTTTATATTCAGGTTTTCATCGAAAATTTTGGGTTCACCATCAACATGATACATTTTGAAATCAGACTCGATTTTGATTTTCTTTTTTACCTGAATAAATGAAACGTACTTTGATTCTTTTAGCGTTCCGCGGAACATTTTTAAAACAAAAACAGGATATAAGTATAATGGAAAAGGTTTGGCTAAAACCAGTTCAAAAATTTCATCGTTAGGTTTTGAAAGTGGGGAAATAATGGCATTGTTCCCAAACTGCCGGGTGTTGGCAATGGAAATTATCTGGTATTTACCTTCAATAATATTATCATCTACATTTAGTTTTGCATAGAAGGGTTTAAAGGTAAAAACCGATTTTAATGTAGCGCGGATGTAATTTTTTAATCCTCTGCCTTTACTAAGCTGAAACTGATGAGCTACATAACTGTCGAAGCCAAGCCCGGCAACGTTAATACAATTCTTTTTGTTTACCGAAAGTACATCGACAAGAATAGATTCTCCCTGTCGTGCATTTTTAATTAATTTGTCAAGGTCTTTCGTAAATCCCAGCTCATTTGAGAATCCGTTTCCTGAACCGGCAGGATAAACAGCTAAAATTTTATCGTCGTGCCCAATCAGGTATTTTATTGCTTTGTTTACTGTTCCATCGCCTCCAACTACCACAAATACTTTGTATTTCTCCAGATTCTCTTTAAAAATTTTTGTTCGTTCTTTTAGATTCCGGGTCAGTGCAAATGGAATCTCCGGATCGATAGCCTGAATTCTTTCAATCAGTGCCTCTGCTTTTTGGTTTCCTGAATTTGGGTTAATAATAAAAAGAATATCCTTGTTTGTGATTGCTGACACTTTTGTAGTTGTAAAGATTATTTTTTATAAAAATTCATCTCTTCAAGATATTCCCACGTTTTTTGCGGAAGAAAATGGCGAACATCTTTCCCGTTGTGGATGGCTGTGCGGATAAAAGAGGATGATATTTCCATCAAAGGTGCTTCTTCTGCAATAAGAATGTTCTTATGTTCCTGAATTTTTGTTCGATCAAATCCTGGTCTTGGGTAAACAATAATAGGATGGTTTTCAATAATATTTTCAGCATTCTTCCATTTGTGGAAGTTTTCAAGATTATCAGATCCCATCAGTATTGAAAATTGATATTTGGGAAACTGCTCTTTTAAATAGGTTAGCGTATCAATGGTATAACTTGGTTTTGGCAGATTGAATTCGATGTTGGATGCACGTAACCGATCATCTCCTTCTACTGCCCGGTGAACCATTTCCAACCGTTGATAATCGTCGAGCAAATTTACTTTTCTTTTAAACGGATTCTGTGGGGAAACTACAAACCAAAGCTGGTCGATTCCGGTAAATTCAACCATATAATTGGCAATTGCCAAATGTCCGATATGAATTGGGTTGTAAGAGCCGAAATATAGCCCGACTTTCAGTTGGATGTTTGATTTTGGGAATAATATGTCGGAAACTAAATCGCTCATTTCAGATTAAATCTTTTCTACTTTAAAAATTCCTGAATTAGTTTCTTTGCTTCCTTGCATGCTTTTTCGAGATCGCTGTTTATTAAAACTACATCGAACTGCTCTGCAAAGCTTAATTCGTGTTCTGCTTTTGCAATTCTCATTTGTATCTTTTCTTCTGTTTCGGTTGACCTGTTTCGCAACCTGTTTTCCAATTCCTCTACCGAGGGTGGCTTAACAAAGATTGCCAGTGCTTCACTTCCATAATATCTTTTTATGTTCAGCCCGCCAACCACATCAACATCGAAAATTACATTTTTGCCTTTATCGCGAATGCGTTCCACTTCACTTTTTAGTGTTCCATAACAAGTTCTTTCGTAAACTTCTTCCCATTCCAGAAACTCATTATTTTGCACTTTTTTATGAAATTCTTCATTCGTCATGAAATAGTAGTCTTTTGCGTCAACTTCATTGTTTCGTGGTGCCCTGCTGGTTGCCGAAATTGAAAATTCAAGTGCTAAATCTTTCTGAAGCAGGTGTTTTACAATCGTTGTTTTACCGGCACCGGATGGTGCAGAGAATATGATCAATTTTCCTTTTGACTTTTGAACCATAAACTTTAAGCTTAAAGGACATTTAGCAACTGTTCTTTAATTCGTTCCAGGTGATCTTTCATTTGAACTACAATTCTTTGAATATTGGTTTCGTTGGCTTTTGACCCGATTGTATTAATCTCCCGACCGAGTTCCTGTGAAATAAAGCCAAGTTTTTTCCCTGTTGGAATAGGTTGTGAAATGGTTTCGAGAAAGAATTTACAATGGTTGGCCAAACGTACTTTTTCTTCATTAATATCCAGTTTTTCGAGGTAGTAGATTAGTTCCTGTTCAAATCGGTTTTTATCCACATTCCCGTTTAGCTGCAAACTTGCAAGATTCTCGTTTAACCGCAATTTAATGGATTCCAGCCGCTGTCCCTCGAATGGCTGAATCTGTTGCAAAAGAGCTTTAATACTTTCGATGTTTCCTACTATATCAAGCTGCAGGGCTTTGCCTTCCTGAATTCTGAAATCGTCGATTTCTTTTAGTGCTGACCTGATGTTTTTCAGAATCACATCCCATTCTTCTTCGTCGAGGGTATCATACTCCGTTTTTACAACATCCGGCAATCGTAAAATGGCTTGCAAATAGCTTTGGTCAACGGGAATTTCCAGTTCGGAACCAATTTTCTGGAGGTGATGAAAATAGCTTTTCAATACGGGTTCATTGATTTTTGAATTTGAATCTTCCCCCAAATTTTCAACATAAATATTGAAATCTACTTTTCCGCGTTCGAGTTTATCCGAAAGTTCTTTTCTAATCTCAATATCTTTCTCACGGTAAATTACAGGTGTCCGGGTGTTTATATCTATTTGTTTACTGTTTAGCGATTTTATTTCGATGGTAATTTTTTTGTTGTTTACCTCAAATTCGGCCTTGCCAAAGCCAGTCATAGATTTTATCATAGTTAATATTTTTTGCTAAATTAATATAAAGTTTGCAGTCACACGGTTAAGCCGATTGAGTTTTCGGATTATATCAGGAAATGACTCCTGAACCCACTAATTCTTCGCCTGAGTACCATGCCGCAAATTGCCCCGCAGTTATTCCTCGCTGTTCATTTTCAAAAAGGAAGTAAGCACCTTCTTCTTTCATCTGAATTGTACCTTTTTCTAACGGTTGACGATACCGAATGCGAATATCAAATTCCTTCTTTTCTCCGGCTAACATTTTTAAATCGGGCCGAATCCAGTGCATATCACCGGCAGCAACAAATAAGCCAGGCCGGAACAACCCGGGATGTTCCTGACCTTCTCCAACATAAATTATGTTTCGCTGCACATCAGTTCCGATAACGAAAAGAGGTTCTTTGTGTCCTCCTATATTGAGTCCTTTTCTTTGTCCAATCGTATAAAAATGTGCTCCCTGGTGTTCGCCAATTACTTCGCCGTTCCAAGGTTTATAAGGATAAGGGAAACATAATTTCCGGTAATTTTCTTCTGAAATTTCTATCTGTTTCTTCTTTTCCATGAAAGAAGCTGGAATTTCGATAATATTTCCAACTTTTGGTTGCAATTGTTGCTGCAAAAACGTTGGCAGATCAACTTTTCCTACAAAACAAATTCCCTGAGAATCTTTACGCTCTGCAGTGGGGAGATTTTGTTCCTTAGCAATTTTCCGGACCTCTGGTTTTAATAATTCACCAACGGGAAACATGGCTTTTGAAAGTTGCTCCTGGTTAAGCTGGCACAAAAAATAACTTTGGTCTTTGTTCGGGTCTTTTCCTGCTAGCAACCGATGAACGGTTTTCCCGTTAACTTCCACTTCACTTTTTCTGCAATAATGACCGGTAGCCACAAAATCGGCATCAAATTTCAATGCTTCTTCAAGAAATGAATCAAATTTTATTTCACGGTTACAAAGTACATCGGGATTGGGTGTGCGGCCTGCCTGATATTCAGCAAACATATAATCGACCACACGCTTTTTGTAATCTTTGCTCAAATCGACAATGTGAAAGGGGATATCCAGTTTTTTTGCCACCATTTTTGCAATCAGGGCATCTTCCTCCCATGTGCAGGCACTGGTAACTGCGCCAACACGTTCGTGCCAGTTCACCATAAACAGTGCAATTAAATCGTAATTCTGCTGCTTAAGCAAATAGGCTGCAACACTTGAATCAACTCCACCCGAAAGCCCAATAACAACCCTTTTCATAATCTAAAATTCAGGCTACAAAAGTAGAAAAGAATGTGAAAACGAAGAAATTTGAAAATTTTAGCAATTAATAAACAAACAGAAACGCTTAAATTCCGAATGGAATGGTAAATCCCAGCCATGGTAGTGCAATAAACGTATCCATTCCAGGTGATGCCGGGATGAACAGACCATAATCAAACGCAACTTTTTTAATGATGCTTCTACCTCCCAATGAAATAAATCCGGCCGCTTCTCCATCAGCAACTATAAGATAATTTTCTGTAATAAAATAACTTCGGCTTGACACCCTAAACATACCACTGAAATTGATTGCAGGAGTGGAACCAAATCCTTCACCACTAAAACCATAGCCTACTCCAAAAGTAACATTGGAGTCATGCGAACCCAAAGTTCCAAGCCCATATACCATTCCAATACCAGTATTTGATTCTCCTAAAACTGTTCCGGCAATTGCTCCAACAGAAATGTTAAATTTTTCTTTTACCGCAGGTGTTGAAAACTTTGCTGTTGCGAAAACCGGAGTTGGTGCACCACCAAAAAGAAATAACGGGATTACACCACCGCCAATTGAAAAATTATCAGTTAATCCATAAGCAAATTGGTTCCAAAGTACCCAGATGTTTTGATAATAGCCTTCTCCCTTTTTTAGTCCGTAAGCATTTGGAGCCCAGAAATATCGGGTCGATTGTGGGTTAGTAAACCAAAGCTTGCCATCTTTTATTTGCTGAACCTGAATTTCCTTTTTTGATTTAATATTGGTCTGAAGGATATTGATTTCACCAAAATTTTCTGTTTTTAAAACAACTCTTTCATTGTCTTCAGAGACAATTGTTCCAATAAACTCGTTTCCATCAAGAGTTTCAATCCTGACTAACACCGTGTCGCTTGTTGTTTGAGCGCTAACTGCAAAAACTATCTGTAGAAATAAAATGATTAAAAACAGCTTAGTTTTCATAGCCGTTTAATTTATTGATAATAGAAAAGTTAGGTATAATTTTGGAATTCAGCAATATGCAGATGTGCTTTATTGTTTAGGTGATTTACCTTTGAAGTGCTTTCCTGGTTTTCCTCCTTTTTTGTATTTTCTGAATTTACTTTTGTTTTTATTTGCAGTGAAATTCTTCCAAACCGGGCCTTCTCCGAATTTTTCCGGTAACGGAATCTTGAAGACTTCGCGTTCAATTAGTTTTTCAATCTGATGAAATTTATACATATCATCTTCATTCACCAGGGTTAAGGCTACACCCGTTGCATCAGCACGCGCTGTTCTCCCAATGCGGTGCACATAATCTTCGGCATCTTGCGGAACATCGTAATTGATAACCAAGTTGATGTCTTTAATGTCAATACCTCGGCTCATTACATCGGTGGCAACCAGAATCCGGATTTGTTTCGAACGGAATTTGAGCAAAACTTCTTCCCGGGTTGTCTGTTCGAGATCAGAGGAAATTGCTTCGGCAGAAAGTTTTGCTTTTTTTAAGACTCGTGTAAGTTCGCCAACTGCCTTCTTTGTTGAACAAAAAATAAGTATGCTGCTATACTCGTGGTTTTCTTCGATCAAATGGCAAATTAAACCATTTTTTTGCTGATTATAAATTAAATAGGCTGCTTGTAAAACTCCTTCGGCAGGCTTTGAAATGGCAATATTAATTTCTGCAGGATTGGTTAAAATTTTTGCTGCCAGATTCCTGATTTTTGGCGCCATTGTAGCGCTGAACATCAAGGTTTGCCTATTTTTAGGAAGATATGAAATTATTTTCACGATATCGTCGTAAAATCCAATGTCGAGCATCCGGTCGGCTTCGTCGAGAATAAGAAACTGAATTTTATCGAATTTTACGTATCCGAGATTCAAATGCGAAATTAGTTTCCCGGGTGTGGCAATAACAATGTCAGCTCCTTTTGTTAAGGCTGTTTTCTGTTGGCCCCAGTCATCTCCATCGCTTCCGCCGTAAATAGCAATAGAATGAATACCCATGGTATAACCGATTCCCTGAACCTGTTGATCGATTTGCATCGCGAGTTCACGCGTGGGAACAATAATTAACGTTGTTGTTTCTCCTCCTGGTAAATCAGCAAGCAAATCTAAGATTGATAAAGAAAGGCAGCCGTTTTACCGGTTCCTGTTTGTGCACAGGCTATTAAATCGTCGCCATTTAAAATTTTTGGTATTGCCTGTTCCTGAATAGGTGTTGCATCTTTAAAACCCATATAAGAAATGGCATCCAATAAATCATCGTGTATTCCGAGTTCAGAAAATTTCATTCAGATCAATCATCTTTTTTTTGATGATGCAAATGTAGCTAAAATGTTTGCTTTCTTGTTGAAAGTCCGTAATTCTTATAGCGAACGTAACTTTTTGTAATTATCCCAATCAAAATTTTTGATAAAATCGAGTCCTTTCTGAGCTCCCAATAAAAAAAGTTTCTTTTTCTGCTCTTCACTCATGTTAAAATTTAACCAGTTAAATTCTTTATCTGCATTTATAAAACAAATGAGTTTCTCGAAATCAGGATTTTTTATCAGGAACTCATTATCCGAATCGTGCCGCATTGTACTTATCATTGAGCCTAAGAAAGTGCCTATTCCATCAACATTAATTAGTTCATTTCGGTATGTGCTAAGTCGTACACCAAAGGTAGGTTTCCTTGGAATAGTTCCGGGTTTAGTGTGAAAAACATTAATCGGAAAATTCGAAATCATTCCACCGTCAACAAATTTTACTTTATTCGGAATTGGTCCGTAGTAATTGGTTTGTTTTATCCATGCTTCGTTGGCTGGCTCTCCTGCATTTGGAATATTATCAATTTCAAAAGGAATAAAAAAGAAGGGAACCGACATTGATGCTCTTGCCATTTTTGCAGGAGACTGACTTTTATAATTATCGCCCCAATACAAATTAGTCATCATAGGAAACTGCACTTTGGATTGTGTGGTTATGTCGGCAGTAATAATATGAATTAAAGCACGCTCGTCTTTTAGCGGTCCCATATCGCGATGACGCAATCCTTTAGGAAAGTATGCTTTGCTTCTTTTTTCCTGCAAATCGCCAATCGTTTCTATTTGGTTCGGAGAGTTTTTTAAAACTTTTTCCAACCATAATTCAAACTGCTCTCCGGGATTTAATCCCAGATTTTCAAACAACGCTCTTTTTATTTTAAAAATATTCATGGCTAACTTAAAAAGAACTTTTTTGAATGGAGTTCCATCGATAACCTTTTGAATGATTGACTTTAAAGATGAATCTCCGTCGACAAAATCAAACAAATTCTGTTTTGCCAGTTCATCTAAAACCAACTGTGACTTTTTTTTATCAATGCTGTCGATTCCCGCTAAAATGAGTGTATTTATTGCTCCGGCAGAAGTTCCGGCCAAATCAAAAAATCGAATTCCTGCCGTTTCCAGAATGTAGGTATATCCTACCAGGGCAATTCCCAAAACGCCACCTCCTTCCTGCACTAGGTCAACATATTGATTTCCTTCGTCGTCAATTACATCTGAGAAAATTTTTGTTTTTAATTTTTCAGCTTCGGCTACCATTTGCTGAAATTCAGGCTGGCTGATAAAATCTTCGTAAGTCATTTTAATTTAATTATTGGTTTCAATTTCTTTTAGAAATGAAAAGTTACGAATTTTAGATTGAATATAAATAAGAGTGGAAGATGATTTTTCCTAAACTCAAAGAATGACTCCTGAATAGGTTCTACAATTTGTGCATAGTCCTTTTGCGTCGATACCTTCAATCTGAGCCCGGTAGCGGTTGCGTGAGATTTGCATTTGGTTACAAGAATTGCAAAAAGTGGAAGAATGGATTGTATTATTTACATTCCCGAGATACACATATTTTAAATATCTTTTGGCAATGTCAAAAAGCGATTCCAGTTTGCTAACCGGTGTTGGAGGTTGTTTCATTTGAAGTTGAGGAAAATAGCGTGAAAGGTGAAGAGGGATATTAGTGCCCAGTTCTGCCGATATCCACTGAACCATTTTTTCAAAATTGCTTTCATCATCATTTAAATCAGGAATGACTAGATTGGTTATTTCAAGATGAGCATCACTTTCTGCAATAATTTTTAATGTTTCCAAAACTGGCTCCAGTTTACCTTTGGTTTGTTGCCTGTAAAAATCACCATTGAATGCTTTTAAGTCGATATTAAAAGCATCAATAAAAGGAAGCAGCTGTTTTAACGGTTCCGGATTAATATATCCGTTGGAAACTACTACGTTTTTTAGTTGGTTTTCTTTTGCCAACCGGGCTGTGTCAAATAGAAATTCGTAGAATGTAAAAGGTTCATTATAAGTGTATGCAATTCCAATGTTGCGATATGTTTTAAGTGCTTCCTGTACGATCTGTTTCGAAGTTGCTTCCCGAAATTCTTTAAAGTCTTCAGCGTAACATTGTGAAATCCGGTGATTCTGACAAAAAGTACAATGAAGATTGCATCCAACTTCTCCAATTGAAAAAATATTTTTACCTGGGTGAAAGTGATAAAGTGGTTTTTTTTCAATTGGATCAATTCCAAAAGCGGCAATTTTATTGTAAACGTGTGTGAAAAGATTTCCGTTTTCGTTTATGCGTACTTTGCAAACACCCGTTTGGCCTGGCTTTAAAACACAGTTCCATGGACAAAGATCGCATTGAATAACTTTGTTTTCCAGCTTTGTATAAAAACGTGCTTCTTGCATAAATTAAAATTACAAAAAGTGATTTAATTCTGAAGCATTCGCCAAGGTTTTCATTGCTTTACAGGCGAATCCAGCAACATCATTGATCAATTTTCAGACAGCTATTATTTTTGTTTTCGATTTATTCAAATGCTTTTATCAGAATTTTTACGGGAATAAATTTTTATGTGCTTTTTAGAAATCATCTGTTAAACCTTTTGCGTTTTTTTTAATCTTATTACGGTATTCATTAATAACTAAGCCAAAAATCAGCGTCGACATTTCTTATATGATTAACGCATGAAATAATTTCTTGTATTCGTTTAGAAACCAACTTAAATTAAGACAAATGAAAAAAAAGAACATCTTGTTTGTATTCGGGATTTTCTTATTCCTGTGTGCAAATTCTCAACCATTAAAAAATCGCGAAAAATACGATATTACGAAGGATAAGGTATTGTACACGATTGGTTATGCCCATCTCGATTCAGAATGGAACTGGGATTATCCAACCACCATTAACCAGTATATCTGGAATACGATGGAAGACAATTTCAAACTTTTTGATAAGTATCCTGATTACGTATTCAGTTTTACCGGATCACGCAGATACAAAATGATGAAGGAATACTATCCTGAATCGTACGAAAAGGTAAAAGATTATATAGCACAGGGGAGGTGGTATGTTTCGGGTTCCTCGGTTGATGAGGGGGAAGTAAATGTATCTTCCTCTGAATCGGTTCTTCGCCAGGTTCTGTATGGCAATATTTATTTTAAAAATGAATTTGATAAGCAAAGTGTTGATTATATGTTGCCCGACTGTTTTGGGTTTGTGGCAACTATGCCACAGGTTTGGAATCATGCCGGGTTACTTGGCTTTTCAACGCAAAAACTTTCGTGGAGGTCAGCAAATGGTATCCCTTTTAATTTTGGAATTTGGGTAGGTCCTGATGGAAAAGGTTTGATGTCGGCGTTAAATGCTACAAGTTATTCTGGTAGGGTTGTTCCCCGTCTTGACCTGGATAGCACCTGGAATGTACGGATTCAGGACGATATTAGTAAGTATGGGCTCTCATTTGATTATCGTTATTACGGAACAGGCGATGTGGGTGGAGCTCCGCGTGAGGAAGATGTGAAAAATGCAGTGGAAAGCGTAAAAAACAGTGATAGCAAGTTCAAAGTTATATTGACTTCGTCTGACCAGATTTATAAAGATATTACCCCGGAAATTCGTGAAAAACTTCCCACTTATTCCGGAGATTTATTACTAACGGAACACAGTGCCGGTTCAATGACATCACAGTCATTTATGAAAAGAGCTAATCGTAAAAATGAGGCGTTGGCAAAATCTGCTGAGCAAGTTGCGGTTATTGCCGACTGGCTCGAAGGTGCAGCATATCCGAAAGAAAAACTGAATAATAACTGGGAATTGGTTTTGGGAAGTCAATTTCATGATATTTTGCCGGGAACATCTATTCCAAAGGCTTATGATTATGCCTGGAATGATGAGTTTATCGCTATGAATGGATTTTCGGAAATCATGAAAAACTCGATTGGCAGTATCGCCAGCGCCCTGAATACACAAGTTGAAGGACGTGCTGTTGTAGTTTATAATCCCGTTGCTGCTGAAAGGCAGGATGTTGTTACTGCTGAACTTTCGTACAAAAAAAATCCTGCAGGTATAAAAGTATTTGATAAAAATGGTCAGGAACTTCCTTCACAAATTATTTCAAAAGATGGAAGTAAACTGAAAATGATTTTCCTGGCGAAGATTCCTTCTGCCGGTTTGGCCGTATTTGATGTGCGTGAGTCAGTTACTAACCCGGTTGATTCGGAATTATCAGTTACAGAATCAACTCTGGAAAATAGATTTTACAGGGTAGAAATTAACGAAAACGGGGATATCTCCAGTATTTATGACAAAAAAGCTTCAAGAGAGGTTCTTTCAAAACCGGCAACACTTGATTTTCAATCGGAAACTCCAACACAGTGGCCTGCATGGAACATGGATTGGGACGATCGTAAAGTTTCTCCTTTCGACTACATGAATAAAGATGTAAAAATGAAAGTTGTGGAAAACGGGCCTGTGCGTGTTGCTATAGAAATATCGAAAAGCGGACAGAATTCTGCTATAACGCAGATAATTAGTCTTGCAGCAGGAGAACCCGGTAAAGTTATTAATGTGGATAATAAAGTTGACTGGCAATCTAAAGCAGTTAGCTTAAAAGCTGCGTTCCCAACAACTGCCGAAAACGAATTTGCAACATACGGGCTTAATTCAGCGGCTATTCAGCGCACAACCAATAACGAAGTTAAATTTGAGGTACCGGGAAGGAAATGGATTGATATCACTGATCGGTCGAATAATTACGGTATTTCAATACTGGAAGATTGTAAATATGGTTCCGATAAACCCGATAACAGTACATTACGGTTGACGTTAATGTACACGCCAAAGGCAAATTCATATATCTACCAGGGAACCCAGGATTGGGGTATTCATGAATTTAAATACGGAATTTATGCCCATGTTAGTGACTGGGTTTATGCAAATACTCCCAAAGAAGGAGACTTTTTTAATAATCCTTTGCTGGCATTTGAAACTACCAAACACGAAGGTATTTTTGGACCGGAAATCTCTTTGTTAAATATCAGCACCCCGGAAGTAAATGTAATGGCATTTAAAAAGGCCGAGGAAAGCGATTATTATATCGTCAGGCTAAATGAAACATTTGGTAATCCGGTTGGCAATGTTAGAGTCAGTTTCCCGGGGAAAATAATTGATGCTTATGAAATAAACGGGCAGGAGCAGAGAATTGCTAATGCAGATTTTTCACAGGGCAAACTAAACTGTGACATGGGGAAATTCGCCATTCGTAGTTTTGCCGTTAAGTTTGAAAATCCTGCGAATAAACTAAATAAACCTGAAATTGCTTTTGTTAGCCTTCCTTTTAATCAGGATGGATTTAGTTTCGATTCAAACCGATCCGACGGTAATATGACCAATAACTTAACTTATCCGGCCAATATGATTCCTGACAAAGTTATTAGCGAAGATATTGCCTTTAAAATGGGGAGCAGGGACGATGGCGAAATGAACATGTTAGAGGCAAAAGGGCAGAAGATAAGTCTCCCCGCAGGGAATTTCAATAAACTTTATTTGCTGGCAGCTGCTTCTGAAGATACAGAGGGGGTACTGAGAGCAGGAAATAGCAAGATAAACATTGGCATTCAGGATTGGACAGGCTATGTTGGGCAACATTATAACAGGGAACTATATTTTGGTGATATGAAAGTTGCAGCCATTACCCCGGCATTTACAAAAAAAGATAATATCGCATGGTTTGCATCGCACCGGCACACACCGGAAGCCAACGATGCCTATCAATACAGTTACATGTATAAGTATGCAGTTGATATTCCAAATGGTACAAAATCGGTTACCCTGCCTCAAAACAGTAAAATCAAAATATTTGCTGTTACCGTTGCAAATGAACCGAAAAGTGAAATTGCACCATTGCAGCCACTTTATGATGATTTTAAAGATAGTAAAGCTGTTGAAGTTCGAACCAAAGAGATTGTTACAGCAGACTTGAAATCCTTGGACTACGAATTGAAACCACTGTTTACTGAAGACATCGATCCGAGAATGATGTCAAGATTGATACCCTATTTGAAAAGACAAGGACTTGATACGGTTATCATCAAAACTGTACCATCAACTTCTGACTATGCGGACGTGAGTTCAGGAAATAAAGTTACAGCAACCTATTTTGCAACTGGAACATCTTCCGACGGAGTTAAATATGAAGATCAAAAGTATAATATCGGAAACATCCTTAATTCAGAATCAGGGAAATTGAAAGACACTGTATTCTTTGATAATGGTGAAGGAAGAATTTTAATTGACTTGCAGAAACCAATCGATATTGACAAGATGAATCTTTATTTCGAAAGTTTCAGAAGAGGCGGGCCTCAATCTGCAGTATCAGATCGAATGAGAAACCGGGGGCAGCAGATTTTTTCAATTTGGGCTGCAAAAACTGAATCTGATGTAACTGGGGATCCCAAAGTAAAAGGTTGGCAGTATGTTGGCGATTATGGTGCGAATACTGGTGGCAGGTGGTTCAGAGGTTCGGGCACTTCTTATGTCTTTAATAACGATTTGAATTGCCGCTATTTAATGTTTATCTCTGATGGTAGCTGGCATGGATCGGACTACATAAAACAATTGGACATTTTTGAAAAGAAATAAACTTTTAAATATTTTTGATTTGCAGGAATAAGCCGTTAGCTAAACAATCTTTAATGATGAGTTGGCTGATGGCTTACCTTTTTTCTTCCGAAGGTTCTAATTTGTGCTGTTAAAAAGTTTCCTTTCACAATTAAATTAATTATTTTTTTTGCTTAGGTTTTGTATTTCAGATTTCATTTCATTTACAATTTTCATCATCTTTTGAATGTCGGTTTCCGGTTCCGGAATTTCTGTATTCAGGTAACAAACAAATTTCCAGACTTCCTTTAATTCAACGAGGGGAAGTTCATACGCGGAAAAAGCTTTGTTTAAGGAGGCAAGCAACAAAGCACGTTTTTCCGATAAATAGTTTTCTACAATTTTGAAGACAATTCCCTCTTCACGGGTTACAATTATATAACCTTCTCCTTTTTTAATATTGTAGAAATTCTGTACAAATTCGCCAATAACCACCGAACCGCTGGGAATGGGCAACATGGAATCGCCTGAAATGGAAAATGCCCGGTATTTTTTTTCTTTTGACAGAAACGGAAGTTGAAAAACCGGTAGATTCCCAATATACTCCGGATCGGCAAAACTTGTAACATAGCCTGCTTTGGCTTTTTCACCTACAAATTCGATGTTGTCATTATTCTCTGAATCTACAGTTGTAGCAATTACTCGCAAATTTGTTCCACGAATAAAAACATCGAACCCGTTTTGCAAATCGGTGAACTGGCTCTCGGAAAGCCGGTTTAAATCCACATTAATTAATGTGTCGATAGCAATTCCAAAGTACTTCGAATACGTTTGTAATTGTAACACTGTTGGCTGGCTAATTGAGTTCTCAAGTGCATTTACCGTTGTTCGTTTCATTTCAAGTGCTGCTGCCAAATCGTTTTGTGTACGGCTTTTTCGGTTGCGTAAAAGTTTAATGTTGCTGCTGAAATAGTTCATGTCTTTTTTTATGAGAGCAAAGTGCTGATTTCCAAATTTGAATTCTGGTTACTCAAAAATTTTCAATCAAAAATACAAAATATTATTGCAAGTTTTATTGAAATGATTAAATTATTATCGTTTTTATTGATAAAAATACTATCAATTTATATTTCTTGATTTATGTTTCCCGGGGCTCAATATCCCGGATTTTTTTGAGGTTCTAAATCCCCGGTTTTCCCGCCGGGGTTTTTATTAAAAGGAATGGGTTATGGACAACGATAAAGTATTACAAAAATTAAGCATTCTGGCAGATGCAGCCAAATACGATGTTTCGTGTGCATCGAGCGGAAGTACGCGTAAAAATGCAACCAATGGAATTGGTAATGGAGTATATGGCGGAATTTGCCATAGTTTTACCGATGATGGACGGTGTATCAGTCTGTTTAAAATACTGATGACCAACAACTGTATTTACGATTGCGCTTATTGCATCAATCGCAGAAGCAACGATCGCCCGCGTGCCACTTTTACTCCACAGGAAATTGTGGACTTAACCATTGGTTTTTACCGGCGCAATTATATTGAAGGGTTGTTTTTGAGTTCCGGGGTAATCCGAAATCCTGATTTTACAATGGAACGAATGGTATTGGTTGCCAAAAAACTTCGGACGGAAGAAAACTACAACGGATATATTCACCTCAAAGCCATTCCGGGAGCCAGCCAGGAATTAATACACGAAGCCGGTTTATGGGCCGATCGGTTAAGTGTTAATATTGAAATTCCAACCGAAATAAATTTGAAGCGGTTGGCTCCCGAAAAAAACTACAAAGGAATTTTGTCTCCTATGGTTCAGATAAGAAACGAAATTCTGGTTAGCAAAGAAGAGCGGAAAAAGTATCGTAAAGCGCCTAAATTTTCCCCGGCCGGACAAAGCACCCAGTTAATTGTTGGCGCAACACCTGAAACCGATCGGCAGATTATCTTGCTTTCATCTGGATTGTATCAATCTCAAAACCTGAAGCGGGTTTATTACTCTGCATACTTGCCGGTTAATCATTACGACCAGCGTTTACCGGCTTTAAATCGCCCGCCACTGGTGCGCGAAAACCGGTTGTATCAAAGTGACTGGCTGGTTCGGTTTTATGCATTTCGGGCCGAAGAAATTTTGTCAGAGGATCAACCATTTCTGGATTTGGATGTCGATCCGAAATTAGGTTACGCTTTGCGAAATATGCATCATTTTCCGGTAGATATTAACCGTGCCGATTACGAGATGATTTTACGCGTGCCGGGAATTGGGGTGCAATCGGCGCAAAAAATTGTGTTAGCCCGTCGTCACAGAAGATTGAATTCAGATCATCTTAAAAAAATAGGAGTAGTTATGAAACGAGCAAAGTATTTTATTACAACCAACGAACTCCCCGCATCAACTACAGATTGGGAGCCACAACGTTTGAAGCATAAACTGGTAGCAGAATCGGTTTCGAAAAACAAAAAGTTGATGGATACGCAGATAAGTTTGTTTACGGATTATAAACCGGTGTTACCGCCGCTATATTGAGTTTAGAGTTCAGAGTTTGAAGTGCTAGTAGTAAAGTGTTATGATTATTTATACCTACGATGGGACTTTTGAGGGATTCTTAACCTGCATTTTTGATTGCTACAGCCGAAAAGATTTTCCTGTGGATATACAGTCGAGAATAGGTGAGCAGAGATATCTGTTTGCGGAAAAATTTGACATCCCGACTAATTCAGTAAAAGCTGAAAGGGTTTGGAAAGGCGTTCAGAAAAAACTTTCAGGCAATAATAACCAGTTGGTTTATTATGCGTTTTTATCGGAAGAATCCGGAATTGAAATGAAAATATACCGGTTTTTGCGCCGGTTATTCAGCGAGCAATTTAACATTGAAACCGACTATGGCGATTCCGATGTTTTGGAACTGACACAAGCTTCGCAGAGGGTGAAAAAAGAAGCCATGCGCATGATGCAATTTATCCGGTTTCAGCATACCAAAGATGGCCTCTATTTTTGTGGAATAGAACCACGCTACGATGTAATTCCGATGATTTATGGCCATTTCCAACGACGATTTGCCGATCAGAAGTGGCTTCTGTATGATTTAAAAAGGACCTATGGAGTTTTGTATGGTAAAGATAAAGTAGAAGAAGTGGAGATCTCAAACCGCCAGTTTAATCGGTTGAACGGGCAGGCAAAAGAAAATATCCTGGAAGAAGGGGAGGAGTTTTATCAAAAACTGTGGAAATCATATTTTAGGCACATCACCATTCAGGAAAGGAAAAACCTTAGGTTGCAGCGTCAGCACATGCCCCGAAGGTTTTGGAAATATCTTCCGGAAAAGCAGGCAAGTGCCTGACTATTTCATTTCTTTTTAAGCAGATTTTTAAATTCCTTCAAACTATTTTTTTCTTGTTCCTGCTCGTCTGAAGTGCCGCTATCTTCATCTTGAGCCCCTTTCATTATTAAGTTCATTGGGTTACTGCTATCGTATTTTTGAAACTGAATATTTCCTGGCACCTCAAATTTTGAAGCTGGTACAGGTACATCAAACTGAACACTTGTTGCTGTCCAAACTGTTTTTTGCCCTAAAACTTTTACTTCTGTTTTTACCGCTATATCTTTCCAAATCCAGATGGTGCTACCCATTCCTTTCCATACTTCGCAGTCTCTTCCGTCCACAACTTCGTTTCCTTTTTTCTCAAAGCCCAGTTGTTGCATCAGCTGTTTCGAAAAGTCCTTGATGTCGAAATCCGGATCTTTTATTAATTCTTCGAGCATCGAATTGTGCATTTGCGTACCGGTATTTTGTCCGGGTGTCCATTGATAAATTTCAAGCCCGAGAGTCAGTTTTATTTCGTCAGTGACGTTTTTCTGTCCAAAGCTTTTCATCACTGTGTTGGTTACTTCGCATTGGTTCCAACCGTGTTCACCGATGTACAAAGTTTGTGTGCCGGTTGTGTTGCCACTGTACGAGTATTCAACAATAGCCGTTTTAAATGGATAGGGTTTTATCTTTTCTTCGGCAAATGAAAAGCCGGTTAAAAAGACGAACGCGAGTATGAGATGAATTTTTTTTGTTGGTTTCATGTTGTTATTTTGGTTGGTCTGCAATGTTTTTGTATTTCTCTTCCAGTTGTTCCATTCTGTTTTTGAAAGCTTCCATTACCGTAGTAAGTGCTACTGCCTGTTCTTCGTTTAATCCTTCTTCCAGAATCTTGGTTTGGTCCTCCATTTCATTGTATTTGCTTGCGAACTGAGCAAAGTTGGAGGTGAATTTTCCGAGAGCGGCAACCATTTTTACTTTGTCGAGCATGTTGAGTTCTTCCTCTTTTTTACCTGCAAAACATTTGCAGTCTTCGGCAAGTTCCTCAGCTGTGTCGCTATATAAATTAATAGCTTCTTCAGAGGCTTTGATAAATTTTACAATTTCATTATTCTTCTTTAACTCTTCCGGGATGTCGATTTTTAGTGGTGGGAGAGAGTTGGAAGAAGGTTTGTTTGTGCAAGACTGAGTTAGAAACATGACAAACAGACTGATGGTGATGAGTAGGAAATTTTTCATATAAATAGATATTAATGATGAGCATTCAAAAGATGGGAGAGATAATTTTCCTTTCAAATTAATGAAAGCATCGTTTTTTCGCGTGCCGGTGTATTATTGATTTTTGGGATTTTCTCCATATTGGTTGCTGCCGATAGTGCTATCGGTTGCCAACAAAACTATAAGCCAGATAATACCGATTACAGGAATGAATGCAATCAACAACATCCATCCGCTTTTTCCAATGTCGTGCAAACGCCGGGCGCCAACAGCTAAACTCGGGATTAACATGGCTAAGCCATAAATCCCTCCGATTGCTCCCCATGTTCCGAAGGTAGAATCCAAAACTCCTGCAACAAACGCAAAAATGATGTTGAAAAGAACAAACGTCCAATACTCTTGTCTTCTGGCACGACCATTAAAGTCGGCATACTGTTTTAATACTTTTAGATACCAATTCATGATTTTAGTTTTTATTAAAATTTTAAGATTTGTAATTGACTCTTTGTTTAGAACTTTACAAATTCAACCCTTCGGTTGTTGGCTTTTCCTTCTGCCGTAGAGTTGTCGGAAATAGGTTTGCTTTCTCCCCAACCTGCCGATTTTAGGCGGTCGGCAGAAATTCCAAGGCTAATCATTTGTTCCATTACTGTTTTCGAACGTGCTTCGGAAAGATTCTGGTTCATGGCTTCGTCTCCATCGCTGTCGGTATGCCCTTCCACCGAGAATTTCAGTTCAGGATGTTCCTGCATCATTTTTACCACATAATTAATGGTTCCCATAGATTCCGGTTTGAGGGTTGCCTTGTTCACATCGAATTTTATTCCGGTGGTAACAAATTTTCCATCAGTAAGAAATTTATCGTAGAGCGGTACGGCTCCTTTGGCTATGCGAACGTTTTTGATATAAAATGCCCCTTCTTTGTGGAGGTAAGCGCCAATGGTAATTCCGCTTGGATTTTCAGTAACATTCGGAATGTTAATCATTCGGGTGTCGTCCATGTACACTTTTAGCGCCCGCTTGTTAAACGAAATGGCAATGTGTCTCCATTTGGCAGTTTTGTCGGTATTTGAGCGTTCGGTATTTGGGTATTGTTTTTTTATTTCGCTTCCATAATCTACCGAATTGATATCAAGAACAAGGCGTTTCATTTGGTTGTTTTTCTGGTTTTTGGCATCGTAAAAAAGGACCGAAAAGTACTGGTTGAATTTATTTGCGGCGTAATATGCATCGAACTCAACTGTAAATTCATCGGGTAAATAATCTTCTTTGCTGTTCGATATAAGAGGTACAATACCGTTGGGCGGGTTTCCGGTTTCTCGGAAGAAGATTACATTGTTCCCGTCAAAAAAAGCATTTTCAACAACCCCGGCTTTTAAATCCCACTTACTTGGGAATTCCCCATTTTGTTCACCTTCCTGGTTGTCTTCGAAGATTATTTCCGGGCCGGGCACAAAATCGTATTTTGCCCATTCCAGTTGAGGTTGAGTTTCCTGAATTTCATTTGCCGGTTCTTCCGTGGTTGCATTTTCTCCAGGTTTATCAGATGTTGTATCATCTTGTTGCTGAGCCTGGGATTTTTCCTTTTCTTTCTTTTTGAAGAGACCATCAATCCCTTTTTCAAGACTATCGAAACCTTTGTCTATAATTTTGTCTGTTTTCCTGTTGGCACGTTGATTGGCTTCCCGCGAAACTTTTTTTTCAACGTCAACTTTTACCTGGGCTTTTGCTGTAAAAGAATTCATACTGAACATAGCCAGTACAATAAGCAGAATAGAGATTTTCATTCAAGCTGATTTTTGGATTCAGGGCTCAAATAACCCAAAAATCAGCTAAACAATACTGTAAAAAGGCGACACCTGTAATATTTTTGATGCAAACGAGTTTCGTAAAGGCAGGTAATCAAGTGGTTTAACTTTGCTAAACTTTTCAAAATCGCGTGAGAAATGGGAATGGTCGTAATAATATCCCATTAAAATGGAGTCCTGCCAGTTTAAGTTGGGGCGCGAATAGATTTGCTGGAGAACATATTTATGACGTAAAATCTGGCAAAATAATTTTGGTGAAATTCCGATAACTTTTTTAAAATAACGTTCAATTGTGCGCATCGCTATTTTACCGTGAAGCATTTCCTCCAAATGCACTAATCCATTTCTGGCTACAATTTCATCAACGATACCATCATATAAAGGTTTGGAGTCAGAATTATTCCTTTCTGCGAAAGGAATTAGCATTGATTCTATAAAACTTATTTTTTCGGAGGTAGCAAGCGAGGGTAATTTTTTGAGCGCACTTTCAGTAATTTCTTTTCCCAAGATTAGTCGGCTGTCGATACCGCTGTCAGTGAAATCAGAAGGACTTATGGCAAGCAAATTAAAGAGTCCATATGGTCTAAAATTAACTCCAAATATTTTGACTCCGGCATTTGGATAAATGTATATATGGCGGGTAATTTGTCCGATAAAAATCGAATCATTTGGAAAATCATGACTATTGTAAAAATTAGTAAATTCTCCATAATGAAAATGTAATACGGGAAAGCCCATTGGTGGTAGAAGAGTTGGGCCGACGTCATTGTGTTCAAAATCAAGAAAGTAGTAGTCGGAAACAAAAGGGCTTAAGCGATTGTCTTCTACATTCAGAATTGTTTGTCGCATGACAGAATTATTTAGAAAAAATAACAGGAACCACTTTTGTTTAAAAAACGGTTCCTGTTGTTTTTATCAAAGTAAAAATGTGTTAGCTTTCTTTTGTTTTAGGTAACAGCAAATTTAAAATAATTCCTACTGTTGCTGCAAGTCCGATTCCTGCCAGGGAAAATGTGCCATATTCAATAACGGCACCACCAATTCCTATGGTTAATACAACTGATACTAACACCTGGTTACGGGTTTCAGAAAGGTTGGTTCTGGAATCGATTAGTGTTTTTATTCCAATAGATGCGATCATTCCAAAAAGCAGAAGCATTATTCCACCCAGAACTGCCTGTGGTATAGTTTTTAGCAATCCGCTGATTTTTCCGACCAATGCAAATACAATTGCGGTGATAGCGGCAATTCTTAAAATAAATGGATTGGTCACTTTTGTAAGCGTGATTGCTCCGGTAACTTCAGAATAGGTAGTATTAGGCACACCTCCAAAAAGGCCTGCGATAGCTGTAGCAATTCCATCACCTAATAAAGTACGGTTTAGCCCCGGTTTTTCGATAAAATTTTTGTTGCAAACACCACCAATGGCATACATGTCGCCGACGTGTTCAATAATAGGAGCCACAGCCACGGGCACCATGTATAAAATAGCCTGCCAACTAAATTTTGGAAGTGTGAATTCAGGAATCATAATCCATGAAGCATCTTTTATGGCCGAGTAATCAACTTCTCCCATAATGAGTGCTGCAATATAGCCTACTGCAATACCAATAAAAACGGGAATGAGCTTTATCATCCCCTTGCCAAAAATAACAACAATAATTGCTGTCGATAACGAGATTACTGCCAAAACCCAATCCGTTTTTGCCATATTAACAGCAGCAGAGGCAAGCGATAATCCGATAAGGATAATTACAGGACCTACAACAACTGAAGGAAAAAGCCTTTCGATAAATTTAATTCCGTACAATTTTATTAAAACGGAAACAAGGCCGTAAACCAATCCAACAGCTACAATGCCTGATAATGTTCCCGGCCATCCAAATAGCTTTGTTGCTTCAATAATAGGAGCAATAAAAGCAAAACTGCTACCTAAGAAGACCGGTACCTGACCTTTGGTAATAAAATGAAAAATCATAGTTCCAATACCTGCTGTAAACAGAGCTACGGAAGGATCGATTCCCACAAGAAGCGGGACAAGAACTGTTGCCCCAAAAGCAACAAAAAGAAATTGAACACCAAGTACTGTGTTTTTTAAGGTTAGCTGTTCGCCTAGCGATGATAATTTCATAGGATTTTGGTTTTTTTTATACAAGAATAGTTTTTTCTTTTGTTCGATTCAAAAAAAGATATTAACGAAAAACTGTTGTTTGTTGGTAAGTGATTTTGAGTAAAAAAAAGCCTGCTTCAAAAGAAACAGGCCTTCAATATTATTGTAATAATTCTTCCGGAATTTTTTCTATGGGTTGTAACTTAATGGTTCTTACATATAATTCACCACCCTCCGATTGAATTTGGATTTTCCCTTTTGTAAGAGGTTCTATATTGCCTTCTCCGAAGTATTTTCCAGAGTTATAATTTATCATGTTTACTTTTCCGTTCACCACATGTACAGAAGTTCTGCCAAAGCAATAAAGGTCTAGTTTATTCCATTCACCCATCGGACTTTCATAATCAGCATCTTTCCCAACAACTCTTGTCTCTGTGTCAGGGATTGAAGGTATTTTTTCTGCTCCCTTTGAGTAAACATATTTGCCATCGTCGGTTTTAACCATTGGAATTTCGCAATACGATTTTCCCATTCTGTACGAATCGCCAATATGACCGGTGAAGAGCTGAAATTCGTGCGAGCTCATCCAAACGCCAAGTCCTGCTCCAAAGTCTCCATAACCATGATAAAGAAGACCTGAATTCCATTTGGTGTACATTTTTTCTCCCCACTTAAATTCCATTGTTAAATGGTAATTTTCAAATTCTTGCTGTGTTGCCAGAGAGGCATTTACTTCACCTGAAATCCGAATTACTTTTTGTCCATCCAACTCAACAACGGAAAATAAGTTCAACGGGTCTTTGTTTAATCCAACAGGAGCACCTCCTTCTTCAGTGGGGCCAATGTATGTGTCCCATCCTGAGAGGTCATTCCCATTAAAAAGGGGAGTCCAGGGTTCTTCAGAATTACACGAGCTAATAACTGAGAATAAAACTGTGGTTGTAATAAAAAGGAAAAAATTCTTCATTGAAATTAGGTTTTGTTGATAAAAAAAAACTGCCCTGTAAATATAGGACAGTTTTTAAATATTTTATAAAAATTTCTGCTTTTGTTAAACTGTTTCTGCTTCCAGAATTTGCTTTGCACGATCAAGTATTGAAGTATCATCTAAAAGAACAATTCCCCCGTTTGGCCCGGGCTCCATATGGATTCCAACGGTTGAACCTTTTTTGTAATTAGCACCTCCAAAGTAATTTCTGACGGTTTCCTCGCTAACTGCAAATTCTTCTGCTAGTTTTTTTATAGAACCGTCAGGTAAACTGTCTTTGATTTTTCGCAACTCGTTAAATGTCATTTTACTTGTCATATTGCGTAATATTTTAATGTGAATATAAATTAAAACTTGTCTCCTCCCGTAAAAATAGAATTAATAATTTAATAACAAAAGGATTAAGAGCATCTATTTTGGGGTAAAAGTGACTGCATTCAACTTTTTAAAACAAAAGACTTTTTAGGCGGTCGTGTAATCATTTGTTTGATAAGGGTTAGGTGAAATTGACATTTTTGTTTAACAGAATATTATGCATTGAAAGTTAACATTTTTTAAGACTTATTTCAATCCGGCATTTATACAATCGTACATCATCTGATGCATTGCGGTTCTGATGTTCAATTCGTATAGCATGGTATTCTCTCTGGTTGGGTAAACCCGGTTCGACATGAATACATAAAGGAGCTCATTGTCAGGATCGGCCCAAACAAAAGTTCCGGTAAAACCTGAATGGCCAAAGCTATTTTTGCTCGCACTGGTTGCAGGATAAGAATTTTTTAATGAATTTCTGTAGTTATTGATTAAAGGCTTGTCAAAACCCAATCCGCGGCGATTGTTATTTTCAGGAAACTGTATTTTAATAAATTCATTAAGCGTAGCTTCTGAAATGTATCGCCGGCCTCCAAAATATCCCTTTTGAAGATACATCTGAAATAATTTAGCTAAATCATTAGTAGTTCCAAAAAGACCGGCATTCCCTGATATTCCTCCCATCATGGCTGCCCCTTCGTCATGAACAAAACCTCGAGGAGTTTCATGTCGGAAAAGTGTATCATTTTCGGTGGGAACTATTCGGCTAATTGGAAAATATTTGTAAGGATTATAAGTTAAAGTGTACGCCCCCAGCGGATGATAGAAATTTTGCTTCACATAATCTTCGAATGGAACACCGGTAATATCTGTAATAATCTGTGGATATAAGAAGAAACTTAATCCTGAATAAACATATTTTTTTGACGGCAATAATTTCGAATTTCTGATTGTGTCGTACATCACTTTTCTGAAATCCATATTCATATATAAATTCTCGGAAACCCTTACATTGAATTTATCGGTAGGATGATTTTTGAATATTAGTGTGTCCAATGTTCCGTCTTTCTTGAGAGCCTTGTTCCAATAAACGATATACGCTTCAAGCCGGGCCTGGTGGGCAAGTATTTCCCGTAAACTTAAAAATTCCTTATTTGTTTTCTTAAAATCGGGCCAGTATCGGCTTAATGGCATATCAAGATTCATTTTTTTCTCGTCCACTAATTTCATGATTGCAGGCAGAGGCCCTGTAACTTTGGTTATTGATGCAAAGTCGTAAAGATCCTCCGGCACTACCTTTTCAGTTTTATCGTAGGTGAGATAACCGTAACATTCATGAAAAATAACATTTCCTTTAATGGAGAATAAAACCTGGCATCCCGGATATGCTTCGTTATTAACTCCCAACCATGCCAATGAATCGATTTTGTGTTTTAACAGTTTGCTGTTAACTCCCATTTCTTCAGGGATTGTATAGGCAAACGTTTTATTTTTTTTTACCTGAAATCCGTCATTTAATTTAAATCGTTTATCTACTGAAACGGGAAGTTTCCCAGAAGCGTCAAAAGCGCCAAAAATAAGTTGTGCAGCGAGTTCCTGTGTTAATGGACTGTTTTGGTATGCCAAAATCAATCCGTTTGCATGATGAATATTCTCGAAAAATTTTAAAGCGTAGGCATTTCCAAAAAAGGCAAAAACTGTGTGGTTCTCCTGAATAATCTCTTCCACTGCTCTTCGTTGTATTTCGGTAGTACCGTACTTCCCAGACGGGTAAAGATTAATTCCTTCAATTCCGGCAATAACAAGGTTATAGTCATCAAGTTTTACTCTTAATTTGGCCAAATCGGGTTCAGTTGCATTATCCGGCAGAAAAAAATGATCAACAGAACCATACTTTTCCAGCATTTTCTGAAAAGGTGAAAGCTGATCTCCGCCAATCATTACCGATGCAATTTTAAACGAGTCCAAATGTTCAACAGGTAGAATATTGTCGTTTTTAAGAACGGTGAGAGAGCCTTTTATGAGCTTCCGGTTGGTAACTTCAAAATAGGGAGAGTTCAGTTTTTCGGTAAGGTTTTTTAACGGAGCAGGTTGGTATTGATTCAAATTTACCCAACGTTTCAAAGCCAAAACTGTCCGGCATTTTTCGTAAATATCGAGCTCAGAAATTTCATTATTTATAATGGCATTCTTTACCAATTGAATCGCCTTGTTAATATCGGGGACAAACTCAATAATATCGTTGCCTGCTTTTAGGGCTTCAACCTCTGTATTGCCTTTTTCTGTTCGAACACCCTTCATGTTAATTGCATCGGTAACAACAAATCCCTTAAATCCAATCTCTTCTTTTAAATAATCTGTAATTATTTTTTTCGATAGTGATGACGGGGTTTCCGATGCGTCAAGAGAAGGAACATTCAGATGTGCTGACATAATTCCGCTTATTCCTTTTTCGGCTAAATAGCGAAATGTAAACGATTCAATTGAATCCATTCTTGCTTTTGAATGACTCAGGTAAGGCAGGGTTTTATGAGAGTCAGTGTCAGTATCCCCATGTCCGGGGAAATGTTTGGCGACTGGAATCACTCCTTCGTCTTGCATCCCTTTGGCAACCCACCAGGCTTTTTCTGCCACATTCAATTTGTCTTCACCATACGAGCGAAAATTAATGACCGGATTTGCAGGATTGGTATTGATATCAGCGTCAGGTGCAAAGTTCATATGTATTCCCATTAATTTTAATTGGCTTCCAATATCATGCCCCATTTGATAAATAAAAGTTGAATCCTTTACTGCTCCAACAGCTTGAGCATAAGGGAAACTCATTACGCTGTCAATCCGCATTGCAGGTCCCCATTCTCCATCTATTGCAATGAGTAAAGGCAGGGTTGACTGTTTTTGAAAGTCATTAATCCATGAAGCCGTTTTAACAGGACTTCCCTGCATCACCAAAACTCCGCCTGGCTTATAAGTCCGAATCAGTTCTTCTATTCTGGCCTTACTGTTCTCATCCTGTTTTGGATAAGCTGTTACCATCATTAGCTGGGCAATCTTTTCTTCCAATGTCAGTTTTTCGAGCTGTTCAATTACCCACGGATCACTCCTGAATTTCAAAAACGGAGGTTCTCCGGCATAAATTTTGGAACTAAAATAAATCAGGAAGGTGGAGAAAACCAATAAAATTTTTATGTTGAGTTTCATAGTAAAATCATATTTATACAATAAAACCAAATTTTGTCCTTTTTATTCTGAAAACGGAATATCAAATGGTATTTTAGCATTCACAAAAATAACGTTTAATACATGATGATGAAATTATTTCGACTTGTTATACTCCTAATTTCTGCAGGATTTAGTGTAGTTGGTCAAGGTAGTAAAATTATTACCGGGGCTGAACAATTTGAAAGCTATTTGCCATTAATTGAAGGTAAAAATGTAGGTCTTGTAGTCAATCATACTTCCATGCTTAATCAAGTTCATTTAGTTGATTTTCTTTTGGATAGAGATGTGGATGTTGTAGCAATTTTTGCTCCGGAGCATGGTTTTAGGGGAGAAGCAGCAGCCGGCGAGGAGATCAAAGACGGAGTTGACAAAAAGACTGGAATCAAGGTTGTTTCGCTGTATGGCGAAAACAAAAAGCCAGCACCCAGTCAACTGAAAAACATCGATGTTTTGATTTTTGATATTCAGGATGTGGGTTGCAGATTCTATACGTACATTTCCACTTTGCATTATGTTATTGAGTCTTGTGCTGAAAATGATTTGCCGCTGATTGTTTTGGATCGTCCGAATCCAAACGGAGATTATGTTGCAGGCCCGGTCCTGCAAAAAGAATTTCGTTCTTTTGTCGGGCTAGATCCAATTCCCATTGTTCATGGTTGCACAGTAGGAGAGTTGGCGTTGATGATTAACGGCGAAAAGTGGTGTGAAGGCGGGAAAAATTGTAATATGAAGGTGATTCCAGTTTTGAATTATACACATGAAACAAAATATGAATTGCCGGTATTACCTTCGCCTAATTTGCCTAATTATTTATCTGTTCGGCTGTATCCATCACTTTGTTTTTTTGAAGCCACGAGTGTAAGCGTGGGGCGTGGAACCGACTTCCCTTTTCAGGTTCTGGGAGGGGTAAGACCGGAACTTGGAACTTTTAAGTTTACGCCGGTTAACATTCCGGGTGTTGCTGTAAATCCGCCAAATGAAGGAAAATTATGCTACGGTTTTGATCTTCGGGATTTGGAAGAAGTTCCACGGTTTACATTGAAATATTTTCTCGATTTTTATAATAAGTTTGAAAACAAATCAGAATTCATAACCCGTGAAAGATGGTTTAATTTGCTTGCTGGAAACGATGAACTTTTAAAGCAAATTAAAGCGGGAGAATCAGAAGCAAATATATTAAACTCGTTGAAACCCGAACTGGAGCAGTATAAATCGATCCGCAAGAAATATTTACTCTATCCTGATTTTGAATAAAGCTTATGAATCCGATTTTGGTTCTTGGAATAATTATAGGTTACTTTTTGCTTCTGATTGCCATATCTTGGTTTACTTCGCGAAAAGCTGATACCGAAACTTTTTTTACCGGTAATCGAAAATCTCCATGGTATTTGGTGGCTTTTGGAATGGTAGGAGCTACGCTTTCAGGCGTAACCTTTATTTCTGTACCCGGTGAAGTAGGGAATTCTGCATTTTCATATCTTCAGTTTGTTTTTGGAAATATTGTGGGTTATTGGATTGTAGCGGCTGTTCTTCTGCCACTATATTACCGATTGAATTTGGTTTCCATTTACACGTTTTTGCAACAACGTTTTGGCGAAAGTGCTTATAAAACAGGGTCGTTTTTCTTTCTGGTTTCTAAACTTGTTGGTGCAGCTTTCCGGCTGTTTCTGGTAGCAGGAGTTTTGCAGATTGCTTTCTTTGATGCTTTCAAAATACCGTTTTCACTTACAGTAGTAGTAACTATTGGTTTAATTTGGATTTATACTTTTCGTGGAGGAATTAAAACAATAGTCTGGACCGATACGCTGCAAACGTTATTCCTGGTAAGCGCTGTTATTTTTACCATAATTGCTATTTCCGGAGATTTGCAATGGAATGCCTCTCATATTTTTTCAGGCGTATTAGATGATGCCAACTCAAAGATATTCTTTTGGGGTTGGAGGGGTGGAAACAATTTTTTTAAACAGTTTATTGCCGGAATTTTTATTACGATTGTAATGGTTGGAATGGATCAGGATATGATGCAGAAAAACCTGACATGCAAAAATAAAAAGGAAGCACAGAAAAACATGATAGTTTTTAGTTTTTCCTTTTTGGTGACTGTCTTTCTTTTTCTTTCTTTAGGTGTGCTGCTTTATATTTATGCCAATCAATCTGGAATTGCGATCCCTGAAAATTCTGATGATTTGTATCCACTTTTAGCACTAAACTATTTAGGATTACCAGTTGGTATTGCATTCCTGCTTGGTATTACAGCTGCCGCTTATTCTAGCGCCGACTCGGCTTTAACCGCACTAACGACTTCGTTTAGTATCGATTTTTTGAAAATTGAAAAATATGATGAAGAAAAAAGGCAGAGAATAAAAAAATGGTCGCACTTAATGTTTTCAATCTTACTTATTTTGGTTATTCTACTTTTTAAGGCAATTAACAACCAAAGTATAGTAGTTGCCGTTTTTAAGGTTGCAGGTTACACTTACGGTCCGTTACTAGGGTTATTTGTATTTGGACTGTATTCTAAAAAAGCAGTTAACGATAAGTGGGTTCCTTTTGTTGGAATAAGTTCGCCTGTTATTTGTTATTTTATTTCGAGTTATTCTGAGATTCTTTTTAATGGATATAGATTTGGTTTTGAGCTGCTTATTCTTAACGGAGCATTGACTATTCTTGGATTATTTATAATTTCAAAGAAAAATGTTATGAAAAATTAAGAATTGCAAATAAATGTTAAAATATGCCAAATGATTTTTTATATTTGTAATAATAAGAATATTCGCAAAACCGTTTTAGTTTAATTAAATTAAAAAGAAATTGGTCAGGTATCTACTTCAAATTTTGGCTGTAGTGGCTATAGTTATCTTTTTGTTTTCATGTGAGGACGAAGGGTACTTGAATTCGCGCGATGCCAAACTTTTATTCTCAACGGATACTGTAATGTTTGACACAATCTTTACCACAATTGGATCCACAACCCAGCATTTTACTGTTCATAACCCTTACGATGAAGATATTCTTATTTCAAGGATTAAGCTGGCAGGAGGAGACATATCCAGCTTCCGATTAAACATTAATGGCGAAGTAGAAAATGAAGTGTTTGAAGTTGAAGTGCCGGCTCGTGACAGTATTTATATTTTTGTTGAGGTAACAATCGATCCGAATGGACAAAACCTTCCTATGGTGGTTCAGGATTCAATTGAATTTACTACAAACGCAAATATTCAGGATATAAATTTAATTGCCTACGGACAGGATTTCAAGCTGGTAAAAGGTGAAACTATTGAAACGAAAACCTGGACTGCTGAAAAACCTTATTTGGTTTACGATTATGCTTTTGTTGACAGTACTTCGGTACTTACCATTGAACCCGGAACCAGAATATATTTTCACAAAGGTGCAGGTTTATATGTAAAAGGGACAATTGAGGCAAACGGTACTTTCCAGGAACCGATTCAGTTTTTGCCAGACAGGTTAGAAGACACTTATAAGAATATTCCGGATCAATGGGATGGAATTATCTTGTTTTCAGGAAGCCACGATAATATTTTTAACTTTTGTAGTATTAGAAATGCAAATATTGGTTTGCAGGTTGGAACCATTGAGCATGATGGTTATGCTTCAGTAAGTCTGACCAATTCCCGAATAGAAAATATGGCATATGCAGGTGTTTTTGCAATGAAATCAAAAATTTATGGATACAATGATTTGATTGCTAATTGTGGTTTTTATGCCGTTGCATTATTGATAGGTGGTGAATATGAATTTAATCATTCAACGATTGCTAATTATTGGGGAAATTATTCTTCAAAAGCGAGATCCACCGCTTCATTAACTGTAACAAATGTATTAGTTATCGAGGACTCTAATGGCGGGAAAAATGCATATGTTGGCGATTTAGAAAAGGCGAATTTTGGGAATAGTATAATCTATGGCAATAACTCTACAGAGCTTGAGCTTGTAAATAATAATGAAAAGGAATTCAATTATTTTTTTGAGAATTGCATTATTCAAGTTCCCGATACATTTAAAACTTCCAATAAAGAACATTTTGTAAACGTCTGGAAAGGTGATGATTATGATCCATTATTTATTGATCCTTACGTTAATTACAATTATGAATTAGATACGCTTTCACCTGCAAAAGATGTAGGTAAACCTGAAATCGGTTCCCTTTTCCCGTTAGATATATTAAATAAAGACAGGACTTCTGACGCAGGTCCGGATCTTGGGGCTTTTGAGCGAATAGAAAAGAAAGATGAAGAGTAGGCGACTACTTTCCATTATTATTTTGGTTTTATTTTGTAATTCCCTTACAGCACAAAACAATCCTGACGAAGTTTCTATTCTTTTTTATAATGTTGAGAATCTTTTTGATGTAATTGATAATCCAGATACCGAAGATGACAATTATACTCCGCAGGGCGATTTACACTGGACTTCAAAAAAGCTTGACAACAAAGTTCTGAACATTTCAAAGGTGGTTCTTAGTGCATCTGGCTGGAATGTTCCTGTTATTGTTGGTTTGTGCGAAATTGAAAACCAGTTTGTATTGGATAAGTTAGTAAAAGATACTCCACTAAAATCAATTCCATATAAAATCATTCACAAGGAATCACCTGATCATCGGGGAATTGATGTAGCAATGCTTTACAATGCTACCCATTTTTATCCGCTTGAATATCAGTATCACCCATTGATTAACGACAAGAATGAAATTATTAAAACCCGCGAAATCCTTTATGTAAAGGGCATTTTAAATGAATTGGATACGGTTCATATTTTTATTAATCATTGGCCGTCCCGATTCTCCGGATTACTGGAAACGAAGGAGCAGCGGAAAATTGCAGCTCAAACTTTACATGCAAAAGTGTATGAACTGGTTGCTAAGTCTTACAAGCCTAAAATCATTATTCTTGGCGATTTTAATGATAATCCAACTGACGAAAGTATTCTGGAGACTTTAAAAGCAATGCCTGTTAACAACAATATCGTTTCTTCCGAATTGTATAATTTGTCAGCAAATTGGTTAAGTCAGGAAACAGGGACTCTAAAATATCAGTCGCAGTGGTATTTCTTTGACCAGGTTATTGTATCCGGCTCGTTATTAATGGCAAAGTCAGGATATAAAACATCTGTAACAAATGCGACAAAGGCAGACTTGCAATTTTTGCTTGAGAAGGACGAGAAATATGGTGGAATAAAACCCAAACGTACTTATTACGGATATTCTTATAATGGCGGATTTAGCGATCATTTACCAGTTTTATTAAAACTAATCCGCATAAATTAGTTTTTCCTTTCCAGTCCCAGTTCAGTTGCTTTTTGAATCATAAATTCAAATGCTTCTTCGAAATTATTATGAATTATACCATCTAAAATAGCTTCTTTTATTGCATCTTTAATCAAACCTACTTCACGGCCAGGGTGCAGCTCAAATGTTTCCATGATTAACTCACCTTTAACGGGGGGTTCAAAATTTCTAACTGCATCTTTTTCTTCAATTTCTTTTAGCTTTTCACGGACAATTTTGAAGTTCTGTAAATGCTTTTTAACTCTTTCTGAATTCTTTGAAGTTATATCTGCTTCGCACAATGTCATTAAATCATCAATATCATCGCCTGCTTCAAATAGCAATCTTCTAACGGCTGAATCTGTTACAACATCCTCGGAAAGAACAATAGGGCGCATATGGAGATGAACCATCTTCTGAACATATTTCATTTTCTCATTTAGCGGCAATTTCATTCTTTTGAAAATTTTGGGAATCATTTTAACACCGATATAGTTGTGCGCATGAAACGTCCAGCCTTGTCCTTCAACAAACTTCTTTGTTGCTGGTTTTGCAATATCATGTAAAAGGGCAGACCATCGTAGCCAAAGATTGTCGGTGTTTGGAACTATTTGATCCAATACTTCTAACGTATGGTAGAAATTGTCTTTGTGTCCGATGCCTTTTACTACATCAATTCCTTTCATTCGTTGCAATTCCGGAAAGATAATTTCCAATAAACCGGTTTCTTCCATTAGTTTGAAACCAATGGAAGGTTTGTCAGACATGATTATTTTATTGATTTCATCAATAATTCGTTCTCCCGAAATGATTTTTATTCTCTCTTTGTTTCGGGTAATTGCCTGTAATGTTTCAGTTTGAATCTCAAATCCCAGCTGAGTGGAAAAGCGAATAGCGCGCATAATACGCAAAGGATCATCTGAAAAGGTTATATCAGGATCTAAAGGTGTTCGGATAATCTTATTTTCTATATCTTTTAGTCCATTGAACGGATCCACCAATTCTTCAAAATTCCATTTGTTTAGTCCCAATGCTAGCGCATTTATGGTAAAATCTCTTCGATTTTGGTCATCTTCCAGTGTACCGTTCTCTACAACTGGTTTTCGGGAGTCGTGTCGGTAAGATTCTTTTCGTGCACCTACAAATTCAATTTCCAAATCTTTGTATTTCAGCATGGCTGTGCCGAAGTTTTTGAAAACATTAACCCGGGGGTTGTTTTTTAATTTTTTAGCCACTTCTTCTGCCAGTTCAATACCGCTTCCAACAGTTACAATATCAATGTCTTTTGAGTGGCGTTTTAAAATTAAATCACGAACATAGCCGCCAATTACATATGTTTCGAGTTGCATTTCGTCTGCAACTTCTGAGATTTCGTGAAATATTTTGTGTTTTAACTTTTGCTTCATTCTCTGTCAAAATTCCAAATGTCAATATTAAATAACTGACACTTTCGAAAAAATCGTGACAAAATTACAATTATTTCGTTCAAAACAGCTTAATTTTATTAGCGATCAGAAAAGGAATAATTTTTGATATTCAAATATGTAGATTTATATATGTGTGAATAATCAATTTTAAATTATAGATTATGTTAGAACATTTAACAAAAGAAACTTTTAAAGAAAAAGTTTTTAATTACGAAGTAAATAAAGAGTGGAAATACGAAGGAGACAAACCTTGTTTAATTGACTTTTACGCCGATTGGTGTGGTCCATGTAAAATGGTTGCTCCTGTGTTAGAAGAATTGCAGAAAGAGTATGGTGATTCTATTGTTATCTATAAAATAGATACTGAAGAACAACAGGAGCTTGCAGGTATGTTTGGTATTCAAAGTATTCCGTCACTTTTGTTCGTACCTAAAGAAGGTCAGCCGCAAATGGCGATGGGAGCGCTGCCAAAACCAACATTTGAAAAGGCAATTGCTGATGTTTTAAAAGTTCAGAAACCATCGAATAACTAAAAACAGGATAGTGCTTTTTCGAGCCGAATTCCTCTTGAGCCTTTTATCAGGATATTTCCGGTGCTAATTCTATTTTGTTGCAAGTAGAGACAAAGCTGATCAACATCCAGAAAGGGAATACAATCATAATTCTCGGATAATTCAGAAAAATTGCGACCGACAACAAATGTTTTTGTTACAGAATAATCTTTTAAAAGTTCGAGTATTTTAGTGTGTTCTTCTTTTGAATAATTTCCAAGTTCAAGCATATCGCCAAGAATTAGGTAATTATTTTCCGATTTATTTGAGAAGAAACTTTTTATGGATGCTTGCATGCTGGTAGGATTTGCATTGTAGGCATCCATAATTATTTTCAGCCCGTTTTTTTGAATTAACTGCGATCGATTATTTGTTGGTTGATAGGATTTAAGTGCCTGTTGAATTTTTAATGGATCAACATTGAAATAATTCCCGATACAGGCTGCAGCCAGAATATTTTCAGCATTGTAGTTCCCAATCAAATTGGAATTGAGATAAAGAATTCCTTTTGTAAACTTTGCCTTCACATGAACGAATGGAGGCGATTGAACGTTCTCTCCAATAAAATCAGCGTCTGTGCTTCCAAAGCTGACCCTGTTTTTTAGTTTACCTGCTAATTCGCGTAGCAATGGGTTGTCGTGATTGTAAAAAACAGTGCCTCCTTTTTCTTCCAAAAAACGATATAATTCCGTTTTTGTTTGAATAACTCCTTCAAATGAACCAAATCCCTCCAAATGTGCTTTCCCTATATTTGTAATAATTCCAAAATCAGGCTCCGCAATTAAGCATAGTTCAGCAATTTCCCCGGGATGATTAGCTCCCATTTCAACAACACCAAATTCCGTTTCGTCGTTCATTTTTAACAATGTCAAAGGCACGCCAATGTGGTTGTTAAGGTTTCCCTGGGTAAAACTTACTTTAAACTTTTGAGACAGAACTGCTGCTATTAACTCTTTGGTTGTGGTTTTACCATTGGTTCCGGTTATCGAAAGAATAGGAATGGCTAGTTTTATACGATGATAGTTTGCAAGTTCTTTTAATGTTTGTAAAACATCATTAACCAAAATTGTTTGATCCGAAGTATGATATTCCTCTTCATCTATAATTGCATACGACGCACCTTTTTCGAGCGCCGAGTGCGCAAATTTATTTCCATTAAAATTTTCGCCTTTTAAAGCAAAAAACAAACTGCCATTTTCAATCTGCCTGCTATCGGTAGAAATTATCGGATGTTCGCCGAATATTTTATATAATTCTTGTATTGCTGTCATATACCAAAAATAAAAAAACCTCATTTAAAAAAATGAGGCTTTTCATTATATTGTAGTATATTTTTTAAAATCCCTCGGGGCTTCCTACACGAATCATTGCACAGCGGAAACCTAAATCATCTTTTGATTTATTTTGTTCGAGATAGCGACGAGTTCCAGGTACCAGCCAGTAGGGACGGTCTTTCCATGAACCGCCTTTGTAAACTCGTACTTCATCGGTGATTAAAGAAGAATAAGTTCCTGAACCATCATCCTGAACATACATGTCAGCTGTTTTATTCCCCTGAATACTTTTCCAGTCTGTACCTTCCAGCATTTGAGAATTGGGATCTCCGTCTTCAAAGTTTCTGTAGTCAGCTACCGTATCTCTAATCAGTTCTCCAAAATCATCGCGCATTAACGTTCCATTTTGGTCTCTCCGATATTCGGTTACTACATTGCCCCTTACCGGATTAAATTCATTCACATCTAAAAACGACATTGGCCGGTAAACATCCATAACCCATTCGTTCACGTTTCCTGACATACAATACAGTCCAAAATCGTTGGGGTCGTAAGAATAAATAGGAGACGAAATATCAGCATTGTCATTTAATGCACCTGCCATACCCATCATGTCTCCGCGGCCTCTGACAAAGTTCGCTTTCATTTGTCCTTTTCCTTTTCTGGAATCTTCCCTTAAGTAAGCTCCGTTCCAAGGATATAATTTTCGGTCGGTGAGAAGTTCGCCATCTGTATTCCCAATCAATCCATAAGCTGCATATTCCCATTCAGCTTCAGTTGGGAGTCGATAGCTTGGAAGCATAATCCCATCTTCCCACTTTACCCTTGCATTAGAACCATCCGGGTTTTCCAACGGCTTTTCACCATCGGTACCCTGATATAATCCCGCAAGATATGTTTTTGAAGTATACACATTTTGCCCGGCTTGTGTATTGTCATGTTGCAGTATTCCACGCTCAACAAGAATCTGTTCGTTTACACGGTCTGTTCTCCATGTACAATAACTGTTTGCTTGTTCCCAGCTAACTCCAACAACTGGATAATCGCTGTAGGCAGGGTGTCTGAAATAATTTTCCACATAGGGTTCGTTATACGCCAGTTCGCTTCTCCATTTTGTTGTATCAGGTAAAGCGCTGTTAATTTTTTCTCTGTTACCGGCATATACTCTGTTTAACCAGTGAACATATTCTCTGTAATCCTGGTTCGAAACTTCAGTTTCATCCATGTAGAAGGAGGCAACTGTAACTCTTCGTGGAAAATTATTCCAACTGTACATTACATCTTCTTCCACCCGTCCCATGGTGAATGTACCGCCTTGAATAAAAACTAGCCCGGGGCCGGCCTCTTGTTCATAACCTGATAAATAAGGAATGTTTCCTGTTTCTTCAGAATTATATTCCCAACCTGTTGTTCGGGATGACTCATTTCTGCCTTTTTTACCAAACAAGCCGCATCCGGTTACGAATGCAGCTAAAAAGATTATGAACAAAGTCTTTAACTTTTTCATCTTCATTTTATCACTACTTTTATGATCGTCACAAATATAACTAAATACTTCAATTCTTATTGTTCAGCGATTCCAAATTTTTTTTAATTAAATCAACGATGTTGATATATTTGCGCGAAACTATATGTTTTATGAAACATCGGACTGCAATATTTAAATTTTTATTCCGTTTAAACATTACTAATTCGATATTATATGGTATGAAGAAATTTCTATTTCTCCTTTTCATTGTTATTGCAGGTTTTACGTTAAACGATGTACAATCGGAATTGATTGTGCTGGATTGGAATAAGTCGATTTTTATAGAAAATTCAAATGTTAAAATAGCTGACTTAATTTTTGAAAACCCTGAACTCGCTAAAACAGATTTGGATCTTCCTGTGTTTTTCAGAACATTTGATGTAAAGACTGATAATCAGAATTTACGGTTTGAAATTGAAAATCCTGTTTTTGAGGAAAGTGCGATTTCATCAAAATTATCTGAATTTGATAATTTGACTTCCGATGTTCAAATCATAAATCAAAAACTTAAATCGGGAACTTTAAATAAAATTCATCTTCAGATTATTCCGTTGAAGAAAGAAAACGATAAAATATTTGTATTGAAAAGTTTTGAATTAAAGTCGTTTCCTATTAATACCAAAAGTGCCAAAAAAGAAGTTTATAACTGGAAGACGGAATCGGTTTTAAAACAAGGGACTTGGAAAAAGATAAGTACCGAACAAAAAGGCATATATAAAATTCCATATACAAAACTAAACGAATGGGGGTTCTCGAATCCCTCAAAGGTCAATGTTTTTGGGAGTGGAGGAATCATTTTATCAGAAAATCCGAGTGAAATTAGTTATGATGATTTGCCTCAGATTTCTGTTTGGCACGGGAAAAATAACGGTGCCGACTGTTTGTTTTTTTATTCACCTGGAATTACCGATTGGAAATTGAATGAAACAACAGGTAGTTTTGAACACCGTTTAAATTACTACACTACAAAGGGATATTTTTTTCTGTCGGAGAATATAGGAACCGAGAAAGTTGCAAAGAAGCTGGATGTTTTAAGCGATCCTGCCAATCAGATAATAACTTCTTTTTCTGCTTACGATTTTTTTGAGGAGGAAACTGAAAATCTGATAAAATTAGGTTCAGGGAAACAATGGTATGGTAACAAGTTTAAGAATAGTTCAGCGAAAAGTATCGATTTTGATGTTTCCAATATTGACTTGTCAGAAGATGTTTCTATTCGTATAAATTCCGTGGCCCGCTCATTTCAATCTTCTGTAATGAAAGTTTCTGCTAATCAGACAGAGATTGGAGAGTTAAGTTTTTCTTCAGTAAATACCAGCGATGTAACCTCTCTTTATGCAAGGAGTAGGACAGGAGTTTTTAATACAAATGTGAAGGGTGATCCGTTAAATGTTACCTTAAAATATTTTGCAGATAAAATAGATAATAGCATTGATGACAATGCCAATGCCTGGCTCAACTTTGTTGAGATAAATTATCGCAAAAAATTAGTGGCCACGGGTAAGCCTCAATTTTTCAGAGATTTAAATTCGGTGGGAAACGATAATATTGGTGAATTCAATATTGAAGGCAGTACAACAGATACCCGCGTTTTTGATGTAACCGATTGGAAAACTATTAGTGAAATACCCATCGAACTTTCAGGAAGTGTTGCAAAAGTAAAAAGACCAACGGCCGAGCTTCGGGAATATGTGGTATTTAACAATAATGGTAATTTTTCTGAACCAATATTGGAAGGCGAAGTACAAAATCAAAACTTACATTCCTTAATTACGCCTGAGTTTATAATTATAACGCATTTGAATTTTCTTAGTTATGCCAATCAGTTGGCCGATTTTCATAGAAGTTATGACGGTATGGATGTTGAAGTTGTAACGGCAGCTCAGGTGTATAACGAGTTTAGCTCTGGAGCTAAAGATGCCACAGGCATACGCAATTTTGTAAAAATGCTGTATGATAGAGGAGAGGGTAAGCTAAAATATGTTCTCTTATTTGGGGATGGAAGTTTTGATAACAGAGGCATTCGCTCCGAAACAAAAAATTTTATACCCACTTATCAGGCTGATGAGTCGCTTAACCCGGTACAATCGTTTGTTTCTGATGATTATTTTGTAATTCTTGATGATGGTGAGAGTGTAGACAAAGGGCTGGTCGATTTAGGAATTGGGAGAATACCAGCTTCAACAACTTATGAAGCAGAAGTAGTTTTAACTAAGATTCTGAATTACTATTCATCAGAATCTTTGGGAGCATGGAGAAATTCGACTTGCTTTATCAGTGATGATGAAGATGGCGGATTGCATATGGGGCAATCAGAAGAATTGGCTAATATTGTAAATTCAAATCACCCTGAATTTATTACAAACAAAATATATCTTGATGCATATCAACAGCAAGTGACATCGGCAGTTGAACGATATCCTGAGGTTACAAGTGCAATAAATAATCAGGTTAAAGAAGGTGTCCTGATTTTGAACTATGTGGGTCATGCCAATGAACGGTTTATGGCCGATGAACATGTGTTGGATGTTAGCAACGTAAACTCATGGTCGAATTCTAATAATTTGCCCATTTTTGTTACCGCAACCTGCGAGTTTAGCCGATATGATGCAGACGATACCTCTATTGGTGAATACATATTGTTTAATTCTAATGGGGGTGGAATAGGTTTGTTTTCTACAACCCGTGTAGTAATTTCTACTTACAATTTTTTGTTGAGCAAAAAATTCTATCAGTATGTTTTTGAAGCTGATGAAAATGGAAATCGTTACCGAATGGGCGATGTTATGCGGTTATCAAAAATAAATACCACCGGTACAACTAACAAGAGAAATTTTAGTTTATTGGCCGATCCTGCACTAAAACTTTCATATCCGAAATTTAAGGTTAAAACAACAAGAATTAACGGGAAAGATGCTTCCGCCAATCAAGATACAATTAGCGCATTACAAAAAATAGAATTGGAGGGAAATGTTACCGATTATTTTGGAAATATTTTAGAAGAGTTTACCGGAGGGGTTTCCATTACTGTTTATGATAAAGAAATGACTATGAAAACCCTTGGGAATGGTGGAGAAACACCAATGAGCTTTAAAGTACAGGAAAATATTATTTATAAAGGAAAAGCCGATGTGAAAAACGGAAATTTTACCTGTAGTTTTGTAATTCCCAAAGATATTTCATACGCGCTTGGGCAGGGAAAAATTATTTACTATGCATCCGATAATTCAGTTGATGCACATGGAGTATATAATAATTTTATTATAGGAGGTTCCTCTGATAACAATGTAGTTGATAATACCGGTCCGGAAATTGATTTATTTATGGATCACACTGATTTCGTTTCGGGTGGAAAAACAGGGAAAAATACTACACTGCTTGCTTTTCTCTCGGATGAAAACGGAATAAATACGGTCGGAACGGGTATTGGTCATGATATAACGGCTGTTCTTGACGATGATTACGCCAACACGTACGTTTTGAATAATTATTATCTGTCTGATTTAAATGATTATAAAAGTGGTTCAATATCTTTCACCCTAACAAATCTTACCGAAGGCAAACATAAACTGGTTTTAAAAGCCTGGGATGTGGCAAATAATTCCACCCAATCGGAAATTGAATTTGAAGTTTCGGGGGGATTCCAAATTTCATCTGTAACCAATTATCCAAATCCGGTAAATGATCACACGTATTTTACCTTTGAACACAATCAATCTGGTGAAATACTTGATATTGCCATCGAGATTTTTGATCAGATGGGAAGACGGGTTGATTACCTGACGCAGGAAGTTGGTTCAAACGGTTCAAAAAGTAACCCGATTCGATGGGATTTCATGGAAACACAAGTGCAAATGAAAAGTGGAATTTATCCTTATCGAATAACCGCTCAAAATAATGAAGGTGCAATTGCTTCTCATTCAGGTAAATTAATAATTTCACATTAATTTTTTATATCTGATGAAATTTTTGGGAAAATGTTCCGTTCTCTTTTTTAGTTTAAACTATTGCTGCAAAAGCAAATATTATATCTTTGCAGCGCTCAATTTTAGTAAAATTATGATTAAGTTATTTCGATTATTTCTACTATCGGCAAGTTTTCTTATTGTTTCCGAGAGTATTATGGCACAGTCAACTACGTCAGGTGCAAATACAATTACTACTGCGGTTCCATTTCTTTCAATAACACCAGATTCACGTGCAGGTGGTATGGGTGACGCAGGTGTTGCCTTAACACCAGATGTGAGTTCACAGCACTGGAATCCGGCAAAGTATGTATTTATGGAAAGCGATATGGGGGTTGGATTATCTTATTCGCCATGGTTAAGAAATCTGGTAGATGATATTAACCTGGCATATCTTTCGGGTTATAAAAAACTTGATGATGTTCAGGCACTTAGTGCATCACTTCGGTATTTTTCTTTAGGAGATATTGTGTTTACAAGTGAATATGGGGAGATACAGGGACAGCAAAGTCCAAATGAATTTGCCATTGATTTTGGTTATTCAAGAATGCTTTCAGAGCAATTCTCAGGAGCTGTTGCTATCCGATATATTCGCTCAGACCTAACAGGTGGCCAGTTGGTTGGTGGTGTTGAAACGCATGCCGGTAATTCTTTCGCTACTGACGTTGCATTTTATTATTACAATGAATATCGTTCCAACAGACAAGATCACATTTTTTCGGCAGGTATAAATATTCAAAATATAGGTGCTAAAATATCCTACACCGATGGTGAAGTTAAAGATTTCATCCCAACCAATTTGATGTTGGGGGCTGCATACACAACTTCTTTAGACGATTACAACACTTTTACCTTCTCTTTTGAAGCAAACAAGTTATTGGTGCCAACACCTGATACCATGTCTTATAGCGGAGGAGGTGTAGTTTCTTCAGGAGGAACTTCTTCTGATATTGGCCCGATAGCAGGAATTTTTAAATCATTTGCAGATGCTCCCGGTGGTTTTAAAGAAGAACTACAGGAAATAAATCTGGCATTTGGTGTTGAATACTGGTACAATAAGCAATTTGCAATTCGTGGAGGATACTTCTACGAACATGAAAATAAAGGAAACCGAAAATATTTTACAGCAGGTGCAGGTTTAAAGCTTAATGTTTTTGCGCTTGATTTCGCCTATTTGTTGCCTACCCAAAGAAATCACCCGTTAGAGAATACGCTAAGGTTTACACTTTCGTTTGATGTTGATGCATTTGGACAACAGCGATAATGAGTTTTAGAATAGGACAAGGATATGACGTTCACCGTTTGGCAGAAGGGGAAACGCTCTGGTTAGGTGGTATTTTAATTTTGCACCACAAAGGAACTGTTGCACATTCCGATGGTGATGTTTTAATTCACGCTATTTGCGATGCATTGTTGGGTGCTGTAAAATTAAGAGATATTGGAACTCATTTTCCCGATACATCCGGCGAGTTTAAAAATATCGATAGTAAAATCTTGCTAAAGAAATCATACGATTTGGTAAAAGAAAAAGGTTACGAAATCGTAAATATCGATTCAACTATAAATGCACAACAGCCAAAGCTAAAACCGTATATTCCGGAAATGGAAAGTACAATTGCGAATGTTTTGAAAATAGATGTTGGCCAAATCTCTGTAAAAGCAACAACAACTGAAACCCTGGGATTTGAAGGAAGAGAAGAGGGAATTTCCGTAAACGCGGTAGTTCTGCTAAAGAAAATTGATAATGAATAACAAAAGAACGCTTGTTATTGGAGCAAGTGAAAACCCTGAGAGATACTCCAATATGGCAATTCAATCGTTACGAAATCATGGTTACGAAGTAACCGCACTCGCAAAACGCGAAGGATTTGTATCTGATGTTGCCATTCAAACGGATTTTCCAGCTACCGAATATTTTCACACGGTAACTATGTATGTGGGGCCGCAGCGGCAAGATGAGTATTTCGATCAGCTCCTCAAACTTAAACCTGAAAGAGTAATCTTTAATCCCGGAACCGAAAACTTTGAACTAGAAGAGTTACTCGAAAGAAACGGGATTGAAACAATTGAAGGCTGTACTCTTGTGATGCTGAATACCGGACAGTATTAAAAGTTTATCATCCCATGTTTGCAGATATTAATTCATTTGATGAGTTCCTTGAATGGAAAGATAGAGAAGATGCACTGCTTGTCTACTTTTCTACCGATGCCTGTAATGTATGCAAAGTACTTAAACCAAAGGTTGTAGAACTGGTTCGCAGTGAATTTCCAAAAATGAAAATGGTATATGTTAAGTCGGATAAACTTCCCGATGTTGCTGCTCAAAATCAGGTTTTTGCTGCCCCTACAATCCTTATTTTCTTTGGTGGAAGAGAATACATTAGGAAAAGCAGAAATATTGGAATAAGCGAACTTCAAAATGAAATAGCGCGGCCGTATTCAATGATGTTTTCAGAATAGAAATTATTTCCCCAAAATAAATCTAACCTACTATCTTATTTTTTTAACATCAGAATTGTTTCGAATCTTTTATCTTGTTTTAGAGGAAATCCGGCGGTAAAAACTTGACTTTCCCCGAAAAATGCTATTATTTTCGGTAGCGATTTGAAATATTTACAGTTCTATAATTAAAAATTTTTGACATGAGAAGAATATTAGTCGTTTTAATTGCTGTTGCCAGCATCGGTTTATTTTCCAGTTGTGGATATAATAAAATGGTACAATTGGATGAACAGACAACTTCGCAATGGTCGCAGGTGGAAAATGTGTATCAGCGCAGGGCCGATTTAATTCCGAATTTGGTGAATACAGTAAAAGGTTATGCGGCTCACGAACAGGAAACTTTGGAAGGAGTAATTGAAGCCCGTTCAAAAGCAACTTCTGTAAATATCGATCCATCAAAATTATCACCGGAGTCTATTCAGCAATTTAACCAGGCACAGGAAGGGCTTTCTTCTGCTTTAAGCCGTTTAATGGTGGTGGTTGAACGCTATCCTGATTTAAAAGCAAATCAGAATTTCCTTGATTTGCAGGCGCAACTGGAGGGAACAGAAAACAGAATTGCAGTAGAACGGAGAAAATTTAACGAGGTAACTCAGAATTATAATTCATATATCCGAAAATTTCCTCAGGTGATTTATGCCGGTTGGTTTGGCTTCGATAAGAAAAGTTATTTTGAAGCACAGGCCGGAGCAGAAAAGGCACCAGAAGTTCAGTTTTAGCTAGCAAAAAGAGATAAAAAAATGGGCGTTCAGAAATATTTTAAAGAAGAAGATAAGCTGCAGATTAAAAATGCAATAAGGGTTGCTGAAACCAATACTTCAGGCGAGATTAGGGTGCACGTTGAAAAGTATTGTAATGGTGATGTGCTCGATCAGGCAACCTATATTTTTGAAAAACTTGAAATGCATAAAACAAAACAACGAAACGGGGTTTTGTTTTACCTGGCAGTGGAAGATCGGAAATTTGCGATTTTAGGAGATGCCGGTATAAATCAGAAAGTTCCTGAAAATTTCTGGAAAGAAATAAGCAACAATGTAATTGAAAAGCTTAAAAAAGGCGAATTTGCCGATGGAATCTCAGAAGGTATTATTAAAGCAGGGGAGCAGCTTAAGGAGCATTTCCCTTACCAAGATGATGATGTAAATGAATTGTCGGACGAAATTTCGTTCGGACAAAAAGATTAGAAAATGAGAAAATTATTTTATACCGTATTTACAATCTTGTTTGTTAGTGCATTTGCACTTGCAGAAATTCCGGACAAACCAGTTCCTCCAAGATTGGTAAATGACTTTGCAGGCGTTCTAAATGCCGGCGAACAAAGCCAGTTGGAAAGTTCGCTGGTACAGTTTGCCCGCGAAACTTCAACACAGATTGTAGTTGTAATTGTTAAAGATTTGGATGGTTATGATTCAGGGGATTATGCTTTTCGTTTAGGAGAAAAATGGGGGATAGGACAAAAGGGAAAAGATAATGGTATAGTTATTCTTTTAAAGCCCAAACAAGGAAATAGTAAAGGACAGGTATTTATTGCCACCGGTTACGGTTTGGAGGGCGTGCTGCCAGATGCAGTAGTTAACGGTACTGTAATCGATAAAGAAATGATCCCGTATTTTATGGAAAACAACTATTACAAAGGTCTTGATTCGGGTATAAAAGTAATTATGGACATTACCCGAGGTGAATATACAGCCGATGAATATCAGCAATATTATGCAAAACAAAAAGATGGTGTGTTCCCGGGGATTATTTTTTTCGTTATAATTTTCATTGTTATTTCGGCAATACGCGGCAGAAAAAACAGGTTTTATTCTCCAGGTAAAAGCCTTCCGTTTTGGATTGCAATGGGAATGATGTCGGGGAGAAATTCACATGGTGGCAGTGGTGGTTTTGGAAATTTTTCTTCCGGTGGTGGAAGTTTTGGTGGTTTTGGTGGTGGAAGTTTCGGCGGTGGTGGTGCCGGTGGAAGCTGGTAGTTAATATAAAATCAATACAGTTAAAATGAAAAAGGAGAATCGCAGTAATACGGTTCTCCTTTTTTGCAGATAAAATATTCTCTTGGTTATTCTTCTGTATCTAAAAAAATAGTTTGTTCCCTGTTAGGCCCAACAGATGCGATAGAAATTGGAATTCCCATTTCTTCTTCAATAAAGTTGATATAGTTATTTAACTCCTCAGGAAACTCATTTTGATCTTTGATCTGTGTTAAATCGACCTGCCAACCAGGTAACTCAACATAAATGGGTTTAACATTATCATTTAGTTCGAATGGAAAATGTTCAACTACTTCCCCGTCAATTTCATAGCCTACGCAAATTTTAATGGTTTCAAAACGACTTAAAACGTCGGCTTTCATCATAATTAACTCTGTTACTCCATTTAACATTACCGAATATTTAAGTGCTACCAAATCAAGCCAGCCGCAACGGCGTGGTCGTCCTGTTGTTGCTCCATATTCATGCCCGGCCTCACGCAATTCTTCGCCGGTTTTATCAAATAATTCAGTTGGGAAAGGACCCATGCCAACACGTGTGCAGTAGGCCTTGAAAATACCCAGAACTTTCCCTATTCTGTTGGGAGCAATGCCAAGCCCGGTGCAGGCTCCTGCACAAATTGTATTCGAACTGGTAACAAATGGATAAGAACCAAAATCAATGTCAAGTAATGTGCCCTGGGCTCCTTCAGCCAAAATTGATTTATTATCCAGTAAAAGCTCATTAATCATGTGTTCACTGTCAACAATGTTAAAGGTTTTCATTAATTCGATTCCTTCAAACCAGTCCTTTTCACAATCTATTAAAGCCGATTCGTAATCGTATTTAAAGAAATCATGAAGCATTATTTTGTGATTTTCTATCCTGGTTAAATATTTTTCTTCGAAATTATGAAGGATATCGCCTACGCGTAACCCATCACGTCCGATTTTATCTTTATACGTTGGTCCGATTCCTTTTAGTGTTGAGCCAATTTTTGTTTCGCCTTTCTTTTGTTCCGATGCAGCATCCAGTATGCGATGCGTAGGCAAAATCATGTGGGCTTTCTTCGAAATATAAAGGTTTTTCGAAATATCAACGTTAATCTTTTTTAAAGAATCTATTTCCTTTTTAAATATAATTGGATCTATTACGACTCCATTTCCAATGATATTTATTTTATTCTCTCTGAAAATCCCTGATGGGATGGTGTGAAGTACATGTTTTATGTTGTTAAATTCCAGAGTATGTCCGGCATTTGGTCCTCCCTGAAAACGTGTAATTACATCATATTTTGGGGTTAAAACGTCCACAACTTTTCCTTTTCCTTCATCTCCCCATTGAAGGCCCAATAATACATCTACTTTCATCGAAATTTGATTTTTATTATGCATATAAAACCGTGAAAATTTTATCATGGATGACTCAATTTTCACGGCTCTAAGTTTAACCGTTTAAAAGTACAAATTATTTTTATTTAAGGGCATAAAAAAAATCCTTACAAATAAGGATTTTAAAAATATATAAAACTACTAATCAGTCCTTTTTAATATTCTCTCCGTAAATATAAAGCGTGTGGTGCGACAACTTAAAGTTATTTTTACGGCAGGCATCTTCTATAATCTCACGAATCCTTGGATCGTAAAATTCAACAACCTTTCCGTTCGTGATATCAATAAGATGATCGTGTTGAAGTGTTGCAAAAGCTCTTTCAAACTGAGCTATATTTTTCCCAAACTGGTGTTTTACTACTAACTTACAGTCTAAAAGTAAGTCGATGGTATTGTAAAGAGTGGCACGACTGACACGGTAATTATTATTTTTCATCGATATGTATAACGACTCAATATCGAAATGTCCGTCGCGACAATAAATTTCTTCTAAAATAGCAAAACGTTCAGGTGTTTTTCTGTGACCATTCTGTTCCAGATAGTCAGTAAACATGCTACGTACCGTTTCTCTGGTTTTCTGGTTATTCATAATTAAACCAATTTTAAATAAGGGTTAAAAATAAAATATTTTTTTTGATTATTTCAGAAAAGATTAAAATTAATCTTCAAGATTTTTAACACGCGAAACGTTATCAATTCCCTTTATTTTTTTCAGCTCGTCAATTAATTTGTTTAAATCTTCGGTATTATGAATATATAAGAAAAGTTCACCTTCGAAAATACCTTCATTCGTATCGAATTGGACGGAACGCATGTTAATATTGTGCTCTTTGGAAATTATGTTTGTTACCTGATTTACTATTCCCAAGCGGTCAAATCCCTCCAGTCGAATACGGGTCAGATAGGATTGTCGTTTAAATTTAGTCCACTCTGCTTCAATTACTTTTTCTCCTTGATTGGCCAGGTATTTAGCCAATACAGGGCATTCAACTTTATGGATGATGACATGATCGTCTGTACTTAAATACCCCATTACTTTATCGCCGGGAATAGGGTTGCAACATTTTGCCAATGAAAAAGTAATGTCGTCCTGGTTTTCTTTTAACAGAAATGGTTTTTTCTTGTCGATTACATGCTTGTTACTCTTTTTTACATCAACCTCGTCATCCAAACTTGTGTTTTCAACCTCTTTTTTCTTACCTCCAAAAGTAATGTTCCAATACTTTATTAGCATATTTTCCGATTTATGGCCTAATATTTCCCTGATATCGGCTAATTCAAGAAAACCCATTCCAACTTCGGAGTACAACTGAACTTTATTATTTAGGTTATAGTGAGCAATAATTTTTTTAAGATTATTTGATGTAAGAACAGCACCTGCTTTTAAAATTGCTTCTTCAACAATTTCCTTCCCTTTCTCAATGTGTTTATTTTGTTCTAGTTTGAATGCGTCCTTTATTTTGTTTCTGGCTTTGGCTGTAGTTGTAAATTTTAGCCAGTCTAATTTTGGTGTCTGATTCTCGGAGGTCAGGATTTCAATCTGATCGCCGTTTTGTATGATGTGGCTAACCGGAACAAGTTTCAGATTGATTTTGGCGCCAATACATTTATTCCCTAAATCGGTGTGAATTTCGTAGGCAAAATCAATTATTGTTGAACCTTGCGGCATTGATATCATGTCTCCTTTCGGTGTAAATACATTAATATCAGTTCCGTATAGACTTAGTTTGAAATCATCAAGAAACTCAAACGCGTCCGAATCAGGATTCTTTAACTGGTCACGAATTCTTTCAATCCACGTCTCCAATTCGTTTTCATAGGTCGTAATGTCTTTGTATCGGTAATGGGCAGCAAATCCACGATTGGCAATTTCGTCCATCCGTTCTGTTCTTATTTGAACTTCAACCCATTTTCCTTGAGGTCCCATTACGGTAACATGCAATGATTCGTAACCATTTACTTTTGGAAGGTTAATCCAATCGCGAATTCGGTCGGGTTTTGGTTTATATATATCGGTTACTATTGATAAAACGTCGAAACATTGCATTTTCTCGGAGATGTCAGGATCTGGCTTGATGATGATCCTTATAGCCAAAATATCATATATCTCATTAAAAGCTACTCCTTTTTTCTGCATTTTTTGCCAAATGGAATAACTCGATTTCAACCGGTGAGTTACATCACAGTCGAAATTTTCTTCCTTTAGCTTTTTTACTATCGGTTTTATAAATTCGTTAACCAGATAGTTTCTTTTTTCTTCCTGGTTATGAAGGAGGTATGTTATTTGATTGTATTCCTCTGGATGTTTGTATTTAAAACTGAGTTCTTCCAACTCTGTTTTTACATTGTAAAGTCCAAGGCGATGGGCCAGAGGAACATACAGGAAGAGGGTTTCACTGGCAATTTTCAGCTTTTTATCTGGTGGCATTGAATCCAATGTCTGCATGTTATGCAACCGATCCGCAATTTTTATTAAAATTACGCGAACATCATCGGAAAGGGTCATTAACATTTTTTTTAATGTTAATGCATGTTTCATGTCCAGATCGCCCGATAATTTTGTTAGGCCATCTACAATTCTGGCTACTTTATCACCAAACATATTTTCGATGTCAGAAAGACGATATTCGGTATCTTCAACAACATCATGCAATATGGCGGCAACAATCGAAGTAGCACCCAACCCGAGTTCTTTTGCGACAATTTTTGCCACTGCAATAGGGTGAATGATAAATGGTTCTCCTGATTTTCGACGAATTCCATCATGAGCAGCATTGGCAAAACGGAATGCTTTCTCGATGCGTGCGAGACGTTCTTCGTCGAATTTGTTACTTACTTCTTTTAGAAAATCTTCATAACAATCTTCAATATACCGTATTTCAGTTGGTGTAAAATGCTGCACTGTAATAGATTAAACTGTCTCCTTCTAATAATTTTTTATTCCCGAAAAGTTGATTAAGATATGAATTCTTTCGTATTCCTGTTTTTTATTGAGGTAAAATTATTGCTTTTTTAAACTCGTTTTAATATTTGATTTGTTTGATATAATTAAAAACCAGGAGTTTGAAATTAAGTGAAACCTGTTTCAGTAAAATTCCAATATATTATTTATGAATTTGATAATTAAAAAATGCACTAATTTTTTTGATTTCTTTTTATAATTTGTTCTGAAAGTTTAATAATGGCTTCCGACATTTTATCCCAACTGAATCGCTCTTTCTCTTTTGCCATGTTTGTTTTAAATTCTTCAATACGGTTGTTTTCGAAAAAATCAATGAGCGCTTCAGAAATCTTTTCAGCTTCAGGAGGTACAACATATCCGGTTTTCATATGGGGAATTATTTCGGGGAGTCCGCCAACATTGGTTACCAACATGGGTTTATTAAAATGATAACCAATCTGGGTAACTCCGCTTTGTGTAGCCGATTTATAAGGTTGGGCAACAATATCGGCTGCATTAAAATAATGAGGAACCTCTGTGTTTGAAATATAATCTGTTCTTAAAATTACATCGTCTTCCAGCCCCAGCTTTTTAATCAGTTGGAGGTACTTTTCTTCATCGGAATAAAATTCACCTGCAACTATCAGCTTAATTCTGTTCGGTTTGAAATATGGATTTGCAAATGCTTCTAACAGGAGATCAAGTCCCTTGTAGTCGCGAATAAAACCAAAGAACAGAATGTACCGGTCTTCTTTTGAAAGATTAATTTTAGAAAGTGCAATTTCCCTGCTTTCAATGTTGCCATAATGATCGTAAACCGGGTGTGGCGTTAAAATTTGTGGCTTGTTAAATTTGAATTTCCCCAAGTCATTTAAAACACTTGCCGACATGGTTATAAATGCATCAACTGAATGGATAAAATAATTACATAAAAATTTATCGCCAGGTCTTTTTTCGTGCGGTATTATATTATCGGCAATAGCAATAATTTTAGTCGTTTTGTTTTGTTTAACTATTCTGCAAATTGTACCTAAACTCATGCCAATAAAGGGAATCCAAAACCGAACAATTAAAATATCGGGTCGCGATTTTTTAATTGTTCTGCCAACTTTAACCCAGTTTAACGGATTAAGTGAATTGACTTTTCGGGTGATGTCAAATTCAAATTCAGTTTTTTGCTCGGAGAATTGTGTTTTTCCCGGAAATAAAATCCTTGGGTATTGAACCGTAAATGAAACGATATTTACCTGATGACCTTCATTTAAAAGCTGTTTTGCCAAGCGTTCGTTCAATGCGGCAATTCCACCTCTGTATGGGTGCGCCGGGCCAAGAATAGTTATTTTCATTTGCTGAGAATTATATTATCAACTCAAAAGGCTGATTTTCTAAATAGATTTATATGCTAAAGATCTGATTTTAGTTTTCTTGCCACAAATTTATCAATTGGAAAAGTAATTTCATCTTCATTCAGGTCTTTTATTTTTACCCACCTGAAGCTTTGGCTGCCCTCTTCCCATTTCTTAAAATCGTATGGTTTATTTGAAATATGAAATTGGATTGGAGCCTTAAATTTGGCAGTGTAATAAATACTGATGAGTTGATGATTCTCGAAAAAAAAGGCTTCCTGGTAGAAATCGGTTGTATAGAAATGACTGATGTTTTCAATCTCCTGGTTGTTGCATTCTTCTTTTATTTCCCGAATAAGACAGTCTACCGGACCCTCCCCAAACTCAAGTCCGCCGCCGGGGAATTTTGTCATTTTTGTATCCCGTTCATATTCATCAGAAATAAGAACTTCGTTTAATGAATTAATTATTAATCCATAAACCCGTATCACGAAATTGTTGGTTTTCATTAACGTACCCAAATTTGTTGTTCAATAAATGAAATAATTCTGTTTGTTTCACCAGGCTCAAACCAGTTCATTTCCGAGTCGTTCCGGAACCAGGTAATTTGTTTCCTTGCATATCGTCGGGAGTTTCGTTTAATGAGCTCAATTGCTTTTTCCTTCGGAATTTTACCATCGAAATAATCGAACCATTCCCGGTATCCTACAGTATTTAGTGAATTTAGATGCCGTTTCGGGTAAAGCATTTGGGCTTCTTGTTCCAAACCGTCAGAAATCATTTGATCCACTCTTCGATTGATTCGTTGGTGTAAAATTTCACGTTCACCGTTTAACCCGATTTTAATTATCTCAAATGGCCGTTCTTTTTTTGTATTTGAGCGAAAGGATGAAAATGGTTTTCCTGTCATAATACAAATTTCTAATGCATGAATAATTCGATTCGGGTTTTTCAAATCGACAGTTTTATAATATTCAGGATCCAGCTTTTTTAGTTGAAGCCTCAAATTTTCCATCCCTTCTGTCTCAAATTGTTTTTTTAGTGATGCCCTGATTTCGGGATCGGCATCGGGCATAACATCAATCCCCTTGCAAACGGCATCAATATACAACATTGAACCTCCAACCAAAAGAACCATGTTATTTCTTTCAAATACCTGAGTGATTCGTTCAAGGGCTTGTGACTCATATTTGCTTGCATTATAATATTCCTCGATTGAATGGGTTTGAATAAAATGGTGGGGGACCTGTTTCAGTTCATTCTCATCGGGGACTGCCGTTCCAATTTTTAGCTCTTTGTATATTTGCCTTGAATCGGCCGATATGATTTCGGTATTAAAATGCAGGGCGATTTTTATGCCTGTATCAGTTTTGCCAATTCCGGTAGGCCCGGTTAGAACAATCAAATATTTTTTAGTATTTCCCATATTTGCAGCAAAATAAGAACAAAAAAAAGACTGCCCAAAATGTTGAGCAGTCTGAAAATTTCTTAAAATGTCAATTTAACTAAAAATCGTCCATCTCTCCAAAAATCTCGGTGTAATCTTCAAGTTCTCCAAAATCCATGTAAACTTCTTCTTCGAGAACATCAACAGTATCCTTCTCCACTATCTCTTCTCCCAAAACCTGAACGGGGGTGTCACCTAGTTTTGAAGTGACTAACGGTTCATTAAGATTTTTTTCCATGATAATTTCTGTTAGTTCTATAAATAATGATCTGTCGTTTAAAAAATCAAAAGTATAGATCAGCTTTTGACCTTTAAAATGTATTAAATCAGTCAGTTTTGTTTTTTGCATAATAAAGTAAGCAGCTCCATTCATACCCAAATCCAACATCGATATTTCCTTAATTTTGAGCCATCTCTTATCGGAAATAAAAAATGATGCCAGTTGGTGAGACTCGTAACCAAGACTTTTTTGAATTATTGAATGAAAGTCGAAAAAGGAATGGTTACCTGCCAGTTCAATTTCCAAAAGGAAATTTTTGGATTCTTGTGAAGTGATTTGAAAATGAAAAATCATAAACTTTCACATTTTGAATTACGGTCAAATTTTACATGATTTTATTCAATATCCAAGAATTTTAATTTCGATTTGTTAGATAAAAACTATCAGAATTAAGAAATGATAATTAGAAATTGATTCTGTTTTTTATTCTCAAAAAACTGATTTCTAACAATTTTAGTTCAAAAACTTTCTATTTTATTTTTTTAGGAAACGCAAAAAAAACATCGCCTTAAAAAATGTTAAAAATTATGCAGAAAGGAAAAATATCGAACAAATGCGTCAGCTATTCGTTAAATTTTCTTTTTTTCGTCAATATTTAAGCAAAATTGTAATACGGTTGTAAATTTTGAAACTAATGCATAGTAACCCGCTTTATAATTGTAATTTTAGCTGGGGAAAACAAATGTAAATGAAGTCAACTGCGCTTTTTGTCGAGAATATCAGAATTGCATTTCAATCTATCAGAAGCAATCTTTTACGAACTATTTTAACCGTTCTTATTATTGCCGTTGGTATTACTGCTTTAGTAGGAATTCTTACTGCGATCGACTCAATTAAAAATTCGATAACAAAAGAATTCACTTTTATGGGCGCAAACACTTTTACTATTACCAGCCGAGGGATGCGGGTACAGGTAGGAAACAGTCGTTACCGAACAAAAAACTATTCTTATATTTCTTTTTATGAAGCAAAAGAGTTTAAAGAAACTTTTAACTTTCCGGCTACTACTGCAATATCGGTAAATGCAACCGGAGCTGCCACGGTTAAATATGGCTCCGAAAAAACAAATCCAAACATCAGTGTTCAGGGAATAGATGAATTCTATTTAGTTACTGCCGGATATGAAATTGAAAAGGGTAGAAGCTTTAGCGACGATGATATTCGTTCGGGCAGAAATGTTGTACTAATTGGGAGTAGTTTGTCGAACCGGATTTTTAAAGGAGGCGAAAACCCTTTAGACAAAGTAATCAGCATTGGAAGTGGAAAATACAAAGTTGCTGGTGTGTTAAAGGAAAAGGGGGGCGGTTTTGGCAATGGAGGCGATTTGGTTTGTTTTATTCCTTACACAAATGCACGAAATTACTTCTCCCGTCCGAATATGAATTTTGATATTCAGATTAAAATTGATCAGCCGGAATTACTCGATGCCGCTGTAGGCCAGGCTGAATCTACTTTCAGGGTTGTGCGCGATTTAGATCCACTTGATGAAACTGATTTTAATATTGAAAAGAGTGATAATATTGTAAATATATTACTCGATAATATTAAGAATATTACTTTGGTGGCCACTATCATTGGGCTGATAACTTTGTTTGGGGCAGCAGTTGGTTTAATGAATATTATGTTGGTTTCTGTAACCGAACGAACCAGAGAAATTGGTGTAAGAAAAGCAATAGGAGCAAAAAACACAACGGTTAAGCAGCAGTTTTTAATTGAGGCCATTGTTATTGGTCAAATTGGTGGAGTACTTGGAATTGTTTTGGGGATTTTGGTTGGCAATCTTGTTTCAATAATGATCGGGTCTTCTTTTATTATTCCCTGGACCTGGATATTTATGGGTGTTGTGGTTTGTTTTGGAGTTGGTATTGTATCGGGTTATTATCCTGCGCAAAAGGCTTCACGTTTAGATCCTATTGAATCTCTGCGTTATGAATAGATAATTGGTAGTTTGTGGCTCCCGGTTATGGAACAGCAAGGTGTTTCGAATTGAATTTTACGGGTAGATTCAAAAATGTTCGGGGAGCTCCAATTGAATAGCCAGCCTTTTTTTGCACAAACCAGCAATATTATTTTATTCTCTTCAAACATTGAAAACAGAAGGCTTCGGATTTAACTACAAGTATCTTTTTCCAAAACCTAACGTGATTCTCTCTAAAACCTAACGTGATTTTCTCCAAAACCTAGCGTCATTTTTTCAACACCTCTTTTTTCTTTAAAAAACAGTGTAATTCAGAAGAAAGCGTTTGTAACTTCTTATCGATTGTTTTTGCAGTCACCTTTCTATCCTTAATAACGGGAACAAAAAAAGGGAACCTTCCGGCTCCCTTTCTATACATTATATATAATGTAAAATTACTTTACAGATTCCATGTACTCGATCAATTCGCAAACTTTTGCCGAGTAACCCATTTCATTGTCGTACCACGATACAACTTTTACGAAGTTAGGCGACAATGAAATACCTGCGCCAGCATCGAAGATAGAAGTACGGGTGTCGCCAACAAAGTCGTTAGAAACAACCTGATCTTCAGTGTATCCAAGGATACCTTTCAATTCGCCTTCAGAAGCTTCTTTCATGGCAGCGCAAATTTCTGCGTACGATGCACCTTTTTCCAATGTAACAGTTAAGTCAACAACCGATACGTCAGGAGTAGGAACACGGAAAGCCATACCGGTAAGTTTTCCGTTCAGAGCAGGAATAACTTTACCAACAGCTTTAGCAGCACCTGTAGAAGAAGGGATGATGTTCTGACCGGCACCACGGCCACCTCTCCAGTCTTTCATTGAAGGGCCGTCAACCGTTTTCTGAGTAGCAGTAGTTGCGTGAACAGTAGTCATAAGACCTTCTTTGATACCGAATTTGTCGTTCAATACTTTTGCAACCGGAGCCAAACAGTTGGTAGTACAAGAAGCATTTGAAACGAAGTTCATGTCGTTAGTATATGAAGTGTGGTTAACACCCATAACGAACATTGGAGTGTCGTCTTTTGACGGAGCTGACATGATCACTTTTTTCGCACCGGCGTCGATGTGGCCCTGAGCTTTTCCTTTTTCAAGGAACAAACCAGTTGATTCAACAACATAGTCAGCACCAACAGCTCCCCAGTTGATATCAGCAGGGTTTCTTTCTGCAGTAACACGGATTTCGTTACCGTTTACAATCAGTTTACCGTCTTTTACTTCAACTGTACCTTTAAACTGTCCGTGAGTAGAGTCGTATTTCAACATGTAAGCCATGTATTCAACATCAATCAGGTCATTAATTGCCACTACCTGGATAGTACCTTTGGCAACTGCCTGACGAAAAACAAAACGTCCGATTCTCCCGAATCCGTTAATACCTATTTTAATCATAGTTGAGAAAGTTTTAATTATTATTATGAATTTTTCCTAAATATTTAGTATGCAGGTTTTAAATTGATGATTTCAGACTGCAAAGTAAATACTATTATTTATGAGCATCAAACCCGGTTTTTATTTTTATTTAAAAAAGTTACAACCTTAATATTAATTTAAAGGTGAATTTGCTTCAAAAATCTGCAATATTTAAGTCCAGACTTCATGTTGAATTTAAATAGCAAAATCTCAGCAAGCAAAAATCTGTACAATATACTGGTATTTAATGAATTTTTACATTTTTTCCGATGCCTGGATTTATGTCAAATAGAAAAAAACGGCCCGATTCGATACAATATTTCCCAAAATATAGGGTGTTTTGTCTATTTTTTGGGAATAGGCCGGGCATTTGCAAGTCTTGCAGGAACTCGCAGAAAAAAGAATTAGAATTGAAACAATCAATACTGTATTTTTAAAAGTACGATTGTACCGATAAGATTTACTTTTATAGTTATTCGAAACCTTACAAAAAGAATTATTACAGGAAAATATTTTTCTAAACATAAAATTAGACATTAAAACAACCTTTAAATGCACGCTAAACCTTACTAATAAGCGAAAAAAAAAGATATTTATTGTAAATAATTAAAAAAATAAGATTAAAATTGCAACAATTTTGAAGTTATACAGATCTCGACATGTAAACCAAACAATAAAGTAATAGTTATTAAAAATTAAGGTTTGGTTTTTCATGCAGTACTGTTGAAAACATTAATAAAAGATAGTATTTTATACAACATATATTTTGTACATTGTGCCAAAATTATATACGTTTGTATAGTTTACTTTGTATATTACCTTGATTAAACTGGATGTAATGATTAAAGAATTAAATAAATTAAAATCAATCAATCAATTAAGTTCAATTTAAAAAGAAATGCTATGAGAAAATCATTTACTTGGTTCTTAAGTTTACTGGTTTTTTTGTTTGTCTTCGCAGTCAATGGGATTGCGCAAGAGGAACAGGAAACTGTTGAACTTTACGCAGAAGATGCCTCCGGCTGTTACAGTCAGGCTGATGATTACACGGTAACAATCTCGGTTCGGGATTTTATTCAATTAACCCGGTTCGATCTGGACTTGCAGTACGACGACGATGTTTTCGGGTTTGAAGGTGCTACTGATGAGCATGCTTCACTTGCTGCTGGTATCTCAGTTTCTGAATCAGCAGGAGTTATTAATATAGCTTGGAGCGGAAGCGCTACAACTATTGGAGATGATGTTAAGACCAGTGTGTTGGTGCTTCATTTCTCTGTTAATGGTTTTCCAGGAAATACCGCTTCTTCATTTACAAGCGATATGGAATGGACAACTGCTGATTTTTGGTACACAACTTCTGTACCTGCCGAAGATGCAGTTAACACTGTGAAAGATACTGATGGATCTCTTACTGTATCAGTAGGGATAACCGGTATTGAAACTGCACTGACTGCAGAATCTTGTGCAGGTGGCGATGTTGATTTAACCGTTACTGCTCCTCCGGCTTCAATGTACTTATTTAATGAAGATGTAAATCCGGACAACTGGATTTGGACAACTTCAGCTACTTACCAGGTTGCAGCAGGTGATGCTGTTACAGTTCGTGTAAAAGATGCTAACGGATGTATTTCGTTAAAAGAAATTGTTAATGTTCCTGAAACTGTTGAACCTGTTGCTTTTACAGTAGATACTCAGGATCCTGCATGTTATGGTGGTAAAGGTTCGGTTGTTATTAGTGCAACCGGTGGTACTGCCCCATATACCTATTATATATCTCCTAACGAAGATGGTTCAAATGCCACAACGAAAGTAAACTTCCAGTTTTCTATGGAACCTGGTGATTATTATGTTAGCGTTCAGGATGCTAATGAATGTGCTGAAATGGTTTGGGAACCTATTTCTATTGTAGATGAAAATACACCTTTAGTAGTTACTACTGATGTAACTAATGTTTTGTGCTACGGCGAATCAACTGGAGAAATCGAAGCATCTAACGGTGGCGGCGATGTAACCATGGTTTCTATAAATGGTGTTGTATGGCATGCTGTACCTTATGTTTTCGAAGATTTGGCTGCTGATACTTATACAATCTGGGGTAAAAATGATAATGGATGTACTGTAAAAGAAACAGTTGAAGTAACTGGTCCAGATGCTGGAATTACATTCGCCATTGAAATAGATGATACTTCTTGTGGTGATGATACACCTGATGGCGCAATTACTGTAGTTGATGTAGCTGGCGGAACTGCTCCTTACGAATATTCACTTGATGGTGAAAACTGGACTTCAGATGCAGCATTTACAGAGTTAGCTCCTACTTATTATAGTTTGTGGGTTCGCGATGCAAACCTATGTACTGTAGCTTATGATAATCCAAACGGAACAGAAAATACAATTGCTGTTCAATCTCCTGATGATATTCGTTTTGATGTTGTTGTTACTCATCCTGTTTGCGCCGATGGTGATGCAATGGTTACAATTGCCAACGCTGCCGGAGGTACAGGTGACCTTGAATATAGTTTTGATGGAGGTTCAACTTGGGTTGACACATTAACTGCTCCATGGGTTTATCCATATGCAAGCATGGATGTTATGGTTCAGAATGTAGCTGGAGATGCTTGTGCAGTAACTAAAGTTGTAACTAGTGAAGATGTTGACAATCCTGATGCTTTGGCAGTTGCTACATATGATTTGTTGCCTCCTACTTGTCCTGAAGGTAATGACGGAAACGTAACTTTGCAGATTACAGGTGGAGTAGCTCCTTACTACTATTCAGTAAACGGAAGTTCATGGAAAATGACTGATGATGAGTTTACTCACGTTAGATTAAATGTAGGAACTCATGAAATTTTGGTGAAAGATGATAATGGTTGTGAATATGATAGTCCAATAAGTGTAACTGTAGAATTAGATGCTAAAGCGTTTACAGCTACTAAAGATGGTCAGATTAATTGCTTCGGAGATGAAGCTGGAATGATTGATTTTACCTTCACCAGTTGGCCAGGTGGATTAAGTGCTGGTGTGCCAAATCGCGATGTTCAGTATTTTGTTGAAGGAACGGTATATGATGGTACAGCATTAGCTTTCCAGGCATTTGATCCTACTACAGAAACATTTAAAGCTGGTTTATATACTGTTACAGTAATTGACCAATATACTTGTGAAACAACAGACACAGTACTTATTACACAGAATCCTGAATTGATTATTACAGATGTAGTAGCCAATGGCGCTTCTTGTTTTGAATCTTTCGAAGGAAGTATTACTATTTATGCTACTGGTGGAAGTACTGTTCCTTTAGAATATGCAGTTGTAAATAATGAAGGAGCTCTTGATAACCTTGAAGAAAGTGATTGGTTACCATTCGATACTTATAATGATGAAGTATATCCTCCATTAAGCACAGTTACATTTAATGTCGATAAAGGCAATTATTATATTGCAGTTCGCGATGAATGTGCTGAAGTAAAATATGATGAAAATCCAATTGAGGTTTCTGGTTACGAAGAATTATTGGTAGATGAGGAAGAAGTTGATTATACTGATCCTAAATGCTATGGTTCTTATGATGGTACGATAACTGTTCCTATGTCAGCAGTAACGGGTGGTGCAGGTGCTTACTTGTTTACATTGTTAGAATCGAACGATTATTTACCGGATGGAGTAGCCAAATTAAAATCAAAAGGAATTAGTATTGAATGGACTCCGGTTGAAGGCTATGTAAAACTTTCTACTGGTGAATTCAAGGGTCTTCCTGCAGGAGTTTATGCTGTACTAGTAGAAGACGCAGAAGATTGTCCTTCTTATACTACTGAACCAATAGTTTTAGAAGATCCTTCAGAATTGACATTCTCAACAGAGTATTTGCATATGAGTTGCGAAAACATGAATGACGGTCTGATAACTATTGTAGCTTATGGTGGTACTCCTGATTACTGGTATGCAATAAATAATAAAAATACGTGGGTAGGATTTGGTGCTGGAAAAGATACAAAAACATACATTGCAACAGAACCTGGTACATTCACAATCTGGGTTAAAGATGCTAATGATTGTGTAACTGATTCAATTGAAGTTACTATTTTAGAACCGACAGCTTTAAGTGCAGAAATTACAGTTACCGATCCATCATGTTATGGTGGAACAGACGGTGAAATTTCAGTAGTTGGAATGGGTGGCTGGGAAGAAATGACCACTTATGAATTCAAAGTTGGTGCCAATGGTACATGGACAAGCTCTACAGTTATTACTGGTTTGAATGCATCTGTTGGTAATGATACATTATTCGTACGTGATGTTAACTACTATAGTGGAAATTATCAGCAATTGGATTGTGTATATGAAGTTTTATTCACTGTAGGACAGCCAGATCCGATCACCTATGACGTTGTAATTACTGATGTAAAATGTAAAGACGGTGCTGACGGTACTCTTACTGTAACTGTAATGAGTGGTGGAACTCCTTGGTATTCTGATGATGATGACGATACAAATGATGGTTATAATATTAAATTAACCGGTGACGCATACGACAGTGGCTGGATGAGAAGCGGTCTTGATAATGTTTATACATTTGAAAACTTAGCTCATTCGCACTATACCGTATATATTGAAGATGCAAACGGATGTACTTTAGCATCAACTACAGGTGATAGCGAAAGTCCATGGACAACAATTGAATCGTGGGAAGTTGCAGAACCAGATACTTACCTTGGTTTTGAAGCTACTTGGTTAAACGATGTTACTTGTTACAATGGCGAAGACGGTAGTTTTAAAGTTGTTGCAACAGGAGGAACTGCTCCATATAAATACTTTGCTGGTTTATCAATCCCGCCAAATGGTGGTGGCCACGTTCTTGTACCTGCTCCGGATGCAGATTCAGACGAATGGATGGATGATGATACATTAACAGTTAGCGCTGGTACATGGGTTGTTTGGGTAATGGACAGCAACGGATGTATTATTGGTGGTGAAACTGATGATATGAATCAACCAGTTAATGAATGGCGTGTTAAAGTTATGCAGCCTGATAGTATCATGTGGGATTTCCACACTGTAGGTAGTCCTGCTGTAGTACATTATGTACAACCAACTTGTTGGGGTGCATCGAACGGACAGATTCATCTTGTAGATATCACTGGTGGCTCAGGTGTGTATAATGCACATGTATGGGGTATGAGTGCTGCAGGTGAGGAAGTTGATTCTATATACTCAGATATTCAATCAGAAGAAGGTCTTTATATCCTTGGTGGTGTACCGGCAAGTGATAGCACTGGATTCTTTGTGACTGTTATGGATGAAAATGGATGTACTTCGAAAGAAGATACAATTTTCGTTGGTCAGCCATTAGAATTGAAAGTTGAGTTAATGGAAAGTCCTGATAATTACTCTTGTTTCGGCGCTGTAGAAGGATGGATCGAAACTATGGTTGATGGTGGAACTGAGCCATATCAGTACCAGTTATTGAAAAATGGCGTTGTTCATACTCCATGGCAAGATTTAGCTAGTGCATTCCTTGTTCAGGTTGGAAATACATTTACGGTTCAGGTAAAAGATGCAAAAGGCTGCGAAGCTGAAGCAGAACTTTGGATGCCTACTCCTTTAAAAGTGGAATACACTTATGAAGATATGACATGTAGCGGAGTTGAAAAACCAACTGTTAAAATAATTGCGTCAGGTACTCCTGGACGTCAATTTAAAGTATTCTATAAACAAATTGAAGATCAACCGGTAGATGCACCATATATCGAATACGATGGTTGGTTTGATGAATCTATCGTGATAAGTGATGTATTTGATTTCGACAATGAAAACTATACAGACTTACATTATGCAGTATATGTTGAAGATGATCATGGTTGTCCTTCACTTGTTGATACATTAACATTCGACCAGGTACAAGTTCCAATTACTGTAACTTATGCTGCTGGTGAAGCAACTGAATGTTCTCAGGATGTGATGGTAACTTCAATCATAGGTGGTGTAGCTCCTTATGTAGTTATGGTTAACGACAGTGTAATTGCACTGAATGAAACTTATACCATGGCACGTGGTGAAAACATTGTGAAAATTATGGATGCTCACATGTGTACTTGGGAAGAAGTATTCGACGTTGTTGGTAATTATGTAACTCGTGACACTACTATTGAAACATACATTGGCGAAAAAACTCAGTTTGTTGATGAAGCAGCTGCTCTTGATACAATGTTGGCAGTAGGTACTTACGAATTTGTATATACTGTTGATTGTGAAAGAACATTGAATGTAACAGTAGTTGAAGTTCCTCGTGAATACGCTATTAAAGATGTTCAAGGTGAAGGTGATGAATCTCCGGTTAAAGGTGAAATTGCTAAGATTACAGGTACTGTAACAGGTGTTGCTGCAGGCGAAGGATTCTTCGTACAAGATGCATCAGAAGCTTGGAGCGGTATTTGGGTTGAATACGCAAGTGTAACTGATGACGGAATTGAAGTTGGTGACGGTGTTGAAGTAGTTGGTACAGTTGATGAAGTTGCTTTTGTTACAACAATACTTGCATCTGATGTTATGGTGACTGAAGAAGCTGTTGAAATTATGGCTATTGAAGTTGCTCCATCGGATGTTGAGGCTGAAATGTATGAAAGTGTAATGACAACAGTTCTAGGTGCTCGTGCAACAGCTGTTGATGAAGGAAATGGTGAATGGACTATATTCTATGAGCCAACTGATGATGCAGTTATTAATGACTGGTTATACAGTTCTACACCGATTGCTGGTGACTTCTATAACGTTACAGGTATTGTTAATGGAAGAAATGATAAATTCAGCATTGAACCTAGAATGGAAAGTGATGTAGTGAATGTAAGTGAAACCGGAGTTACTCCAGGACAATCTATTTCGTTCAAAGTATATCCTAATCCATTTAATGATAAGATTTACATCGACAATAATGATAAATTGACAAGATTAATCGTTACAAACATTGCTGGTCAAAGAGTTATTGACGTTGAATATCCTGAAAGAGAAATCCGTACTGCTAATCTGGTTAGCGGCGTTTACCTTGTGAATTTATTCACTGAAAGTGGTCTCGCCAAAACAGAGAGGATTGTTAAGAGGTAATACCGAATTGATTGATTAAAAAGGGAAGCTTAAGGCTTCCCTTTTTTTTGAATAAAATTTAAAAGTTATGGAATTATTGCATAAACATGTTTCGATAAGAAAGTTTCAGAAAAGGAAGATACAGAGGGAACTCCTGGAAAGTTTATTATATTCTGGCACAAGGGCATCGACAACAGGAAATATGCAACTGTATAGTATTATTATTAATGAAGACGGCAATAAAAAGGATGAATTGGTTCCTTTACATTTTAATCAGTCTGTTGCTGTTAATGCGCCTGTTTTATTAACTTTCGTGGCTGATTTTAATCGATTTTCTGAATGGTGTAGGCTTAGAAATGCAACTCCCGGGTATGATAATTTCCTTTCATTCTTTACCGCTGCAATCGATGCCTTACTCGTTGCTCAAAATGTTTGTATTGCTGCTGAAAATGCTGGTCTTGGAGTTTGCTATTTAGGCACAACAACTTACAATGCCAAAGAAATTATTCAAGTATTACAACTGCCAAAACTTACATTTCCAATAACTACTGTTGCTTTAGGGTATCCAGATGAAAATCCGGGGTTAACCGATAGACTGCCTCTGCAAGGAGTTATTCATTTCGAGACGTATTCTAATTATGGAGAGACGAAGTTAAAAGAACTTTATCAATATAAAGAAGAACTAGCTTCATCAAAAAAATTCATTGAAGAAAATGGAAAGGAAACCTTAGCCCAGGTTTTTACGGATATTCGTTATAATAAGAAAGACAATGAATTTTTTTCAGGTAAAATGATAGAAACACTCAGGGAACAAGGCTTTATTGAATAACTCTATTCAGCGAGGTAGTTTTTAATAAAGTTCATGAAGTCCTGTCTGTAGCTGTTTCCTACGGGTAGTTTAATTGTTCCTATTTTTACCAAATTTCCTTCTACACTGTCAATCTTGTCGAGTGAAATAATAAAAGATTTATGTATTCTGTAAAACGTATTTTCAGGAAGCAAGCTGATTATTTTTTTCATAGATAAGTTAGCTACAATCTTTTTGTTTTCGAGATGCAGTTTTATGTAGTCACCCAGTCCCTCAATGTATAATATCTCTGAAAACTTTACTTTAATTGTTTTCTTGTCTGCCTTTATAAAGAGGAACTCATTTTTATTTTCTTCCAAATTAACGGGCTGAGAATTGTGTTTTAACAGAAATAATTCTTCTGCACGAAAATACGCTTTGCAGAAGCGGTCAAAAGAAAAGGGCTTCTTTAGATAATCAATGGCATTCAACTCAAATCCTTCCAGTGCATATTCTGAATAGGCAGTTGTAAATATTACTAAAGGAGGATTTTTAAGGTTCTTTAAAAAAGTGATTCCGGATAGCTTAGGCATGTTAATATCCAGAAAAAGTAGATCAACGGGGTGCTTAATTAAAAACTGGTGAGCACAAATTGCATCGTTGCAAGTACCGATAATCATTAATCCGGGTAATTTTTGCGCATATTGTTGAATAACATTTTGTGCCAGCGGTTCGTCGTCAATAACAAGTGCTTTGATTTCCATTTTACTTTAGTTTTAGTTGCAGCGAAACACGGTGGAGCTTATTTGCTTTCTTAATTGTTAATTTATAGTCAGATTGTTGATATAGTAATTTTAATCTTTTTTTTACATTTTCAATACCTATTCCAGAGTGCTTTTTGTCCCATTGTGAATTTTCCTCATAATTGTTTTTTATTTCAAACAGAAGTTCTTCGGATTTGGTAAAGTCAAACCGAATATAAATAAAATCATCATGTTCAGTGCCAGGTAAGCCATGTTTAAAAGCGTTGTCGATGAATGGTTCAAACAATAGTGGTGCAATTCGGGCATCTGGGATTTCGCCGTCAATAATATATTCAATTTTAGTTTTTTCTGAAGTACGGATTCTTTGTAGTGAAATAAAATTATTGACAAATTCAATTTCTCTTTTCAACGAAATAAAATTTTCCCTTGATTCGTAAATAATATGTCGCATTAAATCGGATAGCTTAAGAATTAACTCCGGAACTTTATCCGATTTAATTAAGGCTAACGAATAAATGTTATTTAAGGAATTAAATAAAAAGTGTGGATTTAACTGACCTTTCAATGTTTTTAATTCTGCCTCCAATTTTTGGCGCTCGATTTTGGCAAGTTTTAAATTAAGATCCTGCAATGAAAGCCATTCTTTTACAAATTTCAAAAAAGAAGTAAATGCAACATAAACAAGTGTTGCAAAGAAATATGCTGAATGGAGTGTGGTGCTAAATGTTTTAAAAGTCTCGGATAAACGAAGAAAATTCCGCAAAGGAAATACAAAAAGGAATTGAATAAAGAGGCTGGAAATTGTCAAAAGTAAAACAAGCCAAAAAACATAAAAAATGTAGTTTTTCTGTTTTAAAAACCGTGGAATGAGAACATACAAATTAACATAAACTGCAACAACGAAACCGATATTGGTTACAACAGATTTCTCAATTAAAGTAGCGTTAATCTCGTTGTTATAGAAATGAAATATGAGGGTTAGCAGAACAATACTTGTTAACCAAAACAAAATGTGCAAGGCAATCTGAAATCTTTTATATAAAATACGCTGTGGCATTTAGATTCGGTCACGTTTATAGAAGTATTTTTTCAAGTAATATAATAACGGGTTTGTGTACTTCAGATTTTTCCATGGTCGGCTTGAGTGGGGCAAATGAAGAACTTCCGTTCCTTTAGCCAGATAATTGTTGAACCCCAGTTTTTTCGATTGCCTGCTAATATAAACATCAAACCAGTCTTTGTTTTCAGCAAGATTTTTAAAATCGAATTTCGAAAGAAATTCTTTCGAAATCAGGGTGCAACAAAAGCTCAAACTATGCGAGGTACTTATAATTTCGTTGCTTTTTATTTTCTCGAAAGTGTAGGGGAAATTATAGGCGCCTGTTTTATCAACGGTTATAGCCCCTACCATTCCTGGATTTTGTTTTTCATTCAGTATTTTTAGCAGGTCTGAAAGTGTATTCTGTTTAACAATTACGTCAGATTCGATAATAATTAAGGGACAATTATTATCCAGCGCAATTTTCTGGGCCATTTGTAAAACCAGCTTATAATTTGGCGACGGTGTATTTGTAATTTCTTCCAGGTTTACAAGATGAAATTCGAGACTGTCTTTCACTTCCTCCAAATATTTCTTGGTTTCCGGCGTGCTGAAATCGTTAAACACGAAATACTCGAAATTTCCTTTGGTTTCGAAAATGGCCTTAATCGTTTGTTTTGTAGTTTCTAACGAATCTTTTACTGGCGTAATAATAATTGCTTCCGGCATTTTTGAATATTCTGAGTCGCAAATTTAGTTAAATTCAGTCAATTTCCCTCCGGTTAAAATCACGTGAAAATGCCTGGTCTGTTGGCATAATCAGAACATCGTCGATATTAACATGTTTAGGGCGGGTAACAATAAATAATATGGTTTCCGCAATATCGTTTGCATAAAGCGGTGTAAAACCTTTATAAACCTGGTTGGCCCGTTCTTTATCCCCGCCAAATCTCACCGTCGAAAATTCAGTATTAACCGCTCCCGGACAAACCGAGCTGACTTTTATCCCGTGTTTAAGCATATCCAGCCGCATACCTTTAGTTAGCGACTGAACCGCATATTTTGTTGCACAATAAACATTTCCGTTTGGATAAGTTTCTTTACCTGCAATTGAAGATAAATTGACGATGTGCCCGCTTCCCCTTTTTATCATAAGCGGGGAAATTAGCCGTGAAATGTAAAGCAAACCTTTAATATTAGTGTCAATCATTCTTTCCCAGTCGTCAATACTGCCTTCCTGAATGCTGCTAAGTCCTGCTGCAAGTCCTGCATTATTTACAAGAACATCAATATTAAGCCAATCGTTTGGGAGGCTTTTAACTGCTTGTTCTGTTGCCTCCAGGCTTCTGATATCGAAATTGAGAAGATAAACTTTCGCTCCTGTTTTATTGGTTATTGTTTCTTTTAATGCTTCCAGTCTTTCAGCCCTTCTTCCTGTTAGTATTACATCAAAATTATTTTCAGCCAAAAGTATTGAAGTGGCTTCACCTATGCCCGATGTTGCCCCTGTGATTAATGCTATTTTATTCATTTTCTAATTTTTGCAATTCACCCCGAAATTAAAAAAAACACCAAATTTTATGGAATAATGACGTACTTAATTACCTTTGTTTCCGGATAATTTTGAAACATGGATTATGAGTGATGTAGTACAAGCTGAAAAAGAGTTTACAATTGATTCAATACCAGAGCCAGAGAGTATTGATGAAGTAGTTTATTCATTGATGGTTAATCCAAATTTGTCAAGCATTAATTATTTTAATGATTTTGGCGAGTTAAATGTTTCACCAGAGTCGATAGGTTCTTCTGATAATGACGAGACGGGCTTGTTTGATTTTGATGGCAATGGCACCAGAATGGCGATGACCACGCATGCTTTTCATCATCATTTGGAAAACGACCCGCAAAAAGCTACTGAAATTTTAGTTTCGCGTGCAACTCGTAAAATGTTGTGCCTTGGGGTTAAACCTGTGGCAATTAGTGCTTTTTTATATCATATCGACTTTGCCGACCCAAACGGACAATTTATTGCATCGGGTGCAAAAAAAGGTTTGGAAAACACGGCATTGAAGTATGGTCTTAAAATTTCGGATAGAAAAATTCGGTTCGATCATTTTTCAAAACACGGTCCGGTGCCTCCTACAATTATCATTAGTATGATGGGGCAGATTGAGAATATGGACAATCTTACAACACATTCTTTTAAAAACAAAGGGAATAATATTTTCCTGTTGGGTAAAATAAAGGATGATGTGGGATCCTCGGAATACCTGGAGTTTTATCACGAAATAATTGATTCTCCACTACCGGAATATCATATAAATGAAGAGTTGCAAATTCAGGCAGCAATAAAAAAACTGAATAAATTAAAACTAATAAAAAGTGCAAGTCCGGTAGGAAAAGGTGGCTTGTTTTTTACTCTTTTAAGAGCTGCCATACCCAATGAATTAGGTTTTGATATTACAACAGCTGCTGAAACCAGAATAGATTCATTTTTATTTGGTGAAGCAATGGGAAGAATTATTGTGGAAGTTGAAAGTAAAGATGAAGATGAATTTGTTGATGCCTTAACCGAAATGAAACTGCCGTTCTTTACTTTAGGACATATCACAAAAGGAGAGGTTCGAATTGATGATCAATCGTTGGGGTATATCGATAAAATGACGGTTGGTATTTAATGGCAGCACTTCCGTATAATCATTCAGAAAATTCTAAAAAAAAGCAAGTTGAGGAGATGTTTGATAATATCTCTTCCAGGTACGATTTGCTTAATCATTTGCTTTCTGTTAATATCGATAAAATTTGGCGGAGAAAGACGATAAAAAAACTTCGCAGCTTTCATCCTTCGAATATTTTGGATGTGGCAACCGGGACAGCAGACTTTGCGATTGAAGCTGCAAAGCTGAATAATGTGAAGATTGTGGGAATTGATATTTCAGAAGGAATGCTGGAAGTAGGGCGTACGAAAGTTGAAAAGAGGGGACTCGTAAACGTAATTGAACTGCGAAAAGCCGATTCGGAAAATCTGCCATTTGAAGACAATACATTTGATTCAGCAATTGTTGGTTTTGGTGTACGTAATTTTGAATCGTTAAAAAAAGGATTAGCTGAAATTTTAAGAGTATTAAAACCCGGAGGAGTATTTTTTATTCTTGAGTTTTCGAAGCCTCAAAAGGCCCCGATAAAGCAATTATATCAGTTTTACTTTACCCGGATTTTACCTCTGATTGGTAAAACAGTTTCAAAAGACGCGCGTGCTTACACATATTTACCTGAATCGGTAAATGAATTTCCTGATGGTGAGCTTTTTTTGACTATTTTAGCCGAAGTCGGATTTGTGGAAAATAAGAGTTTTCCGCAAACATTTGGTGTAGCATCAATTTACGAAGCGCATAAGTTGAAAATTAACTGACTTGTACAATAAATAATATAAATTCCTGTTTTTTGAAAAGGCATAGAACTAAAGAATAAATTGAAAAAAATTCTTTTATACATATTATTATGTTTTGTCGCCACCAATGTTCTTGGACAAAAGCAAAAGGTGAAATATCTGACAACTTTTGATGACAAACGAATTCACTTTGGGTTTACTTTAGGCACAAACATGCTCGATTTTAATGTGGTAAATTATAACCCAATGGACGAAAATCCAGACTTTCTTCCGCAGGATTGGCTGGGAGATTCAAAACAAATAACTGGAATTGATACGGTTCGGTCTGATTTGGCTACGTTAGTTCCCGGGTTTACCGTTGGAATTGTTTCCAGCCTTAGGTTGACAAAAGATTTGAATCTTCGTTTTTTGCCCGGCATGTCGTTTGGTGAAAGAAGGTTACATTATAATATTCCCGTTTTTGATATTAATGATCCATCAGTTAATCATTCGAATTATGAATATTCCATAAAATCTACTTTTCTTGATTTTCCACTGCTTGTAAAATACAAAGCCAGAAGAATAAATAACGATAGGCCATACGTAATTTTTGGCGGAGCTTACAGGCAAGATATTTCCAGAACCGCAAAAGAAGATTTGGTGAAGTTGAAGAACAGTGGTTTTTATGCAGAGGTTGGAGGTGGCTGGGATCATTACTTCCCGTTTTTCCGTTTCTCGGTAGAAGCAAAATTTAGTTTCGGGTTAAATGACCAATTAAACCGCGCACCCTCACAAACTCAACGTCAGTATTATTCGCAGTCAATTAAAAGTTTACGCTCCAATATATTCACACTTTCATTTCATTTCGAATAGGAGCGAAAATGAAGCTGCCTTGTAATTTCCGAGATAATTATTCCGGTGGCAACAGAAACATTTAGCGACTCAGCTCTCTTTGAACTTACGACCGATGAAGGTATTTTTATTTTCTTTTCAATTTTTTGTTCTACTTCCGGTCTTATTCCATTGCCTTCATTTCCAACAACAATCAAAGCTTTTTGAGTAAGTTGCTCTTTATAAATATTTTCTCCATCAAGAAATGCTCCCAAAATTACAGTCTGCGATTTTTTAGAGAGGGATTCAATTGCTGAAAACGCAACGTTCCAAACCTGAACTCTGCAAAAAGACCCCATGCTTGCCTGAATTACTTTGGGATTGAAAACATCCGCAGTGTCCAAAGAACAAAAAATCTCATCGATCCCGAACCAGTCACAAATTCGCAGAATAGTACCCAAATTCCCGGGGTCCTGGATTCCATCGAGATATACAGAGAGGGTGTTTTTTAATTCTTCGGGTAAATCAGGTTGATTGGGGAGTTTACAAATAGCCAGACTGTTTTGCGGGTTTTTTAAAAGACTGGCTTTTTTGATATCGGTTTCCGTAACTTCGCTCGTTTCAACTGCATTTTTAACGGCGTAGGAATTTAAGTTTAAAAATGTATCGGTTGCAAATAGTTTTTCAACTTTAAATCCCGATGTTAAAGTTTCCAGAACATTCTTGTCGCCTTCTACCAAAAACAGATTTTCTTTTACCCGGTTCTTTTTTAAAGCCAGAGATTGAATAAGTTTTAGTGTATTTTTGCTTATCATCTGAAAAAACAATAATCTGTAAAATATTCGGGTAAAGTTACTGTTTCTTAATAAAACACTTCGTTATTTTTGTTGAATAAAGAAATCTGAATTGGGAATAAAAAAAAACATATATAAGTTGGGGCGTTTAAAAATTCTGGTGTTGTTGATGACTGTTTTTTTATTCTCCTGTTCTCAGGTGAAATTTGTTCCCAAAGATAAATATCTTATCAATAAAGTTGAAGTCAATATCGATAATCCGAATCTTGATAAAGAGGTGGCAAAATCTTACATTCGCCAGAAAGAGAATTATAAGATTCTTGGCTTCCTGAAATTTCATTTATTCCTGTATAATTTGTCTTCGAAGAAAAAGACTGATGATTGGTTAAAACGAATTGGTGAAGCACCTCAAATTTATGACCAAACACTATCGAACCGTTCGGAAGAACAGTTGAAACAATACGCAAACAGCAAGGGATTTTATCGCGCATCGGTTGAAAGCTCAATGGATGTAAACGAGAAGAAGCAAAAAGCGATCATAAAATATACTTTGAATTCAGGAGAGAGATACACAATTCGGAAATTGAGTTATAATATTAAAGACACTGCTTTTCAAAGACTCTATTTTTCGAGTTCATTAAAAGATGAAATTAAAGCAGGCGATCCGTTTGATGTTGATTTAATGGCGAAGCATCAGCAGGATATTGTTGAGCTTTTTAGGAATAGTGGCTATTATTATTTTTCGAAAGACAATATTAAGTTCGTTGCTGATACAACTGCATACTTAAAACAGGCATTGGTTGATTTAATTATTCGTTCGTCAAGAAATAACCAGGTTGATTCCTCCAAGGTTTCAACTCCTTATTATCTCAATCATTTTTATTTCTCGATACTCCCGGGAAATTCACCGGTTACCTCGGCCAGAGATTCTTCAGGCATTTTTTCTGATACGATTTCGTGGAATAGCAATACTGTTTATCAGAATGAACAGATAAAGTACCCGCCTTCGTTGTTTGACAGAACTATGCAACTTGAAAGAGGGGAGCTATATAGCAATAAGGCGGTTGAAAATGCATTTACTGCTTTTAACAGGCTTCGGCAGTTTCGTTTTGTCGATATTCAATTTCAGGAAGCTCCTTTTGCCAGAGATACTAACTGGCTCGATTGTTATATTCGCCTGGCTCCTTTAAATAAACAATCAACGTCGTTCGATATTGAAGGAACAAATACTTCCGGAAACTTTGGTGTGGCCGGAAATGTAACTTACATGCATAGAAACCTGTTTCGTGGAGCTGAAATTTTCGAACTAAAATTTCGTGGGGCATTTGAACGCTTGCAACATTTAGACAAAGGCGTACCCGATTATTTTAATACCCGTGAATTTGGGGTTGAGTCAAATTTCATGTTCCCAAAACTGCTTGGACCGGGAAATTATATTCATAATTTTGAGCGCTTTTTGCCTAAAACGGTTGTTACTCTGGGTTTTAACTATCAGAAACGTCCCGAATATACACGAACAATATCAAATATAAAATTTGGTTATGACTGGAAATCGACTGAAGATATCAGGCAAATTTGGAATTTGCTCGATTATAATAAAGTAAGGGTATATGAATACGATCCAAACTTTATCGACGGAATACAAGATCTATATATCAGAAGCAGTTTTACCGATCACCTTATTTTTGCAATGAATTATGCGTTAGTTTATAACAATCAACGTTTAAATACATTAAAAAACTATACCTATGTAAGGTATAATATTGAATCTTCGGGAAATTTACTGTGGGCCCTTTCTGAAGTTCTCAGTAGAGATAAATTTAAAGAGACCGATTCACTTGGAGTAGTTACAGCAGAATATTATAAAGCCTTTAACACCCGGTTTGCCCAATATGTTAAATCGGATATTGAAATTAGTCACAGTCATGTTCTCGACGACTACAGTTCGTTGGTAGGGCGTGTGTTTTTAGGAATTGGTGTACCCTACGGAAATTTCGGTGTATTACCCTTCGAGAAGAAATATTTCACAGGAGGTGCAAATGGAATTCGCGCTTGGCCGGTTCGCTCGTTAGGACCAGGTTCTTTCAAAGCATCACCAGAAGATTATCCTAATCAAACAGCTGACATTAAACTGGAAGCTAACTTTGAATATCGTTTTAACCTGATAAAATTTATTGATGGCGCACTTTTTTTAGATGCTGGAAATATTTGGGCCATTGATAAAAAAGACAATAGGGAAGGGGCGTTGTTTAAATTCAATAGTTTTTATAAACAAATTGCTTTAGGTACAGGAACCGGTTTACGTTTCGACTTAACGTATTTTATTTTCAGGCTCGACCTGGGAATGAAACTCCGTGATCCTTCCACGACTGAACATAATGGGTGGATTGTTGGTTCGCGTGCTTTAACAAACAACGATTTTAATCTTACATTCGCTATTGGTTATCCATTCTAAATGTTGCAAATAATTGTACATTTCTTTTTTTTGAGAATATTAATTTTTTTGCATTTTTGCTGTCTCGAAAATTAAAAATTTAAAGCAATCGTAAAGATTTTGTTTTGATCTAATACAATTTTATGCCTGATAATAATCAATCACGCGATACATTCGGTTCAAAATTTGGAGTAATTGCAGCGGCAGCGGGTTCTGCAGTAGGTTTGGGAAATATCTGGAAATTTCCTTATATCGCAGGGGTTTATGGTGGCGCTGCATTTTTATTCGTATATCTGGCTTTTATTCTTGCAGTTGGTTTACCCGTTATGCTTTCAGAATTAATTATTGGGCGTAGTTCGAAACGAAATGCTTTTGGGGCATTTAAAGTGCTGGCACCAGGAACTCCGTGGAAGTATATTGGAATACTTGGTGTAAGTGCAGCGTTTTTAATTCTATCATTCTATGGTGTTGTGGCCGGATGGAGTATTGAATATATTGTATTATCAATTAAAAATGGTTTTTCTAATAAAAGTCCGGAAGAGATAGCTACTCTTTTTTCTGTATTCAATCAGGATCCGGTGAAACCAGTTGCTTACCAGTTGTTCTTTATGCTTTTAACGGGGGCAATTGTAATTATTGGTGTTAAAAAAGGTATTGAAAAATATACGAAGATATTAATGCCATTGTTGGTTATCATTTTGTTGATTCTATGTGTCAAATCATTAACATTAGAGGGTGCAAAGGCCGGATTAATTTTTTTATTCAATCCTGATTTTTCCAAACTCACGGGAGATGGAATTCTGAGTGCTCTTGGACATGCTTTTTTTACCTTGAGTTTAGGCATGGGAACATTAATAACCTATGGTTCATATATCGATAAACAAAATAACCTCGTTAACACGGTAATTAATGTTACAGTAGCCGATACTGTTATAGCAATTTTTGCCGGTATAGCAATTTTCCCTGCGGTATTTGCTTTTGGAATTGCCCCAACAGAGGGCCCCGGGTTAATTTTTGTAACACTCCCTAATGTTTTTCGCCAGATGCCGGGTGGCTACATTTTTTCAATTCTCTTTTTTATATTACTAACTGTTGCGGCTTTAACATCGGCCATTTCAATACTGGAAGTTGTAGTTGCTTATTTCAAGGAAGAGTTTAACATGAGCAGAAAAGCCTCCACAATTCTGGCAACGGTTTTAATTTCTTTCCTCGGTATTCTTTGTTCTTTGTCTGTAGGAGAATTTTCTTCTTTTCGCATATTTGGATTAAACTTCTTCGATTTAATGGACTGGATCTCTGCTAATTTATTTCTGCCTATTGGAGGTTTCTTTATATCGATTTTTGTCGGTTGGTTTTTAGGGCGAAAAAAAGTAAAAGAAGAAATGTCGAATGGAGCGAGCCTTTCAAGTGCATTGTTATCAGTTTTCATGTTTCTTGTTAAATTCATAGCTCCGCTAGCAATTGCTATTGTTTTGTTAAACAAGGTAGGACTTTTAAGCTTTTAGCTTTTACGACTCTTAAATATTTGTTAATTGGAACTTTATAGCATTTTATCTAAATTTGGAGTATTAATTAATACCCGAATCCTCTAAATGATAGATAAATGCGTAATCCCTTAAAAGAGTTTCTTAATCAATACTTATATTTTTCAAAGAGAGACAGAAACGCAATTCTTATACTGCTTTTTCTAATATTCATTTCAATTGTGGCAGTTATTGTCATAAAAAACATAGAGACTAAGTCGAAATACGATTATTTTGAATTTCGGAAAATGGTGGAGGAATGGGAAAAAGGGCAATTGCGGCATGAAGATTCGGGCAAATATTTATTTTCATTTAATCCAAATACGATTACTTTAGAAAAACTCGATTCGTTAAATATTCCTCGATTTATCAAGCAAAATATTGTGAATTACAGAAACGCCGGAGGGCATTTTAATAGTGTTGAGCAAATACGAAAAATCTATGGGATGAATGACAGTATATTCGAGGCAATAAAGTACTATGTTAACCTACATCAAATTCATAAGAATGGCAAGCCCAAGCCTCAAGAATCTGATAATAAGCCAACTTTTACTGGCTCGGGTTATTTCGATCCTAATAATGTTGAAATGGACACATTGCTAAAGTTTGGTTTTAGTCAATTTCAGGCTAATAACCTCATTAAATACAGAGCAAGTGGGGGAAAATTCAACTTAAAAAGTGATATCTTAAAAATCTATGGAATTGATTCAGCTTTTTTTCTTGTTGCCGAAAATTATATAAAAATCGAAAAGACACCTTCAGATGTAAGCCAACCCATAAAATTAATCGAACTTAACGGTGCAGATTCTCTTGACCTTTTGGAACTGGACGGGATTGGGCCTGTTTTTGCCGGCCGGATTTTAAAATATAAAAACTTGCTTGGTGGTTATTACTCGAAGTTACAGTTACTTGAAGTCTATAATTTTCCACCTGAAACCTTTAAAAAGATTGAGAATAGGATTTACGCCGATACGTTGTTGTTAAATAAAATAAGAATAAATTATGCTGATTATACTCAATTATTGAAACATCCATATTTAAATAAAAAGCAAACGAATGAACTTTTAACGTATCGGAATAAAAATGGGGCTTTTAAAAATCTAGAAGATGTCAAAAAAGTCTTTTCTTCTGATAGCGTAACATTTAGGCGTTTGTCACCCTATTTAACGTGTCGTTAAATATCTTTAAATGTAAAATATCACGTAGGAAAAATAATTTTTTTCTCATAAATTTGATCTGAATCGAATAATTTCTAAATTTGCGCCTCAATTTTGAAAATTAACAACGTAGGAAATGATAATTATTCCAGTAAAAGAAGGCGAAAATATTGAAAGAGCCTTAAAGAGGTTTAAGAGAAAATTCGAGAAAACAGGTGTAATCAAAGAATTGCGTGAACGTCAGAAATACACAAAACCTTCAGTAAAAAGAAGGGATGAGTTAAAAAAGGCAGTTTACGTTCAGGGATTACAACGGCAGGAAGACTAATAAATTTAGGATTCCTGGTTTTGTTTGAACAATATTAATGAGATATCAGGAATCGTTTATTGATTATTTAAGGTACGAGAAGAGGTATTCGCCTCATACCGTAACTGCATATAAAAATGACCTCGACCAATTCGTGCAATTTTGTACAGAAAGGGTTGGGGATTTTCATGTAAAAAATGTTGATGTAAAGTTGATTCGTAGCTGGGTTGTTGAGTTAATGGGGCAAAAACTTTCGGAACGCTCCGTCAATAGGAAAGTTTCAACTATTAAGTCATTCTACAAGTTTTTGATGAAAGAAAATGTAATCGATAATAATCCTGCTGTTTTACTTCCTCTACCTAAAATTCGCAAGAAACTTCCCTTTTTCGTAGAGGAGAATAATCTTCAGCATTTATTAGATGATGGTTTCTTTTCAGAAGATTTTGTTGGCATTCGTGATAAACTGATAATAACATTATTGTACGGAACTGGAATAAGATTGTCTGAGCTTCTGAAACTGAAAGAGTTGGATGTAAATCAGAGTGAAAGTACCATTAAAGTATTGGGAAAAAGAAATAAAGAAAGGGTAATTCCTTATCCGGTTAGCATCAACAAAATATTGAATTTATACGTTAATTTGAAAAATGAGACTATAGGCAGCAATACAGAAAGATTATTAGTGACAGAAAGTGGCAAGCCGGCTTACGAGAAGCTTATATATCGGGTAGTAAAAGAATACTTGGCAAAAGTTACACTGCTTGAGAAGAAAAGCCCACACGTTTTGAGGCATACTTATGCTACGCATCTTTTAAATAAGGGCGCCGATTTAAATGCGGTAAAAGAATTATTAGGGCATTCAAATTTGGCGGCCACCCAGGTTTACACTCACACAACTTTCGAAAGGCTGCACCAGATTTATAAACAAGCCCATCCAAGGGGCTAAAAAAAGTGTTATCATGGAAATAAAAATTAATTCAGTACATTTCAACGCCGATAAAAAATTGGTGGATTTTGTAAACAAAAAAGTTGGGAAGCTTGATACCTTCTTTGACGGTATCATAAGTGCTGAGGTCATATTAAAGGTTTTAAAACCTGAAGTGGCAAACAATAAGGTTTCTGAGTTAAAAGTTTCTATACCGGCAAATGATTATTTATTTGCAAAAAAACAAGCAGACACTTTTGAAGAAGCAACCGATTTGGTTGTTGAAGCTATCCGTAAGCAATTGGGTAAATACAAAGAAAAATTGAAAAGTAAATAAAATTGTAAAATAGCCCACTTTATTTTTAGTTTTTTAAAATAATATTTTTACATTTGCAAACCCAATTTGGGAGCGTTCAGGAAACAGTTGAATTTAAGGTGGTTTGACGGAAAAACAAGGCATTTGAAGAGGTTTTTAGTTGTTGGATGTTTTTCTTGAAAAACAAAATTTAACACTTTAAATGAAGACAAAATTTAATTTTTTGTTTGCTGTTTGATGAAATTTTGTAGTTTTGCACGGCATTTTTGCTAAGATAATGTATGCGGGAGTAGCTCAGTCGATAGAGCATTAGCCTTCCAAGCTAAGGGTCGCGGGTTTGAATCCCGTCTCCCGCTCATTTATGAGACTGAAGTTTTAAGGGGAAATACTTATTACTTCTGTCTCATTATGTATTAATGCCGGAGTAGCTCAGGGGTAGAGCGCATCCTTGGTAAGGATGAGGTCACGAGTTCAATTCTCGTCTTCGGCTCAAAATAAAATGATTAAAATAAGATTAAAATTAAAATTTGAGTTATGGCTAAACAAACATTTGTAAGGGACAAAGAACATGTCAACATTGGTACTATTGGCCACGTTGACCATGGTAAAACTACCCTGACTGCTGCCATTACTATGGTATTGGCTAAAAAAGGTTTATCAGAAGTTAAATCTTTCGATTCAATTGATAATGCTCCGGAAGAAAAAGAAAGGGGTATTACAATTAATACTGCACACGTTGAGTATCAGACTGAAAAACGTCACTATGCTCACGTTGACTGTCCTGGTCACGCTGACTACGTTAAAAACATGGTAACTGGTGCTGCTCAGATGGACGGTGCAATCATCGTTGTTGCTGCAACAGATGGTCCTATGCCACAAACTCGCGAACATATCCTTTTGGCACGTCAGGTAAACGTACCTAAATTGGTTGTGTTTATGAACAAAGTGGATATGGTTGATGATGAGGAATTATTGGAACTTGTAGAAATGGAAATTCGTGAATTATTGGATTTCTATGAATTTGATGGTGACAATACTCCTGTTATCAAAGGATCTGCGCTTGGTGCAATGAATGGCGAAGCTCAGTGGGAAGATAAAATCATGGAATTGATGGATGCTGTTGATACTTGGATTCCGCTTCCTCCTCGTGATGTTGATAAACCATTCCTAATGCCAGTTGAGGACGTATTTTCAATTACAGGTCGTGGTACTGTTGCTACAGGTCGTATTGAAACAGGTAAAATTCACACTGGTGACGAACTTCAGTTAATTGGGTTAGGCGCTGAAGGACGTAAAACGGTATGTACCGGAGTTGAAATGTTCCGTAAGATTTTGGATGATGGTCAAGCTGGTGACAACGTAGGTTTGTTGTTGCGTGGTGTTGACAAAAAAGAAATTAAACGTGGACAGATTTTGGCAAAACCGGGTTCAATTACTCCTCATACTAAGTTTAAAGCTGAGGTTTACGTATTGAAAAAAGAAGAAGGTGGTCGTCACACTCCATTCCATAATAAATACCGTCCGCAGTTCTACTTGCGTACACTTGACGTAACAGGTGAAATTCATTTGCCGGAAGGTCGTGAAATGGTTATGCCTGGTGATAACGTTTCAATTGAAGTTGAATTGATTTATCCTGTTGCTCTTAACGTAGGTTTACGTTTCGCAATTCGCGAAGGTGGACGTACAGTTGGTGCAGGTCAGGTAACTGAAATTGTTGAATAATTACAACAAATAATATGAAGTATATAGTCCTGGGTTTTTTGGCCCGGGACTATTTTACGGATGAACTTGATTTGGGGAGTGGTTTATTTACAGTAAGTTCGATTCTTACCTTCCGTACAAAAACGATCATTTAAAATGAAATTTAAATTATACTTGCAAGAGGCCTATGATGAACTGGTACATAAAGTTACATGGCCGACTTGGAAAGAACTACAAAGTAGTGCATTAGTTGTAATGGTTGCTTCCTTAATAATATCACTCTTAATTTTTGCTATGGACCTGTCATTCAGGAACATAATGAATTTTATTTATGGATTGTTTTATTAATCAAAACCTTTAGATCGAAATGAGCGAAAACATTAAGAAGTGGTATGTTCTGCGTGCTATTGGTGGCAAAGAGAAGAAAGTAAAAGAATATATCGAAAACGAGATCGCTGTTGGAGATTTGAAAGGTTTTGTAGACCAGGTTCTAATACCAATGGAAAAGGTTTACCAGATTCGGAATGGTAAAAAAATCAGTAAAGAACGGAACTTTTTCCCGGGTTATATTTTAATCGAAGCTGCGTTAGTGGGTGAAGTTGCACACACGCTAAGGAATGTTCCTAACGTAATCGGGTTTTTAGGCGACACTAAAGGTGGAGAACCCGTACCGATGCGGCAGAGTGAAGTAAACAGAATTCTAGGTAGAGTCGACGAATTGGCAGAAACCGACGAAGGTCTGAATATCCCGTTTGTGGTAGGAGAAACAGTAAAAGTAATCGATGGACCATTTAATGGCTTTAACGGAACCATTGAGGAAATCAATGAGGAAAAGAAGAAGTTACAGGTAATGGTGAAGATCTTTGGACGTAAAACTCCTTTAGAGCTTAGCTTCATGCAAGTTGAAAAGGAATAATAACGCGTTAATTATTTATTATGGCGAAAGAAATTGCTGGATTAATTAAATTACAGATTAAAGGTGGTGCTGCTAATCCTTCACCACCTGTGGGGCCAGCGCTGGGTGCCAAAGGGGTTAATATAATGCAGTTCTGCAAACAGTTTAATGGTCGTACTCAAGACCAGGCAGGAAAAGTACTTCCTGTAATTATAACTGTATATGCAGACAAGTCTTTTGACTTCATTATTAAACAACCTCCTGTGGCTGTGCAATTGCTCGAAGTAGCAAAGTTAAAAAAGGGCTCGTCAGAGCCACATGTTGCAAAAGTAGGTTCTGTTACCTGGGAACAGGTGAAACAAATTGCAGAAACGAAAATGGTTGACATGAATTGCTTTACTATTGAAGCGGCAATGAGAATGGTTGCTGGAACTGCCAGAAGTATGGGAATCACTGTAAAAGGTGCTTCACCATTCAATAACTAAATAAATCTTATACGATGGGCAGAATTACGAAAAATAAAAAGGCTTCTCTTGAAAAACTCGAAAAGGGAAAAGCATACTCTATTGATGAAGCAGCGGAACTGGTAAAAGAAATTACTTATACCAAATTCGATGCCTCTGTCGATATTGATGTAAGACTGGGAGTAGATCCAAGAAAAGCTAACCAGATGGTTAGAGGCGTAGTTTCGTTACCCCATGGAACTGGAAAAGAAGTTCGCGTACTGGCCATGGTTACTCCTGACAAAGAACAGGAAGCCAAAGATGCCGGAGCAGACTTTGTTGGACTTGATGACTACATTGATAAAATCAAAGGTGGTTGGACTGATGTTGATGTAATTATTACCATGCCTCCTGTTATGGGAAAAGTTGGACAGTTGGGACGTATTTTAGGTCCCCGCGGTTTAATGCCAAACCCTAAAAGTGGAACAGTGACAATGGAGATTGGTAAGGCGATCAGCGAAGTTAAACAAGGTAAAATTGACTTTAAAGTTGATAAATTCGGAATTGTTCATACATCAATAGGGAAAGTATCATTTACTCCTGAAAAGATTAAAGAAAATGCTCTTGAGTTTATTCACACTATCGTTAAATTGAAACCAACTGCTGCTAAAGGTACTTATATTAAAAGTATCTATCTTTCCAGTACTATGAGCCCTGGTATTCAAGTTGAACCCAAATCGGTCACCGATTAAAAATGTGTAAAAATGAAGAGTTCAGAGAAAAAAGTTATTATTGATAATTTACAGGAACAAATTAATTCTTACAACCATTTTTATTTGACTGACATTAGTGGTTTAAATGCTGAGAATACCAGTAACTTAAGAAGACTATGTTTTAGCCAGGATGTAAAACTGGTTGTTGTTAAGAATACTCTACTACGTAAAGCTCTTGAAAGTTCAAATAAGAACGTTGAAGAAATTTACGATGCGCTTAAAGGCAATACTTCAGTAATGTTTACCGAGAATGCAAATGTTCCGGCCAAACTGATTAAAGACTTCAGTAAAAAACATAAAAAACCTGTTTTAAAGGCAGCCTATGTTCAGGAGTCTGTTTATTTAGGAGAAGATCAGCTGGATGCATTAATTGCAGTGAAATCGAAAAACGAACTTATTGCTGATGTTGTTGCATTGTTGCAGTCGCCAATGAAGACCGTACTCGGTCAGTTACAATCAGGTGGCAACATTATACATGGTGTGTTAAAAACACTCGGAGAAAAAGAATAATTTTTTTTGAAATAATTTAAAAAAGTAATAAAAATGGCAGATTTAAAACAGCTTGCAGAAGAGTTGGTAAACTTAACTGTTAAAGAGGTTAATGAATTAGCTGGAATTCTGAAAGACGAATACGGTATTGAACCAGCTGCTGCTGCAGTTGCAGTTGCAGGACCGGTTGCTGGCGGTGGCGAAGAAGCTGCTGTTGTTGAGCAAACTGAATTTGACGTAATTTTAAAAGCTGCTGGTCAGTCTAAACTGGCAGTTGTAAAACTCGTTAAAGAACTAACTGGTCTTGGTTTGAAAGAAGCTAAAGAAGTAGTTGATAGTGCTCCAAAAGCAATCAAAGAAAAAGTTTCTAAAGATGAAGCTGAATCTTTGAAAAATCAATTGCAGGAAGCAGGAGCTGAAGTTGAAATTAAATAAAAACTTTTCGACCTTTTAAAGGTTATACGGTTTAGAATCCTATAAATATGGGGTTCTAAACCTTTTTGTCTATTGGTATTTCTATAAAATTAACTTGTATTAAATACATGTCCGTACAAGCAAAAAAAGAGAGGATAAGTTTTTCCTCAACGCAAACCAGGTTTGATTACCCTGACTTCTTGGAAGTACAAGTTAAATCATTTAAAGATTTTTTTCAGTTAAAAACTACACCTGATAACAGGTCTTCGGAAGGGCTGTACAAGGTATTTCAGGAAAACTTTCCTATTACCGATACCCGAAACAACTTTGTTCTGGAGTTTCTCGACTACCAGGTGGATCCACCAAGATATTCCATCCAGGAATGTATTGAGCGGGGTTTAACTTTTAGCGTGCCGTTAAAGGCAAAACTAAAGTTATACTGTACCGATGTTGAACACGAAGACTTTGATACAGTTGTTCAGGATGTTTATTTGGGTACAGTACCTTACATGACTGAAAGAGGTACGTTTATTATCAATGGTGCCGAACGTGTGATTGTATCTCAGTTGCATCGTTCTCCTGGTGTTTTCTTTGGCCAGAGCCTACACGCCAACGGTACAAAACTTTATTCAGCACGTATTATCCCGTTTAAAGGTTCGTGGATTGAATTTGCTACCGATATTAACAGCGTAATGTATGCTTATATCGACAGGAAAAAGAAATTACCTGTAACCACACTTTTACGTGCCATCGGTTTTGAAAGTGATAAAGATATTCTGGAAATATTCAATCTTGCTGACGAGATTAAAGTTTCCAAAACCGGCCTTAAAAAACTAGTCGGCAGAAAACTGGCTGCCCGTGTGTTGAAAACATGGGTAGAAGATTTTGTGGATGAAGATACCGGTGAAGTTGTTTCCATTGAGCGTAACGAAGTTATCATCGACCGTGAAACAGAAATTGAAGATGATCACATCGATGAAATCATCGATTCAGGTGTAAAAACGATTCTTTTACACAAAGAAGATCAGAATCAACAGGATTTCGCCATTATTTACAACACACTTCAAAAGGATCCATGTAACTCAGAAAAAGAGGCTGTTCTTCACATTTATCGTCAGTTACGAAATGCGGAACCACCGGATGAGGCCACGGCCAGAGATGTTATCGAAAAATTGTTCTTTTCAGATAAACGTTACGATTTAGGGGAAGTTGGTCGTTACCGAATTAATAAAAAATTAGGTTTGAATGTCGATTTTGAAAATCGGGTTCTTACCAATGAAGATATAATTGAAATCATCAAGCATTTGATTCAGCTGGTAAATGCAAAAACAGATGTTGATGATATTGACCATTTAAGTAACAGAAGGGTACGTACAGTTGGAGAACAAATGTACAGTCAGTTTGGCGTAGGTTTGGCGCGTATGGCACGTACAATTCGTGAAAGAATGAACGTAAGAGACAATGAAGTTTTCACCCCGATTGACTTGATCAATTCGAAAACCTTATCATCCGTAATTAATTCATTCTTTGGTACCAACGCACTATCTCAGTTTATGGATCAAACCAATCCGCTTGCTGAGATGACGCATAAGAGACGTATGTCTGCTTTAGGGCCTGGTGGTTTATCAAGAGAAAGAGCCGGGTTCGAAGTACGAGACGTTCACTTTACCCATTACGGAAGACTTTGTCCGATTGAAACACCGGAAGGTCCAAATATCGGTTTGATTTCTTCTTTGTGTGTTTTTGCTAAAATTAATGACCTTGGCTTTATATCAACGCCTTACCGTAAAGTAGCTAATGGACAGGTTGATCTTTCCGATGAGGGAGTTGTTTATCTTACTGCTGAAGAAGAAGAAGGGCAGGTAATTGCTCAGGCAAATGCACCAATCGATTCAAACGGAAACTTCATTAATGAAAAAGTAAAATCAAGGCTCGATGGTGACTATCCATTTATCGAAAAGGAAAAAGTTCAGTTAATGGATGTTGGTCCTAACCAGATTGCTTCGGTTGCAGCCTCGTTAATTTCATTCCTAGAACACGACGATGCCAACCGTGCTTTAATGGGATCGAACATGATGCGCCAGGCAGTTCCGCTGCTTCGTCCGGAAGCTCCGATTGTAGGAACCGGTTTGGAGGGCAGGGCCGCAGCCGATTCACAAATTCTGGTGAAAGCTGAGTTTGACGGAGTCATCGAATTTGTTGATGCAACTCAAATTATTGTTCGTTACGATGTTTCGGAAGAGGATCGCTTTGTGAGCTTCGACCCTGAAGTTGTAACTTACGAATTGCAGAAATATAATAAGACCAACCAGGGTACAACTGTTGACCTGAAACCGATTGTTCAGAAAGGACAGCGGATTAAAAAAGGTGAAATACTTACCGAAGGTTATGCAACCGATAAAGGAGAACTTGCTTTAGGAAGAAACCTGATGGTAGCATTCATGCCTTGGCAGGGGTACAATTATGAGGATGCGATTGTTATTTCAGAACGCATTGTGCGTGAAGATGTATTTACTTCGGTTCACGTTGATGAATACAGCCTGGAAGTTCGTGATACAAAACGTGGTGTTGAAGAGTTTACTTCGGATATACCGAACGTTAGTGAAGAAGCAACCCGTAACTTGGATGAAAACGGCTTAATTCGTATCGGTGCTGATGTAAAACCCGGTGATATTTTAATTGGAAAAATTACTCCGAAAGGAGAATCAGATCCATCGCCGGAAGAAAAACTTTTGCGGGCAATATTTGGTGACAAAGCTGGTGATGTTAAAGATGCTTCGTTGAAAGCTTCTCCATCATTATCGGGAATTGTTATCGACAAAAAACTGTTTTCTAGAGTAACAAAAGATAAAAAGGGAAAAGCTACTAAAGCGCTACTGGATCAAATTGACGAAAAATTTGAGCGTGAAGTTTCCGCTTTAAGAGCAAAACTTGAAGATAAATTATTTACACTGGTTGCAGGTAAAACATCGCAAGGTGTTAAGGATTATTACGGAACGGAAATTATCGTAAAAGGGGTTAAGTTCACTTTAAAACAATTACAGGAAATTGATTATTTAAACATCAATCCTGCCAAGTGGACGACTGATAAAGATAAAAACGACCTTGTTTTCCGCGTAATTAACAACTACATAAACAAGTATAAAGAAGCTGAAGCTGTATCACGTCGTGAAAGGTACAATGTAACTATTGGTGATGAGCTTCCTGCAGGAATTATCCAGTTGGCTAAAGTTTACATTGCTAAAAAACGTAAACTTCAGATTGGTGATAAAATGGCAGGCCGTCACGGAAACAAGGGTATTGTTTCACGTGTTGTTCGCCAGGAAGATATGCCATTCCTTGCCGATGGAACTCCGGTTGATATTGTATTAAATCCGCTGGGTGTGCCTTCGAGGATGAACCTTGGACAGATTTACGAAACTGTTCTTGGATGGGCAGGAAAAGAACTGGGAATCAAGTTTGCCACTCCGATTTTCGATGGCGCAAGTCTGGAAGAGATTTCAGAATATACCGATAAAGCAGGCGTGCCAAGATTTGGTGAGACCCGACTGATTGACGGTGAAACAGGTGAACCATTTGACCAGCCGGCAACAGTTGGTGTTATCTATATGATGAAACTGGGACACATGGTTGAAGACAAAATGCATGCTCGTTCAATTGGTCCATATTCATTAATTACGCAGCAGCCTCTTGGTGGTAAAGCTCAGTTTGGTGGTCAGCGTTTTGGTGAAATGGAAGTTTGGGCGCTGGAAGCATTTGGTGCATCACACATCTTGCAGGAAATACTTACCGTAAAATCGGATGATGTAATGGGTAGGGCAAAAGCATACGAGTCGATTGTGAAAGGTGAGCCAATGCCGCAACCTGGTATTCCTGAGTCTTTAAATGTATTGTTACACGAACTCAGAGGTCTTGGGCTAAGTGTAAGGATGGAGTAAAATCCGCTTTAATTGTGTTGGTTCTGTTTTAATGATTTTTATTTAGAATTATGGCATTCAAAAAAGATAATAAAGCGAAAATTAGTTTTTCAAAAGTTTCAGTAAGTCTCGCATCACCCGAAGAAATTCTGGAAAGATCTTTTGGTGAAGTATTGAAACCTGAAACGATAAACTACAGAACATATAAGCCGGAGCGCGACGGATTGTTTTGTGAGCGTATTTTCGGGCCTGTAAAAGATTACGAATGTCACTGCGGGAAGTACAAGCGTATTCGTTACAAGGGAATAGTTTGTGACCGTTGTGGTGTTGAAGTTACAGAGAAGAAAGTCCGTCGTGAACGCATGGGGCATATTTCGCTTGTTGTGCCGGTGGCTCATATCTGGTATTTTAAATCGTTACCAAATAAAATTGGCTACCTTTTAGGATTACCCACTAAAAAACTCGATTCCATTATTTACTACGAACGTTACGTGGTAATTAATCCGGGAGTTAAGTTGGCCGACGGTGTTAAAGAGTTGGATTTCCTTACAGAAGAAGAATATCTGGATATTATTGACTCACTTCCAAAAGAAAATCATCTTTTGGATGAAGATGATCCACAAAAATTCATTGCGAAGATGGGAGCGGAAGCGTTGTTCGATATTTTGAGCAGGCTCGATCTCGATGATTTATCTTACACTTTGCGTCACAAGGCAAATACGGAAACATCTCAACAACGTAAAAACGAGGCATTAAAACGTCTTCAGGTTGTTGAAGCTTTCAGGGCAAGTAAAAACATCAATCGTCCGGAATGGATGATTGTTCGCGTTGTTCCTGTAATTCCACCGGATTTGCGTCCGTTGGTGCCGTTGGATGGTGGACGTTTTGCTACTTCCGATTTGAACGATTTGTATCGTAGGGTAATCATCCGGAATAACCGTTTAAAACGATTGATTGAAATTAAAGCACCGGAAGTGATTTTACGCAATGAAAAGCGTATGCTTCAGGAGGCTGTTGACTCCTTGTTCGACAATTCAAGAAAATCGAATGCAGTTAAAACGGAAAGTAACCGGGCTTTGAAGTCACTTTCTGACAGCTTGAAAGGGAAGCAAGGACGTTTCCGTCAGAACTTGTTGGGTAAACGTGTTGACTATTCAGCCCGTTCGGTTATTGTTGTTGGTCCAAAGCTGAAGATTCATGAATGTGGTCTTCCAAAAGATATGGCTGCCGAGTTATACAAACCTTTTGTAATTCGTAAATTAATTGAAAGAGGTATTGTAAAAACTGTAAAATCGGCTAAGAAAATAGTAGATAGAAAAGATCCTGTAGTTTGGGAAATCCTTGAAAACGTATTGAAAGGACACCCGGTAATGCTAAACCGTGCGCCCACACTGCACCGCTTGTCAATTCAGGCATTTCAGCCGGTTTTGATTGAAGGTAAGGCAATTCAGTTACACCCGTTGGTTTGTACCGGATTTAACGCCGACTTTGACGGTGACCAAATGGCGGTTCACCTTCCGCTGGGAAATGCAGCTATTTTGGAGGCTCAGTTATTAATGCTTGCTTCGCATAACCTGTTGAATCCAGCAAACGGTGCTCCAATTCAGGTTCCGTCTCAGGATATGGTTTTGGGCTTGTATTATATGACTAAACCCAGAAAAGGTGCACGCGGTGAAGGAATGACTTTCTATTCTTCAGAAGAAGTAATTATTGCTTACGCTGAAAAAGTAATCGATCTTCATGCGATTATTAAAGTAAAAGTGGAAGATGTAGATGAAAACGGTGCCTATTTCAAACATATTATAGAAACTACGGTTGGTCGTGTTATCTTCAACGAAAAAGTTCCGCGTCAGGCAGGTTATATCAACCAGTTGTTGACGAAAAAATCGTTGAGAACCATTATCTCCGATGTGTTTAAACGTAGTGGAAATGCTACAACTGTTGCATTCCTCGACGATATTAAAGACCTGGGTTATACCATGGCTTACCGTGGCGGTTTGTCGTTCAATCTTGATGATGTAATTATTCCTGAAAACAAAGAAAAAATTGTTAACGATGGATATACCGAAGTTGAGGATATTATCGCTAACTATAACATGGGATTCATTACCAATAACGAAAGATATAACCAGGTTATCGATATTTGGACACATGCCAACTCAAGATTGACGCACTCGGTAATGCAAACACTGAGTACCGACAAACAAGGGTTCAATTCAATTTATATGATGCTTGACTCAGGTGCCCGTGGTTCGAAAGAACAGATCAGGCAGTTGTGCGGTATGAGGGGATTGATGGCAAAACCACAAAAATCGGGTTCTACCGGTTCTCAAATTATTGAAAACCCGATTTTGGCTAACTTTAAAGAAGGTCTTTCGGTTTTGGAATACTTTATTTCAACGCACGGTGCCCGTAAAGGTTTGGCCGATACCGCTTTGAAAACTGCCGATGCCGGTTATCTTACCCGTCGTTTAGTTGATGTTGCGCAGGATGTTATTATTTCGGAAGATGATTGTGGTACTCTTCGTGGATTGGTTGCTACTGCAATTAAAAATAACGAAGAAGTTGTTGCTTCACTTTACGAAAGAATCATCGGTCGTACTTCTGTTCACGATATTTATCATCCGTTGAATGGTGAATTAATTGTAGCATCGGGCGACGAAATTGATGAAGATGTAGCCAATGTTATCGAAAATTCACCGATTGAAACCGTTGAAATACGTTCGGTATTAACCTGTGAGTCAAAAGTAGGTGTTTGTGCAAAATGCTACGGACGTAACCTGGCAACCGGACATAAGGTTCAAAAAGGTGAAGCTGTTGGTGTTATTGCAGCACAGTCGATTGGTGAACCCGGTACCCAGTTAACCTTGCGTACCTTCCACGTTGGGGGTATCGCCGGTAACATTTCAGCACAGTCTCAGGTCGAATCGAGGTACGACGGTTATGTTGAAATCGAAGAATTACGCGCTGTAAAATTTGAAAACGACGAAAAGGCAGAAATCGATGTTGTTGTAAGTCGGTTGGCCGAATTAAAAATCATTGACAAGAATACCAATATTCCGCTTTCAACTCACCCGATTCCTTACGGTTCAAAACTGTATGTGAAAAACGGTCAGGAAATCCGGAAAGGAACATTAATTTGTGAATGGGACCCGTTTAATGGTGTAATCATTACTGAATTCGACGGTACAGTTGAATTCGAGAACCTGATTGACGGTGTTACTTTCCGCGAAGAATCGGACGAACAAACCGGTTATAGCGAAAGGGTTATCATCGAATCGAGAGATAAAACCAAGAACCCGACATTGAAAGTAGTTGATAAGGAAGGAAATGCAATCCGTTCTTATAACTTGCCGGTTGGAGGTCACATTTCTGTTGATAACAAACAGAAAGTAAAAGCCGGTATGGTACTGGTTAAAATACCACGTGCTGCTGGTAAAGCCGGCGACATCACCGGTGGTCTGCCACGTGTAACCGAGTTGTTTGAAGCTCGTAACCCGTCGAACCCTGCTGTGGTTTCTGAAATCGATGGTGAAGTTTCACTGGGCAAAATCAAACGCGGTAACCGCGAAATTATCGTCACTACCAAAACTGGCGATGTGAAGAAATACATGGTTCCGCTGTCAAAACAGATATTGGTACAGGAAAACGACTATATCAGGGCAGGTACTCCGCTATCGGATGGAGCTATTACTCCGTCTGACATTCTGGCGATTAAAGGTCCTACAGCAGTTCAGGAATATATTCTGAATGAAGTTCAGGACGTTTACCGGATGCAGGGGGTAAAAATTAATGACAAGCACTACGAAATCATTATCCGGCAGATGATGCGGAAGGTCGAAATTGTTGACCCGGGAGATACCCGTTTCCTTGAAAAACAAGTGGTCGATAAGAACGAATTCTTCTCTGAAAACGACTGGATTTACAGCAAAAAGGTGGTTATTGAACCAGGTGATGCAGAAGGGTTAAAAGCCGGTCAGATTATTTCGGCCCGAAAACTGAGAGACGAAAACTCGCAGTTGAGAAGGAAAGACAAAAAACTGGTTGACGCCAGGGATGCAATCCCCGCAACATCAAGTCAGGTATTGCAAGGGATTACAAAAGCTGCACTGCAAACACGCAGTTGGTTGTCGGCAGCTTCATTCCAGGAAACAACAAAGGTATTGAACGAAGCCGCAATTAACGGTAAAATCGATTATCTCGACGGATTGAAAGAAAACGTTATTTGTGGGCATTTAATACCGGCTGGAACAGGTCTGAAAGAATACAAAAACCTTGTTGTAGGTTCAAGATCGGAATACGATCAGTTGGTCGATATGAAAAGCTAATTAATTAGAAAGAATAACATCATGGATGACAAAAATCAGAAAACACAACAACTGAATATTGAATTAAGTGAAGAAGTTGCACAGGGAATTTATTCCAATCTGGCCGTAATTACACATTCAAGTTCAGAGTTTGTGGTCGATTTTGTAAGAATCATGCCCGGTATTCCAAAGGCAAATGTAAAGTCGAGGATTATTCTTACACCGGAACATGCAAAACGTTTATTACTGGCTTTGCAGGACAATATTAAAAAATATGAAGCCGTGCACGGCACCATTAAAAATGTGAAGCCCGGTTCAGCACCCATGATGCCGCCAATGAATTTTGGCGGGCCAACAGCACAAGCTTAAAAGCTAACTAATACAAGAAAGAGGAATCCGATGGGTTCCTCTTTCTTGTTTTGGGGCTTTCCCTGTTTTTTTTCGTTTCACGTTTAGTCGCCACCTGTTGTAAAACAACTTGATTATATAAATCAAAATTTCTTTTTTCATGGCAATAATAAAAACCGGTAATCCCAAAAACTTAGAATAATTTACCATAAAAAGTAAAATCTCTATCCTTCCACTGGAAATTGTCTTCCTACGCTTTGGAATTATCCTTCTTCCAAAAGGAATGCGGTTTCTTCACTAGCACATAACCCGGCAGAAAGGCTTGTTTAACGCCATGTACAATCGAAAACCGTATATTCCGTAATATCGGTCTTCAATAAAACCAGTTTAGACCCCAAATACCGGAGCATGGAGTAGGGGAGAAACAACCCGCAGTTCAGGTAATATGGACTGCCGTACCAAGGTGTTCGATGAAAACAATAGGGCTGTTGTAAAAAAGCAGAAACAATCGTTTTCTCTATCGATTTTATCGTTATTTTTAATCACCCAAATCTTAAAAATTTGAATGGGCTGCCCAAAATAACACTCGAAAAAGGAATCCACAGAACCCAAAATGTTATTCGGATTGAGTTTCCTTACAACCTTCAGGTAATGGATGTATTGCGTAAAAATACTTCGGCAACCTGGAGCCGGACCATGCGGTGTTGGTATGTGGGAGAACAAGATTTTAACCTTCATCAGTTTTTCACCCTTTTACAGCCCCATGCCTATATCGATTATTCGGGATTAAAAAAATCAGCGCCGGAGGTTCAGCCGCCCGTGCAGGCTGTAAGTTACCCGCATCGCGCACACACTGGGCTTCCAAAAGGATACCGGGAGAAATTGGAACAGAAACGCTACAGCCCCAGTACAATTAAAACCTACATGGAATATATCAAGGATTTTGTTCATTACTTTAAGGGAAAAGAAATTGACGGGCTTACGAAAAATGAAATCAATGATTATATTCTTTTCTTAATTCAACGGCATAAGATTTCGCCTTCGCAGCAAAACCAGCGCATAAACGCCATAAAATTTTATTATGAAAGGGTGCTGGAACTTCCCAGGCAATATTATGACATTGAACGGCCCCGAAAAACATTTGTGTTACCCAAAGTATTATCGGAACAAGAAATTCTGAGAATACTGGAAGCCACTGCCAACCTGAAGCACAAAACATTATTGGCTACCATTTATTCGGCAGGTTTACGAAGGAGTGAAGTAATAAATTTGCGGAAGGAGGATGTTGATTTTGATAGAAACATTATTTTTATTCGAGGAGCCAAAGGGAAAAAAGATCGTATTGGTATTTTATCGGATGCCAATTCAAGGTTGCTAAACGTTTATTTAAAGCAATTCAAGCCTAAATACTGGATGTTTGAAAGCCCTGACCGAAAAAAATACAGTTCATCGAGTATTTCGAGGGCATTAAACAAGTCGGCCATTACAGCAGGTCTGAACAAAAAAGTAACACCCCATATGTTACGGCATTCGTTTGCCACACATTTACTTGAACAAGGAGTTGATATGCGATATATACAAAATTTATTAGGACATGAATCGACGAAAACAACCGAGATTTACACCCACGTGAGCAAGAAGTCTCTGAACAAAATAAAAAGTCCGTTAGACCGTATTTTAGACGATAAACTAAAGTCTAGCAGGCAATTACAAGATTAACAGCTAATAGAGTATAAGTTGCACTTCAACATACACATACGTTATGGTTCATTTTGAACCCCAGGGGGGTGGAAAACAGCCACGATTA
>JAWKKP010000018.1:0-156133 GCA_041393215.1 Draconibacterium sp.
CGTAATTGCAAACTGGCCAAATAAAAAGTATCGGAGCAATTTTGTTTTTTATCATCTTATTTTAATTGTAACAGTACTGCTTTTTAGTTCGGTTTTAATTGTAGCGTATTTTCAGGGTGCGCCCTTTTTAAGCCGTTATGGTGGAGTGTCACTTGATTTGGCCCAAAAACACTCGTTTACATTAAAGTCGATAGTTTCATTTATTCTACCAATGGCAACTGGCGACGCCGGCTATTTTGAGACTGATGTTTCAACTTCCAACGGTTATTTTGGAATAATTGGACTCGTTTTGTTTTTGTTTTCTTTATCAAAAAAAGTTCGAAACAGGGAATCATTCATTCTTTTATTTTTTGGGATTTTTGCACTTCTTGCATCATTCGGAAAACAATTTTTCTTGCGTGAGTTACTTTATCGCTTTTTCCCACTGATGAATATGTTTCAATATCCCTCTATTTTCAGAGGATTTGCCATTTTTAGTTTTCTTGCTTATGCGGGTATCAATATCCGGAATTTTGACTTTGACAAAAAAGAAAAAAAAATCATCGCCTTTATTTCCGGTTTTGTGGCTTTGTTGATCGGTATTTTTATCCTATCAGCAATTGTCAAAACAGAGCACTTTGCTTTTTTACAGCCCGGGAAAAGTTTTAGTGAAGAGCTTGTTAACGCTAGCCGTTTTGATAATATTATTTTTCAGGGAACAATTCAGATAATAATCTTGATTGCTTTTACTACCCTTCTTTTGAAAATAAAAGACATAAAAAGATTTTCATTGGCGGTACTTTCAATATTTGTAATTGATGGAATTGCAGCAACGCAACTCAACATTCATTATACTGTAATTAGCGAGGTAAATCCGGTTCGTTTTTATGAATACCTGAAAGCGTCACCCAAAGGTTTTCCAATTCCCGAACTAAACCCGATTGGGGAAAACACCGATAATCATGCACATAACGATTTTGTGTGGATGAACAACAATGTTTTTCCGAAGAAAATTACTTTCGATGGAAAGATTTCATTTAAACTTGACGGTTATAACCATCTTGCCGATAATTACCCTGAATTATTGGAAGCCATAAAAAAGCAACCGGTTGTTTACTTTTCCGATGATGGAAGAGAAGATGCAGAGATCGAAAATTTCACGCCAAAAACGGTGTTTCTTTCCAAGGAGGATTTTGCAAAAATAAAAAACGTTCAATTAAAGGCCGGATGTGGTGATAACTTGAAAATCAATAATTTCTCGCCTGCTGAAATAGAGATTACAACGAACACCAATTCTCCTCAATTACTGGTTTATCAACAAAACTATTTTACGGGATGGAAGGTTTTTGTTGATGGTAAAAAAGGTGAATTGCTAACCGGTAATTATACCCACATGGCTACTTTGGTACCTGCAGGAACACATACGGTAACTTTTAAATTTACGAACTCTATAATAAAACTCGCTTTCCTGTTTAGCTATCTGGTTTTCTTTGTTTTAATTGTCCTTGCAGTTTATTTCTACACAAGAAAAAATAAGGGAAAGAAGAAACAGACTTTGATTTTTATTACTGCGGGAGTTTTATTTTTTATTTCGGGGAGCCTTTTGAACCGGTATTGGTATGAAAAAAACAAATGGGGGATTTCCTCTGTAATTGCTGAAAAAACCAAAGAATGGAAGCAGAGCTATGGGAACGATGTTACCAATTTTGTAAGTACACGCAATGAAAAGCTTAAAAGTTTGGTTACTGCCGATACCATTTTCTATGTTGATGAAACAACCGGTTTGGCTGAGCTAAGCCAGTTCCTTTTGAACACGGATAGTAAATTTCTGGGATTTTCATGGCAGGGTGGAATTATTGGCAACAATATAAAAGAACTGGTGTTTTCGTTCTATCCAAAAATTCTGGAGCAAAATATGAGGAATAATTCCGGATTAATTTTGTTGGAAAAAGCCGAAGAAGAACTTGGATATCAGGTTAATCAAACATTCGAAATTCAAGGAACTGATAACTGGACAAGCGATAGGAAAAGAATTAAGACGGATTCGATTACAGGGAATCATTTTTACACTTATAGCGCTTCCGATGAATGGGGGCCGGCAATTGAACTTCCGGTTGACAACAATTTGTTGTTGTTAAAAAGGATCGTTATTATAACCGATTTCCTTTTTGAAGATAAATTGGATGATGCACTGCTCGTTTTTACCACTCAGCGCGAAGGAGAAACACAATTGTACGAAGTTTCAAAATTAAATGAATTTGTTCGTGAGCCAGGAGAGTGGGGTAGAATTGCTTTTTCTGTTAATGTTGGATCAGAATTACAGGAGGGTGACAGAATTATAGTTTATTTTTGGAACATTAAAAAAATACCTTTTCAGGTTGATAATCTGAAATTGAAATATTATTACAAATAAATAGATTTCTGCATGGATATGAAACTTGTATTTGCAACGAATAATCAACATAAACTAAAAGAACTTCAGGCTATTTTGGGCAACCGTTTTCAACTTTTAAGTTTGAAAGATATTGGTTGCGATGAAGAAATTCCGGAAGAGCAACCCACTTTAGAGGGGAATGCCAGCCAGAAGTCGCATTTTATCTACGAAAAATATGGTTATTCCTGTTTTGCCGATGATACCGGTCTTGAAATTGAAGGTCTGGACGGAGAACCCGGCGTTTATTCGGCGAGGTATGCAGGAGAGGAAAAAAATGCCAACGCCAACATGGATAAAGTGTTGAATAAAATGACTAAAATAAAAAACAGAAATGCTCGTTTTAGAACAGTAATCTCGTTAATTATCGATGGAAATGAGATTCAGTTTGAAGGCATTGTTGATGGAGAAATTCTTACGGAGAAAAGAGGAGATTCAGGTTTTGGTTATGACCCCATTTTTCGTCCGCAAGGATTTCAGCAAACATTTGCCGAAATGAATTTAACTGATAAAAACAAAATCAGCCATCGAGGACGGGCAGTTGAAAAATTGGTTCAGTATCTTCACAAACGTTAACTAAAGTAAACCATGCAAAAATTTGTAATACTGGTTTTTACCTTAATAATAGTCATTCAGGCAAATGCACAGCGTGCAAAAGGAAGCTGGCAGGATTACCTTTCATACTTTAATGCAACTAAAATTGCTTTATCGCCCGACAAGGTTTTTTGTGCAACAAATGGTGGATTGATGTATTATGATCTTGAAGACAATTCGGTTAACCGGTTTAACGACATGGCCACACTTTCCGATTTTGGCATTAAAACCATTGCCTATAATGAGCCCAACGACGTATTGATAATTGCATACACAAACGGTAACATCGATTTGGTTTATGGTTCCAGTGTTGTAAATCTTCCCGACATAAAAAGAAAGCAACTTACAGGCGATAAATCTATTAATAATATTGTTTTTATTGATAATGAGGCTTATCTGGCTTGTAGTTTTGGAATAGTTGTACTCAGCCTTGAAAAGAAGGAAATAAAAGATACCTACTTTATTGGCGATGGTGGAACATCGGTTGTGGTGAATGATGTGGAAGCCGACGACAATTATTTTTACGCAGCTACCGACAATGGAATTTTAAAGGCAGAACGAACCGAAGAAAATTTGCAGGATTACAGTAACTGGACAAAAGTTAATGATATTATGCATAGCAATGGTAAGTTTAGCCACCTTGCGCTTCATATGGGGAAACTAATTGCTAATTATACGCCCGAAGGATGGTATGAAGATGAAATGTATGTTTTAAACGGCGGTACATGGCAATCATACTTAACAGAGATTAGATATGCCTACGACATTCAGGAAAATGGAAAATATTTGCTTATAGCAAGTAGAGATGCAATTTTTATTGTGAATGAAAACGATCAGATTGTACAAAAAATAGCTTCCTATCAACTGGGCGATGAACTGATTTCACCGATTAATCCACGAAGTGCCGCAATGTATGAAAATGGTTCGCTCTGGATTGCCGACAACCAGCAATCGCTTGTAAAAGTTACAGGTAATAATTATGAGGCCGCAGTTTTAAACGGACCTTTTGATAACGATATTTTCTCATTAAGTTATTCGGGCAGAGGTTTGTGGGTTACACCTGGCACCACCAAAGGCTGGAAGTTTGGCGGCTTCCAGCGATACGAGAAAGATAATTGGTCTTACTTTAACCAAAATACTCATTCCGAACTTGAATCGGTTCTCAATGTCATTTCCGTTGCCGTAAATCCATTGGATCAACAGCAGTTTTTTGTTGGTACCTGGGGAAGTGGTTTACTGGAATTTAAAAACGATGAACTGGTTGAACAATATACAAATCATAACAGTCCGCTTGAAACAGCACTTCCTCAGCAGCCCGACGAACCATATGTACGAATTGGCGGACTTGCTTTCGATTCTGATGGTAATTTGTGGATGACCAACTCAAACGTTGCCAAAAATCTGTTAAAATTGTCACCCGAAGGAAGCTGGGAGGAATATACTTTACCGGAAGTAGCAGGTGCCAATTATAACATCAGAGAAATAATTGTAACACAAAATGGCGATAAATGGATTATTGTAAGCGCCCATGATGCGTACGTTGTAGATAAAAATGTAGAAAATAAAAAAAGATTGCAGGTTACTTCTTATTTCAACAACGGGGAGAATGAAATTTTTAACCGAATGAATGATATTTTTTGTATAGCCGAAGATAATGAAGGGGCAATCTGGTTGGGAACATCAAAAGGGGTTGCAGTTTATTCCAACCCGTCACGAATATGGAATTCTGATAATTTTTATGCGATACAGCCTAGTTTGGATCTAAATGACGATTATTACCATCCTCTTTTGGAAACTGAAACGATTACAGCAATTGCGGTTGACGGGGCCAATCGGAAATGGCTTGGGACACAGAATTCCGGTATTTATCTGGTTTCCGAAAACGGTGATGCGGAAGTGCTGCATTTTACTGCTGAAAACAGCCCGTTGTATTCAAATACAATTACTTCCATTGCAATCAACCCGAAAAATGGCGAAGTTTTTATTGGTACATCCGACGGATTGATTTCATACATGGGCGAAGCGACACAAGGAAATGATTCTTATGCAGATGTTTATGTTTATCCAAACCCGGTAAGGGAAACCTACGACGGGCCGGTAACAGTTACCGGGTTAAAAGAAAATACCGAAATTAAAATAACCGATATCGCAGGAAATTTGGTTTTCAGAACACAGTCGTTGGGAGGACAAGCCATTTGGGATGGAACGAATTTAAATGGAAATCGTGTGCGGACGGGGGTTTATCTCGTTTTTTGTAATGATGAAATGGGTGAAGAAACTCACATCACCAAATTACTTTTTATAAATTAGCCGGGTATTAAATACTTTATCCGGAAATGTTGGTAGCTACCGAAGGAATTGTTTTGCACACGATAAAATATGGTGAAAGCAGCGTAATTGCAACTATTTATACTAACGACTTTGGCCGACAGAGTTTTCTCATCAATTCCGCACGAAGCAAAAAGTCGAAAAATAAGGCCAGTTTACTTCAACCTCTTTTTCTGGTTGATTTGGTTGCTTATCAAAAACAATCCAATGAGTTACATCGGGTGAAAGAAATTAAAAGCTCCCAGATTTATCAGGAATTACCACTTGACATTGTAAAATCGACCATGGCAATTTTTCTTGCCGAAATTTTGTACAAATCAATTAATGAAGAGGAAAGTTACCCTGAAATGTTTGATTTTATTAAAAACTCGCTGCTATACTTCGATTTGATGGATTCTGGTTATTCCAATTTTCATATATGGTTTTTGTTGCGTTTAACCGAATATCTGGGATTTTTGCCCGATATGGAGCGCAAGGGTTTTCAAAACTGGTTCGATTTCAAAAAAGGCGAAATTGTACATTTTCAGCCATCACATCCTTTTTTTGCAAACAAAGAGGAAACCGAATATCTGGCTGATTTGGCTGTGCTCAAAATTCAGGAATTAAATCAATACAAGGTTCCCCGAAGAATCAGGGATTCTTTAATCACTGCGTTGGTGGATTACTACCATTTGCATTTCGAAAATCTGGGAGAAATAAAATCGTTGAACGTTTTACGCGAAGTTTTTAAGTAGATTCAACCAATTCCTCTGAAAATAACCGCTTCGTAAGTAAATATTTCGGCAGTTTTCCAGCCTTCCCAGCCAATGCCGGCTTTATCGCGCGAGCAGTGTCCTAAAAATTCTTCCAGATCCCAGCCGGTTTTTGTCGCAACCTGTGGCAAAAACGTTCCCGAGCTAAAATTCTTTTTAATGTAAATTCCATGCTTTCCAAGTTCAATTTCATCAATCGAGTTAATTTTCTTTAAGGGAGAAAGAACCGAAATTTCAAGTTCCATATTTTCCAAATCTTTTTTTCCGATGGGATCGAACCGCTTGTCACAAGCGGAAGAAACAGCCATCTTCTGAACCAGTTCGTTCAACGTTTTTTCCTGTGGAAACCCACCAATGCAACCACGCAGTTTATCATTTATGTAAATACTTACAAAAACGCCGGTTTTTTCATTCAGAATTCCGTTTGATCCGGCATTGATAATTGCTCCCCGTTTTCCTGTTTGCACGTATGTTTCAATGGAAACTCGTGCTTTTTGGAGCAATTCTTTTTTTTCTTCCTCAGTCACCTGAAACGGGCTCTCTTTTTCATAAACAGCCATTGCCCAGTAACCCACAACTCTTCTTTTATTACTGTAAAACCCGGTGTCACCCGAATTCATATATTTTAGCTTTTTATATTCAAGGCTTTGGTTTTCCGTTAAATACAAAAGTGTTAACACCGATGTCCATCCGCAAAGCGATGTAGCCAGATTGTTAATTTTTAACAGTTTGTTTTCTTTTAAGGCAAAAAGTAACTTTTCCGGGCTATTCTTACAAATAGCATTGGCGGTGATTTCGTCAACCTGGTTTGCCTCTTCATAATTGGGGTAATGCGAAAAATCGGTACTGATAATAAACAGATTTTCTTTTGAAAAACAGGATTTTAGTTCGTTGGCAATTTTCCGGCACGTGTCCGGATTTTGTGTGCCTAAAACAATAGGAACAATTTTGGTTTTATGTTTTAAGCGGTATTGAAGAAACGGAAGTTGAACCTCGATACTGTGTTCATTTAAATGAGCTTCTGGATAATCCATAAACAGTGTGGAATTTTTAACAAGCGTTTTGGCCAGTTTGTTATCCAAAGCAATTTCGCCCAAAGGAGTTTTATAATTTCCAGAGCAATAAACAGCGGCACCTTCAAACGAAAACTGGTGACTGGAAGCCAGAATAAATATTCTCCGATATGAAATATTCTCCGAAATTTGATTGAATGAGGCAGCAGCTACTTTCCCACTATAAATGTATCCGGCATGTGGTGAAATAATGGCCCGTAATAACTTATTTTCAGATTCATTTTTTCCTTCAAAATCAATATCAACAAAAAAATCATGAAGTTCCTTTTTCAGTTTGACCGTATCGTCGGAATAAAATTGCCCGGCAAACTGAGCTTCGCGTATACTATTTTTATCTGGCCAACCGTTCATTTAAAAAAATCTGTTAGTATCACATTTACAAGAAAAATCAGATAGTGGATTTATATTGTTGAAAATCAGAATATAAATCGAATATACAAAAAACAATTAAATATCGAATTTTATAAAAGATACGATGAGGATCTGATTATAGTTGCAAACAATTGTTTGTGCAAAACTTGGTTAACTTTCCGACATGGTGGATTTTAGATTTATATAATTTAGCTTGAAATTTAGAAAACAAGTGCTATGAACCGAATAATTATTTTTGCTATTTTAATTGCGTTTGCTTTTACCGCCTGTAAAACAACAAAAAAGCAGCCACAGTCTCAGTATACGTCTGATCCTTCTGTGCAACCCAAAGTTTTTACAGTACCTGAAACTACTAAAAAGGAAGTCGAAAAGGCTCCGGTGGATGAAAAACCGGTTTCCATTCGAAAAGAGCAGGTTACGTTTACACAGCCGGAAGACCGGGCTGGAAATGAAACCAACTCCTATTTTGTTATTTTAGGTTCATTCGGCCAGTTGGATAATGCAAAGAATTTCCGCGAAACCTTGCTTAACGAAGGCTTTACTCCTATAATTCTACACAGCGAAACTGGCTATTATCGGGTTTGTGTTAATTCGTTTAAAAACGAAATGGAAGCACGCACACGCGTTACAGAATTAAGGCAGGCATTTCCAAAATACTCCGATCTTTGGCTACTAATTAAGGAATAATCTTTTTTGATTTGAATAAGGAAAACGCTGCTTGATTGCAGCGTTTTTTGTTTGCACCCACCTTGTTAACCCTGTCATACTAAAACACAACAATGATTCGTTTTAAACAATTTATTCGATTTCAATATTATTTTTGTAATAGAAAAGAGGTTTTATACACGAATTATATTATAAATAAAGCATGGCTAACGACAAAAAACAATTGCTGCTGGATCAGCGATATCTGAAAATGGCCGATATATGGGCTCAAAATTCATATTGCAAACGGCGCAAAGTGGGAGCTCTTTTGGTGAAAGACAAAATGATAATTTCTGATGGTTATAACGGCACCCCTTCCGGCTTTGAGAATAATTGCGAGGATGAAAACAATGTAACTAAATCGTATGTTCTACATGCAGAAGCAAATGCTATAACAAAGGTTGCCAAATCGGGAAATAATAGTTTAGATGCCACGCTTTATGTAACTTCTTCACCGTGTATGGAATGTTCGAAGCTCATCATTCAGGCAGGTATAAAAAGAGTAGTTTTTACTGAAAAATATCGGATTGAAGATGGAATAAACCTTTTGAAAAGAGCAAATATTGAAGTAATACAAGTTGATTTTAAAGAATTAGATGAATAAGAAAACAATCATATTATTACCCCTTCTAATTGCAGTTTCAATTGCTGCCGGAATTGTAATTGGAAACATGCTTAAACGAAATAGCCAACCCGGATTCTCCGGTTTTGCAGCTGCAAAAACAAATAAATTGGATGTTGTACTCGATTTAATTGAGCATGGCTATGTTGACAGTGTAAATACATCTGATATTATTGAGAAAACGATTCCTGAAATCCTTGAAAATCTCGATCCGCATACTACATATATTCCGGTAAAGGAGATGAAAGAGGTTGAAGAAGAAATGACAGGAAAATTCTCAGGTATAGGCGTGCAGTTTTCGGTGATGGAAGACACTGTTCGCGTTATTGAAGTAATATCCGGCGGCCCATCCAGTAAAGTTGGAATTATGCCCGGGGACCGTATTGTACGTGTAAATGATTCTATTATTGCCGGCATTAATGTAAAAAACAACACCGTAATGAATTTGCTTCGTGGCGAGAAAAATTCGAAAGTCGAAGTTGGGATTGTTCGCAAGGGATATGATGATGAGCTTGAATTTGAAATTACCCGAGGAGATATTCCGATTTACAGTGTGGATGTTTCGTATATGATAGATGAGGAAACCGGTTTTATAAAAATCAGCAGATTTGCCAACAAAACATACAATGAATTTATGCAGGGTATGGAAAAACTGGATAAAGCCGGTGCCCAAAAAGTGATTATTGATTTGAGGCAAAATCCGGGAGGTTCGTTGGTGGCAGTGTTGCAAATGCTCGACGAATTTCTGGAGAAAGACGAGCCGATTTTATATACTGAAGGTGTAAACCAACCGCGTAAAACCTACACAGCGTCGGGCCACAACAAATGGAAAGACTTTCAGGTGTTCGTAATTATTGATGAATTTTCTGCTTCTGCCAGTGAAATTTTTGCCGGAGCAATTCAGGATAACGATCGAGGAATAATTATCGGAAGGCGTTCATTTGGAAAGGGATTGGTACAGGAGCAAATTCCATTTAATGATGGTTCTGCTTTGCGACTAACCGTTGCCAGGTTTTACACGCCCAGCGGTCGTTGTATTCAAAGTTCTTATGAAGATGGTAATGAAGAGTATTATAACCACATTTATGAGCGGTTTCATAATATGGAACAGTTGGTGGCCGACAGCATTCATTTTGCTGACTCATTAAAATATCAGACAAAAGGAGGCCGCACTGTTTATGGTGGAGGCGGAATTATGCCCGACTTTTTTGTGCCGGCTGATACCACAGGAAATTCTGAATATTTCACAAAATTATACCGAAAAGGACTGATTTATTCTTATGCCTATTCTTATGCCGATGAGCATCGTGATGTTCTTTCTTCGTTCACTAACGCAAAAGAAATAGAAGATTATCTGTACAAAAACAATTCATTTGAAGAGTTTATAAAGTATGCGGCAGAAAAAGGTGTTCCAAGAGATAATGAGGGTCTGAAAGAATCCGGTCGGGTAATCGATACCCAATTAAAAGCATACATTGCGCGGAATATTATTGGTGAAGAAGGATTTTACCCAATTATCCAGGAAATTGATAAAACACTTTTGAGAGTGATTGATATTTCAAGGCAAAATTTGCTGGTTCAGAATTTAAATGGATATGATTCTATAGGCGTTTCGCCAGAATTGCGGTAAAATAAAACTCCCTTTGAAGCTCAGTGTTTTCGTAAGCCAAAAATTCGGCTTGCAAAATAGGTTCCATTTGGTTTTGCTTTAAAATTTCAAATATGTAATCTACAGAGTGTTTAAAGGTAAGAACGCCGGTTCCTGTTTTTTTCTCCCAAATTCCGGGTTCAATTTCTTTTGAGCCATCCAAATCAGTTGTTTTTTCAAAAGTGAAAGCAAAACTGCCTTGTGGTTTAAGTATTCTTTTTACTTCTTCAAACAGGGGTAAAACAGGATGAATCAAATGAAAAACTCCGTTTGAAATAACGGCGTCAAATGAACCGGCAGTAAACGGGAAAGGAGGTTTTTCGAGATCGTGCAGAATCAGCTTTTCAGTTATGTTTTTTGATTCGCATATTTCCAGCATTTTCTCCGAACCGTCAATTCCGGTAATTAAATGTCCCTCACTTTTAAACAGCAGTGAACTGGCGCCTGTTCCAATTCCCAGATCTAAAATCTTTGATTTAGGCTGAAGCAAATCGTTGAGTTGCAAAAACAAAACCTGCGGCCCAATCCAGGTATCCGGGGTTATGGTTTGGTCGTAATCTGCAGCAAATTTGTTGGCTAGTTTCAGGTTATCGCCGGGCATATTTAATTCTTTTGAAGTTTTTGCATTGCTTTTGCATATCGTTTTCCCAAAATCCGGTACGATTCCGAATTAAAATGTGTGTTATCTCCCCTGTGATGTAACCCGTTTGATTTTACAAATGCCGCATTTTTATCAGCTTTAATAACTTCTTTTGTTGCATTTGTAACAGCAACTGCCGGAGCCGGTTTCAAATAATGGTATTCTTCTTTGTTACTTTTTATTTTAAATCGCCCAATTTCACCGGCTACAAACGGAATGTTTTCATCTCCTCCAAGCTCTCTTACTTGTTGAATGAGTATTTCCAATTTTTCTTTGTATTCGTAGCCGAGTTCAGGATTCGAGTCACTTTCGCCCTGGTGCCATAAAATGCCTTTTAAAGTTCCGCTTTTCAAAGCAATTTTTAAACGTTTTTCCATGTCATCAAACGGATAGGTTTTTGTTTGGTCATGAAATCCACCCGGTTTCCATGCATCAATAGGAGAACCTCCAACAGCGCATGGAATTAATCCAATAACCGCACTGGGATTAGCTTTTGCCATTTCAATCCCAAAGGTTCTGCCTAGCCCAACACCGGCAACTGTTTTATCAAAATGAACCGGATCTTGCGCCGGAACCCATTCATTGTTTTTGTTCAGGGCAAAAACCTGTGCATTAATGACTGTATCCTGCGCTTCAACCGTTCCGCGACCCGCCATATTTGACTGACCGATTAACAAATACAAATCGTACTTAATTTCTTGTGCGAAAAGTTGAAAAGAGGTGATAATTAAAAAAATAAATACAAAATTAAGTTTCTTCATTCGTAATTTTTTATGAAACGGATGAAGTTAAACATTACAGGCAAGAAACCCTGCAAATCTATTTTGAAATTTCAAGCATTCTGAAAATAGGAATCCGGGCCTTTTCAATCACATCTGCATTGAGCTTAACTTCCGGAAGTTCATGTTTTAAGCAAACATACAATTTTTGAAGGTTGTTCAGTTTCATATATGAGCAATCGTTGCAGGCACATGTAGCATCAGACGATGGAGCCGGAATAAATATTTTTTCGGGGCAGGCTTTTGTCATTTGGTGCAGAATGCCACTTTCAGTTGCAACAATAAACTTTTTGGAATCACTTTTTTGCACATAATTCAGAAGTGCAGTTGTTGAACCGATAAATTTAGCCAGTAACAAAACCGGTTTTTCACATTCCGGATGTGCAATAAATTCGGCATCGGGATGTGTTTCCATCAGATTAATAATTTGCTCAACCGAATACTGTTCGTGAACCATGCATGCGCCGTCCCATAGTACCATATTACGTCCGGTAATGCTGTTAATGTAATTTCCAAGGTTCTTATCCGGCGCAAAAATCAGTTTCTGATCTTTTGGAAAGCTTTCCACAATTTTTTTTGCATTGGCTGAAGTGCAAACAATATCTGACATGGTTTTTAATGCGGCTGTTGCATTAATGTAGGTAACCACTTTATGGTCAGGGTATTTTAGTTTGAACTCAGCAAATTGATCGGCAGGTGCTGATTCAGCTAAAGAACAACTGGCTTTTAAATCGGGAAGAATAACTTTTTTATTCGGATTAATAATTTTGGCAGTTTCCGCCATAAAATGAACCCCTACAAAAACTATCATTTCGGCATCGGTTTTTGCAGCTGCCTGCGCCAGCCCTAAACTGTCGCCTACATAATCGGCAATATCCTGCAATTCGCCTTCAACATAAAAATGACTTAGAATTACAGCATTTTTTTCTTTTTTAAGACGATTTATCTCTTCAACGAGTTTGAGTTTCGGATCGATTGCTTCCTCAATATAACCCTTCTCCTCCAGCATTCTTTCAACGACTAACTGTTCCATTTTTATTTTCCTACTGAATTAATTCAACCGCAAAATTAATAATTCATATAAAAAACCTTTAATCAAATTTTGTTTGTTTTATGCCTTTCATTTTCAGTGAATCTGGCTGGCTAATGTTTTATAAATTTTGTGTAAGCAAAGTTATTTTTTTCTGTTTCCACTTTCATAAAATAGATTCCGGGTGAAAATGCTGAAATATTTACTTTGTTGTCTTTACTGGCTTTTCGATATAATAATTCTCCGTTGGCAGAATAAATTTCAATTGAAACAATATTGGTTGCTCCTGAAATGTAAATGGTTGATTTTGCCGGATTTGGATAGATGTTTAAAGAGTTTTTGGCTAATTGGATATCCTCTGTATTTGTATATACATTAATATCATCAACATCTCGTGGAAGAATTTGGTAGCCATTATTGTATTGAGAAACAATTCCAACCAAAGTACTTTTTCCAACAGGCAAGCTTTTACCCACAATTCTTGTATCGTACGAAGAATATACCACGGATTGACCCGTTTCATCGGAAAAAGAATACGTTGCATTTTCTTCCTTTATCTGTTGGCCTCCATTGGCAAATGTTATATTCTCAATTTTTACAAGCATTCCTTCGTAGTCTTCACCAATTTGTGAGCAGGTAATTGTAATTGGTTTTATTTCAGTGTTGTTTCTGAAATTATAGAAATAATCGACATCGGTTATTTCGGTCAGAGAATTATATTCGGCCACTTTCCCTCGTATAACAACACTGTCTCCTACATTTCCTGTTTGCAGCAAACTATAAATGTTTACTCCGCTTCTTATTCCGGTTGCATCTTGTATATAAAATGCGTAGTCAAAATTGGCAGTCACTCTTCCGGTAATGGTAACCGTTTGGTTTAACATCGGACTTGAAAATCCATTTCCCTGAACATCTTCAATTTTAGTTATCTCATTTACCGGAATAACTTCCGGAAACAGATAGCTTCCGTGTGAAATGCAGGAATCATTTAAAGAGTATGCTTTTAATGTGAAATAGACCATTTCACCCGATTGAATATTTTCAAAAATTGCTTCAGTTGAATATTCACCGGCACTGGAAATTAGTTGTTTTTGATTTTCTCGTGAATTAAATGATTTTCCCCAAAAGAGAATAACACCATCGGGTTCGGCTTCTGAAATTACGCTGGCAGAAATTGTTACTGTCTCGCCCGGATTAGGAATTTTGGGATTCATTTTCAGGCCAGAAAACTGTAACTTCTTTATTTCTTTATTATTCCAAATCAGATTAACAAATTCAGGATTATCGACAAACGGATTTCGGTTTTGCTGAATCTGGTAAATACGCTCGTTTCTTCTTCTTTCGAAGTCGGAGGGTGGATATGCGTTATTCCATTCAATTAAGGTGCTGAGTTTTCCAAATTCAGGTAAAGGAAATGTATTTATTTTGTCAACTACCTCCAGGTCTATATCATTTGAATCGCCTTCGTATCGGGTTGCCATATAAAAAAGAATTCTGGCTACCTGGCCTTTTGTTGCTGGCCCTGGTTCCCAGGAGGAACTGCTATACCAGCATTCAGTTGCTTCAGGATGCTGAGTTCCGTTTGGCTGAACGTTGTCGAAGTCTTTATTTCCACGATCCTCGTTTACCGATGCATCGGCCGGACGAAGATTTAGCGCATCGCCATTCATTGCCCGTATATCTTCAAAATACCCATGCGATTTGGCCCAAACATGTTCGCGGTTAATATAGTCACCGCCGGTTCCGTATTGTGATTTATTACGCGACTCCTGGGTGTAAAACAAAATGACATTACTGGGATTGTTTGGATCAGCATCAGAATAATTGATGATGTCTTTTGCCCGGTTATAAGAAAAATCAATCTGATCGTTAATGATTTCGTGCAGTGCTGACTTTAACTGTTCGCCGGAGAGATTTTCCGTTCCATTATAATACCCGATTGGCTGGGCTAAAAGAATTCCGTTTAGGCAGATCAAAAACGTGAAGACAACTGATTTTTTACAACTGATTGAATAGTGCATTTTTTTATTTTGAAAGATTTCCGAGACAAATAACAGGATTTTATTTAATTCGATTAAAAAAATAGCAGATAAAATTACTGTAACTAAAATAAAAAAGCCGCACGAGGCGGCTTTCTTATATATAGAAGTTGTTAAAAGTAACTTCATTTACTCCATTAAATTAATAATGGAAGAATATTGCATTTTATTGTGCACTTACGTGGCTGAAATAAAAACTGGGTGAAAGTTCAATTGTTGATACTCCTGTTGATGAATTTGTATAGGTAATCTTAGGTGCAATTACTGTTAGCATATCACCGACCTTAAGGCCTTTGGCAGCTATCAAACCTTTTCTAAAATCACCTGTTGCACCGTAACCCGGATAACAGCCATATACATAAACTTCACTGTCGCCATCTTTCAAATAAAGATTACCATATGTTTCGTTTGCAATTGATGTAATCTCACCGGTTACCATATAGTAAGTATTGGCATCGTCTGGTTTAGTCAGCACTTCTGCAATAGTAGCCGCAGTTACGGGACTAGAGCTTTCTAAAACTGCGCTAACTACTTCGTGAGTACCATTATATACATCATATTTTCCAAGAATTGTAACAATGTCACCTTCTTTTAATCCCAGACTTTGGAAACCAGACATATTATAAACATAAACTTCACCTGAATAATCTTTCAGATAAAATCTACCTTTGGTTGCATCTGAAATTTTACTAATAACGGCTTTCAAACGATATTGCGTAGTTTTGTTAGCGGCTGTAATAAAATCTGCAATACTTGCATCTATAATAGCTCCCGTTTGGCTAAGAGTTGTTTGTGATGTATAGCTTTTAGTTCCGTCAGTAGTGCTGAATGTGAGCGTAGTTCCACGATCTCCACCGGTATTTGCGGCGGCATTGAATGTTACTATGGTATTCGTTCCTGCTGATTCAATAGATGAAATAGATAGCCAGGATTTGGCATCATCAGGAATTTCTACCGATACACCTTGCCCCTTACAAGTAAGGTATGCAATGAATTCACCGCCTTCAAGAGGTAAAGCCGCGTTTGCTACCGAATCAACTTTCACAAGTGATTTATTGATACTAATAACGGTTACATTTACCAACTCCACCGTTGTTCCGTAGGTAGTTTTTGGTCCTTGTACAGTTACTTCATCTCCCACTTCAAGACCCAGACTCAGGAAGTTTTTCTCTGCACCCTTTGCATCAAGAGTGCCATAGATATAAATAGAACCTGTTTCATCAGCCAAATACCAGTTTCCGTAAGTTGTGTTGGCTATTGCTGTACAAACTCCGGTTACCTGATAGGTCTTGCTGTCAGGTCCCGCAATTACTTCGGCACAAGTGGCAGATGCAATTGTTGCCAAACCCTGAATGATATTTATTCTTTGCGTTGCGCCTCCACATTGAATTAAAACCTCCGCAGTACGACCATCTAAGGTTGAATTAGCCGAAAATGTAAGCGTTGATTCACCTGCACTGCCAGTGCTTGAAGAGATGGTCAACCATGCAAGATCATTCTCTACTGTCCAGCTATCGTTAGCTGTTACAGTAATAGATGTAGAACCACCCGTTACAGGGATAGACACATAAGACGACGATACTTGAATTTCATCAAGCAATGTCACTGTTGCTTCATCGGTACAACTTGTCATCAAGGCAAGTATTGCAATGAAAAATGGAAATATGTTTTTTAATTTCATAATTGTCAGAGCTTTTTAATTAGTTGAAAATATACTTTATACCGATTAGTGCATACCAACATTGACCAATTGAGTAGCTTGGTGTAAATGTTTGGGTATTGCCATGGATTGAGGCAGGTGTAGAGAATGTAGCCACACCGTCTGCATCAACGCCTTCGTATTTAAGGATACGAGCTTCTGAACCAATTTCAGGGTTCAGAATTTTACTTACACCCCAACTGGAGTTGAAGAAGTTCATCACATTTTTGACATCAAAGCTAAGTTGTAGTTTGTGTCCGTTATTGCCTGCTTTTAGTGCAAAATCATGTTTGTAACTGAAGTCAATGCGGTGTACCCATGGAGAGTAAACGCTATAGGCTTCGGCATACTTGCCTTGTTGATTTTTCAAATAGTCATTGGCATGCACATAGTCCATAAAACGATTTTGGTCGTCTGCTGATGCAAAGCGGAACTGATTGTTTGCCACTTCATCGTCAGTTGGGACATAGATTGCATCATAGTTGTAACCATCACCGTTAATATCGTTAACTGTCATGTAAGAATAGTTTGATCCACCAAGCCATCCTTCATAGATAAAACTATAATGATTACCGCTTTTATCGTGGGTAGTAAGCGACGCTACAAGACGGTCGGGTGTGGTGTATTGAGAATTGTGCAATTTTATGTTGTTAGGACCTTCTACTGTTGGAACGTAGGTAAATGCAGATTCTGCATTAGATCCCGGCATACCTGTTACATCTTTAGCAACTGTATGCGTATAAGCGGCCATCAGGCTGATCCATTCCGCTGGTTGGGCATTAAGTGTGATGTTGCCTGACCATCCGTAACCGCGACTTGTGTTTTCCAGCACAAAGGCTTTTGTGCCAGTACGATAACCGGCAGGATAAATCGGACGGTTGTCAACACCATTGAAACGGGCAAAACCACCTACATTTGGAATACTCCAATCAGAAATAGAAACACCGTTGATTGTTTTATTGTAAATTCCTTCTATCGTTGCAGAGAACGGGAAAGATGTTTTGAATGCATAGTCAATAGCTAGTGATGACTTCCATACTTGTGGCATTTTGAAATTTGGATCTACAGCCGCAATTGCAGAAGGAACTGTTCCATCTTCGGGTGAAACGGTTGTTGGATATCCCAGTGATGATAATTTATCATAAAGAGCGGCAATGGTAGCTTTTCCATTAGCGTCAGTAACCAGACCGCCGGTAAACTGCGTCATATCTGCATATCGGTTTCCCTTATTGTCCGTCGTGTATAAGCCATTGTAATCTTTAACAATTGCACCTGTTGTTGCATCATAGATCTTGGACGTAGAACTAAGTATTGCCTGATACTGATACATTCCACCATTGGTAGGCATATTGGTGAAGAATACGAGCGGTAAATTACCCGAGAAAAGGCCGGTACCTCCACGAACTTTCAGGCTCTTATCGCCAAATGTATCCCACACAAAACCGATGCGGGGAGAGAATATGATATTTGCTTCAGGCCATTTTCCTGTATCGATATGACGACCGGAATATTCAATATCATAGATTGCTTTGTTTGTTAGCAAATCATTATTATTAAAGAAAAGCCCGTCTATACGAATTCCATACGAAAGTTTGAAATTATCAGTAACGCTCCAATCATCTTGCCCGTAAATTCCAATTTTATTGCTTCTCACACGAGCTGCAGGACTGCTTTCTCCGTCATAACCATACGTTAAGTTTACAACTTCAGGTGCTGCTCCATTTAAGAAGTTGTCAAGACTTGTATAGCGATAGTATCCTGTACCGTTACGCATATAAATATTATCTACCATCTTATATTCGTAGGCAATTCCACCTACAATTTTATGATTGCCTAAATAATAGGTGAGTTCGTCTTTGATATTCCATACGTTGTTGTGAACGCCATTGTTCCATGTAAAAAGTTCATATCCCAATGACATGTAGGCTTGTCCATCTTTCAAAATGTCAATAAAAGGAAATTCATCGGAATCTGATCCGCGTACATCGTCAAGTTTTGAGAATGTTGCCAAAAATTGGTTCGAGAGGTTGTCCGACAATCTACTATTCAAATCAAAAGAGAATGAATGAACAAGGTTGTCCAAAGAATACATTGAGTTGGCATATGACATCGATGCTTTTGACATTCTTGCCTCAGACATCCGTGTTCCCCCGTCCATAGAAGATGCATTAGGGGAAGTCCACGAAAGGTTTTTTGTGTAGTTATAACGTAAAGCCAGACGGTGTTTGTCTGTGATATTCCAATCTATACGAGCAAGAAGCTTTTTGTTGCTTTCATCGGCAGGGAAATTTGTGTAAGATCCTGTTTCATAGCCATATTGATTTCTTACAAAATCGGAAACCGTCTTAAGATCGCTTTCAGTTGTGCGTGAAATGTAATTGTCTGGGTCGGCGACACCATTCTCTGAAGCTCTCCAACGATTGACTACGGTTGGAGTTTTCTCCATTTCAGCGTTTACAAATAAGAACAATTTGTTTTTGATAATCGGACCACCTAAAGTAAAACCGTAGGTTGTATTGCGGTCTTTATCACGTGCACCTGCAATTTGTTGACTATTAACCGCATCTCCGCGCATGTTTTCATTTTTGTGATACATGTAAGCGCTACCGGTGATGGTATTTGTACCGGATTTTGTGATAGCGTTTACGCCACCACCAATAAAGTTCGTTTGACGAACATCATATGGAGCGATTACAACCTGTAACTCTTCGATAGCTTCAATAGAAATTGGGTTGCCTCCACCGGGGAGTTTATCACTTAATCCGAAGTTATTGTTAAAATTAGCTCCATCCACCGTAAAGTTAGCCGTACGGCCATCTGTGCCGGCAAAGCTCATCCCATCGCCACCATAAGGTGAAAGGCGGGTAATGTCTGTAATGCTACGATTCACTGTGGGTAAATTAGTTATTTGGTCGTTTGTGATGTTGGTCACTGCTCCGGTTTTTTCGTTAGAGAATTTTGTGCGGGTTCCCGCAACAATAATTTCATCTAACGATGTTGTTTCTTCAGAGAGTACAACATTCAATACATAGTTTTCACCTAAACTCAACGTAATGTTGTTTTGTGTGTATGCACCGTACCCGATAAAAGTAACTTTTACAGTATAGGGTCCGCCTACACGCATACCGTTTAGGTTGAACCGACCCTCCACGTTGGTTACAGTACCGTAAGTTGTTCCTGAAGGTGTGTGTGTGGCAATTACTGTTGCACCTATCACAGCTCCTTCGGCATCAGTAACGCGACCACCCATACTGGATGTGGTTACCTGTGCTTGCATAATAGTAGCCGATGAAATAATGAGCGCTACTAATAAAAGACTGATTTTCTTAATCATAAATAGTTGACTTTAATTTAGTATTTGTATAAATGAATAGTATATCTAGTATTTAGTTATTTTTTTTGTGGGTCCTTCCCGGTGAAGATTGATTTTAATCGGATTAGTTTTACTGGCGCAGTGAGCGGTTTCAATCATATTCTATATGTTTAAAATCCCAGTTTTATACTTTTTTGTTTTTTTAACAAAATCAGCTGCAAAAGAAACACTTTTATTTATTGTTTTTATTAAGAGTAAATTAATTTTAAACTACATTAAATATAAATTAATACGTCTCATTCTATCTTTTACTACAAATACAATATTAAAACATGGTGGTTTTTTTATGAACGCTGACTTAATATTAAAGGCAGAAAGATTGTATTAATTGAACGTACTTCCAAAATGTAAAAAGATTATTTATTAAATAAACAAAGCGACTTTTAAACAACTTTTAAACACATATTAACAATTTTTTGAGATAATTTTTAAAGTAAATTGTGCTGAATTTTATCAGAAATTGGTTCTTTTCTCTTCCCTAATAGTTCTTATTGAATGATTCCTGAATTTTATTGTAAAATTTAATTCTGTCTAAACACATTGCTAGCCAGTCTGTTGTCTGCTGGATCGAAAAATATTTTTAAAAATTATGGTACTATGTGTTGCATGGTACTTAAAAAAATACATATATTTGTAATGCAAATATCAAGGTTACGTAAAGTAGTTTTTTTAAAAAAGTTCTTTGTAAAGTGTAACGAATTGAAAAAAGCAACGTCAATAACAAGGAAAACAAGAAAGCAAAAAGGAAAACAACAGAATTAACAGAAACGAACAGAGCCATGAAAACAAAAAACAATGTTCAGAAAACAATTTTAAGATCAGGTGCAGTAGTAGTAAGTCTTGTATTAATAAGTTTAACAGTTAGTGCACAGGATTTTTGGAGAAAACTTTTGGTTAATAGCAGTATTAATGAAATTGCTCTCGCTATGTCAGAAACATCAAAAAAAGATGAAATTCCGGCAACTTCGAAGTCTGATTTTTCAGCTGTTTATTTTCTTCAGGAGGAGATTGAAGTACCGTTGCATATTGAAGAGTGGATGACCGATAAAGATAATTTTAGCGATGAAGCTTTTAAGCTTGAAGTTGAGCGGGAAGGTAAATTAGAACTGGAAAATTGGATGTTAAATGAAGATTCATTTGGAAACAGCCAGGAAGGTGAACCAGAATTAGAAATTGAAAACTGGATGGTATCAGAAAGAGTATGGAATAGTTAATTTGTTCCATGCTTTATTTTTTTGAGAGGACAAAATTTGTTAGTAATAAAAGAAATATAATAAAAATGAAGATTGAAAACGCAAAGGCACAAATGAGGAAAGGGGTTCTTGAGTACTGCATTCTGCTTGTACTTCGAGGAGAACCACTCTACGCCAGCGATATCATTGAAGCTTTGAAAGAGGCAAAGATGATTGTAGTTGAAGGAACACTTTATCCGTTGCTTACCAGGTTGAAAAATGCCGGTTTGTTAGGTTATCGTTGGGAGGAATCAACACAGGGCCCACCTCGTAAATATTATGAGTTGACCGATAGTGGTCGCAAGTTCTTAGGAGAGTTGGAAGATTCATGGAACGAATTAGTTGATGCTGTCGAGAAAATTAAAAATAGCCATACAATATAACCAGTCAAAGAAAAGAAAATGAAAAAGACATTTACTATAAATATAAGCGGAACTATTTTTCATATCGAAGAAGATGCTTATGAAGTACTTCAAAAATACCTTGTAAACCTGAAAAATCATTTTGGGCCAAGCGAAGAGGGGAAGGAAATAATTTCGGACATTGAAGCTCGAATTGCAGAAATATTTAGTGAAAAATCATCAGACGAAAAAAAAGTTATTACGGCTGAATGGGTGAGTGAAGTTATTGGTATTATGGGAACGCCTGAAGACTTTATGCAGGAAGAGGAAGAATCAGATGAGGGTTATGCAGATAACGAGGCCAAACGTAAACGTAGATTGTATAGGGATCCTGAACGGAGGGTTTTGGGCGGGGTCTGTGGTGGCTTGGGTGCTTACTTCAATATGGATCCGGTAGTACTTCGAATTATCTTTGTTGTGTTGTTTTTTCTTACATCCGGAGCGGCTTTATTGGCTTACTTCATACTTTGGATTGCGGTTCCGAAAGCAATTAATACTGCCCAGAGACTTGAAATGCGGGGACAGGAAGCTACCGTAAAAAACATTGAACGCTCCATAAAAGAAGAAGTTAAAGAGGTAAAGGAGAGCTATAAGAGATTTAAAGAATCGGATACCTATTCAAAGGGTAAAAAAGGAGTAGAAACTGCAGGAGATGTGACTTATAGTGTTTTTAAGATTATCCTGAAAGTATTTGTAATTATTATTGGTGTTATTCTAATTGTCTCAGGATTCTTTGGTTTGCTCGGATTTATTTCATCGATGATAATAGGGCATTCATTTGTTCAGGGATGGCCTATGATTTGGGGACCAGAGATTCATGTTCCGGGATTTCTTAATCATTTTGTTGAACCTGGTACAGTAACATTTGGAATGATTGCGGTCGGACTCTTAACAGGCATACCACTACTGGCAATGTTATTCGTAGGAACAAAGCTTGTATTCAGGTACAAAACAAACAATACTGCCATTGGATTAACGATGGTTGGAATCTGGTTAATTGCCCTGGTTTCGTTAATTGTTGTCTCAGCAAGTCAGGTAGGAAACTATAAAACGAAATCTTCTTTAACCAATACTGAAACTATCTCTTGCGACTCCTGCCAAACTCTCTATTTGGAGTTGGGCGACGATAAATATGACGACTATGCAAAAATGGATTTCGAAATTGAAAATTTCAAAGTTGCAGTGGTCGATGGTGAAGAGGTCATGCTGGGCCAGCCTCAGTTGGATATTGAAAAATCGGGTAATGAAAATTTTTCAATATTGGTAAAAAAAGCTTCACGTGGCAGAACAAGAGAAGATGCAAAGGAAGCTACAGAAGATATTATTTACCGATACGAATTAACAGATTCAACTATGGTTTTTGATCCTTATTTCCTTTTGAAGGAAGGAGTTAAGTGGCGTGGTCAGGAGGTGGAGATAACTGTAAAAGTTCCTGAAGGGAAAGCAGTTTATCTTGACGATGATATGGTAAAAATTATTCATGATATTGAAAACGTGTCGAATACCTGGGATGGGGATATGGTAGGAAAAATATGGATAATGAAACCGGAAGGGCTTACAATGAAAGATTCAGATTAATAGTTAACAGCACAAAATTCAAGAATTCCCTGTAATGAAAATTGCAGGGAATTTTATTTTTAATGAGTTGTAGCGGCGTTTATTCAGGAATTCCGGGAAATTTTATGGATATACTGATGTAATGAACTACTTTCCAAACCGTCATTAGAATATTAAATTTAATCATAAAATCAAAAAGAAGAATTTTTAGACGTGTCCGAAACTTTTCTTTTAAAATAATCAAATTAGAAAAAATGAAAGCAATTAGATTTTTAATTTTTATAATCGCGATCTCGATGGTTCAGTTTGTAAACGGGCAAAGCAAATCAGATAAAATGTATGATGTATTCGCGAATAAGGAAGGTGTTACCAATTTTAGCTTCTCAAAAAATATGGTCGACGCAATAAATATAAATGTGGGTGAAGATGATGAAGAACAAAAGGTTACAGGAGACTTGCAGCTGATTCGTTTTATGTCGTATAACCCCAAAAAAGGGGAACTCTCGGGTTCTGAATTTACAAAAAAGGCTATTGGTTTTTTACCAAAAACATCGTATAAAAAATTCGAAGATGATGGTGATAATGATGCGGAAATATGGCTTTTAGGCGGGAAAAGAAAATTTAAGGAATGTCATGTTTTTACAAATAGTGATGACGATGGTCAAATTCGGCTAGTGGTTTCATTTTACGGTGATTTCACTGTTAGCGATTTGGATAAACTGAAGAAAAAAAGTGAAGATTTTTCAAATACTGAAGAGTAATTACACATATAAAGCAGCCTGAAATTTTAATCAAATTCCAGGCTGCTAAATCTTTTAAAATCGGCTATTTCTACGAAATTCTTACTTCAGAATTAAGTGTGTTCAGCAACGGCACTCACGAAATTATGTTTGGGTATAATTTCCTTGGTGGAAATTAGCATGCATTCTTAATGTTTCAGGAATTTTAAAGAAGAAGTTTTATTGTTTTGAACAACCTGAACAATGTAAACTCCTGCTTCCCAACTATCTACATTCACTTTTTTATCCATCATATTAACAAAACCGGATTGATAAATTACTCTTCCGCTGGCTGAGAATATTCTGATTTCTGACATAACATTGCTCGATGTAATATTTATCTCTGTTTGAGCCGGATTAGGATAGAGTAAAATATTTTCCGACTGAATTTTAATGTCTCTGGCATCTGTAGAAATATCAGGGTCGATAAATTTTCGTGTTGAATACAGCCGGTATTCTCCCGGAGCCAAAGTAAAGGTTTGCTGCGGCGCATCAAACTCAACAGAATCGCGGCTAAAGTAACGATACCATTTGCCTGATGCCGGGAAAGTTACTGTGACATTTTTTTGTGTGATATCGAAATTACCTAATGCCACAACATGGTTGTTCCCGTTACTCAGGCGATACCATTTTACAGATCCTGTTAAATTATAGTCAAAATCATCCGGCGTAAATTCCTCATACGTTTGTTTTAGTTCATTCAGCTTTGCCATTACTTTATAAACATCCGTCCTGTTTGAATCATCAAGATAATTCCAATAGGGAGGCTTTTCACCTAAGCGTCCACCAAAGTCGTTAATGGATACATCGTAACCTCGTTCTCCAAATTGCCAAATCATTTTTGGTCCGGGTAATGGTAAATGAAAAAGAGAGTTTAACTCAATTCTATCCAATGCAGTATTCAGATTTTTGATATTATAATCACCTGACGATAATCCGCTTTGCTTTATGGTGTACATTATCCGTTCTTCGTCGTGGCTTTCGGGGTACGAAACAAGATTAGGTTCGTTCCAACCTCTTTCACTGTAAATGGCCCACGACAAATCTGAACTACCTGTATTTCCTGTAGCAGCCTGCTCGTAGGAACCATGCATATTACCCCAAAGCAGAATGCCATGATTGGCCAGTTCGGTTTCTTCCTTATTTTCCGAAAGATGTTCCAGAATGACCAGGGCATCATTTTTACGAGCCCAAATCTCGTTAGCCATTCTTTCCAGAATTTGTATTCTGGATGCGTCATAAGCCCAACCGTCTCCTGGCGTGTTTGTAAATCCTTTGGTAAAATCGAAGCGGAATCCGTCAACTTTATATTCGTTCATCCAAAAACTGTTAACACTGTCCACAAGTTCTTTTACAACATCTGCTTCATGGTTGAAATCATATCCCCAACTATAAGCCGAATTTGGAGATGTAACATTGTACCAGGGATTTTCCGGTAGAATTATCCAGTTGTTCATGTACATCTGTACAAATGGACTTTGTCCGTAACTGTGATTCAACACCATATCAATCACCACCGCAATTCCTCTTTTGTGGCATTCGTCAATCAGCTTTTTGAGTTCATTTTTTGGACCGTAATATTTGTCGGGTGCAAAATAGAAAGCCGGATTGTAACCCCAGCTACTGTTTCCTTCGAATTCATTTACAGGCATCAATTCAAGTACATTTATCCTTAAATTTTCAAGATAATCCAGTTTTTCACGTACGGCTTTAAATGTGTGTTCTTCTTTAAAATCGCGAACAAGCAGTTCATAAATTACCAGTTTGCTTTTATCCGGAATCTGAAAATCGGGGACTTCCCAGTTAAATTCATCCTGACCGGGCTGAAGAACAGATACTATTCCGGATGTGATGCTTCCAGGGTAAGGCATTAAATCAGGATACACAGATGAACTTATGTATTTGTCGTCCCAGGGATTTAAAATCTTTTCGGCATAAGGATCCGCAATTTTAATTTCCCCGTCAATAAAATATTGAAATGCATATTCTTTGCCTTTTTCAAGATTTGAAATTTCAAGCCAGAAATAAAATCCATCCTTATTCATTTTGTATTCTTTAGTGGCTTTCCAGTCATTAAAATCACCAATTACGGAAACCGAATCTTTTAATGGAGCCCAAAGAACAAGTGCCACGGAATTATCACTTATGTAATTGATTCCTTTTCTATATTCTTTTGGTTTCGGAACAGTTACAATACCGTCGGACACAAAAACCAAAACCGAATCGCGTTCAATTTCTGTATCATCTGCAGCTTCAGCGATAATCCAAGTTTGCCCGCCCTGGTTAAAAAGATAATTTGCAGAAATGGCAGTTCCATTTTCCTGTGCTATAACTTCATCGTTAATAAATAGTTTTAAAGCTGCGTCTTTCGTGGCTGTGGCTGAAATATTTGCGGATTCGTTTAAATTGAAAAATGATTTATTTGAAGGCTCTGTGATTTTAACCGTTAAACTGCTGACATCGACATAAAGGTTGTCGGACTGTTTTTTTGAGTCGGAAGAACGAAATACAAAAGCCAGTTTTAAGATTTTTTCTTCGGCAGGAACATCATAAAAAGTATAAATGTCAGGAGAAATCTCGAGTTCATAAATACCATTTCCCTTGTTGGTTAATTTAGGTTGTGTTGTGTTGTTTCCCCAATTTTCGATAACATATTTCCAATCCGTGTCCGATGCACTGCTTTTCGTTATTAACCCTGTGTGTGCGTATAAATCGTCGGTGTAATAACCTAACCTGTCCTCTTTTGAAGAATCGAAAGTAATGGTAACTTTTTGGTCCGCAAGTGGTAATTCAGGACTGGTTGTTATCTGGGCATTTACAGAAAAAGCAAGTGCCAGAAGAAATATAATTATGAAAGATTTTGGAAACATGGTGTGCAAATTAAATAAAAAAGGGGCTGACCGGTTGCCCGGACAACCCCTGTCGATCTAACTAAACTTATTGTTTTGTGATTCTGTATGTAAATCCGGTTGCCGAATCCAGGATCAGTTCGATAAAATAGTCGCCGGCAGTAACAGAAATATTATCGCCGTTGTATTCCAAAGAGCCATCCACGCCGGTATCACCCAGGTTAATATCCCAACCGTCGTTTGCACGGAATTTTATGCTTCCGTCAGTTAGTGTGATATTTGCGCTCCAGATATTTTCACCTTTTTCAGCAGTCATTGACATGTTGGTATCTTCACCCCATCCACCGGGTGTTGCATCTCCGATTATGCCCCAATATGTTTCGAGTACAGAATATGACATATCGTTGAAATTGGTACGAACCCTGTAGAATCCGTCCGTTTCAATAGACAGGTTATCTTCGTCAGCCTGAGCCAGAAAACCTTCCATGGTTTTGCTTTTTCCGAAGTCGCCATCCCAACCGTTATTCGTCGGAACAAATTTGAAACCAGAACCATCAACCGTAATGTATTGATAGGTGTCGTAAACTCCGGTTTCTACCATCTGCATCGGGATTGCATTTTCAGGACTCCAGCCGGCAACCACAGAGCCGCCAAGGATTTTTGGATTATCAGCAACGGTTACTGTTTTGGTATTCAGGTCAACAACAACAAGGTAATATCCATCAACTGCACCTTCATTTTTAATATTTCCGCCACCGGGGTTAGAACAACCGATGAAATTGTCGAATCTGTCCGCTCCAATACCGTTATCCCAGCTTCCTTTTACCGGGAAGAATTTAAATTCTTTACCTGCTTTTAAATCATAAACGCCAGTCCATACATTCGGAGAAACAAATTTCATTTCGATTGCATTATTGATATCCCAACCAACAGAGGTTGCTTCACCAACAATATATATTGGCTGACTCCAGTTCATGAATTCAATATAAACTTCAAAAACTTCTTTCATCCAAACAAAGTCGGAGGCAATAGCTTTTACAGTCCATTTGTATGATCCATCTTCGATATCCTTCTGCTCCAATAAAGTTTTCCATTCACCCTGGGTCATCGATACCTTGCTTTCTGTTCCGCTCTCATCTGAATCGAGAACAACCAAAGGATTTGAAAAATCTCCGTCAAGGTTATCAAGGTAAAATTTATAGGTTACACTGCCCGAAGAAACAGTTGCGTCGTCCCAGTCGAATGTCACTGTTTCGGTTTCTTTTGACCCGTCAAGCTGAAGGATGCTTTTATCGAGTGGGCTTGTCAGTGCAAAATTTCCAACGCCCACGCTGCTAAGCGCTAACTTTAAAGAATTGGCTACCTGACCATATTTAATGTTCGGAGAGCCGTTTTCAACTTTTACGTTCCATTTTACTGAAGCTACACCCGAAGCTCCCGCAGCATTATATATCTCCTGTAATTCGCCCAGGGTAAGCGTAACCATAGCGTTACTGCCAGAGTTATCAGAAGCTTTTGACCAGATAGGATTTGAAAAATCGCCATCAGGTTTGTCAAAAACAATCGTATAAGTTATTGGGCTTCCCAAACCCGACTCGGCTTTTCCCCAGTTAAAAACATAGGTTTCAGAGAGTGCTCCTGTATTTATTTTTACAGTGTCGTTATTTTCAGGGCTTGCCAGCTCAAAGCCCGTTATCGCTTCACCGTTTACCGTGAAATCTCCGACTTCTTCCATGCAAGATGATAACATGGCGATGAAGGCAAGGAATAATATATTTTTAATCCACTTTTTCATTGTACTAATTTTTTTTGTTGCCATGATTATTCATATTGTTGAAATTCAAATTCGAAAGCTTTGGTTTGCACAACCGTTACCGATCCATCCTGATTATACACTTCACCGGAGAATACAACCTTGCACTTAACAACATCGTCAATTGACTTTCCCTCGGCAAATTCACCTAACATTTCAGGAAGAAAAGTACAGGCATATTCTTCTTCGGATGTAAATGTGGTTGCCAGATCTTCTGCACTTACAACTGCAGTACCGTTTTCATCGAGTAATGAAATAGCTGCTGTAATGTTATCCGCAATTTGAAGTTTTGCATCTTCTCCTGATTCAATCTGTGCAAGGTTTAGATACGTAGTAACTACATCTTTAACCGAAACCTGCGATGGAAATGTCCTGAAATAAGAGAATTCAAATTCCAGCGGCAACAATGAAATGGCGGTTGCCAAGTCACCAGGAGTTTGTTTACTTCCGTCCTGTGAGCGCAAAAGAAAACCGAATTGTTTGATTTTTCCTGGCGTATCGCCAACCCCAAATAGTTCTGCAACATTGTGAAATGTAACTTCATTACCGGCGCGTGTAACCGTTTTAGGTAACGAAAGGGTAAATTTATTTGGGTCTCCGGCAATCGGGTCAAGTTTTGCGTTGGGTGAAATACTTCCCCAACTGGGGCTTCCTTCATCATACACAAGTAATATCTCCGATGGACTTAAACCAGGCGCCCAGGCCCAGATATATACATCTGTTAATCCCTGAACAGCGGATCCGGTGACATCAAAAACGATGGTTACATTTTCAGTTAACGCATCAATTTCGGATGGTGTTACTGTGAAAGTCGGGGCACTGTTTTGTGCTTTAAGCCCGAATGATCCAAGTATTATTAATAATAGAACAAATATCTTTCTCATGATTTGCTAATTTTTAGTAAGAGAATAAGTGTATTTGATTTTAACTTTTCCGGATTCCGCCTGAACTCTGTTTTCCCTGAATTCAACTTTCCCGATAATCACATCGGCAAGACTACCCAGTGACACGGTTTGAGTTTCGGTTCCGTTTGTTAAAATAATGGCCGAAGGATAATCACTGTTATTAACCTCCCAGTTGCCACTTTCAAGCATCTGCATATATGACGATCCTTTGTCGGAAGTAAATGTTCCGTCTTCGTTAAATGTGATCGAAAAATCAGTGTAAGGATGTCCCTGAAATGCATTGGTCAAATCTTTGGAAGAAGCAAAATCAGGGAAGCTTTTTGATTCAGCGTCCGCATCAATTTGTTCAAATTTTACCATATTCCAGGTTCCTGAAAGCATCGGGATATAATTTGTCTTTTCTCCAATTGGCGGAATTTCATCCTGCTTGCAGGAGAATATCATTGATGCTATAAATAGTATTACAAATATCTTTTTCATAATTTACTTTTTAATTTGGTTCTGGATTTGGAACAAAAACTTCATTGGCTTCGGATGCCCCGAATTGAATAACCAACCCGACATAATCCCAGTTAACGCCTCTTATAATGATATCTTCGCCTGCAGCTCCCCTGCGTTTCAGGTCATGAAGCCGATAGCCTTCGCCCATTAATTCCAATCGTCTTTCGGTGTGGGCTGCATTTAGTATAGCTACATTGTCTGCTGTTTCAAGCAGGTTTTTCGAAGAACTTCCATAAGCTCTCTCCCTTATGTCGTTAACTTCTTTAATTGCTGCCGGTTTATCTACTGACGATTTTAGCATTGCAGCTTCTGCCTTTAAAAGTTTTAATTCGGAAAGCCTGATTACAGGTACCACCGGGAATTCATAATTGAATTTGGTCATCGCAATGTATTCATTGTCGGCCCCCGGGTTAAAAACCTGGTACCAATTTTCGGTTCTTTTATCGCCTGCATTTGCTTTAATTACGTTTGTATATACGTCAGGCGAAATACGGATGTTTGGAATATTTGTACCGTCAGAACGAAAAACGCCGAAATCTCCACCTACTCTTTTCCCTGATACTTCGTTCGATACAAGTTTAAAAACAGCATCATCGCCCGGATTGTAATCTTCAAAGTCGGTTGCAAATGTAAAACTTCCACTTTCGATAACTTCAGAGGCCTTTGCAAACGCATTGTCGTAATCATGCATCTGGAAATATACCTGGGCTAAAGCTCCTTTTGCTGCCCATTTGGTTGCATAAACATAACCTGAATTTTCAGCAGGTAAATCACTTTCAGCATCGGTTAAATCTGAAATAATTTGCTGGTAAACCTCAGCAACGGTATTACGGGGAAGCAATTCAACCTTCGTGTTGGTTTTAATAACTATTCCCGGATGACTATTGTCTGAAGTGTAACCATAAGGTTGAGCAAACAAACGAACTACAGCAAAGTGAGCAATTCCCCTCAGGAATTTGGCTTCCGCTGTCATTCGGGTTGCGTCGTCAGCACTTAGGCCAGAAACACTTTCTAAATTCTCGAGCACGAGATTCGAGCGCAAAATACAGATGTACGCTTGTTCGTAGGATTCGTTATCGGTAAAATAACCAGTGGTGTAACGTTTATATATATTTACCATTTCATCGGTAATACCATCTCGCAGCACCATATTATCACCAAGCAATTCCGAGGTACGTTGAAAGCGGCCGCCATAGAATCCATTCACAACATCGTATGCCGCATTTAACAGTTCCTGTAAATCGTTTTTTGTTTGAAGAGCGTCTGATTCCAGGATTACTCCTTCATCAACTGGGTCAATTGTAAGCAAGCTTTCACAACCTGAAAACAGAACTCCAAACAAGAATATAATTGCTAAATATTTATTTTTCATCGTTGTAAGTCTTTAAAATGTTATGTTCAAACCTAAGGTTCCAATTTTTTCCTGGGGAGGTGTGAGGAAACTTACGTTAGCACTCATGTTACGGTCTCTTGGATCATCATGATCTCTGGCTACTTCGGGGTCAGCTCCAGGGTATTTGGTAAAAGTCAACAAGTTTGTTCCCGTTACAAAAACCCTCATCGATGAAATTCCAACTTTATGTAATCCTTTCGGAGGAATTGTATAAGATAGAGTAAGGTTTTTCAACCGAAGATAATCTCCATCGAATAGCCACATTGTTGAGTTAAACCATTGTTCCCCGTCTTTTCCGTAGGTTGATCCTTCTCTTGACATACGCGGATATTTGGCTTCATCGCCGGGTTGTCTCCAACGATCAAAAATATCGGTTCTGAAATTCCAGTCTGAAGCCAGCCCCATCTGTCTTTTCGATGATGAGTCATAAATTTGAGCACCAACACTAAAAGTAAACAAGGCGCTCAATTCCAATCCTTTATAACGGAATGTATTGGTAAAACCTCCTGTAAAGTCTGGAATTACCTTTCCTGCAGGGACAGCGTAGCCTTCTTCTCCTTCGAATTTGTATGTTTTAGTTTCGTTTCCTTCTTTATCAAGATAAATTGGGCGTCCGTCTGCCGGGTCGATTCTGGAGAATCTTACCAACCTGTTTGTTCCAACCGGATAACCCTTTAAAATACGGGTATCGTTTGTTCCTCCACCGATTTCTTCTGTGGTTAAACCACCAACATCGGTTACTTCGTTTCGCAATGTTGAAATGTTAAATTGCGTATCCCACTGAAAATCGCCGACCAGGTTTTTTGTTGTAATGCTAAATTCTAAACCTTCATTTTCGATGGTAGCAATGTTTTGCCATTGACTCCCATAACCCGATGTGGTTGTAATTGCCACATTAATGAAAACATCTTCCGATTTTTTAAAGAAATAGGCCGCCTCGGTTGCAATACGTCCTTCAAAAAGGCGTGCTTCAAATCCAAGGTCGTAACTTTTTGTTGTTTCCCATTTTAAATCCGGATTTGCAAATTTTTCCGGATAGCGGATTGGCAAGTCGTTATATTTTTGCGATTCAGTTGTTGAAAGTCGGTAAGTTCCGATGTGTTCATAGTTTGGAATACTTGAGTTCCCGGTAATCCCGTAACTGGCTTTTAGTTTCAGGAACGACAACCACTTACTGTCACTCAGGAAATCTTCTTCCGTCATAATCCAGCCTAAAGCGAACGTAGGGAAATATCCGTATTTGTTGTTTTTCCCGAATCTTGAAGAACCGTCTGTACGCAATGTTGCCTGGGCGATGTAGCGTTCTTTATATAAATAGTTCAGTCTTCCGAAGAAGCTGATAAAACGCCAGTGTTCATCCCTTAATTTTTCAGTGCTTTCAACATTTTCGCGGCTTTCATCCCAATTTGTATTCGAACCGGTTGTTAAAGATTCCTGAAGTTCGTGTCCAAGCATGGCTTTCAGATCGTGGTCTTCATTTGCAAGCTTGAAATCATAATTGGCAACTACGGTGTAATTCCAGTTATATACTTCCCGGTTATTTTCCCAACGGTAATCTTTGCCTGATGATCTCATTGCGCCCTGTTCGAGCCCAACATTTTTGAAATCCATGTAATCAAGGGCTCCGTTAAGGTTAAATGAAAGTTTTGTTGTTGGAGCATAGTTAATATTCAAACTATTAATAGTACGGAATTCCTTGTTAGTTTCGTCGCGAAGTTTATTTACCATTACAGGGTTTCCAGAATTTCCGCCACCCCTGAAGAAGGTACCATCGTTATTGTAAATAGGATAAATTGGCAAAGCGTATCCCATTGCAGAACCTAAACCACCGTCCCAGGGGTTTCCCGGAAGCGCGGTATTAGTTTGAGCGACAGAAGAAGAAAGGGCCGCATTAAATTTTTGTGAAGGCGTAAAGTTAAGGTTCAGGTTACCATTATTACGTTTCATGTCGTTATCAACCAGGTATGATTGGTTATCGGTTAAAGAACCTCCAACACGAGCGATTAAATTTTTAGCGATACCAAAGTTGGCGCTTAAATTATACTCTTGTTTAAATCCGGTTCTTGTAACTTCATCCCACCAGTCGGTGTCGTTTTGTTTTGCTCCTTCCCAAGTCAAACCTCCAGGTAAACCGGTTGGAATTCCTGTATTTCCGTCATTTTCCCATGCTTCCTGGTACAGTTGTAACCATTCTGCCGAGTTCGTCATGTTCACTTTTTTTGTCGGTCCACTGACACTAAGCTTCGTGTTAAACTCAATTTTCAGGGCACTTCCTTTTGCTTTTTTGGTAGTAATAATTACAACCCCGTTAGCTCCTCTGGAACCGTAAATACCCGTAGCCGAAGCATCTTTTAAAACTTCAATGGATTCAATATCGTTTGGGTCGATAGATGACAGAGGATTTAAGTTCATACCTCCGGTTCTGCCTCCTAAACCAAAAATGTCGTTGGTAATTGGAATCCCATCAACAACATATAAAGGATCTCCGGCAGCGTTAATTGAAGCGACCCCCCTTACACGGACAATAGCACCGGAACCAGCCATTCCACTCCCGGTGGTTACACTTACTCCCGGTGCCTGCCCAGCCAGTACACCTTCGAAAGAAGATGTAAGCTTACTTTCGATATCCCTGCTGTCAATTTTAGCAATGGAACCGGTTATTTCCCGTTTTGTCTGAATACCATAGCCTACCACAACAATTTCATCCAGTTGCTCCGTGTCAACGTTAAGAGCGACATTAAGAGTTGTTGTTTCGCCAACAACAAATTCGGTAGTTTTGTACCCAATATATGAGAATTGAAGCGTTGCCCCCTGTTCTACATTTATTGAATACACTCCCTCAAAGTTTGTGATAGCTCCTTGCGTCGTCCCTTTAACTATTATAGTTACACCTGGCAATGATTCACCGCTTTGTGCGTCGGTAATTTTACCAGTAATTGTTTTTAATTGCCCATAACTACTTGTGAAAGCAAGAATGGCAACCAAAAACAAAAATGCTTTAAGGTTTTTTTGTATAATCCTCATTTTAAATTTTATTAGTTTGTGAATTTTACAACGTTTTAGTTAAACTTTAATACTTAATTTTAATAGGCAAGAAATCAACAAATTACAAGTACTTCTTAGTTAACTTTGGCTAAAATCCTGTGCGAATCTAAAAAAAATGTTAAGAAATTGTAACGCTTTTTAACATACTAATTAATGCAAACGTTTGCGGTTACGTTTGCGCTCAATATGTTATAAAACAGGTAGTTACTGGTGGGGCGTGTTCGCTTGAAAAATCAATGCGAAAAATTTACGAAAACATAAGTTTAAAGTTATTTTTGAAGGCACTATTTTTTTGAAAGTATAAAGTTCTTGTAAACCAATCTTGGGCATTTGAAGAGTGAAAACGAAATACCAGCCAAACCGTTTATAAAATGGGCAGGAGGAAAAGGCCAGTTATTGGATAAGTTTCTTTCATTTTATCCCGATGAATTGAAATCGGGCAAAATCAATCATTATTATGAACCTTTCATTGGGGGCGGCGCTGTTTTTTTCGATGTTGTTCAGAAATTCAATATTAATAAAGCATTTCTATACGACATAAACGAAGAACTGGTACTTACTTACAAGGTTATTCAAAAAGATGTATCTAAACTTATCGGGACACTCGATTCAATTCAAAAGGAATATTTCAAACTAAATGAAACTGAAAAAACAGAATACTTTTATACTACCCGATTAATTTTCAACGAGAACAGGTTGTCAACAAACTATTTAAAGTATTCCGAAAACTGGATCTTAAGAGCTGCCCAAATTATTTTTTTAAATAAAACCTGCTTTAATGGATTATTCAGGTTTAATGCCAAAGGAGAATTCAACGTTCCGGCCGGAAAATATAAAAATCCGAAAATTCTGGACGAGCAGAATCTGCTGAAAGTTTTCGAAATTTTGAAAATAGCAACTATCAAAAAGGCCGATTTTATGGCAGTGGAAAAAGATATAGTTGAAAATTCATTTGTTTATTTTGACCCACCTTACCGGCCACTGAATGCAACTTCGAGTTTTACGGCTTACAGCAAACATAAATTCGAAGACGAAGAACAAACAAAACTGGCGCAGTTATATTCCAGGCTGGATAAAAAAGGTATTAAGCTGATGTTGAGCAATTCGGATCCGAGAAACAGCGATCCAAACGATGACTTTTTTGATATAATTTATAAAGATTTCAATATTAAAAGAATTCCGGCTACAAGAATGATAAATTCAAAAGCATCGAAAAGAAATGCAATAAACGAAATTGTGGTAACTAATTATATTTCAAAAACATGTCATACGCAAACTAAATTATAGCTGAATTAGCTTAAATTGGGAATATATATTATTTTTATAAATGTTGATAAACTAACAATTAAAATCACCCGCCTTTTAAGAATAAACCTGGAAAAATGAAAAACGGATTAGTTACAATAAAAGATATTGCACGTGAGCTAAAGATTTCTCCGTCAACTGTTTCCAGAGCTTTGAAAAATCATCCTGACATTAGTGAAGAAACCAAAAAGGCAGTTAACGATCTGGCTGCAAAATTAAATTACCAGCCAAATGCGGTTGCACTAAGTTTAAAGCAACGACGAAGGAGCACAATCGGCGTGATTATTCCTGAGATTGTTCATTATTTTTTCTCATCCGTTATTAGTGGTATTGAAGATGTTGCTTATGATGCGGGTTATAATGTTATCATTTGCCAGTCGAATGAAAGATATGATCGCGAAGTAGCGAATGCCCGAACCTTGCTGGCAAATCGAGTTGATGGTATTTTGGTATCGGTGTCGAAAGAAACCAGGGATTTTAGCCATTTTCATAATTTAAAAGACAACGGTGTGCCCCTGGTTTTTTATGATAGGGTAATTCCGGATTTTCAGGCTGATCAAATCATCATCGACGATCTTGATGCTGCTTACAGGGCTACAAAACATTTAATCGAAGGGGGTTTCAGCGAAATTTTTCATTTTGCAGGACCGCAAAATCTGCTCATTGGCCAGCAACGCAGAGACGGTTATTTGAAGGCGTTGAAAGAGACTGGATTAGAAATCGTTAACAGTCGGATTATTGAAGCCGATAACTTTGAAAAGGCACGCTTAACTGTCTTAAATATTCTTGAAAACAAACTTCCAATAGACGGAATATTTGCCGTAAACGATTTAACCGCAATTGGGGCGATGCAAACACTTCAGAAAAGGGGAGTTAAAATTCCGAATGAAGTTGCTGTCGTGGGTTTTTCCGATGGCCGGTTATCGGGTATTACTGACCCGACATTAACTTCTGTCGATCAACATGGATATGAAATGGGCTCAATTGCAACGGAGTTATTGCTAAAAAGAATATTCTCGGAAAACAGGGATTATCCTTTCGAAACAAAAGTCCTGAATGCGAACCTGATCATAAGAGGTTCATCGGTCCGCTGAAAAAAAATTCAAAAAAATTTTTTTTCTCTGCAAACGTTTGCAACAATACTTTTTCACAAAAAATGCTTGTTATTAGGGGCTTACGCCGACTTTGAAATTTGGATTATTCATTTTTTGTGTTTTATATTTGTACAGGCAAATCAATATTTTCAACTTCTTTTTTAACTCGCGAACATCCAAAACGCTGAAATATTAATTTTAGCAAACCAACATTTTAACATAGTTACTATGAGAAAAAAACCATTGCTGAGTTTTTGGCAAATTTGGAACATGAGTTTCGGTTTTTTAGGAATTCAGTTTGGATTTGCTCTTCAAAACGCCAATGTATCCCGGATATTTGAAACTTTGGGAGCCAGCGTTGAAGATATTCCGATTTTATGGATTGCAGCTCCTGTTACCGGACTTATTGTTCAACCCATAATCGGGCACATGAGCGACAAAACATGGAATCGTTTAGGGCGTCGTCGCCCATATTTTCTAACAGGTGCTATTCTGGCTTCACTTGCATTATTAATAATGCCAAATTCACCGATATTATGGGTTGCAGCAGGAATGCTCTGGATAATGGATGCATCCATTAATATATCCATGGAACCATTTCGTGCATTTGTCGGTGATATGCTTTCCAGCGAACAAAGAACCAAAGGATTTTCAATGCAAAGCTTTTTTATTGGAACAGGAGCCGTTGCCGGATCGCTTTTACCTTACTTAATGACCAATTGGTTTGGCATTGAGAATACTGCACCTGAAGGAATTATTCCTTCCTCAGTTAAATGGTCTTTTTACATTGGCGGCGCTGTATTTTTAATTGCGGTGTTATGGACTGTTATTCGTACAAAAGAGTATTCCCCAAAAGAAATGGAAGTTTTTGAGGAAGAAAAAATCAAAACGAATCCTAATGCACAAAGTAGTTATCGTTCACCTGAAAAGCTTCAAAATGTTTTCCTAAGAAACGGATTGATTTTCCTTTTGGTTGGGTTGGCATTCTGTTATTACGTTTTTTTCAAAAATCTTGAAAAAGAACTTTACATCCTTGGAGGAGGTCTTGCCATTTATGGCATAATTCAACTGGTTACAATGACTTTAACAAAAGCGGACAGGGTAAAAAACGGATTAGTTGAAGTTATTACAGATATGGTAAATATGCCAAAAACGATGGGACAATTGGCGGTCGTTCAGTTTTTCTCGTGGTTTGCGCTTTTTTCGATGTGGATTTACACTACAGCGGCAGTAACAAGCCATATTTACGGTACAAGCGATACAACTACTGTTATGTATAATAAAGGAGCAGATTGGGTTGGAGTTTTGTTTGGTACGTATAACGGTTTTGCTGCTTTGGTTGCATTTGGACTTCCAGTTCTTGCCAAATTCACCAGTCGTAAAACAACTCATGCAATTTCATTGGTAATCGGAGGAATTGGTTTATTGTCATTTTATGTTATCTCAAATCCAAATGTTTTATTGTTGTCAATGGTTGCTGTCGGTATAGCATGGGCAAGTATTTTATCGATGCCTTATGCAATTCTTACCGGTTCTTTGCCGGCAAAAAAAATGGGTGTTTATATGGGAATTTTCAACTTTTTCATTGTAATTCCACAAATTCTGGCGGCCAGTATTCTCGGATTTTTTATGACTCATTTTTTTAACGACGATGCCATGTGGGCATTGGTAGTAGGTGGATTTTCTATGATAATTGCGGCTATTTCGGTCGCTTTTGTCGATGATGTTGATAGTCCGAAAAAGTGAGATGAAAGGAACATATTTATCTAGAGTAGAACAATGATTTTAATAAGGGAGTTTTCACGAAGCAATTTATTTGACACCTATGATGCCATTGGAAACATACAATTTTAATTAAAATGAAGGGAATCAAAGCATTTATATTCGATCTCGATGGAGTAATTGTTGATACAGCAAAGTATCATTACATGGCATGGAAAAACCTGGCAAATAGTCTGAATTTCGATTTTACAGAAGAAGATAATGAGCGACTGAAAGGTGTTAGCCGGGAGGATTCGCTTAACATTCTTTTAGAAATTGGAGGAAAGGACGTTGATGAAAAAACAAAAACAAAGCTTGCATCGAAAAAAAATAAGCAATATGTGGGTTTAATTTCTAAAATGACACCCGAAGAGATTCTTCCCGGAGTAACCAATTTTCTGCAATCGGCAAAGGAAAACGGGATAAAAATTGTTCTCGGTTCAGCAAGTAAAAATGCACCGTTAATTCTCAAACAAATTGAATTGGAACATTTATTCGATGCAGTAATTGACGGGAATAAAGTCAGCAAAGCCAAGCCGGATCCCGAAGTATTCTTAAAAGGTGCTTCTGCAATACATGTGCCTTATAGTCAATGTATTGTTTTTGAGGATGCAATTGCAGGAATTGAAGCTGCAAAAAATGCCAATATGGTTGCTGTTGGTGTTGGTGATTCAAAAATTCTGAAATCGGCGGATGTTGTTATCAGCGGATTTGACGGATTAACGGTAGGCGATTTATTGAAGATAGTTTAGTTTGAATAATGAATGACCGGAATAGAGTTGAAATAATATTCAGGAGGATTTGCACAAAAGGCAAAAATAAAAATGGGAGTTCCATGAGTTACTTTTTAAATAGACAATTTTAAAACGAATGAAAAATTATATAAAGCATCACGAATGGAAAATTATTGAAGAGGGTTTTAATCCTAAAAATAATCGCATTTCTGAAAGTATCTTCAGTATTGGCAACGGTAAAATGGGACAGCGTGCCAATTTCGAAGAAAAATATTCGGGCGATTCGCTTCAGGGATCGTATGTTGCAGGAATTTACTATCCCGACAAAACCCGGGTTGGATGGTGGAAAAATGGCTATCCGGAGTACTTTGCCAAAATAATCAATTCGACAAACTGGATTGGAATTAACATTTTAGTTAATGGTGAAGAACTTGATTTGGCGAGCGCAAAAGTTCTATCATTTCAACGGATTCTTGACATGCAACATGGATTATTGGTTCGTAATTTTGTTGCTGAATTAACGAATGGAAACCGAATTGAAGTTCAGTCCAAGCGCTTTGTAAGTATTGACGAAACAACACTTGGAGCAATAAGATATTCTGTTAAAGCTTTAAATTTTTCAGGCGAAATTTCGGTAACACCATATCTTGATGGCGATGTTTACAACGAAGATTCCAATTATGATGAAAAATTTTGGGTAGAGATTTCAAAAGAAGTAAATCAGGATGAAGGTTTTCTGACGGTAGAAACCCTGAAAACAAAATTTCAGGTTTGCACTGGAATGGGTTTTCAGATTTTTAAAAATAATGAGCCGGAAAAATCACCCATAAAAAGCTCATTCAGAGATAAACGAATAGAATCATCTCAGTCAGTTATTGTTAAGAAAGGCGACGAAATAAATATCGAAAAACTCACGGTCACAGTTTCTTCTCTCGATTTTGAAAATGAAGAACTAGTTGCAAAGGCAAAAAGCAGTATCAAATCAGCCAAGGCCACCGGATTCGATCAATTATATGAAAATCATAAAAATAAATGGTTAAATAAATGGGAAACCAGCGATATTAAAATCGAAGGAGATGTAGCCGCCCAGCAAGGCATCCGTTATAATATTTTTCAGTTAAACCAAACTTACTCAGGTGAAGATGAACGGCTCAACATTGGCCCAAAAGGATTTACCGGGGAAAAGTATGGAGGTGTTACTTATTGGGATACAGAAGCTTATTGTGTTCCGTTTTATCTTAGCACCACTCCAATAGATGTTTCAAGAAAGCTTTTACTCTACCGGCATCGCCACTTGGGCAGGGCAATTGAAAACGCCGAGAAACTTGGTTTTAACAGTAATGCGGCATTATACCCCATGGTTACCATAAATGGAGAAGAGTGCCATAACGAGTGGGAAATTACTTTTGAAGAAATTCACCGTAATGGCGCAATAGCCTATGCAATTTATAACTATGTAAACTATACAGGCGACAAAGAATATCTGGCGCCTTACGGTTTTGAGGTTTTGCTCGGAATCAGCAGGTTTTGGAGCCAAAGGGTCAACTGGTCCAATGAAAAACAAAAGTATGTCATACTTGGGGTTACGGGCCCCAATGAATACGAGAATAATGTAAATAATAACTTCCATACCAATTACATGGCGGTGTGGACGTTAAAATATACACTCGAGGTAATCGATTTTCTACAGAAAGAGTATCCATTTTTATATGGCGAATTGGTAAATAAGTGGAAATTCAACGAATTGAAGGAGACCAGTCGTTGGAAGGACATTATGGCGAATATGTATTTTCCTTTTGACAAGGCAAATAATGTATTTCTTCAGCAGGATGGTTTTAACGACAAAGAACTAATTCCGGTTTCTGAACTGGCAGAAAGTAACAAGCCAATTAATCAAAAATGGTCATGGGACAGAATTTTGCGTTCATGTTACATCAAACAGGCTGATACATTACAAAGTATGTTTTGGTTTGAAAACAATTTTACGGCAGAAGAATTAAAACGCCATTTTGATTATTATGAACCACTTACGGTTCATGAATCCTCGCTTTCTCCCTGTGTTCATTCGATTTTAGCGGCAAAAATCGGTTATGAGGAAAAATCGTATGAAATGTATTTACGCACTTCCCGGCTCGATTTGGACGATTACAACAACGATACTGAGGATGGTTTGCACATTACCAGTATGGGTGGCACCTGGATGGCTTTTGTAATGGCATTTGGAGGAATGCGTGCCCGTGAGGGGAAATTGATTTTCAATCCTTTTATCCCGAATAACTGGAAATCTTATGCATTCCGAATCGATTTTCGCGAAGCACATTTGAGCCTTGAAATGAAGAACGAGGGTTTGACAATCGTCAACTATTCGGCTAAAGATGTTTCTTTGGTTGTTTGGGGAAAGGAAATTGAAATACATGGAAATAGCACAAATAAAATTTCGAAATAAAATCATGCAAAAACTTATCCTCACTTTAACTATTGTTTTATTTTTTCTGAATTCATTCGCCCAACCCGGCAAGCTTGAAAGAGTTGAACCCATGTTCTGGTGGGCTGGAATGAAATCTCCCGAATTGCAGCTAATGGTGTATGGTGATAAAATTTCAGAAACCAATGTTGTATTGAATTATCCCGGGGTTAAGCTGGAAGCCGTTTCAAAGGTTCAGAATCCCAATTATTTATTTATTGATTTGGTGCTTGATGAAAATGTTCAAGCCGGAAAATTTGATATCCTTTTTCGAAAAGAAGATAAAACGGTTGCAAGTTATACTTATGAGTTAAAAGCTCGTGAAAGGAATTCTGGGAATCGAAAGGGATTTAATTCGTCGGATGTAATTTATTTGATAACACCCGACCGGTTTGCAAACGGAAATCCAGAAAACGATTGGGTTGAAGGAATGAAAGAAAGACCCAACCGCAATGATAAAGATGGAAGACATGGTGGCGATATTCGGGGGATAATTAATTCACTGGATTACATTCAAAAACTGGGTTTTACTGCAGTTTGGTTAAATCCAGTTCTGGAAAATAACATGACCCAGGTTTCGTATCATGGTTATTCTACCACCGATTTTTACAGGGTTGATCCGCGTTACGGGACAAATGAAGAGTACCGCGAGTTAAACGATGAACTGGATAGACGCGGGATGAAACTGATCATGGACATGATCTTTAATCATTGTGGTTCGGAACATTGGTGGATGAATGATTTACCAATGGATGACTGGATTAATAACTATCCTGATGTGAAAATTACCAGCCATCGAAGAACTGTAAATGAGGATCCCCACGCATCGGAAGCGGATAAAAAGGCAATGTCTGAAGGTTGGTTTGTTCCTTCGATGCCTGACTTAAATCAACAAAACCGCTTTTTGAAGGAATACCTGATTCAGAATAGTATCTGGTGGATTGAGTTTGCAGGTTTGGAAGGAATCAGGCAGGATACCTGGCCCTATCCCGATAAATATATGATGGCAGAATGGACAAAACGAATTCTTGAAGAATACCCGGATTTTAATATTGTTGGTGAAGAATGGAGCATGAATCCCGCTATCGTTTCATATTGGCAGAAAGGGAAAATCAATTCCGATGGCTATATGAATTATCTGCCTAGTTTGATGGATTTTCCTTTGCAAAATGCAGTAAGTAAAGCGCTGAACAATGAGGAAACCTGGGGAACCGGATTGATTGAATTGTATGAAGCTTTGGCAAACGATTTCCTTTATCCGAATGCCGGAAACCTGGTAATATTTCCTGATAATCACGATATGTCACGTTTTTATGTACAGGTTAGAGAAGACCTGAGTTTGCTAAAAATGGGTATTGCTTTTTTTCTTACCACACGGGGAATTCCCCAAATTTACTATGGCACAGAAATATTGATGAGACATGAAGGTGATGAACATGGAAATATCAGGGCTGATTTTCCAGGAGGCTGGAAAGACGACAAAATAAATGCTTTTACGGGTGAAGGTTTAAGTAGTCAGCAAAAGGAAATGCAAAACTACATTTCTGTTATTCAAAACTGGCGAAAAAATAAACCTGTAGTTCACGATGGAAAACTCATACATTTTGCACCTGAAAATGGAATTTATGTTTACTTCAGGTACGATAGCAACGATAAAATAATGGTTGTACTCAATAAAAGTACCAGTGAACAGACAATTTCAACTCAACGTTTTTCAGAAATGATTGGCGATTGTAAAACGGGGAAGGAAATTATTTCAGGGAAGAAAATTCAGGATATTTCCAAATTCAAAATTGAGCCAAAATCAGCAATGATTATTGAGATGAACACAGATTAATTGTAAATTACGCTGAAAAAAAACTAAATTCATAATCAAAAAATGAAGTCAAAAATATTTATCCTTTTCCTCATTTTTGGAATTTTATTAACAACAGCCTGCAATCAAACAAGAAAAAATGCTTCGGAAGTTGTAAATGAGGAAATTACGAATCCTTTGTCATGGGCTGATGACGCTGTAATGTATGAAGTAAATATCAGGCAGTTCACACCTGAAGGAACATTTAATGCCTTTTCAAAACACTTGCAGCGTTTAAAAAATCTTGGTGTTGAAATACTCTGGTTTATGCCCATTCATCCAATTGGGGAGAAAAACAGGAAAGGAACGCTGGGTTCGTATTATTCTATAAAAGACTACAAAGCTGTGAATCCTGAATTTGGGACATTTGAAGATTTTAAATCGTTAGTGAGCAAGGCACATGAAATGGGATTCAGGGTTTTGATTGATTGTGTGGCGAACCATACTTCGTGGGATAATGTTTGGATGAAGGATCATAAAGACTGGTATACACAGGATTCTTTGGGAAATATTGTTCCGCCGGTTTCCGATTGGAGTGATGTTGCCGATTTAAATTACGATAACCCCGGATTAAGGGCCGCAATGATCGATGCTATGAAATTTTGGGTAGCAAAAGCCGACATTGATGGTTATAGGTGTGATTATGCAGGTGGTGTTCCAACCGATTTTTGGGAAAGTGCCCGGGCTTCCTTAGATAGCATTAAGCCGGTTTTTATGTTGGCCGAGGATGAGGATCATCTCGATCTGCTGAACAAAGCATTTGATTGTTATTATGGATGGACCATGCATCATTATATGAATGAAATATACAGTGGCGAAAAATCGGTAATCGACATTAAAGGATATTTTGCCCAGGTTGATTCTACCTATCCGGAAGGCACTTATCCGATACAATTTACCTCGAATCATGATGAGAATAGTTGGAATGGAACGGCCAACGAACGTCTTGGATCAGCAGTGAAAACATTTGCAGCGCTTTCGTTTACGGTTCCCGGCATGCCATTGATTTACAACGGACAGGAAGTGGGCTTAAATAAAAGGCTCGAATTTTTTGAAAAAGATAAGATTGATTGGAACGGTGACTTGTCAATAACAGAATTATATTTAAAGCTGATTGAACTCAAAAAGAACAATGAAGCGCTTTGGAACGGATCTGCCGGAGGCGCAATTGTTTTTCTCGATACTTCGGATCCGGGAAAATTGCTGGCTTTTAAGAGGGAAAAGGATGGAAATTCGATTACTGTAATCATGAATTTATCGGATGAAACATTGGAGGGTTCTGTATCATCTGTTCGCGAAAACGAAATAAAAGAATATTTCTCCGGAAGAAAAATCACATTTGGGAATGATGAAATTCTTGTGCTAAAACCATGGGAATATCTTGTTTTCGAAAAAAAATGAAAAAAATAAAATTTTTTTTCAGTTTTCTGAACCTTTTTCAAAAACCGGTGTTTTACTGATACCACAAAATGTAAATCTCACGATTTACTACCATAATGATGGTTTGGTTTTTGGTTTAGTTTAGGTTTAGGTTGATTGAGAAAAGGCTGGTTGTTGAACTAGCCTTTCTTCTTTTTATGGCACGCCCATTTTGATCAATAAAAAAGGATGCTTTTTCTAAAACATCCTTAATTTATATAATTTATAGACCGAACTTCTATCTTTTCATAATGCCGTAGCACATAATCTTAAGAATAATATCGACACTGGTTTCCAGGTTGGCAGTTCCGTAATAACCGGCTGAAAGAGGCATTTCCAACCCTTTAATTGCTGTTGTTATTCCAATAGCTGCAAGATTAAAATCATAAATCTCAAATTCATTTTTCCGAACTCCTTCAATCAAAATTCGTTTTATCATTCTGATTTCATCCTGCTCGTATCGGTGTTTTACTTCCTCAATAAATCCAACTGCAGTAATATCGTTTTCGATGGCATGATAAAAGTTTGCCAATCCACGAAATGTTTTCAGTTTCGTCAAAATATAATCACGCAGTTTATCAACAGGATCGGTATTTCGATTTATTACAATTTCGAGTTCGTGTGCCAGAATTTCGACCTCTTTCATGATGACCGCCTGAAATAAATCTTCTTTGCTTTTAAAATAATAGTAAAGCGAACTTTTCCCTTTTCGAACTGCATTTGCAATGTCGTCGAGGGTTGTTTTTTTATAGCCGTATTTGCTGAAAATCTCGCGGGCAATTTTTAGGATGTTTTCACGGTTAAGGTCTTTTTTATTCCCGTTGCTACTGTTGATTTGCATTATTATCTTCCTTTAACTGCATTCAAAAATCGAAAACAAATATAACCATTTATTTTACCCAAGAAATAGTTTTGAACTTTTTAACTTTGCAGACGAGATGCAGTATAGAGTCTCGAAAGTCCTTTAAATAGGTGAATTATATGTAGTTACTGTTCGAAATGGCTTGCATTCTTCTCTTTCGAAAGCAAAAAATCAAGTTGTTTTCTCTCCAGGTTGGTACGCCAGATTTTTACCGTAACTTCATCGCCAAGCTGATACGTTTTATGAGAATGTCGTCCAACCAGTGAATAATTCTTTTCATCAAAAAAATAAAAATCGTCATCCAGTTCGCGTATTGGAACCATGCCTTCAATTTTGTTTTCCAGCTCAACATAAATACCCCAGTCGGTAACTCCGGAAATAACACCGTTATAAATTTTTCCGATGTAATCCTGCATAAATTCAACCTGTTTGTATTTTATTGAAGCCCTTTCAGCATTTGCAGCCCGGGTTTCCATGTCGGAAGAATGTTTGCATAGTTCTTCGTATTTTATTTCGTTTACCGAGCGTCCACCGGCCAGATACTTTTCAAGTAAACGGTGAACCATCATATCCGGATATCGGCGGATAGGAGAAGTAAAATGAGTGTAATATTCAAAAGACAAACCATAATGACCGATATTTCTCGTTGAATAAGCGGCTTTTGCCATTGCCCTGATGGCAAGTGATTCAAACAGGTTTTGCTCCTTTTTCCCTTTCACATTTTCAAGGAGCTGGTTGAGCGAAGTGGAAATGGCTTTTGGTGTTGTAAGCTGAATACCATATCCGAAACGGGCAATAAACGAATTAAACGATACCAGTTTGTCTGTATCCGGCTTGTCATGAATTCGGTAAACAAAGGTTTTTGGTGTTTTCTCCTTTTCTTTTTTTCCAATAAATTCGGCTACTTTTTTATTGGCCAGCAACATAAATTCTTCAATCAGTTGGTTGGATTCTTTTGCTTCTTTAAAAAACACCGAAAGTGGTTTTCCGGCCTGATCAATTTCAAATTTCATTTCAATCCTGTCAAAAGCAATGGACCCCATTTTGAATCTCTGAGCCCGTAATTTTTTTGCCAAATCGTTCAAGGTTAACATTTCAGGAGAATAGTCACCTTCACCGGTTTCAATTATTTGCTGAGCTTCCTCGTAGGTAAATCTGCGGTTGGAGTGAATTATGGTTTTACCAAACCACTGCTTTACAAGGTCTGCCTGTTCTGTTAACTCGAAAATAGCCGAAAAACAAAGTTTATCTTCATTAGGGCGTAAAGAACAAACACCATTGGAAAGCCTTTCCGGCAACATGGGCACTACCCTGTCTACCAGATAAACCGAAGTAGCACGGTTTTTCGCTTCTTCTTCAATAATTGTATTTGGTGTAACATAGTGTGTTACGTCAGCAATGTGAACACCAACTTCCCAGTTGCCGTTTTTGAGTTTTTGCAACGAAAGTGCATCGTCAAAATCTTTGGCATCAACCGGGTCAATGGTGAAAGTTACAATGTCTCTTACATCCCGACGTCCTTTAATCTCTTCTTCTGAAATTTCTAACGGAATTTTCTCGGCTGCTTTATCTACATTTTCAGGGAATTTGTGTGGCAGTTCAAATTCGGCAAGAATTGCATGCATTTCGGCATCATTGTTTCCTGCATCTCCCAAAACTTCTTTTATTTCACCAAATGGATTGCGCGCACTGGCAGGCCATTCAACAATTTCAGCAATTGCTTTTTGTCCGTCTTTGGCCCCATTCAGTTTTTCGATAGGAATAAAAATATCAAAGCCTACTTTTCCTGCAGGAATTAAAAATGCAAAGTTTCTTGATATTTGCATGGTTCCCACAAAAACCGATTTTGCACGTTCCAGAATTTCTACAACTTCTCCTTCCAAATCATGTTTTTTCCGTCGGGCATACAACCGAATTCTTACTTTGTCGCCCTCCATGGCATGGTTTAGATTTTTTGCTGAGACGAGCACAGGCCTTTCAACTTCTTCGCTGTTTATATAGGCAAAACCCTGGGGTTGCAACTCTACAATTCCAATTGCACTTCCGGTTTTTGCTTTCAGCTTAAACTTGCCATGTGAAATCTGGTCGAGATAATCGTCGTCTTTTAGTTCCTGTAAAACCACATTTACAAGTTTCCGGGTTTCCGGATCTTTTATTCCCAGCCAGGTGGAAATTTGTTTGTAGTTTACTGTTTTTGAAGGCTCTTCGTAAAGAAGAGTGAGTATTGCATTTTTTAGTTTTTTCTTGTTAAAAGTTCCCGATTTTACCTTTTTTAATCGTCGGTTTTTATTCTTTTTTTTGGCCATTTCGAGCTTGTTTAATTGCTGTACAAGTTAGTTCTTTTATCAGTGTCTGATGTTGAATTTTATATTTTAACATAAAATTTATCACTTCCATTCTGTTTGTTTCTGATACCAGTTTTCCGTTTCGTCCCAGATTTTCTCAGGGTTACGTTGCTCATTCATTAATTCATAAGCATAGTCGGTTAGTTTATCAATTGCTGCCCCATATCGGTGAAATAGAGTTTTAAATTCCGCAAAACTGATTCCGGTTTGTTTGGCAATATCAAATTTTTCCAGGTTCATTTCGTAGTTGTCTTCTACTTGCATATTTTCGATAGCACAGGGCAGGGGCTTTTTAATGGTATTAAGAACCTGGGTTATTGTTTTCGGTGTCAGGAAATTGGTTTCTTCTATCGTTTCAATCTGATCGGGCCGAAAAGAGATTATTTTGTGGAGCTCCTTCACTGTTCCTGTTAAGCTGGAATTTTGATTCCAAATTTCCACTTTTAATTTAGAATTTAATTCGGAAAGCTGAAAAACATCTTTCTTTTGTTTTACAACCATGTGGAAATTTGAAGGCGTATTTAAATGAATGATATAACTGGTTTTCGAACTTGTATTGCTCTGAATATTTTGTAATTGGTTGCTTTGTGTCTCTGAATTAAATGTTACTGAACCTCCAATTATTTCAAAATATTTTAAAAGTTCAATAAAAAAGCGTGAAGTGTTGAACTTGTATTCTTTTAAAATTATCCCGTTTAATTGATCTTGGTTCAGAAATGACATGTTTTCCGGAACTTTGGTTTTTATAATTTCCGGCCTGTCGTCCGAAATAAATCGATAAATATGATTTGTAAAATCAATTGTAAGCTTATTAAAATTCAAATAAATTACCTTTTGAGGTTGTGCCAAATGAGGGGCCAGTTGAAATAGTTTTTCCCAATGTTTTCGTTGCTGTTTTAAGCCAAATAAATTAATGCTCTTTGTTGGTAATGTGCAGGTCGTCTGAAAAACATCATGTCTTTTTAATCGGGTTGTAAAATGAACTAAAACTGAAATACCGTTTAACTGGTTTTCAATTGCTTTTAAAACACCTTCGATACTTGGATTTTTAAAGACAAGTTCGAAATTTTTACTAGAATTAACTTTTGGTGAAGAAAAAACCATGAATTTAAATTATAGACCGCTAAACTAATTTAACAACTCATAACATTCAATGTTTGCAGGAATTTGTATGTTTGTAATCCATTTTTAGAACATGAAGTTTACCGGAAAAATACCATTATTAATCGTAATTGCCCTGGCGTGGATTGTGGTAATTTCTTCGTGTGCTAATTTAGGAATGCCAACCGGAGGACCGCGTGACTCGATTCCCCCGGTTTTACTAGAAACTACTCCTGAATTTAAAGCGCTGAATTATAAGGGAGATGAAGTTCGGTTTACGTTTGATGAATACATTAATACCGACAATATTTCTGAAGAGCTGGTAATTTCTCCTCCTTTGGCAAAACGGCCGGTTATTCGCACAAAATCAAAAACATTGATTATTGAGTTTAATGAAGATTTAAAAGACAGCGCCACGTATTCGCTCGATTTTAAAAATTCGATAGCTGATAATAATGAAAAAAATCCGTATAAGAACATGCGCTTTTCTTTCAGCAACTGGGATGTTTATGATTCGCTCCGGGTTGCAGGCCGCGTAATGAATGCGTTTAACCTGGAGCATGTAGAGAAAAGCCTGATTATGTTGTACCGTAATCTGCACGATTCTGCTGTGTTTACTTTACGACCGGATTATATTGCCAAAACGGATGAAACCGGAATGTTTTTAATCGATAATATTGCTCCCGGAAAATATCATCTTTTTTCAATTTCGGACGCAAATAACAATATGAAATACGATGAAAGTGCAGAAGAAATTGCCTTTGTTGATTCGCTGATCATTCCATCGGCGACTTTCCGTCCCGATCTTGATACAATGGTAAGTGGGGTCGATTCATTTCTGATATTAGGGCATACTCATTTCTACCCCAATCCTGTTTATATGCACCAGTTTACGGAAGATATTTTTGATCAGTATGTTGACAGCTACAAGCGTGAATCAGCCAATCAGTGTGTATTTGTCTTTGGTGAATCTGTAAAAGATACTTTTATGGTAAATGTTATAAACAAGGAAACAAAACCTGACTGGTATCAGTTGGAATACAACGAAAAGATGGATTCACTAATACTTTGGATTGCAGATACTACACTTGTGAAAACAGATTCGTTGTTAATGGAAATTTCTTATTTTCAATTAGATTCAGCTAAGCAGTTGTATGTGCACAAAGATACGCTTGAGATGAATTTTACAAAAAAGGTGGGCGATGATTCAAAGCGAAAAAAGAAATCGAAAGAAGAGGAAGAAAAACCGGAGCCGACTCCACAGTTTAGCTGGAAGACCAGTCTTAGTTCGACAACAGTGGAACTAAATGAGGGTATCGGTTTAATTGCGCCAGAACCAATTGCTACGTTTGACCCGAAAAAAATAAGGCTGTTCCATACCGAGGATTCGCTTAAAACGCCATTGCTGTTTACTATTGCAGAAGATACAACCGCATGGAGAAGATATAATTTGTTGTATAAGTGGGAGCCGGAAACCGAATACACGCTCGAAATTGATTCTGCAGCTTGTATAAATATTTATGGGATTACCAGTAAAAAATTTACAAAGAAGTTTAGTTCCCGGGAAGAAGACTATTACGGGTCGTTAAATATGATTTTAACAGGTGTTGAAATGCCAATGCTGGTTCAACTTGTAAAAAACGATGACAATGAAAATGTAGTGCGCGAGAAATCGATTAATGAAGATGGTAACGTGCTTTTCGAGTTTTTACCTCCGGGAAAACTGAAAATCAAAGTTATTTACGATAAAAACGATAACGGGAAGTGGGATAACGGAAGTTACCAGGATAAAATTCAGCCAGAAAGAGTGGCATATGTAAACGAAATTCATAAAGTACGTTCGAACTGGAGCGAAGAAATTCGCTGGGATGTAAAACCCGACCCAACTTTTGTAAAGAATATTCGCGATTATGAACTCGAAGAGCAAAAACGAAAAGAAGCGGAGAAAAAAGCACGTGAGGATGCGCAACGCGAACAGAAACAAAATAATTCAAACTTAATGCAGGGAGGCGGATCAAATATTCTGCGTCAATAGGAAAAATAATCCTTTAAAAATTAATTATCTTTAATTCAAAATCGAAATTGTTATGGCAAGTATAAAAGACTTAAAAAAAGATATCGACATGTTGATGTCGCTGGTTTTAAACGATTGTTTTTATGTATTGGAATATAATTCGAAAGTAGATTCAGAAGCAATTATGAAAATTGCTGCAGACGTCATTCAAATGCATCGCGAATTGCGTTTACAGGTTAATCATCCGGACGGAAAAGACAACCCGAAACTCGTTAGAAAATATTATAGGCAAATTGTTAACGAAATGTTGAAATATACTGATGATTCGCTGGAACGATTATCTGCTGAAGTTAAAAAAGTTGCCGACTAAAACTTTCAATAGAAACTACAACCCTCAATTCTTTCGGTTTATCATTTTCTGTAATTACTGGAAGTTGAAGTTTTGATTTATTTATATAGAATAAAATCAGGATATTTTGGGATTTTTTTCTTTTAATTACCTTTGTGCCTTTAAAACAAAGGCTATTAATGAATAATTACTTTCCGTTTACTGAAAAAACACGATTAGCAGACCTTATTCATCAGGATTATAAACTTATACCCGTAATCGGTCGGTTTGGAATCAAATTTGGATTTGGAAATAAAACCGTTTCCGAAGTTTGCCGAGACTATAACATTAACAAATGGTTTTTCCTCGAAATAATCAATTCATTTCATAATAGTAATTATTTTCCTACCGAAGAACTTCAACACTTTTCGGCACAAACAATGGTAAGTTATCTTTCAAACACGCACGCCTGGTATTTAAATGTTAAGGTGCCGGAGATTGAGGATTCCATTAATGAGATGAAACGTTTGGCTCCCAATGAGGATGTAAAGAACATAAAACTAATCAGCGACTTTTTTCAGGAATATAAAAACGAATTGGTAATTCATTTGGATGAAGAAGACTCTAAAGTTTTTCCTTATATTATCTCGCTGGAGAAATCGCTGGAGATGGGGGTTTTTGATAAGGAACTAATTCGGAAAATCCAGGATGAATCGATTGAAGAGTACGAACGAAATCATGATAACCTTGAGGTTAAACTGGCCGATTTAAAAAATCTGATTATCAAATATCTTCCTCCCGTTTCGTCTTACGATTCATGTCAAAGATTACTCATCGAGCTGTTCCGTTTGGAAGCCGATATTGAAAATCACACCCGGATTGAGGAGAAAGTGTTGGTGCCGAAAGTAAAATTGCTGGAACAGGAAATAATTCAAATTAGTGGAGCAGGAAAATAAAAAGATCCAGGTAGCGGTTATTGCACAGCAGTTTTTAACCCGGTTGGGAATAAAAACAATTTTAAGTGTAATTGGGATTGAGCCGGAAGTTCTGGAATCAAATAATTTTTATGATTTGAAAAATATACTGGCACGCCAGAATTTCGATTTTATGATTTTGAGCGAAGACATTTTGCCATTACCGAAAAATATAAGCCTGAACGAATTAACCGGGCTAAGCAAAAATACCCGGTTAATGGTTATTAGCGATAAAAAAATTGAAAATTGCCCATGTTCCAATTTCGTTTTGTATTCCGATAATCAGAAAGAAGTACTGGAGAAGTTTCAGGAATTCTTTTTTGAACCTGAAAATAACTCATCGGTTGAAGGCAATGAAAATGTTTTAAGTGAACGGGAAATTGATATTTTAAGGGAAGTTGCCTCCGGGTTTTCAAACAAAAAGATAGCAGATAAACTCCATATTAGCATAAACACTGTAATTACCCATCGAAAAAATATTACTGAAAAACTGGGTATAAAAACCATTGCCGGACTAACTGTTTATGCATTAATCAACAATATTATCGACGCTGAAAATTTAAAGAATTTTTAAGACCTTTTGTTCTTAATTCGTCATGTTTAGGTAGAGCTTATTCTTTATCTATTCTTTTAGAACTCTAAAATCATAATTTTTAATGATCGGAAGGGATACATGATTGATTAATTTTGAAAGCAATAAGAGGTAATACGTTGGATTAATTTTTTAAAATCACTTTTAACAACACAGCATTATAATAAAATTAACTTTGCTGTCGATTGAAAATTATGATATTTATACGTCGGCATATTAAGTTTCTGTTTGTTTTTGTTTTGCCAGTTTATTTATTTATTGTTCAGCAAACCATTCAGAACAAACATACGCATTTCTATCCCAATGGAATTGTGGTAATTCATTCGCACCCGGTTAACAAGGAAGCAGGTCAGCCAATGAATAGCCAGGGGCATTCAAAAACCGAAATATTATTGTATGCTTCATTGCATTTTGATTTGTATAAAACTTCCGATTTCACATTCATTGAATTTGTTCAAAACGGGGAATCGAGAAACTTCTATATTGCCGACGAACGATTAGAATATACTGAATTATATCTTGAAACAATTCCACGCGGTCCACCGGCATAATGTTTTTCACCTTTTAAAACTTTCTGCCTAAACTACCAAAGAGATTTTATTTACCAAATCATTTTTTTACAATGAAAAAGTTAATAGCGCTTTTTGTGCTATCAAGTATATGTGCGATAATTTCGGCGCAACCAGCACCTCCACTTTCGGATGACAATTCAAAGAAAAAATTAAACACAGATGCCATGTTATTTGGTGATGTAAAATCGGAAGGAGTGCACATTCCGTTTGCAACAATAGTAATAAAAGGAACAACCATTGGAACTGCTGCTGATGCAACCGGGCATTTTAAAATAACCAATCTCCCGGTAGGTAAACAAACGGTAGTTGTTTCCGCCATTGGTTATAAAACTGCAGAAAAAGAATTTAATCTTGAAACCAAAAAAAGTATAACATTTTTATTTGAGCTGGAACCTGATAACATTGGAATTGACCAGGTTGTGGTTTCGGCCGATCGCAATGTAAAAAGCAGACGCGAATCACCAACCATTGTTAATAGTATTAATCCATCGTTATTATCAAGAACTCAAAATGTAACACTCAGCGAAGGTTTAAATTTTTCGCCAGGACTCAGAATGGAAAATAATTGTCAGAATTGCGGGTTTTCGCAAATCAGAATGAATGGTTTGGAAGGGCCGTATTCGCAGATATTAATTAATTCGCGCCCGGTTTTTAGCGGATTGGCGGGAGTTTACGGTCTGGAACTTATTCCGGCAAATATGATTGAACGCGTGGAGGTAATTCGTGGCGGCGGTTCGGCCATGTATGGAAGCAATGCAATTGCCGGAACCATCAATTTAATTACGAAAGATCCGGTTATCAACAACTTTTCAGTAGCCGGAAGTTTGGGTTCAGTAAAACCATCAGAAAAAGAAAATAGCAGTGATTACAGCCTGAATTTAAACGGATCGTTTGTAAGCGACGACTATAAAACCGGAATGAGTTTGTTTGGTTTTACCCGTAAAAGAAATCCATACGATGCTAACAGTGATGGTTTTTCAGAGCTTGCATTGATAGAAAACACAACGCTCGGAACGCGAATTTATCAACGGATTTCTCATCGTGGTAAGTTAACTATTGACTATTTTAATATTGGCGAATTCCGTAGGGGTGGAAATAAATTTGAACTTCCTTTACATGAAGCTGATATCACTGAAAGCGTAAAACATAAAATAAATTCGGGTGCTGCAACATTCGATTTATTGATGCGCGAATCCGATAAATTCTCTGTTTTCTTTTCAGGGCAAAGTGTCGATCGTGATTCATATTATGGCGCACATCAGGATTTGTCGGCCTACGGAAACACAAAAGATTTTACTTTTTCCTCGGGTGCGCTTTATATTCGGCAGGTGGAAAAATTTTTGGTTTCCCCTGCAACAATTACTTCCGGGCTTGAATGGAACGGAAGTAATTTGGAAGATACAAAATTGGGTTACTACAATCCGGTTGATGACGTTCACTACGGAAATACATTGGTGGCCAATCAGGGAGTTTCAACTCAAGCTGGTTTTTTACAATCCGAATGGAAAATGAAATCGTTGATTTTTACTGCCGGGTTTCGGTTCGACCATTACGAAGTTTCCGATAAAACTCATGAAAGTGACGACATTTCAGGGAATGTTTGGAGTCCGAGGCTAAGTCTTCTTTATAATATTACAGAACATTTTCAATTCAGATCTGGATTGGCAAGAGGTTTCAGGGCTCCTCAAATTTTTGATGAGGATTTGCATATTGAAACTTCGGGCTCCAGAAAGGTAATTCACGAAAATTCTCCCGATTTAAAACAGGAAACTTCAACCAGTTTTACTTCTTCGCTCGATTTTACTGAAGATCACGGTCGCTGGCAATACCAGATTCTTATAGAAGGTTTTTATACGAAGCTGATGAATCCATTTTCAAACACTTACGGGCAACCCGATGAAAACGGAACCGTAATTTACACCCGCGTTAATGCGGAAGACGGGGCTACAGTGAAAGGAGTAAGTTTAGAGTTTAACTTGTCGCCATCAGCGCGGTTCCAGTTGCAATCGGGTCTTACCATCCAAAGAAGTGAGTTTGAGAAGCCACAGGAATTTAACGAAACACAATTTTTTCGTTCGCCGGATCGATATGGATACATCAGTTTAAACTATAGTCCAACCCTGCCTCTTAATATTGCTTTTACCGGAAATTATACCGGGCCGATGTTCGTTCCTTATTTTGGCCCTTTGGCAGAAAACATGGAAATTGGCCAGTTAAATAAAACCGGAAGTTTCTTTGATGCAGGCATAAAATTGAGCTATGATTTTGAAATTGCTGATGTGATTACCATGCAGGTGAATGGTGGAATTAAGAATATTTTCAATAGTTACCAGGATGATTTTGATACCGGTATTGATCGCGATCCGGCATATATTTACGGGCCACTTACCCCGCGAACTGTTTATTTTGGCATAAAATTCGGAAATCTGCTGTAATCCGTTTTCAGGGATAGATATTAAGGGCTACTTGTTGATACTAAGTGGCCTTTATTTATTTGACACAGCACAAAAGATTATTAATTTTACATCGTTTATTTAATAAGTAAATTTTTCAGTATGAATGAATCGAATGTTCAGCAGAATAAAAGTAAAGATTTGAGAAATAACATTATTGTAATCGCTCTCTCTGTAATTTTAGTGGCCGTGGTTGTTTTGTTTTTTATGCAACGAAAAGAACACCGGGCAATGTTGGGAGATATTAAGGCTGAAAAAGATTCGATTCAATTTGAACTCACACAGATTTCTGCTGGTTACGATTCGTTGAGAACGGAAAACGATACCATTAATGAACAGCTCGTTTTGGCCCAGTCGAAAGTAAGAGATTTGTTACTTGAGGTTGAACAAACCAAAAAGGTGAGTTATGAGAAAATTAACGACTATCAAAAGCAAGTAACTACTTTACGGGGAATTATGCGGGACTTTGTTGTGCAAATTGATTCTTTAAACCGAAGAAATGAGCAATTAATGGCGGAAAACCTGCAAGTGAAAGAACAATTTAAGGAGTCTGAAATTCGAAACGAAAAGCTAAACCAGGAAAAAGCAAAACTTCAGCAAAACCTTCAATTGGCGGCCATGCTTGAAACGCGCGAACTAACCGTTGATGCATTGAATTCAAGAAGTAAGGAAACCAAATTTGCAAATCGTGCCGAAAAAATAAGAATATACTTTATTTTAAACAGCAATGTAACTGCTAAAAGAGGGGCCAAAAATATTTACGCCAGAATTATGCGCCCGGATCAGCTTTTGTTAACCAAATCGCCCAACAATATTTTTCAGTTTGAAGATTTGAAAATACCGTATTCAGCCATGCGCGAAATCAATTATGAAGGGCTGGAACTACCTGTTGCCATATATTGGGATAACACCGATGAACCTGCTTTAATGCCGGGTCAGTATGTTGTTAATCTTTTTGCTGACGGAAGTGAAATTGGCGAAGCAACTCTGGAATTGAAATAAGCTTTTTTCAGGAATTCGTTATCTAAAAATACCAGTAGTTTATTTTAATTATCACTTTAAGTTCAAATCGAACATCTGAAGGAGAATTTTGCAGTTTGAACTGGTTTTTAAACTATTTTAGATGCAGAAATCCTTTTATAAAGGAGCAACTGCCGAAGCATGAAACATCTTATAAAAATAAATTTCACCCTCGTACTTGTTTCTTTAATACTGCCACTTTTTGCACAAAACGACTTAAAACAGCCAGATCTGAAAGTTTATCTTTCTGAAGATAAGAGTTCCTATGCAGGAATTACAATGGTGAATCAAATATGGACACGGTATATCTGGAATAATCCGGATGTTAATGGTGTGCAGCAATACAGCGATTTTGATTTAGGGGTTCGCAGGAGCAGGCTTACATTTTATACTTATCTTTTCGATCGTGCTTTGGTTTCGGCTCAAATAGGAGCCGATGGGATGACCTATCGTTCAAAGGAAAAAGCAGCGTTGAACCTGATTGATTTGGAGTCGGAATTTATTATACAAAAAGAGAAACTTCATATTGGTTTTGGGTTAAATTCCTGGAATGGGGTTTCGCGTTATAACAACCGAAAAATAGAAGAGTTCCTTGTTGTTGATAATCCGGGTTTTGCTTATCCTTTGAATGGTACTTTTGATCATTTGGGACGACAGCTTGGAGTTTATGCAAAGGGAACTTTGAGCAAACTGCATTACCGGGTTTCGCTGGTAAAACCATTTGAAACAGGTGTAGATTCAGTTTCAACCCCGGTTACCACAGAGCTGGTAAACGAAAATTTTGCAGTAAAAGGATACTTTGAGTGGCAGTTTTTCGACAAGGAAAATACACTCTTTCCTTATATGACCATGAATAATTTGGGGCGCGCCAAAATGTTGAACGTTGGCCTTGGTTTTTACTATCATCCGCAGGCGATGCTGGTGGAAGCTGATAAAGATTTATCAACCGTAGATCCCTATTTGGCAGCGCTTCTCAAACTTTCCGGACAGGAGGAACAAATATGGGAATTAGCCGATTATTATCCTTCGGGAGTAAGCGACATATTTTTAGCCGCAGTTGATGTGTTTCTCGATGTTCCTACAAAAAGAAACGGGGCGATAACTTCTTATCTGGGTTATTACTACAATTTTTTTGGACCGGATTATTTACGTTCTATGAGCATAATGAATGTTTCAAAAATGTCGGCCGATATTGCACTTCCGCAGGGAATTGGAAATTCGGAGTGGGCAACCGGTACGGGTCACATTGTTCGTGGCGAGTTCGGTTATTTACTTCCGGGAAGAGGAATGAAAAACCGTTTTCAGCCTTACGGAGCATTTACCATAAAAAGTTTTGAAGCGCTCGACGATATTTCTTTTCAGTATGATGCTGGAATCAACTGGTTGTGGTACGGTCACAATTTGAAATGGACACTTCAATATTCCTCGCGGCCAATTTTTACTTTAGTCGAAGGAAAAAATAAAAGGACCGAATCAAAAGGACAAATTATTTTGCAAACTCAAATCTACTTTTAGTGAATAAATTGAGCGGATTTGTGATCAATCTCATCAACTATTTATACTCCCCATTGCACAAAAATAAGTACTTTCACTGGCTGAAAATAAGTTGTGAATTATGCCAAAAATAAGGGTAACCAAAAGGTTCCATTTCGAAATGGCGCATACCCTTTATGAATATGATGGATTGTGTCGGAATATCCATGGACATTCCTATAATCTGGAAGTTACATTAATGGGTGAACCCAGAAAAGAACCTTTGCACCCTAAGGATGGAATGATCATTGACTTTAGTGAACTTAAGGAAATTGTAAAGTCGCAGATTGTTTCCCGGTTTGACCATGCATTAATGGTAAACTGCCTGGTTCCGAATGAGCAGAAAGAAATTCTGAAGAAATCAACAAATCGCTTAATCGTTGTTGATTTTCAACCCACTTCCGAAAATATTGCAGCTTATATTGCCGAAATACTTCAACAACATTTGCCTTCAGATGTTTTGTTATTTAGTATAAGGTTGTACGAAACCATAACTTCGTTTGCAGAGTGGTTTGCATCCGATAATCAATAAAATGAAAAACATGGCTGAAACTGAGACTCAGAAACTTTTTTTACTTGATGCTTTTGCACTTATTTACCGTAGTTATTTTGCTTTTATCCGCAACCCCCGGTTTAATTCAAAGGGAGTGAATACCTCAGCAATGTACGGTTTTACAAATACGCTAATTCAACTTTTAGAGAAGGAAAGCCCGCATTATATTGGTGTTGTTTTTGATGTTTCGGCTCCAACATTCAGGCATAAAATGTTTGAAGCATATAAAGCTAACCGCGAAGAAATGCCAGAAGATTTGAGAAAATCAATTCCCTACATCCGCAATATCATCAAGGCATTTAATATTCCGATAATTGAAATGGAGGGTTTTGAAGCCGACGATGTCATTGGAACGCTGGCTCAAAAAGGGCTAAAAGAAGGATTTGAAACCTACATGATGACTCCCGATAAAGATTATGCGCAGCTGGTTACCGACAAAATTTACATGTACAAACCCGGAAAATCCGGTGGCGATTCCGAGGTTTGGGGAGTGAATGAAGTAAAAGAAAATTTTGGAATTGAAAATCCGGAGCAGGTTATTGACATATTAGGATTAATGGGCGACTCGGCCGACAATATTCCTGGTTGCCCGGGAATTGGCCCCAAAACAGCCGAAAAACTGATTGCTGAATTTGGGAGTATCGACGGAATTTATGCCAATATTGACAAGCTTAAAGGAAAGCAAAAGGAAAACCTGATTGAATTCGAAAAACAGGTAAGGCTTTCGAGGGAATTGGCTGTTATAATTAAAGATGTTCCAATCGAATTCAACAAGAAGGATCTTATTCGGGAGGATTTCAACAAAGAAGCTCTAAAGGCAATTCTTGAAGATTTGGAATTTAAATCTGTTGCTGAACGCCTTAATTTAAAAGAAGTTGAAAGAAAGGCAGAAACGGCTCAGCAAGGAACATTGTTTGGCGATGAGGTTCCGGTAGAAACCGTGGTGAATTCAAGAAATACGTTTGACACGGTTCCGCACCAATATTATTTAATTGAAAATGAAATGCAGCGGGCAAGCCTGCGGGCAGAACTATCCGTGCAGGAAGAATTTTGTTTCGATACAGAAACCACAGGACTCGATACGCAAACAGCTGAATTAGTATGTATATCGTTTTCGTTCAGAAAGCATGAAGCTTTTTGTGTTACGGTTCCTAAAAATCGGGAGGAAGCTCAAAAAGTGGTGGATGAATTCCGTGAGATATTTGCTGACGAGAATATTACCAAAATTGGTCAAAACATTAAATACGATATGCTGATGCTCAGCAATTACGGAATCGAAGTTAAAGGACGACTTTACGATACCATGCTGGCACACTATTTAATTCAGCCCGAAATAAAACACAACCTCGATTTTTTATGTGAGATTTATCTGAATTACCAAAAGATTGAAACGGAGGAATTGATTGGAGGAAAGGGCAAAAACCAGATTACAATGCGTTCGGTTCCGGTGGAAAAGCTCCGGGATTACGCATGTGAGGATGCCGATTTAACTTTTCAATTGAAGCATGCCATCGATCCTGATTTGGACAAAACAGGAGTACGTGAGCTTTTCGAAACATTGGAAATGCCTTTGGTTCCGGTTTTGGTGCATATGGAGAATGCTGGTGTTAAAATTAATGTACAGGAATTAAAAGCGTATGCCGAAGTTTTGCGTGAACAAATTATTCAGCTTGAAAAAGACATTTTTGAGTTGGCAGGAGAAGAGTTTAATATATCGTCGCCAAAACAGTTGGGGCCTATTTTGTTTGAAAAACTGAAAATAGATTCCAATGTAAAAATGACGAAAACCAAGCAATATTCCACTTCGGAAGATGTTTTGGTACGATTAGCTGACCGGCATCCGATTGTAAACAAAATACTTGAATTCCGCGGATTGAAAAAACTGCTTTCAACTTATGTAGAAGCATTACCAACCATGATGAACCCCAAAACAGGGAAAATACACACTTCATTTAATCAGGCTATTGCAGCAACAGGAAGGTTAAGTTCTGTAAATCCGAACTTACAGAATATTCCGATTCGTGACGAGAGTGGCCGGGAAATCCGGAAGGCGTTTATCCCTTCTGATGACGAACATGTCTTTCTTTCGGCTGACTATTCTCAGATTGAACTTCGGGTAATGGCGGCAATGAGCCAGGATGAAGAGATGCTGAAAGCGTTTAACGAAGAAAAAGATATCCATTCCATAACAGCAGCAAAGATTTATCATGTTTCTGAAAAAGAAGTAAATTCCGATATGCGGAGAAAAGCGAAAACCGCCAACTTCGGAATTATTTACGGAATTTCAGCATTTGGGTTGGCGCAACGCTTAAATATTCCACGCACTGAAGCAAAGGAATTGATTGATGGTTACTTTGAAAATTTTCCTAAAATCAAAGGGTTTATGGATAAACAAATCGAACTGGCAAGAAATCAAGGGTTTGTTCAAACAATTAAAGGAAGAAAGCGTTATTTAAATGATATAAATTCGGCAAATGCAGTAGTTAGAGGGGTGGCCGAGCGGAATGCCATAAATGCTCCGATTCAGGGTTCAGCTGCCGATATTATAAAAATAGCGATGATTAATATTTATAAGCAGCTCGTGGCGCAGGGTTTAAAGTCGAAGATGGTGTTGCAGGTTCACGATGAATTAAATTTTGATGTTTTAACCACAGAATTGGATAAAGTAAAGAAAATTGTGAAAACCGAAATGGAGAACGCCGTTGAGATTGGTGTTCCTTTAACTGTTGAAATAAACGCGGCCACTAACTGGCTTGATGCACATTAATAATGATTTTTGAAATAGAAACAGAAGAAGACTACCAGCAGGGACTTCGGCGATTTTTGGAAATAGCCGGAAGTCACAACAGCGAAGAAGAGAAAGAGTTAATTCTTTTAATGGAATTAATGGAAAAATACGAGCGCAATAACTGTTCGTCAAGCTAATTCAAAAAAAAATTATTTACTAGAGATTGGTATTTCGTTAACGATTTTGATTTTTTTATCTGTTTAAAAAGTTTCTCTCCGTGGGGGAAACTGTGGCTGAAATAAATCCAAAACTGTTTCATTTTATTCAAAGCATTTCCTTCGTTATCCATCGTTTCCATATAGTCTTTTAAAACAAGCTGATGAAACTGAAATAATTTCTCCGATTTTTCTTTTGCAGTTAATAGAATACCTTGAATTTCTGCGGGGAGAAATGGGTTCATTAAAATCCCGCGACCCAACATCCAATCGTTACTATCCTGAAATCGCTCCTTCATTTTTGAATAATCATGATAAGAATGGATATCGCCATTATATACCAGCGGATGTTGTAGCCGGGATTTAGCGTAGGCAAAAGTATCAAGGTCGATTGTTCCGCTATAAAGCTGCCTGGCAACTCTTGGATGCAAAATAACCTCTGTTAAAGGGAACTGGTTTAATACCGGAATGATTGCCTGAATCTCGTCAGCGGAATGCAATCCGGCCCGAAGCTTTACCGAAAGCCGGAGTTCTGTTTTTTCATAAAAGCGAGTCAGAATTTCTTTCAAAATATCAGGATTTGGCAGTATTCCAGCTCCTCTTCCCTGGTTGGTGACCATTGGATACGGACATCCCAAATTAAGGTTCAGTTCGGTGTAGCCCTGGTTTTTTAAAAGTTCGGAAAGAAGAATCATTTCTTTTGAATCTTTTACCAAAACCTGCGGAATGGCATTCTTTGGATTATTCTGAAGGAAAATCTCCTTTTCATATTTTTTCAGGATTGTATTGTTTTTTATTGAAATATAGGGAATAAAGAATTTGTCAACACCTGAAAAAACAAGCGAATAATTTTTCCGGTAAATGTAATCGGTAAATCCCTGCAAAGGAGCGAGATGAATTTTTGAGTGAGCCAATTTCAAAAGGTTATTACTCATAGTGCATTAAAAACGAAAATCAAAATCCTGCAAATATATTCTACCGGCGCAATTCTACAATCCACATTCATTTAATATCTTTGCCGGGTAAATACAGTGAATGGCGAATTTTGGAAAATACAGTAAAAATGGAACTTTCGCATATTATTCGCTACAACGTGCGGGAGAAGTAAATCAAGAGCAGGAATCTTTGGCCGGGCAGGATACTGTAATAACACAAACGGATACATTTCTGCAGCCCACTACAAATATTGTTCAAAATTGGAAGTGGCTGGGTACTAAAAAGATGGTTGTTCCCGGGTCGGAATACTTGTCAACTATCGATTATGCCGAGATAATGTCGGCAGATACGTTGCAACCCGCTACCATTGAATTGCCCGTTTATAAATTTAACCGATATAATACAGATTGGCTGACTCTAATTTTATTGCTTGTCCTGGTTCTTTTGGCAACAGTTCGGGTTGGTTATGCCAAATATATCAGTACGTTGTTTCAGTCAATCGTAAATTATTCAACAGCTTTCCGGATGTTTCGCGAAAAAAACTATTCGATTTTACATGGAGCCTCGCGCTTGGAGGCCTTGTATTACATTGTCTTTTCTGTTTTCCTTTTTCAGATTTTGGCTCTCTACTTTTTTGGCGCTGAAAAAACTGGTATTATCTTTTACGGAAAAACGTTAGCTTTTATTGTTCTTTATTTTGTTTCAAAAAAAACGATTTATAAAGCATTGGGAACAATTTTCAATGGAGTTGCCGAAACTTCAGAGTTTCTTTTTAGTTTGGATAACTTTAACCGGGTTACGGGTATAATTTTAATTCCGATCGTGGCCTTAATCGCTTTCTATCCTTACGAAAACATTAACTTTATTGTGCTTCTGGGAGGATTAACGGTTGTTGGATCGTATTTATTTTTGTTACAAAGAGGAATTTCAATTTTATTAAAAAAACAATTTTCTATATTTTATCTCTTTTTATACCTTTGTACCCTTGAATTTTTACCCTTGCTTTTAATTTATAAAGTAATAGTTGAATAATAAGGGGTTTAAGTTTCATTAAAAGCAGAATAATTTGAAAATCAGAAGTATCTTAGTTTCACAGCCAGATCCGGGAACGGCAAAGTCTCCATATCATGAACTGGCCGAGAAAAATGGGTTGAAAATAGACTTTAGGCCTTTTATACAGGTTGAAGGTGTATCGGCAAAAGAATTCCGCCAAACCAGGATTCATATTTTGGAGCATACCGCCGTAATTTTTACCAGTCGAACAGCAATTGACCATTTCTTTCGCATCAGTCAGGAACTGCGTTTAACCATCCCCGATACCATGAAATACTTTTGTATTTCAGAAGCCACCGCGTTCTATTTACAGAAATATATTGTGTATCGAAAACGCAAAATATTTTATGCCGACGGAAGATTCTCCGATTTAACCAGTGTTATGAAAAAGCACAAAGATGAGAAGTTTCTCGTGCCGTTATCTGATATTCATAAGCCTGAAATCCCGCTTTTACTCGATAAGGATAATTATAAATACACCAAGGCAATTTTGTATCGCACGGTGAGCAGCGACTTATCGGACTTAAGCGATATTAAATACGATATCCTTGTGTTTTTCAGTCCTTCCGGAATTAAATCACTTTTTCAGAATTTCCCCGATTTTCAGCAAAATGATACGTTAATTGCCTGTTTTGGGCCAACAACGGCAAAAGCTGTTCGCGAAGCAGGACTGCGTTTGGATATTGAAGCCCCTACTTCTCAAGCTCCTTCAATGACCATGGCGCTTGAGCAATACATAAAGAAGAACAATAAAGTTTAGTTGAAAAAAGATTTATAATTTTGAAAGGCTGTTCGTCAACCGACGGGTAGCCTTTTTTGATTCGAATGAAACAAGACCCGGAAAATACAGGAAACGCTCCAATTAAGCTGACCTTTCATAAAGAGGAACGGCTTTGTAGTAAAAAAATCATTGAAAAACTCTTTTTGGAAGGAAAAACTTTCCTGACTTTTCCCATTAAGGTTGTATATATTCAAAACCCGGTTCCTTCAAAATTTCCGGTACAGGCAGGATTTTCCGTTGGTAAAAAAATATTTAAACGCGCCGTTCACCGAAATTTTATAAAACGAAGAATGCGCGAAGCCTACCGGCTGAACAAAAACGAGTTATACCTGCAAATGGGCGACAAACAAATGGCGGTATTTTTTATTTTTGTAGGAAAAACCATTCCCGAATATGCGTTAATTGAATCTACAATGAAAAAAAGTATTAAGAAGCTGATAAACGAAATTTCTTAATTTGCCCAACTCCTATGAAACCAACGGATATACCCGGACTATTAACGAAACAAAATGTTTTTTTTAATTCCCGTGCCACGCTTCCTGTCAATTATAGAATAGATAAACTAAAACAGCTAAAGAAAGCCATTCAAAAATACGAAAGGGAAATTCTGGATGCACTTTATGCCGATTTAGGGAAAAGTGAGTTTGAAGCGTTTTCGGGGGAGGTGGGCCTTTCTGTTAGAGAAATCTCATTTCATATTCGAAACTTAAAGAAGTGGTCTAAACCCAAAAGGGTTTCAACTCCGTTGTTTTTATTTCCTTCAAAAAGTTGCATCTGCAAACAACCTTATGGAAAAGTGCTGATTATGGTACCGTTTAATTACCCGCTCATGCTCGCCATTATTCCGTTAGTGGGTGCAATTTCTGCCGGAAATGTTGCCATTATAAAACCTTCGGAGTTAACAGCGAAGACCACGGTTGTAATCAACAAAATAATTTCGGAAACCTTTAACCCAGAACACGTAGCTGTTGTGCAGGGTGGAGTTGAAGTTGGCCGCGAATTACTGGCACAACGGTGGGATATGATATTTTTTACCGGAAGCTTACCGGTGGGTAAAATGGTAATGGAGGCGGCAGCTAAAAATCTTACTCCCGTGGTGCTGGAATTGGGAGGAAAAAATCCGGTAGTGGTGGATAAGGATGCCCATCTTGAAACGGCTGCCAAACGAATTATCTGGGGAAAAATGTTTAATGCAGGGCAGTCGTGTGTTGCCCCCGACTATTTGCTTGTTAACGAAGAAATCAGGGAAGAATTTCTAAAGCTTCTGAAAAAGGCAATTGTTCAGATGTACACTGAAAATCCGAAGGAGAGCAAAGATTTTGCCCGGATTATCAATGAAAAGGCAATCGACAGGCTCGTCAAAATAACAGAAAACGAAACAATTTATACCGGTGGGGAATCGGATAGGAAAGAAAACTATTTTGCCCCAACCATAATAACCGATGTCAATGCGGATTCGCCGTTAATGCAGGAAGAAATTTTCGGGCCGGTTTTGCCGGTCATTTCTTTTAACGAATTAGACGATGCAATTCATCATATTAACTCCGCAGAAAAACCACTGGTGGCCTACTTTTTCTCCGAAAACAAGAAAAAGCAAAGGAAATTTCTGGATTCAACTTCTTCGGGAGATGCCTGCATAAACGAAGTTGTTGTGCATTTCACCAACTTTTCGCTTCCTTTTGGGGGCATTGGTTATAGCGGGATGGGCAAATACCAGGGCAAATACAGTTTTGAGGCTTTTTCTCACCGCCGCTCGGTAATGAAAACCACTACCCGTTTCGATATTCCTTTCCGCTATCCACCCATCAAAAAATATGTGCTGAAAGCGATTCGCCAGGTATTCCGATGAATTTGCACGGCTTATGTCCTTTAACGAATTACACGGCTGCAGCTGCACTTCTGTTTTCTTTCCTTTGGAAGAAGAGAAATTCCACATCGAATAAGGTTCCTGCCGTATGAAACCATTGATATTCCAAATAGAATTGACTTGCTGCCATAGAGAATTACTATCATTCCAAATGGAATTATCTTTCTGCGCTTTGGAATTATCTTTCTGCCGCGTAGTTTTAATTCCGTGAAAACGTTTACCCGGGCGGAATACGAACGAAGCAAGAGAAAAAACAGGGTCGGAATGGTTTTGGCTCAGCGTCTCTTATTCCCGCTCCTGAAGATTGGGCCTGATAGGGCGGAACAGAACGGCGCGGGAATAAAAACCGGGCAAAAGCATTGGTTTAGAGGGCGGGCAAATGCTTACAAAAGCTGATAAAAAACCAAGCCGGAAAAGTGTAGTTGTATACCTGTTTTCCGGCTCGGTTTTTTATCTGGAATAAGTTTATTCTTCATCCATAATTTCGGTTTGCATACGCACCGAATCTTCATGGATTAACTGGAAAAGGATTTTTACAAAAGTTTCATTTAAATCGAGCTTATTCCCCAGTTTAACGCGGTCTTCCATTAACTGGCTCCAGCGGTTAATTTGCAATGCAGTAACATTGTTATCTTTTTTGTAGCGGCCAATTTCTTTTACAATGGCCACCCTCGAAGAAAGGGTTTCGAGCAGTTCGGCGTCGATGGCATCAATGCGGTTACGCAATACATCCAGTTGGTTTTCGAAATCGGGATTACTTGCCGATTCATGCCGGATTACCAAACGGTCAAGCAATTTGGCCAAATCGGCAGGAGTAACTTGCTGGGCGGCATCGCTCATTGCGCAGGAAGGATCGCGGTGCGATTCAATCATTAATCCATCCATACCCATATCGAATGCTTTTTGCGAAATTTCGTAAAGCAGTTCGCGTTTTCCTGCAATGTGGCTCGGGTCGCAAATAATGGGTAAGTTTGGCATCATCCGGCGAAGTTCAATTACGGTTTGCCAGTTCGGATAATTACGGTAGGGCGAATCCCGGAAAGGGGTAAAACCGCGGTGAATGGCTACAATATTTTTAATGCCTGCCTGGTAAATTCGCTCAACAGCTCCAAGCCAAAGTTGAGCGTCGGGGTTCACGGGGTTTTTAATCATAACCACCGCATTGGTACCTTTTACTACATCGGCAATTTCCTGAACTACAAAAGGACTTGCAGTGGAACGAGCTCCAATCCAGAGAACATCCAGCCCTGCTTTTAACGCTTCTTCGGTATGTTGTGCGTTTGCCACTTCCGTTCCGACGGGAAATCCTGTTTCTTTCTTTACCATTTGCAGCCATTTCAGGCCGATAGAGCCAACGCCTTCAAACGATCCGGGGCGGGTTCTGGGTTTCCAAACGCCACCGCGGTAAACAAAAACGCGTTTATCTTTTGCCAGTAACCGGGCAGTTTCCAGTGCCTGTTCTTCCGATTCAAGGCTGCACGGGCCTGCAATCAATAGCGGGTTGTCGATGTTGGGCAACCAGGCTTTTATCGGATTAATATCCAGTTTTATTGTCATTTTTATTTGGTATAAAGTTTAACTAATCTTTCTTCATTTTTTACAAAGTGAGGGTTTTCACCCTCCAGAATGCCTCGTATTTTATTGGCGTTTTCAATTAATTCCTGAAGTCTCTCGTCGTCTTTGTTAAACAAACAATCGCGAAACTCCTGCAGGTGTTTGATGTAAACATCAAGCGATTCAACAACGTAATTGCGATTTTGTTGAAAAATAGGATGCCACATTGAACCGGAACTTTTGGCAAGCCGAACGGTTGAACGAAATCCACCACTTGCCAAATCGAAAATAATTTTACGGTTTTCTTTTGTTTGAACTGCATTGGCGAGCGCGTAAGCTGCAGCGTGTGGCAGATGAGATACAAAAGCGGTACTGTGGTCTTGTTCATCGGAAGTCATATAGGCAATGTCCATTCCCAGGTTTTGGAACATTTTTTCAATCAGCGCCAAATGTTGCGGGCCAGAATCCTGCTGATCACAAATGATGGTAATTTTCCCTTTGAAAAGATCTTCAAGAGCCGCAGTTGGGCCTGAATTTTCGGTTCCTGACATGGGATGTGCCGGAACAAAATTTCTTCTTCGCGGATGGTCTTTCACCATTTCAACAATTACGCTTTTGGTAGAGCCCATGTCGGTTACCGTTGTGCTGCTTTTAATCAAGTCGAGCACTTTTGGGAGAACAAACAGTTCTTTATCTACCGGTATGGCAATCACCACAATGTCGGCATCGGCTACGCCATCTTCCAGCGGAACGATTTTATCAACCAACCCGATTTCAAGTGCTTTTGCAGCATGGTCGCTGTTGGCTTCCACACCAATCAGTTCGGTTGCAAATTTCGACTTTCGAAGGTCTTTGGCTATTGAACCGCCAATTAATCCTAGTCCGATTATTGTTGTTTTCATTTTTACATTATTTATCAAAAAAAAAGGCCTCGACTTTTTCGAGACCCTTAGGTAAAATATCTTCAATTAACACAATATCCTACTTCCTGATCCCGATTTGCGAACCATAATAAAAGTAGAAGTAGAAAAAAGTATTGTTAATATTCATTTTCATTTCACAAGTGTTGTGGCGACAAATATAGATATATATTTTTAAAATGAAACAGAGGAAATAAAATTGCTTACAATTACTTGTTATTTTCCTTTAATTTTTAACAATTTTTTTTGAATAAACCGAACTCCCATTTTCTTTTATGGTAAGAAAATACATTCCTGAAGGCAAGCCACTTAAATCGAATTCCCGGTGTATTTCACCATCGCTGTCTTCTTGTTGAAGTATAGAAATCTTTTGGCCGGACAAATTGCTTAATTCAAACGTTAGCTTATCAAAGGTGTTTTTTGAATAAACATTTACATTCAGAATATGATTTGCAGGATTAGGGTAAACCCTGATATTTTTCGGCGATAGTTGTGCTAATGGCGACGAAACGGTCTTTTGAATCTGAAGATTGTCAATGGTCCAACCCCAGCCATTTGCAAAAGGATCGGAATACAAACGAAAGCGAATCCGAATTGTATCGCCAGCTTTAAAATTTCCGTTTTCCAGCATGTTGATTTCCCGTTCCATGTACCATTCGGGAATAGCAACCGCTGTTGAATTGTTTTCAGAAATGTTATCGTTGTATTCCTGTTCCCATGTAGAATTTGCCCTTGAATCGTAACCATCGGTTAAGGGCAACCAGGTTTCTCCTTTGTCCTTACTTCCTTCAACAATTACATAATCCCAGAATTCTTCGTCACCGAACTTTGTAAGCACTTCTCCTGGTTCAACCAAAACAATTTCATCGAAAGCCATAATTGCATTATCTAAAAGGATAACAGGACGTTTTAACTGTGTTGAAAAATTCCAAAAGGCGTTATTTACCTCAGGGCTGGGGTAAGGGTGTGGGCTTTGAAGAGCAGCATTGTTGAATAGCTTTGCCTGATAAATATCAAAGTCAGAAAGAATAAAATCAGAGGTAGGGTTGTTGAAATCATTAAAGTAAGTTACCACCGGATCGAAAATCTTTTGAATTTTAAACGAAAACGATTCATCTTGGGGAATGGTAGTATTGTTTCTGGCTACGGAGGAATCAATTGCAGTTATGCGGTAACTTATTTCGTCGCCGTCATTTAAATCGTTTAAATCAATATTGAATAGTGAAGAATAGGTTGTTTCCGAGTCCTTTTTCAACCCAAACGGATTTTGCGTAACCCCGTTAATTGAATATTCAACATAAACGGTATCAATGCCCAGGTTATCATCTGCATATGTTTCGAGTTTTAAATTTTTTCCATCGGCGATGAAATAAGGAACAGGTGTGTGTACTATCTCTGGCGCCTCATTATCGGGGCCTATTTTTACTGAACAAAATTCAGACGGTGCATCTCCGGGAAACAGGAAGGTTCTGTTTTGATTATCTGTGGCTGTTATGTAGTATTGAATCTCTGGTAATCCGAATTTTGGATAAATCGTAGCAGAAAAATGTGTGCCGTCTTTATTGGGGATGAACAGCAAGGAGTCAACATGATTTTCAAAACCAGTTGTTGAATAATAAAGGATTAAAGAACTTGTGTCAAGTCCAAATTCGCTTTCAACAGAAATATTAAAAACAATTGGCTTGATTTCTTCGATGTCTTTGGGCCTATCAATATTTAGTGTAATTATACTCCAACCAATGTCGGCCAGAATTCCTTTCGTAAGTGGTCCAGGGTCATGCACTGCTTCTCCTCTCCCAATGGCATGTGTCATCAGTGAATTTCCTGACGAAACAGGATAATTTTCATCATTTAAGTGATAAATGCTCGATCCGCTGTCAAATTTAGAAGGCGCATACAGCTGTGGACTATTGCCATTATTGTTCCAAATTGCTGATGGACTGTTCGCAAACAATAGCCCGGTAAGGGCACTATACAATTTTGTAGATGGAACATCGTAAACCGAAGGATCGACAAGTGGCAATTTATCATTACCTATGACTAGGTAATCGTATGATGTTGCGTCACCGATTTCGTTGAATTCGTACAGCCCCTGATCACCTGAAACACTAAAGAACCCGTTAAATCCCAGACCATGTGCTATTTCGTGTAATACAACCGTTACAAAATCATAGAGTAAATCGGGAGTTTTACCGTCAGTTCCATAATACCAGCTCGTGCTTTTATTAAAAGTGGCTTCAATGTCGGGATATGAAATTGAGTTAATATCTGTTTTTGCCTCTTTTTCGGCAAGAGAGATGGGATAATACCGATCTTTATGAGGTGCATTTTTAAAATTACTCACATAGTCAGCCGGACTTGCGCTGCCTAAAACACCGGATCTCATTGTTCTCCAATTGGCTTGCACATATATTGGCACAGGGGATTCAATTATGCTTTCCCAAATGGAAACTGCATATTCGAAAGCCTTTTTAGCCTCATCAGGAAACTGGCTGTAGGTGACGATAAAGTCTGATTTTTTTTCACCCGACTTTAAGAGAAATTCTTTTGGAGGTGAAATATATGCCTTTTCAATTTTGTCGGATGCATAACATACAACAGGTAAAGGGGTTATTTTTTTATACTTATTTCCGCTTTGAGCAACAACTGGGACAGTAAATAATAAAATTAAAAGCGACAGAAGTATTTTGTTCATTCTCTGTTTCTTAATAGAATATAAATACAAATGAAACTGTTTAAATGTTTTCAGCGCAATTTACAGTTTGAATTTGGTTTTAGATGAATAAAATGAAATTCAAATAAAGCTGCATAAAAAAATGCTGAAGTTAACTTCAGCATTTTTTCAAACATCATTCTTTTAGAATACAGCGAGAGAGTTTTCTCCTCCATAAACCGCACCCTAGATATTTTGCGATTTCTTGGCAAAAACCAGATTGTAGAAAACTACTAAAGAGGTTATTAAGCCAATGAGTGCTGCAACAAATGCAATTAATAATAAAGTTTTCATCTTCCTAATTTTTAATTATTCTTTTTGTTATGGTATTAAAGTTTTCGTCGGTAATGCTTGCCAGGTAAGTTCCTGATTGAATAGATGATAAATCAACATTTAATTTTGAGTTAAAACGAATGTCATAATTGGTTTCACGGTACACAGCTTTTCCTGTTAAATCAGTAATCGTTATTTCAACCGATGATTGGTTTACCATACTCATACAATCAATGGTAAGATTATTTTTAAAAGGATTTGGATAAATGTTTATGTCCTGGCCAGCTAGTATGTCGTCATTGGCGGTATTAATATTTTGTATCAGCAGGTTATCGATTGCCCATCCCCATCCGTTAACCGAGTTGTCGGAAGCAAGACGGAAGCGAAACAAGACTGTATCGCCTGCAGAAAATGTACCATTTTCGGTTAGGTTGATGGTATGTTTCCAGAACATATTTTCGTGGCCCGATGCATCGGACATATTACTCTTAAGTGAATTTGAGAATTGCATTTCCCAGGATTCATTGATTCTGGAATCGTAACCATCTGCAAGCGGTTTCCATGTTTTACCATTGTTGTTGCTTGCCTCAACAATTACATAATCCCAGAAAATATCGTCGGTAAACCGGGTTCCTTGTTCACCAGGCTCAACCAGTACAATTTCATCAAAAGTCATTTGGCCATTTTCTTCCAAAATAATGGGGTATTTTAACTGAGCTGTAAGATTATACCTCTCTTGTTGAATTTCTGATTCTGGATAAGGACTTGCTGTGTGAAGTGTTCCGTTGCTAAATCCGGCGGGAACATCAATGTTGAAGTCATTTACAGTAAAATCATTTGATGTTTTGTTGAAATCAGAGAAATATCCGGTAAGTGGTTGGTATGTTTCAAAAACTTCTACCCCGTAATACCCGTTTGCAGGTAAACTTTTTTTGTTCTTTCGTAACGAATTGTCCTCTGCCACTATTTTGTATTCTACAACGTCGCTGCTTTTTAAGTGATAAGGAATATGTAAACTCCCTTCATAAATATCATCTTTCGAGGCCCTTAACTGGAAAGGTTCCTGATTAACCCCATTAATTCTATATTCAACTTTCACCGATTGAATTCCAAGATTGTCAGTTGCAATTGCGGTAAAATCGATAACCGGATTTGAATTAAGCACCATTTTTGTAGGATTGTGCTTCAATGAAGGCGCATAATAATCGGTGCCAATTTTAAACGATAATATATTTAATGGTGCACGGTTGGGGTATGTAAGTGATTTGTTGTCGGTAGTTTTTGCTGAAAAATAATATTGAAATTTTCCCTTATAGAAACTAACCGGGAGTTCGCCTTCGAATTGGTTGCTCGAATTATTGTAAGATAATAAAAGTGAATCTTTTGTGGTGAAGTAGTCTTTTGAGAAGACCACTTTTACATTTGATTTGTCGATGTTCGAGCCACTGATAATATTGGTTTTAATAGGAAGTTTCTCGACCGATTCTTCAATATCCTGAATTTCTGCAAGCTTGAACGAAACAGCGTTCCAGCCAATCTCCGATAAAATATACAAGGTCTTTTCGCCCACATTATGAATTGCTTCGCCTTTGTAGCTGTATGGCGACATTAATTCGTTTTGTTCGCCTGCATTAATATTTGCCTCTTTTAAATGATAAATACTTCCGCCGGGATTCCAGATGTTTGGTGCATATATCATAGCAGAACCCGATTCGTTTTCAGTAGAGTAATTAAAATTAAGGTTGTTTGACGTAAGTTGACTATGTAGTTCTGCAGAAGGACTTTTGAACAGATTGTTGTCAGCAAGTCTTTGGTTTAGGGAATTATAAACAAAATAATCATAAGCACTTGGAGTTGTAGTCGAATTATTTACTTCACCCAGGTCGTTAACATTGTCGAAAAAGCCTGAAATTCCGAGTCCGTGAGCAATTTCGTGTAAAGCAACGGTAACCATATCATAAGCTGCTTCATCAGTATTTCCATCAATTCCGAAATACCACGTTTTAAGACTGTTAAAAACACATTCGATGTCAGCTTCTTTTGAGCCGTTTAATTCTTTCCCTGTTAATTTTTCGGCCAAAGCTACCGGATAGTAGATATTACCAAGTGGTGCCTCTGCAAAGTTTTTATGAAATGTAGCAGGTCTCCCGTTGGCAATAATTTTGCCTTCGAGATTTTCCCATCGTGCAACAATATTGATTGTAACCGCAGAAGAAATATGTTGTTCCCAAATAGAAACAGCATAGGCAAAGGCATTTTTGGCTTCTTCCGGGAAATTAACATAAGTTATGTTCATGTTGCACTCTTTCGTGCTCCCCGATTTTAAATACTGACCTGATAAACCTGAAGGAATGAAAGTTCTGTTTACTTCTTCCAACCCGATATTTACAGGACTCTTTGCCCTAATAATATCTTCGTGAATATTATTTTGGCCAAGCGCAATACCTGAGGTTACAACAAAAAGTAGCGAAATAAGCGTCCATCTCATTTCATTTCGATTTTATGGTTTTAAGACAAACCTTAAAACAAAAATTAATGAGGCAATAATGATTGAATAACTAGCTATGGCAAAGCTGTAGTTCTGTTCTTCCGTAAGTTTTTAATCTGGTTGACTGGGTTTGTAAATATAACCAACCAGTGGGTTTGTAAAAAAACTATTTCAACACAACTTTTAAGCAGCCATCGGCTCCAACATCATTTTTTTAAATACTTTTGAAACTTTAATTTGCACTATTGCAATTTGTGAATTCAAAAGCGCCTGCCTCATGACAGTTTTTTATTTATGGGTTTGCAAGCGTAAAAATAGGAATAAAATTCATTAATACAAGCATTTTTTTTAGATTCACAACAATAAAAATATGTTTAAAAGAAATTTTATGAAATTTTTATCAACAACATTACTGGCTGTTACTGTTCTGTTTATGCTAATTGGATTTAAGCCGGAAAAGAAATATTATGATGAACTATACCGGCCGCAATTCCATTTTACACCGGAAAAGAACTGGCACAACGATCCGAATGGTTTGGTGTATTATGATGGTGAATACCACATGTTCTACCAATATAATCCGAAAGGGAATGAATGGGGTTATATGCATTGGGGGCATGCGGTGAGCAAAGATTTAGTTCATTGGGAACATTTACCTATCGCGTTATATCCGGATGATAATTCAGAGGATAAAGTAAACTGCACTGCTTTTTCGGGGTCAGCAATTGTAGATGAAAATAATTTGCTCGAAAAACAACAGGGAGATGTAAAAACGCTGATTGCTTTTTATACCAGTCAGAATTGTGGACAGCGAATAGCTTACAGTACAGATAAAGGAAGAACATGGGAGAAGTACGAAGGAAATCCGATAATTCCTTATGATGAAAAAGATGATGCACGGGATCCAAAAGTATTCTGGCATAACGAATCTCAGAAATGGGTAATGGTATTGTACCGGAAGACCTCTGAAGATGACAAATCAAAAGGGGTTTCTATCTATAATTCTGATAATTTAATTGATTGGCAGTGGAAAAGCCATGTACCCGGTTTTTTTGAATGCCCCGATTTAATTCAATTAAAGGTAACCAATCGACCGGATGAGTTGAAGTGGGTACTTTTCGATGGAGACGGATCTTATTTAATTGGCGCTTTTGATGGTGAAATATTTACACCGGAATCAGCAAAAATTAGTAGTGATTTTGGGAAAAATTATTATGCTACGCAAACCTGGAGCAATATTCCAAAAGAAGATGGAAGAACTCTGCAAATTGCATGGATGAGAGGGGGCAAATTTCCCCAAATGCCTTTTAACGGACAAATGTCTTTTCCCTGTGAGCTTTCACTTACCAAATTCAATTTTGGTTATAAATTAGTTCGCAAACCGGTAAAAGAAATAGAACAGCTGCACGGAAAACATTATAAATGGGATAACAAGAACCTGATTCCCGGGATTAATAAAAATATTGTAAAGGGTGTAAAGGGTGACTGTTTGCACATTATTGGGGAATTCGACTTAAAAACATCGGAAAGCTTTGGCTTTATGGTTCGACAAAATAAAAAAAATCAGGGAGCTGAAATTCTTTATAACAGAAAAAGAGGTACGCTTTCAGTTTTAAATTCAACGGTACCTGTGGTTCCTGTCGATAATAAAATTTCGTTGGAAATATTGCTTGACAGAGCATCAATAGAAATATTTATTAATGGCGGACAAGCCGTTATTTCCAACTGTTTCACGCCTGAAGAAGATGCCGACGATTTAGTTCTTACCACTTCCGGGGGAGAATTGATGGTGGATAAACTGGATATTTATAAAATGGAATCAGCCTGGTCTGAAAATTAAAAATTGATTATGATGAAAGCATTTATATTCGTTCTGTTCTTTTTCGTTTCGAATATTCTGGTAGCCCAAAACATAAGTATTTATAATCCTAATGCCGATGCAAAAGCGGAAATTGCTGCCGCCATTAAGAAAGCAGCAAGTGAACATAAACATGTGTTTTTGCAAATTGGAGGAAACTGGTGCCCCTGGTGTGTGAAGTATCATAATTTTGTCCATGACGATACTGAAATCAAAACCTTTGTTGATAATAATTTTGTGGTTGTTAAGGTAAATTATGATCCGAAAAATAAGAATGAAGAAGTGCTTGCCAGTCTGGGCTTTCCACAGCGTTTTGGTTTTCCTGTTTTTGTAGTTCTTAACGAAAAAGGCGAGCGGATTCATACCCAAAATTCAGCTTTTCTGGAAAAAGATAATGGGTATGATCGCGATCGAGTTTTACAATTTTACAAGCATTGGGCGCCTGCAGCATTGGATCCAAATTCCTATAGAAAGTAAGTTTTTCTTGTTACTGGTATGCAGAATTAAAGCGATTTTGGATTTTGCTTGAAGTTAAAGTAAAAAATTGAAATCTTCTCCTGCCGATAGTTCAACAGGTTTTTCACCTTTTTTGAATATCCTGCAAGTTCGGTCGCCAATTAATTCGAGATTTCCGTTTTCCAGTTTAAACATGGTTCCTTCGCGAAGTCCGGCTACATAAACTTCCGGATTTACTTCAAGAAATTCTTCAATACGTTGTTCGCGGGTTTCTCCACCATGACCTTCCGGGTTGGCATCTAAATAATGCGGATTAATCTGAAAAGGAATCAAGCCAGTGCAGTCAAACCCTTTTGGAGCCACAATTGGCATGTCATTCGTTGTGCGAAGTGTTGGACAGGCAACATTTGAGCCGGCACTCCAACCCATATAAGGTGTTCCGTTAAAGGCCTTTTCCCGGATGGGATTCATTAATTTCAATTCGTGTAATTTCCTAACCAGCTGCCATGTATTTCCTCCGCCCACTACTATAGCTTCAGCATCCCAAATCGCTTTTATCTGATTTTCGAAGGTGTGAATTCCTATAATGTGGTGTCCAATTTCAGTAAACCGTTCTTCTACCTTTTCGCAATATGAATCATACGAAAAAGTAACGGCTGCATATGGAATAAAAACGGCTGTTACAGGTTTATCTCCCAAAAATTTCTGAATTTCATATTTCGGATAATCCAAATAGGGTTCACCCGGCATTGTCGAGTTACTAATCAGTAGTAGTTTCATTGTTCTCTTTTTAATTTTTTTGCAAAAAAATAATGAATTTATCAGAGGTGAAATGATTTAAAACATGTGATAAATTATTCATACAAATCTTTTAAATCACTATTGGCCATTTCAACAAAAAAATCAGCAACTTTTGCGGTTACATCTTCCAGGTATTTCTTCCCTTTTTCTGCTGTAGCCATTTTGGGATTTCCAACGCCGGTATCTTCAGTAACTTTATCCCATTTTCTTGGAATCCAGGCAGTTTTATTTTTTAGTCCTTCCATTTTGGGCAATTTGGCTGCTCCGTCTCCTGCTTCTTCCAAAGGTCTTACCAAATGTGGAAAGTAGTGCATAATTACGCTGGTTTCCATTTCCCCTGCATGATCGCCTCCTTCTTCAAAGTAGTTGGCAAGATTCATTATTTTAAACCACTCCACCAAACTTATCAGCATTTCCGGAAATTGGGGTTGAACTTCCCGAATCATCGGTTTAAAATCGTTTCCACCGTGTCCATTCATCAATATTAATTTTCTGATTCCCTGGTTATAAAGTGCGTGAACGATACTTTTAAAAATTGCAGTTTGCACGGATGGCGGTGTGTGAAGGCAAAATGGTAATTCAATTTGACCGGGATTTTGTACACCCAAAGGAATAACCGGTAGCACCATAATTTTTGCTCCTTTTTCCCAAGCTTTTTCAGCGGCTTCTGCTGCAATTGTTGATGTTTCTATTGAATCTGTTCCATAAGGTAAATGGTAATTGTGCGGTTCGGTTGCTCCCCATGGAAGTATGGCTACATCATATTTTTGATTTTTTACTTGTTTCCAGTTCGTTTCTTCTAAAATAAATGGTCTCATATTGTTAAGTTTTTTATTTTAATATCAATGTTTAATGGTGTTTGGTGCAACACAATCAGTTCAATTTTTTAGGATTAGCATTCAGCTAAAAACGAAGCAAGGTAATTCCAAAAGAAAACGGAGTAAGTTCAGGCCCCTTTTCTTTATAAAAGAGTTTGGTGAAATCGTAACAAGCAAAAAGATTGATCCATCGATATCCGGTCCGTACCATAAATCCGTATTTAAAATCATGTAGCGAATAATTGTCAGGAACTTTTAGCTTCTGTTTCTTATCGGTCCGGTACTTTATTTTTGTGTGGCTATTTACCCGATAACCCATGTATACTCCCGATGAAATGTAAAGCCTGTTTTCGTAATGATTGATGGGTATCTGAAATTCAACAAGTACAGGAAGCGTTAAATAAAACATGGATAGTTTTGATTTCTGATTATCATCAAAATACAACTCTTTGGGAATGATTGTACCATCCGGCTGCCGCTCAATAGTTGTATTTTTATCCAAACGATAACTCTGAAACTGCATGCCAATTCCGGTTACCAATCCAATTGTATTCCGGTTGTGTTGTAACCCGATACTTTGCTGAATGAGATTAATATACAGAGAATTCGAACGAAGAAGATCATTCTTCATAAATTCAGTTTCATCGTTGGAATAGTCGGGAAACAAAAGTGCATTAAAACCCAAATCCACACCAGCCCAGTGTCCCGAAAATTTATCCTGCCAGAAATTAAATCCGTTCCGGGTGATTGATTTTACATCAATTTTCCTGAGAATTTTTTCCGGATCCTGCTGAATCGAAATTATCGTATCTGCTTCCTGGGCAAGTAAATAGAAGCGGCTTAAAACGACAAAAGCAAATAGCAAAAAATATTTGAGATAGATTGTTTCTGTTTTCAATGGCATATCAATATTCATACATTCTAATTTTGAACAGAATATTATTACTGGCAAATTTAAACGATTCAGAAAGAAATAATGTTGAAAAGCCGGTAAAAATTAAAACGCGACTGTAATAATTGGTGAAAAGATAAAATTTAGGGATTAATTTAATATTCGTAAAGAAAAATTTATAAATGTCTGAAATTCATTTTAAAAGAATACCTTTGCGCCGATTATTTTTATAAATTTTTGAATGACATTATTTAAAGAAATGGGGCTGAGCGCCGAAATCAGATCGGCTATTGAAGAGTTAGGATTTGAGCAGCCCACTCCAATACAGGAAAAAACGATTCCTTTTTTATTGGAGAGTACTCAGGACATGATTGCGCTTGCGCAAACCGGAACAGGAAAAACAGCAGCCTTTGGATTACCAATTATACAGCAGATTGACCAGGAACGGAAAACAGTTCAAGCCCTGATTTTAAGCCCTACCCGTGAACTTGCAATCCAAATTGCAAACGATTTGGAAAACTATTCGAAAAACCTTGGAAAACTGAAAATTGCCGTGGTTTATGGTGGTGCCGACATCAAAAAACAAATTAACGATCTGGAGAAAAAAGTTCAGGTTGTAGTTGGAACACCGGGTAGAACACTGGATTTAATTAAGCGTAAAAAACTTAGTGTTAACGAAATAAAGTGGGTGGTTCTGGATGAGGCTGATGAAATGCTCTCAATGGGGTTTAAAGATGATTTGGATGCCATTTTAGAAAACTCACCGGAAGAAAAACAGACATTGCTGTTTTCTGCAACCATGCCTAACGAAATTGTTGCTATATCTCAGAAATACATGAAAAATATTTTTGAGATTTCGGTTGGAAAAAGGAACACCGGTGCAGAAAATGTGGAACATCACTACTACGTGGTGCACGCAAAAGATCGTTACATTGCCTTAAAAAGAGTAGCCGATATTAACCCGAATATTTACGGAATAATATTTTGCCGAACCCGGGCCGAAACCAAAGATGTTGCCGATAAGTTGATGCAGGATGGATACAATGCCGATGCACTTCACGGCGATTTATCGCAGGCACAGCGCGACCATGTAATGAACCGTTTCAGAAGCATTTACAAATGCTTGTTGCTACATTGCTGCTCGCGGGCTCGATGTTAATGATTTAACGCATGTAATTAATTACAATCTTCCCGATTCGGAAGTTTATGTACACCGTAGCGTACCGGGCGTGCCGGGAAAAAGGAACTTCGGTTACACTTATTCACCTGCGCGGAAAGCTGAAACAGGTAGAAAAAATCATCAACAAGCAATTTATAAGGATGTTCCATCAGGTAAGGAAATCTGTGAAAAACAATTGTTTAGCTTAATCGACAAAGTTGAAAAGATTGAAGTTAACGATACCCAGATTTCGGGTTATGCCGGTAATTTATAAAAACTTGCCTGGCTCGATCGCGGGGAATTGATCAAACATTTTGTTTCGGTAGAGTTTAACCGGTTTTTTGCAATACTACGAAAATGCTCCTGATATTAATGTTGATAGATCGCACCATAACGAACGTGATTTTGAAAGTGGCCCGGAGAAACCGTGTGAAAGAGACGTGGTGAAAAAGTTCACGCAGGGAACGCGGAGACCAGAGATCGCGGTAACCGGGGAGGAAGAAGCAACAACGAATATTCCCGATTTTCTTTAGCATGGGTAAAAAGGAGTGGTACAGAAGCGCACCATTATTGATTTAATCAATCAGAACCTGCCCGGGAAAAATGTTGATATCGGAAGTATTGAGGTGTTAAAAAGTTTTCATTTTCAGAAGTGGATAAACGGCATGAAGAAGTTTTTAAAAGCTTTCAAAAATGCCACTTACAAGGACAGCGAATTGGTATTGATATTGCCAACGCAAAGAAATAGAGAAAAAATCTGTATAGATGTTGAAAAGCTGCTAATGATATGGCAGCTTTTTTTGTGCCGTAATTTTATTTCTTTTATTCGATTTTGCTTTGGGATTGAATTTATCCATTATCCAAATCCAGATCGAATCAAGCTTCGGGAGAAACATAAATATCCTTTCATCGGGCATTTTCGCCGATCCATGGGGCGGCAACCTTTTTCCTGAAGAAAGGCTTTCTCGTTTTTCCGGATCAATCGGGCCATTGAATTCATCTTTAATGATTCCGACACATTTTGTCATCCACCATAAAACAAATTCCGCCAAACATCAGCTTTCTTCAAAGAAGCATTGTTTTCTTTTAAAGAGCCACAGATCGGTCGGCTAAAAATTCACTAAAGCCATTTGCTGAATTTATTGATTTACCAATTCTATAACGGGATGAAGGGTTTTGTTTGAGCAAATAATAGTGAAATTCCGATCGTAATTCTTTTCATTAATAGTAAAATCGAGAGAATTTCCGTTAAAATCTGATACGATTCCGCCTGCCTCTTCAATAATTAACTTTGGTCCTGCAATGTCCCAGAGCTTTGTAGTTTGATTCAGGCAGGCACCCAGTTTTCCGTCGGCAGTATAACAAAAGTCGAGTAAAGGTGGTCGATCTCAAATTTCTGACATGTTGAACCAAACGTCCGATGGTTTTTGTTTCTTGCTCTGTTTCCGGGTTCATCGAATAGTCAGTAAGCTGTAAAATATTCATAGTTCAGTTTCTTTGAAGAAATCTTCATTCAGCAGTGCTCCTTTTCCTTTTTCAGCAAAGTAAACCTGAAGTTTGTAGGGAATATAGCAGGTAGCAAGTATGGGTTCATTGTTTTTCAGCACACAAATAATAATGCCAAACCACGGTAATCCAGCGGCAAAGTTCGATGTTCCATCCAGCGGAACCACCCAGGTATATTCCGAATTTCGATACTGAAAACCGGTTTCCCCAGCGTGTTATGATCGGGAAATTTTTCGCCAATAATTTGCATAATTTTTTCTCCGCTGCCAAATCTGCGAATTGTTACTATACTTTGGCTTTCCTTGGTTTTTATAATCCGAGATTTGCCAACGTATTTCATCGCCGTAGAGTTTGCTTTTGAGAGTATCTTCCATCTTCATATTTTTCGGTAAGTCAAATATAGGCGTATTTCTGTAGTTACAGTCTGTACTTAAACTTTAAGCCCATGAAGGGAAATGATATTACTATCTTATTCCCCGGATTGTTTAATTGAATGGATAAAATGGTTGCAAACCTCAAGGCTTCAGGCGGATTCCTGAAGCTTGAGGCCAATAGCCAGAAGCTATTCTTTTTCAAGAATTGCTACCCAGCCTCCGCCGGGAGCCATTTCTATTTTTACATTAGAAGTATTGGTAACTTTTAATTCCTCTTTTTTATAATCAGCGGCATGTTTGTCTGCGTTCCGTCTTTCAAACTGTCATTTATAATTTCCCTGAGAAGGAAATTAAGGTTAAATCCAGCGATCGGGAATCAGTCAGTCATAGCGCCAACAAGCCATTTTTCACCTGATTTACGTGCAGCCAGTATGTAGTCGCTGACTTTTGCATCTAAAATTTTGTGTCGTCCCAAACCGATGGAACTGCCACTTAGAAACTCCATGCATTCCGGTTCGCGATAATAATTGGAAGGATTGTCAGCAAGCATTTGTAGCGGGCTTTCAAACACTACGTACATTCCCAGTTGATGGCAACGGGTGCCCGGGCTCATCGGCTCTGTAAACACATGGTTGAAATTTTCTTTTGTTGCATTTAACATGGCACCGGGAGTAAAATCCATCGGACCGGCAACCATCCGAATAAAGGGAAGTGTTACGTATGTTCCGGATCAGGCCCGGAAATAAAATTTGGATATTTTCTTTGTAGTCTGCCGGTTTATAGGCTCATAATCAACCAGAAGTTTTCTATTGGCACATTCACGGGCAATTTTTTCGTAAAAGTTAACCATCCACTGATCGTCGCGCTGCATAAAATCCATTTTTATACCTTTTGCGCCCCATTTTTCAAACTGGTCTAAAGATTCGGTGAGTTTATCTTCAACAGCTTTCCAAACCACCCAGAGAATAACACCAACATTTTCTTTTTTCCATAATCCACTAATTCCTGAATATTAATATGTTAACATGCATAACATCATCTAAATGATACCAACCTTCGTCGAGAATAATATATTCAAGACCATATTTCAACAAAATCAATGTAATATTTATAGGTTTCGTTATTTACCCCCGATTCAAAATCAACTCCGTAAATGTTGTTGGCATTCCTGATCCCATGCCACTTTTTCGGTTTAATCAATCGGTATTTTCCAGTACATTTTCAGGGAGCCAGTTTATAAATTAATTCGATTGAACTAAATCTGCGTCTTTTTCAGAAATAACTTCATTGCCCTCCACGGAAAAGTTCGCGTTCCGCACTCACCTGCAATGTAATCCCGGCATATTTGATTGGTTTACATCACGGTCATTCATTTGTTTGGTTTTCCAAAACAACAGCCGGATATTTTCCAACCAAGGCATTCTTGTTGTCAGCGCCTTTTAAATACATTCCCGGATAATCCATTAAATCCGATTCCGAAATGTAAACTTTTACATTGTTGCCACAATCCACCAGCGATGGTCGAACAAAACGGTCGGGTGTGATATCCGATAATTTTAACCGAAGATACTCACGCTCCCTGATGAGACATCATGCTTTCTTCTTCCGGAAACCGTATGGTCGTTTTGGAAAAGCAAAAGTGGCTTTTTCACTTATCACTAAACGGCCCTTTTCTTTTCACGTTCCAACGATATGCCACACCATCATCATAGACTTTTACTTCAAGGCTATAATTCTTAAAAGGAATTGTTATGGCATTATAAACATCCGGAATTTTGCATACTTCTGCTGAACAACTGGGGTAATTTCACTGTTCACCGATACAGTTTAGCTTTTCCTGCTTTTGCATTTTTGCCTAAAACAGTTCCGTCGTCCAACGTCATTGAAATTTCAGAAGGGATACAATTAAAGTATTATTCAATAAAACCGAATAAGTAATATTTTCGTTTACTGAAACTTTAACAGTCAGTTTTCTGAAGGAGAAGAAACTGTAAAATCTTTTGCTGATAAATTTAATAGCAAAAAAGTGAAAGGAGTGTGGCGAAATATTTTTTCATACCGATAGGTTTTTCGTTTATTGACGGCAATTTAGAATTTTGCTTTTTGCTTAGTTTAATTTTTTGCTTTTAGAAACATTCTTAACGTTGAGAAAACTCTCCAGTTATGAAGAAATAATAAATCCAATTATCATGAAAGCAACAATTTCAATGATAGTATTTGTTTTGATTTTTGTAATACCTACGCTTCAAACCTCAGCTTTTGAGAAAAGATCCATTAAAACTCCGGAAGGCAACTTAATCATCACTTTTATCGGTCACGGAACTTTAATGATGGAACATAACGGGAAAGTTATTCGAAACAGCAAATCAGTTGATTGATTTGTGGGAATAAAAATGATTTGATTCAGTCTTATAATATTAAAACGGCGTGAGACCCGCCCCATCCGAAGGATCCGGAAACAGACATGTACTTCATTTTGGAGACACCAACATTTATGTTGCAGGTGATACAAAAAAAATTACATGATTTTATAGAAGATTAGAACAAAGTGGAAAAACGGGTGGAAAGTTGAATTGAAAGATTTAATATTTACGCAGAGATCGATGTTTTAAACATTTCAGGCTTTTCACCTTTTTCGGCAACCTTTAACAACGCAAAGGGATGTTGTTGTAATTCCTAAAGCTGCAAATGCAATCAGTGATATATAAAATACATCTTCATTTGCACAACCATCGAATATCAGTGTAACGAAAAATCTAAAATTCCCCAAAGCCCCAGATAGTAGCAAATTAAGCTCAATGGACGTTTCACTTAACTTTATTTTTTTGTAAAAAGATACATGCAAAAAGAACATATGTTTGAAAACAAAATTGAATTATATCTCGTACACTTGTGATATTTATTACATTGTTGATAGAATTAAACATGGATAACGAACAGTGGGTGCACGTAGAAATTGTATTTTAAAATCAAATGTAATTTGTGTATTAAACCAGACGACATTCTTGAGGACGGATGTTTGAGAACAAATTTCAAAAAGGGAGAAACAATTTTTAAAGAAGGAACCCCCTCCGAAAGTATAGTTTATATTCGCGAGGTTTTATTAAAAACTTATAAAAAAGGAATTAGCGGAAAGAGACAGCCAAGTATTTCAAAAAAAGGCATTTATTGGAATTCAAAATCTAAATGGAAAACGTCGGGAGAATTATTATTCTGCTGTGGCTGTAACCGATTCATCTGTTTGTTTATCCAGCAAAATTCATTTTGAGAATTTACTGAAACAAAACGGAACATTTGCCATGGAAGTAATTTCCTACATTTTTAATGACGAAATGAATTATTTTGAAAGATTGCTTAATAATGTTCAGCAACAGTTACCGGGCAGACTGGCAAACGCCCTTATTTTAGCCAAAAAGTTTATAATGAGAAGAAATTTAATTTAAACCTGACAGACTTGGTTCATTAATCGGAACATCGCGTGAAAGTGTAACCCGGTTGTTAAAGGAATTTCGCCAGATCGGAATTGATAGTGTTGGATAAGAATGTTATTACGATTTCAAATGAAGAAAGGCTCGAAAAACTGATGGCTAAAGGATAGTAAAAAGGCTGCATCTAAAAAGATTACAGCCTTTTAAAACTTCAATTATTCGATGTTATTTGTTGATATCTTTCAATGTCATTGCTCTGGGATTGTCAGTTGCAGCTCAGATGATTTGATGATTGAATTGTAGTCGTTGATGTCAACCGATTTTTTTGCAGCAAAATCAGCTGGTAAAACCACTATTCTGAAGATTTGGTCATCGGTTTCATCAGGCAGAAGATCTGCATAGTTTGTTAGTTTCGAGGAATATCTTAACATCGTTCACCGTGTAATCAAAGTTGTATTGAATAGCATCTGTTTCCGGATAGCTGTCGTTAATTGTTTTTAGAACAACCGTTTGCAGCACATAAGTCTCCAAATGTCTATACCGTTAGACTGATCCCATAAAATGTAAACCAAAGTAACATCCACGGTGTCGTAAATTTCAAAATTGGAAGGAAATTCATAAAACAAAGAATAACTATTGTTTGCTGTAAAATCTCCCTGAATTTCGCTGAACCGATAAAAGAGTCTCCATCAAAACCCGGAAGACCCTGCGGACCTTGTGGCCTCGCAGGAGGTTGCAATAACAATCGCAAATATTAAAAGAGCTTTAGTAATTGTTTTCATGATTATAATTTTGTTTATCTATCTTTTGATTAAATGTCAAATGCTAAGCAAGTATAGTGCCAAACATTTTTATTTTCAATTATAGTAGATTACGGCAAATTTGAAAGACTTGTTCAAGCTTTACATTTTCTAACAACATTTTTTTACCCGGAAAAACAAGAATATACGGTAAGCGCCAAAAACAATAAACGAAATGCCTAACCAAATAGAAATTGCTTTTCGGCAATGTTGGGTCCTGGCCGTTGATTTTAGCTGAACTGCTTTTCGTATTGAGTAATTCCTGGAAGATTAAAAGTAAACTGATTAGCGGCGTCACAATAATCAGAATTATTTTTTTGGATTTGAAACAAGCACCAACCCTAAAGCCCAGATCAATTAAACCGGAGAAAATAAGTAATCCGTCAATCTTGTTCTTTCGATTTGCGATGGTTAAATAAATCTCGTAGATTCCACTAATAATAAATTGCCAGCAATAATGCAAAGCGTGTAAAAGGAGGTCAACGGATTTTTAATCATCAGAACTCCTACTATTGTATAAATAACGCAATCGATAATGTTAACCACCAAAAATTATTCATTCTTTTTGGTGCAGTTATTCTATTTCCTGTCATTATTTTTGGATTAAATTAATACTTAAAAGTTAAGAATTATTCGTATTAATCTGTATTTTTAGCTCTCGAAATTTTTTGTGAATTAATCAACAACTCTAAATATCCAATAGTTTAAAATTTTCACTTGAAAGGGGAAAATACATTGTCATAATAGAAGTGCAGAATCTGTGTTTTCGAATAAGTTGATTGACCAAAACTTATCTGATACCGTGAGATGCCCAGCATCTCTTTAGCCAGGAGTAAATTATCAAATTGTCTGTAAAAATCAACATGAAAATTATTTTCAGGGGCTTGATAACTTATACGTTTTTAATTGTGTTCAAAGGTATTTGAACTCAACCAAAATTACACCTTCTGGGTACCGGCTCAAAGTGGCAGTGCTCAAGGTGAAGATAAATGAAAAGGGTGCCAAATTATAGCACCCTTTCTTGTATTGTTGTGAATCTACATCTCAAATTTATTTATAAAAGAGCAAAACGAAATAAGTATATAAAAAAGACAACCTACACACTGCCAGCGCAAATTCCAAAGTGGCAAAAAACACCAAAACGCCTGCAACTATAAATGCTGCTGTGTATGAAGTTGGAAAATTACTGTGAACAAGATTATTATTAATGTGAAGATAAAACCGAGGCGGGCAGCAAAAATCTTTGGCGCTTTGTCAATGCTCTTTATTCAGTTTTAATGCGTTAGCTGCATATGCTTACATAACTCGGCAGGCTAAATTTTAGTTTTGTAAAAGCCCTGATATAAAAGTCAGCAAGTAAAAACACAAAGAAAAAAACAGAATCAAGGCAAACCCGGATATAACAAGTAAAATGCTTAAAAAAATGCATTAATCCGGGTTACTTGTTCATTTACCCGCTGGTCTGAAATAGGGCAGATCAATTGTTTCATATTTTTCATCTCTAATTTTTTAAATTAAAAATCGGTTAATAGAATTTGTTAAAAAAAAAGCCCCTCAAAACGGAAAGAGCTAGTTACTTATGCAAATACTTTAAATCTAATCTCTTCCGTAAAATCAAGTTGAACACATGCACATCATTGTTACGGGCACCCTTTTGTTTACGAAAGAATTAAGCATGTTTTAATCTTTATTGGTTCAAATATAAAACTGTTTTTCAAAAAGCAAGTCCGGGTGAAAATTTGTTGAGAATATTCTTCTATTTGAAAGGTCTAATTTTGACAATGTAATCTATGTTCACGCTAAAAAAAAGAGAACCTCTGCTTCCCTTTTTCGCTGTTTAAATCACTATTTCTATTTTATTGAATAAAATGCATTTAATATTGGACCAAGTTCGATCAAATCAGTTGAATATTTTTATGCTGTAAAACATATAGTCTATGTCTATTAGATTTTTAATTACTAACAATTGGTAATAATTTTATTCAATTATATTCCATTTTATTAGCTTGAATGGCGTATTCGCTTTCAGATATCTAAAATAAAATCAAATATTTTTTTTAAAGATAAATGTGTGAATATTTTTAAAAAAATACCTTTTTATGCTTTATTAACATTTAAAATTATTTATTGAATAATGGAGTCAGTTGTTTGAAGATGTGCAAATTGCGATTCGGATTTGGTTTTGATCATTCTTGTCCTTAATAACAGTGAGCGGTATTTTACTGGTTTTTATGTCTTTTCTATTTAACAGGTTGTTTAAATACTGCATCATTGATGTTTTCATTAAATTTTATATCCTCGTATACAATTTCAACATTGCCCATGGGCGAGTTTGATACAATTAAAGTTGGCATAGTTATACCGTCAAATGTTTTATAATTGCTCATTTTCTGTTCTATGCTGTTTGACCTTGTGCCAAAACTGAAGCCTTAACGCTATTAATATGAGTACGAGTTGGCATCTACGAAAAAGTCTTTGGCACTATTGTCATTGGTTGTTAATTTAATTCTATAAGCTTCTTTGCCGTCAATATTAACTTTATTAGGCTCGGCTACACTGCCTTTTTCTTTATAATTACTTAAATCTCCTTCCAGGTTTACCTGCTGTTGAGCCAGTCTTAACTGGTCTCCTGTCAATTCCTGTGGATCTGGGCTAATCCATGGTGCAATTACCCACCCTTTTCACCATCAAATGCTTGAATCATTTTCTGGCCTTGCATATCGAACGAAACAATAAATTTATTTGGTTTAACTTGCATTTTCCAATGGCATCATTCCCATCTGTTTAATTTTGCAGTTATTATAGTTCTGCAATTAATTTGTCCAGACCAACGGCTTTGAAGTGTTTAGACAGGATATCTTCTAACGTTTGAGATTGAGCAATATTGGTAGGACAACGAAGGCTATTGCACATAAAATTAGAATTGATTTTTTCATTGAGATTTGGTTTTTTGTAAATAATTCATCATGAGAAAATTTAAAACAAAGAGGCATTGCATCGCCTGAATTTAGCTTCAAAACTAAAAATAAATTTCGAAAGGATATTTTCAGTGAACACCTTTTTCTATTAAAAAGTCTCTTACATCAACAACCATCGACCTGGTACAAATAAAATGGTGATATCGGGCAAAATATCGGTTTTTAAATAATCGACGGCCCGGAAAAATATTGCATGATGACTCCAATTTTCTGATATAATTATCGTTTAGCGCCCATTCAAGTTCATCCTCGAAATAAAACTGGTTTAAGTGTCTTACTCCGTGAATTAAGGTTTTGTTTTTGCTTAACCCTGATTTTAGCATGCTATAAAAGGAGCAACACCTGTTCCTGGCAATCACACTGCTTTTTCTTTTGAACCAAGGAAGCTGCCGTATGGTTCGAGTGATTTTATCACCCGGAATTAACGATGCCAGCTTGGGTGTTAAATAACCACCTTCTTTAATATTAAATAGATAACACTTCTAACCGATCCTATGATTTCACCAAATACTGTAAATTCTTGGTGGCATTTTCGGTCGATTCCAATTTTTACCACCTGCCCGGGAATAAATTCAAAGTTGCGTTTAAACGAAGTTACATAAACTCCCGAAATTTCTGGAGATGGTGTATTCAATTAGTGCAGTTTCCTTTTTTGCATGAAATTGTTCTGGCTTTTAAACTTGTCAAATGTTTTGTATAGAAAATGTTACAATTAAATTTTCGTCCAACTCCAACAACAAGATTTTTTACCTTGTAGTAAATATTAAGATTTTTCATCAGATTAACTTCGTCCGAATTTCGGTAAGTTCAAAAGAAATCCTGTGCGAAGGTAGTTTTATTTCTGTCGGCACCCAGATCCTACGCCCGGCTGAACTAGTTCCAGTTCGTAATCAATATCAGAGTTGTTTTAATTGAAATGGTTTTTGTAACCTCATTTTCAGTTTAATGGGGGTATTTTGATATTCAAGCGATGCAAAAAAGTTTGGTCAAGCAGATTTGATTCGCCCACTAAAGTATTTCCGGAAATAACTTATCGTTCTTTTACGTAAGGCTTCCCTGATTCCTCCGGCAGTTTGGCTTTTGGAAAATACAATTGTCATTGGGCGATGCCCTTCGCCGGTTTATTGGACCATGTGCATCAGTATTGGCAAACATTGTGAGTTTTTTCAAAGCGGTGAGTGCCTCCGGATAGAATTCATTGCTGTTATAAACTATTCCATGCAGCATTCTGTTTTTAAGCGAATGGAGGTGTGTTCATCCCACCAAACTGGTAGATCGGTTGCTGTACTTTCACGGATGATTCCATAAAATAAAAGCACCCTGGTCGTGGGCTTCTTTTATGGCATCACGTTTATCCTCGATCCAATAAATTTGCGTTCCTTATAAAAGTGCATTCAAATGCCCGGGAGGCATATCGCGCGTAATTTCAGCTGCCCTGATTAAAATGATATTTTTCTTTGGAAAGCGGCTCTGCAATTTCAAAAGATGTGTTATGATTTGCAGTTACATTTTTGGAATGTGGCCGGTATTCAATGTGGTCCGAAATTGCGATCGCATCAGCCTTCTTCCCAGGCTTCGTTAACTCTTACTTAGGCCAAACCGTTCGTCAGAGGGTGTGCATATGAAAATCACTTTAAAGTTTGATAGCCGGGGATATTGGGTATATTAATAATTTTCGCGATTGTGATGATGAAATTTCAAAAATCAACATCAGTAAAATGAAGAAAAAAAAGGCGATTAAGTTTCCTTAAAGTTACGTATTTAAACGTGATTATAATAACCATATAAATATCGATTTTTTTATTGGATAATAAAAAGATGCAACTCCGAATTCAAATTTTTGTAATTCAATGTTTAATATTGATTTAAATGCCATTTTTAATGGTAAAGATTCTTGGGCGATATGTAAATTATCCTGATCTTTGTTTGATTATTATGGAAAACTTATTTAAATATTCGAAATCAAAGCTTAGGTGTTGAGTCGAAAAAAATAGGGCTGAAGTATATTCTTAGGGCTATTTATTTCGAATACTTTCGAATTCAGATTATCGAAACATATCAATCTGAGTACTCCAAAGATAAATAGTCTTTTACTCCGAATTAATTGATGACGGGCTCGTGCAGGAATTAGGACGAGGGCTCGAGTGGCGGCAGGCGCCCCAGTATTTACGGGTTAGTAAACGATGGTTTTTATGTTGTTGGTATAACAATTAACATCAATCGAACCATTATCTCAATTTTTAACAGCAATAACGAAGAAGTTAGTGGAGCACCATTATTTTCCCATAAAGATGCATTCGGATATTACGCTTTTTAATAAGGTAAGCGAAAAGCTTGAGCGGAAGTAAATACCAGGTGATAAAATACTTGTAGCCGGTACTGAACTTCCCGGATTAATTAATCTGAAAAGTGCTATAAAACCTATTTTCCCACAGGTTGACAATTTGTTTGATGAACTTAGAAAGATTTTGGTATTCCGTTTTTAATCACGATGCAAAAGTGCGAACTTTTGTAAGAGCAGCATTTGGACTTGCTAAAAACAAACATGTTTTAATGCTTCAGGCCGATTGGGGACTTGGATTGGGAATTATCATTAACGGAAAACTGTATTCAGGAAATCGGGTTATTCCGGTGAATTTGTCCCTTGCCGATTGTTGATAACGGAGTTCTATGCACTTGCGGAAACAGGGTTGTTTGGAAACCATGGTTTCTGCAGTGGCGGTACGAGAATGGCGAGAGATCATGAAAGGAAAATCGTCACTGATAAACGAATTGGTGAACAATGATTTGGATAAGATTACATTTCAACAGTAATTCAAGCGGCAAATTCTGGCGATCAGTTTGCGATTTCATTATTTACCGAAGCAGGATATTGGCTGGGAAGAGATCGCCTATCTGAATTTTTAATCCTGGGTGGTAATAATTGGATATTGCCGAAAACAAGCCCCAGTTTATTTCAGCGCCTATCAGGCTATTCATACGTTTAGTAATCAGGATATTGGTAATAATACAGAAATTAAGTTCTCCGGAGTTGGGTACAAAAGCAGGAACGATGGGAGTTGCAGCGTATGCACTTGAGAAGCTGGCATCGTCCAATTAAAAGTAATAGAAAAGCAGAGTTTAGGATTCGTAATATTTGAAGCAAATAATTCTAAAATTCCGATGGATTTGAATTAAAAGGAGCAAGGTCTTAAATAAAAAATTATAAAAAGAATGAAAATCAATTTCACAAGGTTGAAGAAGCTTTTTATAAAGAAACGAGGACGTACAACCAAAATCCCTTATTTAACTGTTGAAAGTTTCAAAACTCGGACTGCTTTCAGCACTAAGTTTTATCGAATGGGTAAACGAAAATCCGGAAGGCGTAGTTTGCCAACAGGGAAAATTATTATTTTTATTCGTTTTTTACATTTAATTTTAGACAACAGGATACTAAAAGAGTGGATTTGGCAGAAAGTATAATCTGAAAGGAATGAAAAAGCCTGATTTCAGCCAGCTCCACTTTGTTCAGATGGGTGAGTTTTATCCGATTAACTCAAACCAACATAACAGCTTATACAATTTCGCCATAGCCAATTATATTGAAGGATTTGGTTTCGATAAAAGTAAAGCACTGCTGATAAAATCGGAAGATATCAAACTGGCAGAAGAAAAATCTTTCAGTGAAATTTTTCCTGATTATATTATTGATTTGACACTTCGTTTCAGGGAGGCAAAATCACGCATCGAAAAGTTGCAGCGAGAGATCAATATTTAAAATTGACAACTGGTGTACAGAATACGAAAAATAAAATTCGTGAAAAATTGGAATTAGTTTTCTGAGCGGAATAGGGCCGGACGGACATATTGCATTTAATACGCAGGGAACCGATCATTTTTCTTCAACTCGTTTAACAAGAACGAATTTTGAAACACAAGCTGTTGTTGCAGCAGATTTGGGTGGTATCGAAGTTTCCCGTAAAAGACTTGTTATTACTGTCGGCCTCGGAACAATTAATTACAATCCGAAAAACAAGGCTATTATTTATGCTGCGGGCGAGGCAATTGCGGATACCGTTAAGCTGGCATTGGAAAGTGAGCCTACTGTTATTGCGCCGGCAACATCGTTGCAAAAATTGAAAAACGGCCGGTTTTATTTAACTGATGGTGCAACTGTGAAATTGGAAGACAGTATCGACCATTATTATAAAGATGGGCCCTGGACCCATAAAAAAACAGAGAGAGCTGTTATCGACCTTTGCAAAAAGATAAACAAGTTTGGTTCAAAACTTTTACTTGACGATTTAAAAGCGGACAAATACTGTAAAATGATTCCGGATTTGAATGAAAAAACAGTTCCGTCAGTAATCGATTCCATTATGGCAAAACTGCAGAAAGGAATGGAAAAAGAAGTAAACCAGATTTATTACCATACCGGCCCGCATCACGACGATATTATGTTGGGAATTATGCCGGCAACCAATCGCCAGTCGCGCGATGCCAGCAACGAACTTCATTTTTCTGTGTTAACTTCCGGTTTTACGGCAGTTACCAATGGCTTTTTAAACGATTTGTTACAGGATACCAAAGACTTATTAAATGAAGGAAAAATTGAAATGACCGATTTTCCTGACTTTTTTAAAGATGGTTACAAATATAAATGGGACAAAGATATTTATCATTATCTCGATAATATTGCAGCCCAAAACGAAGACGAAAAACGAAGAGGAGTTTGTCACCGCCTGGTTCGTGCAATGGTTTCAATCTGGGATATTAAAACAAAAGAAAGTTTGCGTGAAACCATTTATGAAATTCTTTCCAGCTTAAATCAAAGTTACGATGGAGGAAAGAACCCTCCGAAAATTCAGAAACTAAAAGGAATGATCCGGGAGTTCGAAGAAGAATTAGTTTGGGCTCATTACGGAATTATGGTGAAAAATGTACATCATTTAAGACTCGGATTTTATCAGGGCGATTTGTTTGCCAGCCAACCGGATTTTGAAAGAGATGTTTTGCCAATTCTGGAAGATTTTAGAAAATATAAACCTACAGTAATAAGTTTGGCAATGGATCCACAGGGTAGTGGGCCCGACACACATTATAAAGTTTTGCAGGCGATTGCGCGTGCTGTTGAAGCCTGGAATAAGGAAGAAGATTTAAGTAAACTTCGCATTGTAGGATATCGGAATGTGTGGTTCCGTTATAATCCATGGGATGTCGAAGTTCTGGTTCCGGTTTCATTAAATTCTCTGGCGACCCTTAATAAGTCCTTTTCGGAATGTTATGTAACTCAGGTAAATGCTTCTTTCCCAAGTTACCAGTTGGATGGAAAATTTAGTGAATTAACACAACGGGTTTGGTTTGAGCAACACAAGCAAATAGAGTTGTTGTTAGGTAAAAACTTCTTTTATCAGAATGAATCACCTTTGTTAAGGGCAACTCACGGAATGATTTATCACCGCGATTTAAGTGTAGAGGAATTCCTGGAAGAAGCTTTTAAACTTGAAAAATCAGTAGAAGGACTATTTTAGTAAACTTGAAAATTTATAAATATGAAACTTATAATTCATAAAAATTACGATGGAATTAGCGAATGGACAGCTCGCTATATAGCGAAGCGGATAAATGATTTTATGCCAAGCGCCAAGAAACCATTTGTTTTAGGGCTGCCCACCGGGTCGTCTCCTCTCGGAACATATCAAAAACTAATCGAGTTAAATAAAGCGGGAGAAGTTTCGTTTAAAAACGTGGTTACTTTTAATATGGACGAGTACGTTGGCATTGCTCATGATCATCCTGAAAGCTACCACCGGTTTATGTTCGATAATTTCTTTAATCATATCGATATTGATAAAAAGAATATTCATATTCTCGACGGGAACTCTGAATATTTGCAAAAGGAATGTGCAGATTTTGAAGAGAAAATAAAATCGTTTGGCGGTATTGATCTGTTTCTGGGCGGAATGGGAGCCGACGGACATCTGGCATTTAATGTTCCGGGATCTTCTTTAGAATCAAGAACTCGTTTAGTGAATTTGAATTACGATACCATCCTGGCAAATTCGCGTTTTTTTGATAATGACATTAACCTGGTGCCAAAACAAGCACTTACGGTAGGCGTACAAACTGTGTTGGATGCACGTGAAGTGGTAATTGTTGTTAACGGTTATAAAAAGGCACGAGCGCTACAAAAGGTTGTTGAAGAGGGAATTAATCACATGTGGACGCTTTCAGCTCTGCAAAATCATCCGAACGGTGTAATTGTTTGTGATGAAGATGCGACAATGGAATTAAAAGTCGGCACTGTAAAGTATTTTAGGGAGACTGTTTAACACTAAAATTAAAAAGCCTTTTAGAAATTTCTAAAAGGCTTTTTTTTTGGAAAATATCTTGTTTGTCTGTTTTAATTTTCAGTTGAAGGTTGTGGCGAAAATGTCATTGAAAATTTTGCCGCTTTTTGTATCGGGCCCAGACTAAAAAAATCGTCGTGATACAAATTATTAATATACAGTTCAGTCTGGTCTAAATAAAATTCACTGGCAGGAATTCCACTTGTGCCGGTTGGAATGACTGTTTTTGAAAAGTCCCAGTTGCTCAAATCAAAAACATGTCGATGCGAAGCCCCATTGTTAACATTGTAAAGATTCTTGAATGAATAGGAATATGGACAAACAGTATGATAGCTTCCCGGCATTTCAAAAGGGCCACGATTTAAACGAAAAACCTTGTTGAGCAAATTTACCTCACCCAGTGGGTGTTTTATCGTGAACGTGTGAATGGTTCCCCAATGCCAGTCTTCAATATTTTCTCCCAAGTTAGTAGTTAGTTCGGCAATTGTTTCTTTAAACGAACGAACAACTATATCATCAAAAGTTTCTTTTTCGGGCGTATTTTTATCGTCAATCCAGGGTGAATTTTTTTCGGGTAATATATTTAAAAGTAAATTTTCAAGAAGCATTTTTTGCCCTTTTATTTCTTCGTAGAGTTCAGGCGTTAGATTGTCTTTTACAAGATTTTCAAGGATTTTTCTGTAAAGAACTTCAAAAATTGCTGCTGCATTACTTTCACGGGTTAGTTCATAATTCCAGGTTTTTAAAGCATCCATTCCCGTTTTTTCTGACGGTAGCAAATCGGATTCTTTCTGCAAAGCATCAATAAATATGGGTGTCATCTGTTCGGCTTTTCCCGATTTTACATCGCTTTGCATTCTCTGAAAATCTTCAACGCCAAGTTTTTCTTTTTCTTCCAGCATTTCCCTGATTCGGTTAATACGGTCGGGTTGCGCAAACCAATGACTGATGTAATATGGATAATCATCTGGAGTGGTTTTGTTATTGGCTGAGGAAACATAGCCTCTTTCAGGATTAAATTCAAAGGGCAATTCTTCAAATGGAACCAGCCCTGTCCAGTCGTATTTCGAGGAATCTCCCGGATAAATCTGAATGCCGTCGCCTAACCGAACCGGAACGCCGGCACAACATTGTAATCCAATATTTCCGGCAACATCGGCATAAACAATATTCTGGCTTACCGATTTGAAGGTTTTTGCTGCATCTCTGAAATCAGCCCAGTTATTGGCCCTGTTCAGCAAATAAACAGTTCTTATTTCGTTGCTCATTTCGTTCCCCACCCAACGAATAGAAACTGGTGTTTCGGCTTCACTTTTAAACTGATTTACAATTGGGCCGCGGTGTGTAAACCGCAATGTCTTCTCAATGGTTTCGCCTTCTTTGGTTTTAATGTTTTCCTTTTTTATGATAAGGTCTTTCCACTGTCCGTCAACTAAATATTTTGTTGTATCGTCGTTTAATTTTTCGGCATAAAAGTCAAGGTCATCAACCATAACATTGGTCATTCCCCATGCAACCGAATCGTTATGACCTGCGATTACAAACGGCTGACCCGGTAAAACAAGTCCGGTAACATTTAATTTTCCTTCAATATTTTGGTGCATTTGATACCAGATTCCAGGAGCAAAAAGGCCAAGATGCATGTCGTTGGCAAGCAGCGGTTTCCCTGTTTTGCTTTTTTTACCTGCCACAGCCCAATTGTTGCTTCCGTAAAATATTTGAGTTCCCAGCTTTTCCAGGTTGCTCCCGGCTGACAAAATAGTTTCTTCTGGATTTATTTGGGGAGAATGAAAATCGGGGTAAACGGCTGTTTTATGATTGGCTAAATCAGGAATTATTTCCTGAAGCATTTGGATGCCAACTTCATTTTGAAGCTGAAGTAAAAGTAACTCAACATCCCAGCCAGAGGTTAAATCCCACGACATGTAGCCAATTAAATTAATGGAATGTACCGGTTCCCAAAATTCGGGGTGGTAGCTTAAAATCTGAAATTCGGTTGGTAAAGGGTTAAACATCATGTATTGATTTACTCCATCAGCAAAAGCCTTCAGCGAAGCAACAATTTCGGGGGAGGCTGAGTCCAGAATTTTTTGTGATTTTTCCTGAATTCGTAACGCGCGCATCAACAAATCGGTTTCCAGTTGGTCTTTTCCCAGAATTTCAGAAAGCCTGCCTTGTGTTACCCTTCGGAGTAGATCCATTTGCCACAGCCGATCCTCGGCCATTAAGAATCCCACTGCACGGTATAAATCTTCTTCTGTTGTTGCATAAACATGCGGAATTCCGTGATTATCACGATAGACTTTTACATCGCCGGTTAAGCTGCTTAATTGCAAATCTTTGTTGTAGTCAGGTATTGCTGCTTTTTTTAGATTCTGAATATAAAAATGCCCGGCAAGCAAAATCAATCCAAGTAAAATAATTACAGTAACTAAAATTCTTTTAAATAGTTTCATAAATAAATAATAGATCGTTAACGATGCGTTTTTAAAAAGTCAGGGAAATTTAATGTTCGATTTTAATAATTGTATATTTTTAATACGGTAAAAACCGAAGCTAAATTTTATGGAACAAACCATGACCTCTAAATTTTTATCAAAAGAAATTACAAAAACTGCGGGTTTTTGTTTACGCTCTGTTCAAAATATTTATTCCTTAAAATAGTTTACTAAACCAAAAATGAAAAAAAATGAAACGATTAATTATCCTTTTTCTTCTGGGAATTTATGCACTGGCGGGTTTTGCACAAGAAGCAGATAAAATTCTTGGGGTTTGGTGGAATGAAGAAAAAACCACCAAAATTGAAGTAACCCAAAAAGATGGCAAGTATGTTGGAACTATTGTATATATGATTCCTGAAAAATATGAAAATGGACAGCCTCCCAAAGATGATAAAAATCCAGATCCAAAGTTACAGGAGCGTTCGGTTGTTGGATTGCAGATTCTTGAAGGTTTTGTTTTTGATGCAAAAAAGAAAGAATGGAAAGAGGGAACAATTTATGATCCAAAATCGGGAAATACTTATGATTGTTATGGATGGCTTGAAAGTAACGAATTGCTAAAATTAAAAGGTTTTGTTGGCGGAATACGATGGTTGGGAAGAAGTTCGGAGTGGCACCGTACAACTTTATAATTGCCGGGGTTTATTTAAGCAGAATTGATTTTAGTCTGAAACCTGGGTTGGGATTCCAATATTCTCAACCTGTGATGCAATAGATTTCAGCTTTGAAAGTGGCACTTTTTCAAGTGTTTTGATTGGCGTGTCCCGTGCAATAGTATAAATCATAACCTGACCTGGTTTTATCTTTTTCAGTAAATCAATCCATGCCGATACTTCTTCAGGAGTAGTGTTGTCAATTTTCTCGCCTTTAAAGCTACCTCTTAAAAACATGGTTTGAATAATTACTTTGCCGTTGAATTCAGTTAATTGCTTAATCGTTTCATTTAAGTTAAACCTGCTGTTCGGGCAATCCATTAAACGAAGTGTATTTTCAAAAGCCGAATCCAGTTTTTGAATATTATCTTCCACTTTTAATAAAGCGCTGAACACTTTCTTTTTATGTAACATAGTTGCATTCGAAAGCACGGCAATTTTTGTTTTCGGTGTAATTAAGTCCCTCAGTTTAATAGTGTCATTAATTATTTCTGCAAATTCAGGATGCAAAGTAGGTTCGCCGTTTCCGGCAAATGTTATTACATCGGGTAACTGATTTTCGGCGACCATGGTTTCCAGCTTCTCTTTCAATTTTTGTTTTACATTTTCGCGTGAAGGAAGTATCGCTTTTTCTGAATATTTTTCAGGAGTCCAGCCACATTCGCAATAAATACAATCGAACGAACAAACTTTTACGTTGGTTGGAAGAAGGTTTATTCCCAGTGAAATTCCCAACCTCCGGCTGTTAACAGGGCCAAAAATGATCTTATCGAAAAGAAAAGTTGCCATCGTTTTTTATGCTTCAAAGATAATGCTTAAAGTGGTATTTTATACTGTAAAATGTGACGTATAAAGACAATTAACTCTCCTGAAATTTGGATTTTTGGGGGAAAAGAGCTATATTAACAAGCGTGTTGAAGTTTTGAAAACATGATTTTAATCTTCAAAGAGATTATAAGATTGTTTTAACACAAATGATTATTTCAAATAGAATATCGCTCTTAAATAATTTGTGCAAAACTAAATACGCATAGTAAATCACAATATTTTGTCAAACGGTTCTGGTCGTTTTTAACCAGATGAAAATGTAGTACAATTCATTAGTAGTTGTATGATTTATATACATAATTAATTATTAATTTTTTAAAACAAAATGTCATGAAAGAAGGAACAAGAAACGCATTACTGGGATTTGTAGCAGGAGCTGCTGCAGGTGCCGTCGCTGGTTTATTATTTGCACCCGAAAAAGGGTCGAAAACCAGGAAAAAGATTGCTAAAAGTGTAAAACGTGCATCTGAAGATTTAACCGAAACCATTTCAGAAAAAATGGAAAACCTGAAAGACCACGTTAGTGAAACGGTTAATGAGATGCGTCAAAAAGCTGATAAAGCAAAAGAAGAAATAAAAGAAAAAGTGAACGAAAAAGTTCACAAAGAGGCGAAAGCTAACACGAATTAGAGCGAATTGGCAATTGAAAACAAAGTCTAAATCACCATGAGTAACGATTTAACAAAAAACATTGCCAAATTAAATGATTCGGCAAAGGAGTATTTTCAGACCAAAGTTGACTTAATAAAGCTTTCGCTTTTGGCAAAGTTAACAAGGCTGACTTCTTTGCTGATCAATGTTTGGATTATTGCGACACTTATTATTTGGATTATCATTTTTGGAGTAGCTGCATTTGTAGTTTGGTATGGCGAAAATACCGGTAATTATTTCGGGGGACTACTTATTGCAGTGGGTACCATAATTGTGTTGATGATTCTGTTTGTTATTTTCCGTAAAAACCTGGTAACATCGTTCGTTTTGCGGCAATATTCAGAAATAATTTTTGATGATGAAAATGAAAAAGAAGATGAAAAGGTTTAAAAATATGACGGAACTGGAACTTTACAGGCAAAAGTTAAAGTACAGAGAGTTGCTTTTGGAAAGAGATTTAGTTGATGCATCTTCTGGTTTGATTCAACATTTTACTGATGAACTAAAAGAATTTGCATATAATTTCGGATTTCGCATTATGGGCTTTCTTTTCAAAAAAGGGAAGAAGAAAAAAGATCCCGAAAAAGAAGAATAGAAAACAAAACTTTAAAAATATAGTCATGAAAACAAATTTGCTACTTCTCGATTCATATAATAACATCGGGGAGTTAATTCATTTTGCATTTAATTTTAGTAATCAATTTAAGCGCAGGCTTAAAATTATATATGTGCACGATTTTAACTGGATGTCACAATCTGCAATGGTTGGTACAACGGGGTATTCCAGCGAAGCGATGATTAATGTTGAAAGAAGCATAAGTATTGATTATGAAAAGGCTGAAGCAAAAATCAGGGATATCGTTACGGATTATTTAAAGAAACAGTCAATTATTTTCCCTGTTGACATAGAAGTTTCCAAAAGCACCAGAGTTGATGTTATAAACTCCGAATTGGAAAAAGATCCACATTTAATGGTTTTAATCAGTAATCACCAAAGTTATTCTGAAATGACAGGTGGACTGGTTTCCTATCCAACATTGGTTGAACATGTAAAATGCCCGGTTCTTATTGTCCCTTCCAAAATGGAGGATTCAGTATGTAAAAACGTTGTATATGCTACCGATTATAATCCGGAAGATATTCGATCGTTGAAGCATCTTTCCGGCTTGCTCCAGCAGTCGGAAAAAACTCACTTAACAATTTTGCATAACGAAAAAGATTATGATTATCAGGCGAAATTGAAATGGGCTGGATTTAAAAATATTGTTCAATCCGAGTTACAACCAGAAATTATCGATTTCTCCTTAATAACTGAGAAGGATTTTCTGACCGGAATGGAGAAATATGACTCAGAAAACAATCCTGATTTAATGGTAATCTTGAATGAGGAAAAAGGATTTTTTAAAGACTTGTTTACAACGAGCAACACAAAAAACGTATTAACACATTTTGATAAACCTCTCCTGGTTTATCATGAAAAATAAAGTAAAAAATCAAGATAGTTTTTTGTTACCTTGATTCATTTTAGTGTCCGGTTTCGTTTTGTGAGGCCGGACACTTACTTTTTCGATAAACTTAAACCAATCGTTTTACGTCACTATTTTCTGTCAAGGCTAATTTTTTGAAGTCGATGCCACGAATTAAATTAATTCCCGGTTTTTTCCCTCTCTCAAAAGTGCCATAATTTTTTTCAATGTTCAACGCTTTTGCTCCGTTTTGGGTAGCCCAGGTAAGCAGCTCTGTTAATTTTATCTCAGGGAAATTGTCCTGGAGGGTTTTCATTTCCGAAAGAATCGACAACTCATAGTTTGAAGCCAAACTATCGGTTCCCAGGCAGATATTAATGTTTTCAGATATTAAAAGCTGTATCGGCGGCAGCTGGTTTTCGATAAAAAGATTTGAATTCGGACATAGTGCAAAAAAGGTATTTCCCAAGGAACGATTTTCTTTCAGTGCTTCCAAATCAGCTTTTTCAATAAAAGTATTATGAACTAAAATGAGTGGGTTTTCTGCAGTCAAAAACTCCATAATTGAGGTCAGTGGTCTTTTCCTGGTTGGCTTCCAGTGCGATATATCGATGTTTAGATTATTTATGAAATGATTGGCAATTGAACCCGTACCATCTTTAAAAAAATCTATTTCGCTTTTACTTTCCTGGCAATGGATGGTTAGCGTACTTTTTTCGGCTTGTGCGTTAAGCCTTATTTTATCGAAAAGCGGTTTGGAAACCGAATATGGTGAATGTGGAACAATACCGGCAATTAAACCATTTCCGGTAAATTCAGCCTGAATTTTTTTTGCATATTGAAAAGACTTTTCAGCGCGCTCAGGGCGAAATCCAAACGATTCAACAAAAGTATGATAGTAAATTTTACTTTTCAGTTTAGTTGAAATGGAATGAATTGAATTTGAAATATCTCCGACAGCGGAAATTCCGGCTGCCCACATTTTTCGATCGGCTATATTTATTGCTCTCTCAAGGTTTTCAGTCTCTTCATTTCGCAACAGGTTTATTTTCCGGAGGAAATTACCAATCCCATTTTTTTCTTCAATTTTATTTTTCAGGTGTGAAAGTTCGAGGTGGCAATGTACGTTAACAAACCCCGGAACAAGAATTCCGCTGTAATATTCCAGACCGTGCTGTTCCGGTAAAGTTTTATCGCTTTTTATAATTTCAACGATTGTTCCGTCATCTTCGCAAACCAGCATTGCATTTTTTACCAGTTCCTGTTTGCCGGTAAAAATGTATGTGGCTGCAATTTTTTTCACAAGCGATTATTTTGGTGGTAATTCAAATTCGAGTTCTTCTTTTCTGCCCGAGTATTGTTGCTCAATTTCACTAAGTTTATTCATTACCTCGCGGTACATCTCTTCAAAATGTTTTGGATTACTGGCGTAATAAACAAACGATTTTTCGAAAACTGAATCGGGAACCTCGTATTTTTCCAAAACAGAATAATAAAAATTTATTGAAGAACTGTTTTTTACGATGGAGTCGGTGCGCATTCTGGTAAAAGTTGCTTCTGCCATGTGAATGTCAACGAGCATATCAATCATCTTCTTTTCTTTAACCAGGTGTTTGGGTTTCGGAAAAGGAGGCTTGTCGCACGAAACAAATGCGAAAATGGAGATAAATGTTATGGCAAGAAATTTCTTCATATAAATCAATCGTGCGGCAAAATTAAAGACAGTTCAACTACAATTCAAAATTTAATTCGTTAAAAATCCTTTTTCAAAAAGGTTATCCAAAAATATTTCGAAAGACCTCTTCAACCCTCGCAGCCCTAAAAATCTCAATATTGAATTTTGAGTCATCAAAACTTTTGTTGAATTTCGGGATATAAATTTTCTGAAATCCCAGTTTTTCAGCCTCTGCAATTCGTTGTTCTATGCGGTTTACAGCCCTGATTTCTCCGGTAAGGCCAACCTCTCCGGCAAAACAAAACTTATGGTTAATTGCTACGTCAATATTGGAAGAAAGGATGGATGAAATAACGGCCAAATCGGTTGCCGGATCATTAATTTTCAGTCCGCCTGCAATATTTAGGAAAACATCTTTTTGAATTAGTTTAAACCCGGCACGTTTTTCAAGCACAGCTAAAAGCATGTTTAACCGCCTCAGGTCGAATCCGGTGGACGAACGCTGCGGAGTGCCGTAAGCCGCAGAACTTACCAGCGCCTGTATTTCAATTAAAAATGGCCTGATTCCTTCAATGGTAGCAGCAATGGCGGTTCCACTAACATCGTTGCTGACTTTCGAAATTAACTGCTCCGAAGGGTTGATGATTTCGCGCAGCCCAAAACTACCCATTTCAAAAATTCCAAGTTCATTGGTAGAACCAAACCGGTTTTTATTGGATCGTAAAATACGATACATGTAGTTTGTGTCGCCTTCAAATTGAAGTACAGTATCAACCATGTGTTCCAGAACTTTTGGTCCTGCAAGGCTCCCTTCTTTGGTAATATGGCCGATTAAAATAATGGCGACTCCGGTTTTCTTTGCAAATTTTAAAATAGCAGATGTACATTCGCGTACCTGCGAAACAGAACCTGGCGATGATTCTAATGTTTCTGTGGAAATCGTTTGAATGGAATCGACAATTAAAAGATCCGGTTTTACCTGTTCTGCATGTGCAATTAATTGTTCAAGAGATGTTTCGCTCAAAAAAAGGCAATCTTTGTTTGAAATATTTAAACGCTCTGCCCGTAATTTAATTTGCTGAAGACTTTCTTCTCCTGACGTGTATAAAACTTTCCGGTTGGTAAAGCCAAGTGCAAGTTGCAGCGCCAATGTAGATTTTCCAATTCCCGGATCGCCTCCGAGTAAAATTAACGAGCCGGGAACAATTCCACCGCCAAGAACACGGTTGAATTCGTTTATTTCAACTGTAATTCGTTTGTTCTTAACCGTTTCAATGCTTTCCAGAGTTAATGGCTGGTTTCCTGAAATTTGTACCGATAATTTTCCGGTGGTCTGTTTTTTTGCTACAATTTCCTCAACAATTGTATTCCATTCGCCACAGGAAGAACATTTTCCCATCCATTTGGAGAACTGTGCCCCGCAATTCTGGCAGGTATAAATGCTCTTGTTTGGTGCCATTAATCCAACGATTTAATTTTTTCTACAATTTCGCTTGAAGATACATTGGGAACCAAATCGAGTGTGATTACTTTTCCTCCGTTTTTAAGGACTGTGTCGTGACCGGCAATTTGGTGAATTTCATATTGTTTACCTTTCACCAAAACATCGGGAATAATTTGTGCAATTAAATCGGCCGGGGTTTCTTCCTCGAAAACGATTACCGCATCAACAAATACAAAGGCGGCAATCATGGAAGCTCTTGATTTAACATCGAAAACAGGCCGGTTTTTCCCTTTTAAAATTTCTACTGATTTGTCGGAATTTAACCCAACAATCAGCTTTGTCCCCAGGTGAGCCGATTTTAATAGCGAATCCAGATGACCGTAGTGAAGAATGTCAAAACAACCGTTCGTAAATACAATTGTTTCGTTGTCTGATTTCCATTTTCTTAGTGTTGCTTCGAATGTTTGAAAATCATAATATATTTTTGATTCGAATTTAAATTTCATTGCTGTTCGATTAAGGTAGTATTTGCTGGTTGGGCGACTGACAAAAAATATACACATTACCTGATTGTAACCTGTTATTCTGATTCTGTAGTTTCATGCAAATCTTTTGTCGTTAATTAGAGGGATAAAAATAGAAAAACATTATGGCTTTAAAAACCTGCTTTGTCATAATAATTAAAGACAGCTCAAATAAAAACCTGCTTTGCCCGAAATGCCTTTTACAGTTATGATTCCCAATTTCTTTTCAACCAATTTTTTATGTTCTGAATAAACAATCAAAAACAATACTGAAAATTATTAAAGGGAACAAGAACGAGTTTCAATCCGGATCAATTTGGATTAAAATCCCATTTCTGTTGAAAAACAGAATCCTGAGAGAAGTCCATCACAAACTTTACAACACCGGTGTAATCTTCTATTCCCTTCTCAATTTTATTGGTCTTCAGGTATGTATCGTTTACTTTAGTGGCAATTTTATCCACCTTTTCGTTTCTGAGTTGTTCCCAGTGTTCCTGTATTTTTCTATAATCGGTTTTAACGTTTCCATCAAGTCCGGAGGTAATTTCCTTATAGTTTTTTAAAGAATATCCCTGGTAAAGAAAAAAACGGAGGATTTGAAGATTTGCTGAGTATTGCAATTGTTTTGAATTGCTTGTAATGCAAGCCAGCCAAGCATAAAAATTAGCTTCGGCTTCACTGGTAATTCCAAACTGGTGCGCTTTTTCGTGGGCTAATACAAACGGATATTCTTCGGGCAAAATAGTGTTGTTGATGTGAACCTCACTGAAAAAAGGGCCGTAATAACCCGAAATTCCGGCTTTGGCAAAAAAGTGGCTGAAAGTAATTTTTTTTGCTCTCCGTTTTCCTCCGGGATAATTGATTTGTAGAACTAATGACAGATTTTTATAAGATTCTTCCACCAACGAATCGATGGAGGTTTTGTTGAAGTTATCAAATTTACAATACGACTTGTTGGTTTCCTCAACCAGAATTTTAAATTGACGTGTAAATATTTCCGTATCGGGGGTTACTTCTTTTAAATTCAACCGCTCATTCAAATCGCTTCGGAAATAATTGAAACCCCACAAAATATAAAAGAGAATGTATCCGGCTGCGAGCGTATTCAGTAGAATGTTCAATCCATTTAAAAGCTTTAATTTTCTGATGATAACCAGAAATACAAGAATAATAAAGGAAATAATTAATAGAATGTAAAATACATCATCCAGTGAAAAGGGAAAAACGGCACTAACATTAGAGAAAACTACTGCAATCAGCCGGTAAAATTTTTGCGAATACCATTGTTCTGTAACTTCCGGAAATGATGCAGCAGCCAGGGTAAGAAGAAATACAACAACAGCTGCAGTTGGTAAAACAACCCATTTTTTTATATTACTACCTCTCGAATTCAATTTTAGTTTTATGTTTTTTTGTTTCTGTTATCAAGGCTAAAATTATAGACTTTTTCAACTATTTTGTAATATTGAAACCTTTATTAAAAACCGATGCGCATAAAGTTATCCATTCTTTTTATCATAATTAGTTCTTTGGCTTCCGGACAATCGAGAAGCACAAAAGGTTGGATTGACTTTGGAAGTGTTCATGTAAACAAATGGTTACAAATCGCTCCCGGGAAAATGGGGCCCAATGCGCTTCCGGTTCCGGATATGGATTATGCTTTAATCGATACCATGTCGAACATTGAAATGGGAGTCCATTCCCATTCGATGAAAGGCGATCACGCGGTAAACTCTTATTTGAGTTTTTACTGGTGTGTTGTTCCAAAGCGGGTTGCTGTCAAATTTTGGGCATTTCCTACCGAAACATTTAAAATGGATAATTCGGTTCGCGACGAGCGGCAAATTTATTACGACGATACGGGTTGGATTACCAATCCGGGCGATTTATGGATTAGTACCTTTATTCAGGTAATTAAAGAAAGAAAAAAATGGCCCGATTTTGTGCTGAATTATTCGAATAAAACCACAACCGGATGGGCCACGCATGCCCGCTACACCGAAACCAACGCAAATTATTTCTATGGGGCTTTTGGAAAATCATTTTATCCGCGCCACGGCTTTTTAAATGAAATAAGAATTGCTGCGTTGGGTGGATTTTATGTGTGGCAAACCAATAAAGTTGAGCTGGCACAGGATGAAGGGCCTTTGTATGAATTTGGGATTGATTTAAAACACAAAGATTTGTCGTGGGTTAATGAAATTGGAGGATATCATGCATACGATGCTTATGATTTTATTGGTGTAACCGGCGATAATGATCCACTGGTTTTTCGTACCCGGTTAACAAAGTTGGGATATCGTTTTAACTGGAAACTTGAATACCAGACAGGATTACACGATTACCATTATACAACATTTCGATTTTCAGTAGCTTATCGTTTTCGTTTTGTTAAAGAAAAAAGTTAGCAGAAAATCCAATGAATTGAAAATTTATAAAAAACAGAATATGAAGAATCTTGTTTCAACGGCAATATTAGTCAGCTCAATTCTCTTTTCAACTTCAGGTTTTGGCGAAGTGCCTGATAAGCTTGTAAAAGAAATTCATGAAAAAGCATTAACTGTTGATACGCATTGTGATACCCCGATGAACATGTTGGAAGAGGGTTTTGATGTTGGAATAAAGAATTCTGCGCCGCAAAGCAGGGTCGATTTTCCAAGAATGAAAGAAGGCGGCCTGGATGCCATGTTTTTTGCTGCTTTTACCGGTCAGCGCGAACGCACTCCCGAAAATACCGAAGAGGCCTGCAACACGGCAAATAAAATGATTGACGCGGTTTACGAAGCCTGTTCAAAATATAACGATGTAGTTGAATTGGCGACAAATGCTGATGATGCCATGCGAATTCAGAATTCAGGTAAACGTGCCATTTACATTGGAATGGAAAATGGTTTTCCGATAGGAACGGATATAAATCGTGTAAAAGAATTCTATGATAGGGGAGCGCGTTACATTACGCTGTGTCATTCATCGAATAATGAAATTTGTGATTCTTCTACAGATAAAAAAGGGCCGGAACATAATGGTTTAAGCAAGTTTGGTAAAAAGGTGGTTAAAGAAATGAACAAGCTGGGAATGATGATTGATGTTTCCCATATTTCGGACAAATCGTTTTACGATGTTATAAAAACAAGCAAAGCGCCCGTAATTGCATCGCATTCAAGTGTTCGTTCCATTGCACATCATAACCGGAATATGACGGATGAAATGATAAAAATGCTGGCTGCACACAGTGGGGTAATTCAAATTTGTTTGCTTGATGTTTATATCAAAGATCCGGACACTACTTCTGTTCGGTATCAGAAAGAAATGGAATTGCGCCAGCTTTTTGAAAATGCGAAAACGGAAGACGAAAAAGCGGAATTACGCATAAAATGGAGAAGCCTGAACGAAGATTATCCAAAAGCTTTACCTACGGTTTCCGATTGTGTTGATCATATCGATTACGTAAAAAATCTGGTTGGGATCGATTACGTTGGAATAGGAAGTGACTTTGATGGAGGAGGTGGTTTGGCCGATTGCCAGGATGTTAGTCAGTTTCCAAACATTACAGCCGAAATGTTGAAACGCGGATATACCGAAGAAGAGATAATAAAAGTTTGGGGAGGAAATTTCTTCAGGGTATTTAAAGCTGTTGAGAAAAGTGCAACTATAAAGTCCTGAGAATGATTTACCCTTCTATTTTACCTATTGGTTTAGATAAATCCTTTTTTTGCCGATTTTTCGATTTTCAATTAAACTGATTTCTTTAAATTGGCTAAAGATTTATCTTTGAGTAATATATAAACCGAGCTTAGAATGAACTATATCGATATTATTCTTGTCATCCTCTTAATTTTATCCGCAATAGGAGGTTTTAGAAACGGATTAATTGCGGAAGTTGTTTCATTAGCAGCATTGGTATTAGGAATTTGGGGAGCAATAGAGTTTTCCGATGTTACAGCAGAGTTCCTTACTGAAAAGTTAAATTTTACATCAGAGCATCTTGGAATTATTTCGTTTGTAGTTACATTTATTGTTATTGTAATTTTGGTTCATATCGTTGGTAATACGGTGAATAAGCTGGCAGAGGCAGTAATGCTCGGATTTGTAAACAGGCTGGCAGGTATGGTTTTCGCAGTTTTAAAATCGGCACTTATTTTAAGCATTATTTTGCTGGTATTCGATTTTATCGACAAGGATGTAAAAATTCTTCCTGAAAAGGCAAAAGCTGAGTCGAGAATGTATGAGCCAATAAAGAATTTTGCACCTTCGATTTTGCCATTCATCAATTTCTGGGGCGACGATAAATCGGATAAATCAGCGGATGGGAAAGTGGCTTGATTTTGTAAAAAAGAAAATTAAAAATGGAAAGGAGGTTTCACATGAAAATGTGACCTGCAAAAACTGTGGAACACATTTTAGTGGGAATTATTGCCCTGAATGTGGCCAGTCGGTGCAGGATTACGACAAACCATTTTCTTTTATTTTCTATAACTTTTTAGGCGATTTCTTTGCATTCGATACTCGTTTTTTCCGAACATTTGGACTGTTACTTATTAAACCCGGATTTCTTACCGTGGAATATTTTAAAGGGCGAAGAGTACGATATGCGCCTCCTTTCAGAATTTTTATTTTTGTAAGCTTTATTTTCTTTCTTCTTCTTCAAAATTTTACGAACCTCGGTTTAACAGCCGTGCTTGACGCTAATTTTTCAGATAATGAATTTATCGATCTGGATTCGGCCTCAATGGAATTGGCCGATTCAATTTTAAATGAAGTAATTGTTGAAGTTGATTCGGTGCATGCCGAAGATTTAAATTCTGACTCTTTTCAGGATACCCGGGATATACGAAACGGACTAAATAAGTTTGGATTAAGTTTGGAGAAAAAGCTTGAAAAAGAAGAAGATCCAAAAGAACGGGCAAAGCTTAAGGAGTACATCCGGTTAAGTAGATCGCCAGAACAAGCCATGGCAAAAGTTCTGCAATATTTGTCGTGGGCATTTTTTCTGTTACTACCTATTTTTGCGCTTATCTTGAAACTGGCTTATATCAGGCGAAAACAAAATTACATACGGCATTTGGTATTTTCAATTCATTCGCACTCCTATATTTTCATTATTTTAACTTTGCTTTTAGGTATATATTTAGTTGCCAATGTAAATATTGGAGGATTTATAGCAATTTTAATAATCTCAATTCCAGTGTATTTGATTTTGGCACTGAAGAAATTTTATGGGCAAAGCTTTGGCAAGGTGTTTCTAAAATTTGTAGTCATTTCTTTCCTTTATAATATTGTTTTTTGGGTAGTAGTCGTATTCGTCTTTCTTAATGCTTTAAGCATAATTTAGTTTCGGCCATTTTTATTCGAAAGAACCTGAATAACAATCAGCATTTTATATCTTTGCGCAGATTTTTTAAAAAATATTTTCATGAATTTTGTTGAAGATTTGAAATGGCGTGGCATGTTACACGATGTAATGCCCGGTACGGATGAACAATTGCAGAAGGAAATGACAGCAGCCTACATTGGCTTTGATCCTACTTCCGATTCATTGCATGTAGGAAGTTTTGCACAAATCATGTTGTTGAAAAGGTTTCAGTTGGCAGGGCACAAACCTGTTGCACTAGTTGGTGGAGCAACCGGAATGATTGGTGATCCTACAGGAAAATCGCAGGAGAGAAACCTGTTGAATGAAGAAACGTTAAATAAAAATTTGAACGGGATAAAAAATCAGCTCTCCAAATTCCTCGATTTCGACTCTGGTGAACCCAATGCAGCTGTTATGGTAAATAACTACGACTGGATGAAAGAGTTTACATTTCTTGATTTTATCCGCGATATTGGGAAACACATTACCGTAAATTATATGATGGCAAAGGAATCAGTGAAAAAACGTTTGAGCGCCGATTCGAAGACAGGAATGTCTTTTACAGAGTTTACTTATCAACTGGTTCAGGGTTACGACTTTTTGTGGCTCTATGAGAATATGAATTGTAAGCTACAGATGGGCGGATCCGATCAGTGGGGAAATATTGTTACCGGAACGGAACTTATTCGCAGAAAAGTTTCAGGAGATGCTTTTGCGCTTACCATACCATTAATTACCAAAGCTGATGGGGGAAAATTTGGAAAAACAGAAAATGGAAATGTTTGGCTCGATCCTGAAAAGACAACCCCATACCAGTTTTACCAGTTTTGGTTAAATACTTCCGATGAAGATGCAGAAAAGTACATCAAAGTATTTACTTTACTATCACGGGAAGAGATTACTGATTTAATCAGTCAGCACCGTGAAGCTCCACATATGCGTCTTCTTCAGAAGAAGATTGCCGAAGAAATTACAACAATGGTTCATTCGAAAGAAGAATATGAAATGGCTGTAGAAGCTTCCCAAATCCTTTTCGGGCAGGGAACTTCAGAACAACTAAAAAGGCTGAATGAAAGTACCTTCCTTTCCGTTTTTGAAGGTGTTCCTCAGTTTAGTATTTCAAAAGAAGATCTAACGAACGGAATAAATGTTATTGATCTGCTGGCTGACAAAACCGAAGTTTTTGCTTCGAAGGGAGAACTGAGAAGAACAATTACAGGTAATGGTTTGAGTATTAACAAGAATAAGATTAGTAATCCCGACCTGATTGTTGATGCCGAATTTTTAATCAGCGGTAAATATATTCTGGCACAAAAAGGAAAGAAAAATTACTACCTAATTATTGCAGAATAGACCTGAAAAAGCGATAGATTGGAATAATAAAAGCTGTTTCATTTCGTTGAAGAAATGCGATCAAATTGAAACCACTATCTTATGAATAATTTTTTTGATAACCAGCGAATTCTAACATTGATTTGGAAGCGCAAAGTGCATTTTGTAATCGTTGGTATAATTGCGGTTTTATTATCGGCAATTTTTTCCGGACCAACATTCATAAGGCCGAAGTTTAAATCAACAGCCAGGGTTTATCCTATCAATATTATATCGATGAGTGAGGAGTCGGAAACAGAGCAAATGCTGGAGATTCTGAACTCGAACGACATAAAGCTCAGAATGTTCGATGCTTTTAATTTGAGCGACGTGTATAACATCAAAAAAGAAGATCCCCATTATCTTTCATACATGTTTGATATTTACAACGAAAATGTAAATACTTCGAAGACTGAATATGAAACAGTGGAAATTAAAGTGATGGATTATTCACCTGAACGGGCAGCTCTAATGTGCGATTCCATTATTCATTTTTACAACCAAAAAGTGGGAAATATGCACAGGGCGAAAAACTTTGAAATGGTGCAGATAACTCAAAGGGAGTTGAACAAAAAACGGAAAGAGTACGATTCGCTGAAGGTTCAACTTGACCAGGCCCGGAAAAAATCCGGGATTTTTGATTTTAACGGACAGGCACCTGAAATTACAAGGGGTTATATGAATACACTTGCAAATGGCAGAGGAGCTTCTTCAGATGGACAAAAAATTGAAAGAATTTATGGCAGTTTTGCAGAACAAGGCTCTGAAATAAGTTGGCTGGAGGAGGAAAATCGTTCAACAATTGCTGAAATTGATTCCATTAGCAAAGTTCACGAAGTATATGTTATGGAATACGAAAAAGATATTACGTACAGTCATGTGGTTGAGCATCCCATTGTTGCCGATAAAAAATCGTATCCTGTACGTTGGTTGATTGTTGCTTTTTCTGCTTTCTCCGCTGTTTTTATGGCATTGCTTGTTTTCCTGGTTCTTGATTACCGAAAAGAATAAATAGTGCTGCAGAATGCATCCATAAAAACTATTCTTTTTTATTTCATCACATTAGGTTTTATTTTTCTGAATATATTTTTTGTGGTGAAACGGGATACATTGGCAATTAACGTGTTACCGCTGGTTTTTGCCATTTTGCTCGTCGTTATTTTTTCCTTTGATAAAATAGTTTACCTCATTGCTTTTTTTGCTCCTTTATCGATTCCGCTTTCCGAAATAATGCCCGGATTTGGATTTGACATGTATTTGCCAACCGAGCCTCTTTTGTTTGGTTTGCTTATCGTGTTTGCTTTAAAAGTAATTTATGAACGAGGGTATGATAAGCAAATTCTGACACACCCCGTGTCGATGGCCATTTACCTAAATCTTATCTGGATATTTTTTACCTGTTTTACAAGTACAATGCCAATCGTTTCATTTAAATTCTTATTGTCGAGGATTTGGTTTGTGGCAGGACTTTACTTTCTAACTGCAAAAATGTTTTCTGACGGGAAGAACATGGAGAAATATGCTTGGCTTTATGTTATTTCTCTTGTAGTTGTAATTTTTTATACCATTAACAGGCATTTGGGGTTTGGGTTATGGAATAAAGAAGCTGCTAATTATGTATCTAATCCGTTTTACAAAGATCATACTTCCTACGGAGCGGCACTGGCCATGTATATCCCTTTCATTTTTATGTTTGCGTTCTCAAAGATTAGATTACCCAAAGAGAAATTAATAGCCGGAGTTTTTCTTGTAATACTTATTGTCGGTTTCATTCTTTCATACACCAGAGCTGCCTGGCTGAGTTTAATCGTGGCAATAGGAGTATTTGTAATTATAAAGTTACGTATCCGCTTTGTTACCGTTTTTGTTCCCTTTGTTTCGTTTGTTGTTCTTTTTCTTTTGTTTCAAAATCAGATCTTTATGAAACTGGAGGAGAATTCTAAAGAGTCTTCAGCTAATCTGGCAACTCATATTTCTTCCATGTCGAATATTACCTCTGATGCTTCGAATCTTGAACGAATAAATCGTTGGAGCTGCGCAATCCGAATGTTTGAAGATAAGCCACTTTTTGGATACGGCCCGGGTACATATATGTTTAAATATGCTCCATACCAGTTAAATAAAGATCGCACCATAATAAGTACAAATTCAGGAGACGGAGGAAATTCACACAGTGAGTATCTTGGGCCATTGTCGGAATCAGGTGTTTTTGGGCTGGTAACCTTTTTAATTATTTTATTTACCGTTATCTACACGGCCGTGAAAACCTATTCACGTTTGACTGATTACCGGTTAAAAGCATTTGTTTTGTCTGCACTAATTGCGCTTGTTTCCTATTATGTTCATGGGTTTTTAAATAATTTTCTGGATACCGATAAACTTTCCGTACCATTTTGGGGATTTACTGCAATGATTGTTGCTATTGACATCTACTCGCGAAATCAAATCAGTGCACAAAAAAATCCGGATTGAAACCAACCCGGATTCTTAAAGTAAAAAACTAAATATTTTTACTGGCGAACGCGTTCGCTATATGTTCTGTCTGCTGTACTTATTTTAACGACATCACCTTCATTAATAAACATCGGAACCATAATTTCTGCGCCGGTTTCAACCGTTGCCGGTTTTAATGCATTCGAACTGGCTGTGTTTCCTTTTTCACCCGCGATAGTCGATGTAATTAAGAGTTCAACAATCGCCGGCATTTCTGCGGTTAACGGAATCTCTTCGTCGGCATGGAACTGAATTTCGATGATCTGTCCTTCTTTCATCAGGTCAGCATTTTCAATCATAGTTTCCGGAATCGAAATCTGTTCAAATGTCTCGGTATTCATTACCATTAATCCAAGATCATCTTTATATAAATATTGATATTGCCGACGTTCAACGCGCACATCGTCAACTTTTACACCGGAGTTAAATGTATTTTCAATAACTCTTCCGGTTTTTACATTTTTTAGTTTGGTTCTTACAAAGGCTGGACCTTTACCCGGTTTTACGTGCAAAAAACTTACGATGGAGTAAATTTCTCCCTTAAACATAAAACACATCCCGTTTTTAAAGTCTGATGTTGATGCCATGAAATATTATTTTCTTATTAATAAGCCGCAAAAATAAATAAATCAGCCTATTCTGAAATATTTTCGATAAAAAAATAAAGAGTTTACTTGCTGATTTGTTCTACGTTATTGATTTTGTAACTTCTCAATTCTGCTTTCAAAGTTCCCAATTTCATTTCGAATTCAATTAACAATGGTACTTTATTGTCTTTTGAAATGTAAAACCGGAGTCCGTCTGACCGTTTTAATAATTTACCTTTATCGACGATCGGAGCCAAAACATAGGCATTTGTTTTACCCAACTCTGTTTCAATCCTTTTTTCACCCATGAATTTTATGGTTACATTTTCAATCTTATCGGCATGAAATGTTGGAAGAGTAATTGATTGCCCATGCCCGATATCATCAAATAAATGTTTGTTTATAAAGTAAAAGAAGACAGAAATTATATCGACAAGATTATGGGGAACGGCTCTCCATCCCGACTTCTGGCTGTGTATTGAATCAACATCGTGGTAGTAAAGTGTTTCGTTATACCAGCGGTATTTGTTCTCCTTTATATTTCTGATGGATTTTAGAGGAAGCCGGGTTTCTTTGTCAACAATGGTTTCGTAAGCATCGTTCACCCCAAAAAGTTTATCGGTTATGCCGGTAGTTTTTCCCACCATCGAGTACTTAATGGCCGGTTTCCCATTAAAAACAGTGTCTTTAATAGTTAAGACTGCTTCACCACCTTTTGCAAATGAAAATTTCAAATCAAAAAGCAATCTTTCAGAATTTGCCTTCGAGACAATTGAAAGACTGAATAAAAAAAGAAATATCAGTGCCTGTTTAATCATTAAAATATTTTGTTCTTCGGAATAGTTGCTACAAAATTCTTTAAATAAAAAGGTTCGAAATAAGCAACGTCCTCAAATTCTTTTTTGTTGTACTTCTCTAAGGCAATGTTTGACATAAATTGTGCCGAAGTTGTTTGCGGCCCTTCAAAGTGTGCGTTGGTATGAACGATTGTATTTTTGCATTTTTGAGCGCCATTTCCAAAGAAATAAACCTGATATTCAGTTAAATAATCGGCAAGAAAGTCTGTGTCGATAATCTCGGCTGAAACCGGTTTAATCTGTTCTCCGCCGGAGTTGTATAACGAGGTGTAAACTTCCATACGACGGGCGTCAATCATTGGGCAAAAGAGGATTTTTTCATTTGCATTGCCATCTGAAAAATTTCCGGCATTTTTGGCAGCAAAAGTTCCCAAAACCCGCAACGAATTAACTGAAATTAAAGGAATACTCAGCGCGTAACAAAGTCCTTTTGCCACAGAAACGCCAATTCTCAGTCCGGTGTAAGAGCCTGGTCCTTTGCTTACTGCAACTGCATCGATTGAATTTAAACTAAGCTTATTTTCAGCGAATATCTCATCAATGAAAACAGTAAGCAATTCGGAATGATTTAATCCTTCGAGGCTTTCCTTTACAAACAAGGTTTTCCCGTTTTCCGAAATAGCAACAGAACAAACTTCGGTTGATGTTTCGATTTGTAAAATTTTTGTCATTAACTTTTATTACTTTAACTAGTTGCAAAAATATCCAATTACTACAAATAAAAGGTCTTTTTAAAACTGTAATATCGGGAACAAAAATGAGTCGCTAAAGTTTTATTTATTGATTGCCTTTGAATTAAATAAGTTGCGTGAAAGCTCCATTTATTACAACTCCATCGAGTTTCATTTTCAATGCAGCATTTAATGCGTCATTTTCCGAATGTACAATAGGTTCATCTTTAGAATTAAAAGATGTATTAATGAGCGCTTTAACCGAATGGTTTTTATCGAGATATTCCAGTAAGTCAAACAATAACGGATTTTCTTCCTTTGCGAAAATAGTTTGAAACCGTGCAGTTCCATCAGAATGAATTGCACCTTTTATCTCGTTTTCTTTTTCCGGAAGAATTTTAAAATCGAGAAGCATGTATTTAGAGAGGTGGTGAATGGAATCTGTTCCGGTAAAATATTTTGTATTTCTTTCCAGTGCAACAGGTGCCAGTGGGCGATACCACTCGCGGCCTTTCTTTTCCATGCTGAGTTTTAGGGAAAGGCTTTTTGAGTTGGGCAAAGCAAGAATACTTCGGTTTCCTAAAGCCCGGGGACCTGTTTCACCAAAATTGTTGCAAATACCAATCAGCTTGCCTTTCAGTAAATTATTGGCAATTGTTCTTATGGTTTCACCAGAATATTGGCATGTATAGTTTTCAATATTCCAGTTATTCAAATAGGGGGAATGAGGTTTAATTTTATTGTGTTTTTTCCATTCCATAAAAGCGGCAGCTCCCAATGCAAGCCCCGAGTCTTCGGTACAGGGCGGTATAAATACATTTTTAAAAATGTTGCTGTTCACAATTTGCGTGTTTGCCACAATGTTTAATGCTGAACCTCCGGTGTAGTATAAATTTTCAGCACCTGTTCTTTGGGCGAGGTCTTTTAGTTTCTCCAGAATTTTCTGCACAAAAATATGTTGCAAAGTTGCTGCAATGTCCTGAATAAAAGTGTTTTTCTGATCGAAAGAATGGAGTTCAATATTCCAATCGGATTTTGCTTTCTCAAAAAATTGGGAAGTTTTTCCCCAGATATCCTGAAATAAGTTATTCTCAATTAGCCAGCTTTCCAGTTCCTTTCGAAATTTTCCCCAACCTGCGAATCCCATAAATTTTCCAGGGACTGCATTTTGATTGGCGAGTTTAGCTTTAACAATAGAAAATACCAGTGCGTTGGCATTGTAAATGCTTGAAAAGGGTTTTAAGTCCCAGTGATATTCAATCCAGTCAAATTTATTGTTTTTGTAAATAGCAGCCGAAAAGTTGCTTAAACTCGCGCCGCCGTCAAAATGTACGAGCAGGCTGTTTTCTTTGAAATATCCAAAAAAAGGGAGGCATGAAAAAATATGTGCCAGTTCATGATTTAAAGAAAAGGCTTCTTTTTCCTGTCCAAACCACCAGCATTTTCCCTTTTCCAAATTGGGAGCAAGACAATTTGAAAGCGGCGCTTCAAACCGGGCGTCCCCTTCGCGGGAAATAAATGTTCTTCCAACTACATTATCTACAAAAACCAAATCGTAGTTGGCGGCTAAAAGCTTTTTCTCTTTTAATATTTCCTTTAAATAAAGATGCAACGTATTGTCGCGCTTTCTTCTGGAAATTCGTTCCTGTTGCAAAAGAGAGATGACTTTCCCGTTTTGCATTAACGCCAGATTGTGGTCGTGAACATACAATGGATATTCGTAGTTCTCCCTGTCCTGAATTCCGTAAATGGCAAGTGTAGGGCTATTTTTATCCATTGAGCAAATAGTCTGAAAATTGCATAAAAATCACCGAAAGCAGCAGCAATGTAAACAGAAATTCCCCCCAGAACCTGGAATTAATGGAAACAAAAAAATTCGACATCAGGAAAGTTACAGGAACTGCGGATAAAACTAACATTTCTTGAGAAATTGCCGGAACCAGAATAAAGCCGGCTATGGTAAAAACAAATATAAAAAGGAAAATGGAGTAATATTTTCTGGTGCTGACTTTCCGGGTGTCATATTCCTGCAATATTTTAATGCTGCTTAAAACAGTGAATATTATCAAAAGCCCAAGAAAACCCTGCAAAACAAAATTAGACCTGAAATGGTTGACCGGGGTCATTATATTGCGTTCAATGGTATAAAAAAACTCAAGCAAATTATTGGTGTAAAATGCGAAACTTATAGCAAAAATAAACGGCACAAGCAGCCCCAGCAAAAGAATTACAAATTCGCGCCAGCGAGCTTCGCGAATTAAAATAAAAATACCGATTAAAAAAGCCGGAACAACAATTAACAGATTGAAATAGAATAAAGCTCCAATTCCGAGAATTAAGCCTGAATTAAAGATGCCAGGATAGGTTGAAGGATTATTAAAAACAGAAAAGAAACTGTGTATTGCCAGCAGTAAAAAAACAGCTGCAAAATAAACCGGATGCAGCGTGTGGATTTCAGTGAAACCACCAATGATAATTACAAAAATAGTTGCCGGAAGTTTTGTTCGTGTGCGAATCAGCAAATATCTGTCGTTGGCCTGCTGAATTAAGAATGCAATAAAAATTACCAGTAGCAGGGAAAGCAAAACCTTTATCAAGTCGAAGCCGTCCGTAATTTTTGATATTGGGGCAAAAAGTGAATTTTTATTCTCACCTAAAAAAAAATCATACCGGATTGGAATCAAAATGCTTTTCATCCACAAAATTATTCCGAACAACGGAAATAAAATCAGGTTAACAGAGCTGTTTGATTTTAAGGTACGTAATATCATTCTAATTTAAATCGAATCCCAAATCAGCACGGTAGTATTTTTTATCGAATTGAATAACTTCAGCATTCTTATACGAGGTTTTCAATGCATCTGTCATTGAGTTTCCATAAGAACTAACAGCGATAACACGGCCACCGGCGGTTACAATTTTCCCTTCTTTTAGTTTTGTTCCGGCATGAAAAACAATGCTGCTTTCAACTTTTTCGGTCCCGGTAATTGTTTTTCCTTTTTCATAATCACCTGGGTAACCTCCCGAAACGAGCATTACTGTAACTGCGGTACGATCGTCAATTTCAATTGATTTTTCGTTTAAAGTTCCGGTGGCAGCTCCTTCCAGCAAATCAACAAAATCCGATTTTATGCGCAACATCACCGCTTCGGTTTCAGGGTCACCCATTCTTACATTGTATTCAATTACAAATGGATTTCCTTTTACATTGATTAACCCAAAAAAGATGAACCCGTTATAATCAATGTTTTCTTTTAGAAGTCCCGAAATGGTAGGTTTTATAATTTGCTGTTCAACTTTTTCCATGAAAACCTTGTCGGCAAACGGAACTGGTGAAATGGCTCCCATTCCTCCCGTGTTTAGACCCGTGTCTCCTTCTCCAATTCGTTTATAATCTTTTGCTTCGGGAAGAATTTTATAACTTTTCCCATCGGTAATTACGAAAACTGAAACTTCCACACCACTCAAAAATTCTTCGATAACAACTTTGCTGCTGGCTTCTCCAAATTGGCCATTGAGCATTTCTTTCAATGAATTCTCTGTCTCTTCCAAAGAGTTAATAATCAGAACGCCTTTTCCTGCGGCCAGCCCGTCGGCTTTTAAAACATAGGGTGCTGCCATGGTTTTCAGAAACAAAACTCCTTCTTCAAGGTTTTCTTTTGTAACGGTTAAATATTTCGCTGTAGGTATTTGGTGTCTCATCATAAAATCTTTAGCGAAATCTTTACTTCCTTCCAGCAAAGCGCCATGCTTTTTCGGACCAACCACTTTTACATTCCTGAGTTCGGGATCACCGGCAAAAAAATCATGAAGTCCTTCAACCAGTGGAACCTCGGGGCCAATTAGCATTAAGTCAATTTTATTTTCAAGAACGAGCAATTTAATTTTATCGAAGTCGGAAACATCGGATTCCAGGTTAATCCCAATTTCCAAAGTTCCGGCATTTCCGGGTGCAAAATACAGATTATCAACTTTTTTACTTTGTTTAATCTTCCATCCCAAAGCGTGTTCCCTTCCGCCGGAACCAATAACCAGAATATTCATTTAAATGTAAATTTTTCGATTTTGACCGTGAAGATAAGTTTTTATTCAGTCGTTTTCAAACCTGAAAAAGGATTGGCTTACAGAATTCCGGATCAAATAAAAAATGCGGATTCTTATCGATTGAGAACCCGCATTTTTGATGAATGTTTTTTAAAGTTTATCCACTATATCTGGCGAAATAGGCCTGCATGCTATCAGCAACTTTTTTAGCAAATTCTGTTTGTCCGTTACTACGTGCAATTCTTTCCATAATTTGTAAATAGAATATATCACGCTGTATTTCTTCGTTCATTCCTTCGGTTTGAATAAATTTAGGTTTTAACGAAAAGAAATACGATAGTTCGTCATCAAATATAGAATAAGCATCACTTAAAGCATTTAATCCTTTTTCTGTAGCTCCTGCCTTAAAATAACTGTCGGCCAGTTGAATTGTAAAATATTCAGGTGTTACCAAATCCATTGGAATTAATTCGAAACAACGATCGACTACGGCAACTGCTGAATCTTTCTTGCCTTCTGTGATTAGGGCATCTGCTAAGCGGTTAAAACTGTTTCTTATATTGGTCATCATCCGCATGTTATTTTCATCGATATAAACATGTGGATCATTCATTCCGCCCCATTTGAATTTATTCATCAAATTGTCGTACATCAAATCAGTTGCGACATGTCCAAAGTTCAAACGGTCGGGCTGGCTTTCACTTTTAATGGGGACAAAACGATAAGCAAAACCTTCTACCTGGAAATAATCCTGAAGATTCAGGTACTTGTCTCTTCCTACTGTTATTGCCCAGTAAACAGGTCGTTCCCAGTTGTTATTGGCAAGCAGGTCGAGAATCATCATTTCATCTTTTGCTATATAATTTTTGTTCCTTAAGTCAATCGTTATTGTATCCACAATTTTATCATAATCTTCCGGGCGAACCACTTTATTTCTGATAACGGCTTCTTTATCAACCTTGAAACTGATTATTTTTTTCGGCAGATAAGATGCATTGTCAGCTTGTTGAAGTTTTGTTGCAGGATTTTCATCGGCAATAAAATCCATTCCTTCTTTTAGTCCGATGGAAGATCTTGTAATTCTTGGATTATCCATTAAATAAACAATATCGCGGGTACCTTGGCGGTATTTGTCTAAAGTTAAAGAAAACGGCAGCGGTTCTGAATTGTATGCCTTGCGTTTCATTTGATTGATGTACCAATCGGTTTGTAAATAGCTTAGGTTACAAACGCGAACATCGGTACGAACATCTTCAACCTCCTGATTATACCACAATGGGAATGTATCATTATCTCCATTCGTAAAAATAATTGCGTTATCCTGGCAGGTTTTTAAGTAATTAGCTCCCAGGTCACGTGCAGTGTATCGGCCTGAACGATCGTGGTCATCCCAGTTTTCGGCTGCCATGATGCCAGGAACAAGAATCAATGCCAATATTCCGGCAATCCCTGCAGAAACTGTTTCAGGCAGGAATTTTTTTAACAAATCGGTAAGTGCCATAACACCCAACCCTATCCAAATCGCAAAGGCATAAAACGAACCTGCATAGGCATAATCTCTTTCACGAGGTTGATGAGGATATTGATTCAGGTAGATAACAATTGCAATTCCAGTCATTACAAACAGCAGAAAAACAACCCAAAGTCCTTTTTTCCCTTCAACCCCGTTTCTATATTGAAAATAAATTCCAAGCAGGCCTAAAATAAAAGGAAGGAAAAAGTAGGTGTTTCTTGCTTTGTTATTTGCAAAACGTGCAGGAAGATTATCCTGATCGCCCAACCGGGCTTCATCAATAAATTTAATTCCACTCAACCAGTTTCCGTCAACAATACTTCCGTGGCTTTGCACATCGCTTTGGCGTCCAACAAAATTCCACATAAAATAACGCCAATACATATGAATGACCTGATAATCGATAAAAAACCGAATGTTTTCTGCGAATGTAGGTTTTATAATCACTTCGTTTTCACCCCTCTCATTTCTGAATGAAACTCTTCGACCTTTAACTTTACCCCATTTTACATAGTCGTCGGCATGAAATGATTCCATAGTACTCCACATTCTTGGAAAGAAAGTTTTGAATTTATCGTCGTAGTTGGGTACAACTCGATGATCGGTAATTACATATTTATCGTCAACCTGACTGTAAACGGCTTTGCCCTCAGTGTATCTGTTTTGTGGATTTAATGGCGAATTATAGTATTGTCCGTAAAGTAAAGGGCGTTCACCGTATTGTTCTCTATTCAGATAGCTCAAAAGCGAGAATGTGTCATTCGGACTATTTTGATCCATTGGAGGTTCTGCCGAAGAACGGATAATTATAAGGGCAAACGAAGAATAACCGATTAAAATTACCGCGACACCAAGAATGATTGTATTCCAAACCACCATTTGTTTTTTCATGGTATAAAACAGAGCGAAAACAATGGCCGCAACCAGCGCAATTACGTAAAATAAAACGCCAGAGTGGAATGGCAATCCGAAAACATTTACAAACAGCAATTCAAACCAGGATCCAATGGTTACCACACCCGGAATTATACCATACATTACTATCGCTAAAACAACGACAGAAATTCCCATAGCAATTAAAATTCCGTTTCGCGTAGCTTTATATTTTTTGAAATAATAGACAAAAACAATTGCCGGAATTGCCAGTAAGTTTAATAAGTGAACACCAACAGAAAGCCCGATAACATAGGCGATAAAAATTAGCCAACGATTGGCATGAGGTTCATCTGCAACATTTTCCCATTTTAGTATTGCCCAGAAAACAATAGCGGTCATTAGCGATGATGTACCGTAAACTTCACCTTCAACGGCAGAAAACCAGAACGTATCGGAAAAAGTATATGCTAGTGCACCAACAAGCCCACTGGCCATAATTGCAATGGTTTGGCCAAACGAAATTTCATTGTTTTTAACAACCAATTTTCGGGCAAGGTGAGTAATGGTCCAAAAAAGGAATAAGATAGTAAATGCACTGGCTAAGGCCGACATTGAATTGACCATTTTCGCGGCATTCTCAGCACCCCCTCCAAACAAAATGAAAAATCGTCCAAGCAACATAAAAAATGGCGCTCCGGGTGGATGGCCAACTTCAAATTTGAAAGATGTTGTAATGAATTCACCGCAATCCCAAAAACTAACGGTAGGTTCTATTGTAAGCAAATAAACCACAGCGGCAATGATAAAACTAACCCAGCCGAATATAATATTGTACTGATTGTATTTCTTCATTTGTTGTTGATTTCTTGACTATTTAAAGTTTTCAGAAAATTAATAGGTGCGAAGATAATTGTTTTGAAATAAACTGAAGGTATGTAAATAATTTTTAAGGTTTTTTAGAGTAACTACTGCTTCTAAAATTTCAACATTATTCCTGAAACCATCCTTCCTGTCTCAACGCCTTCTTTTCGTGCAGAAAAATATTTTTGGTTTAATTCAAATGAGCATTCTTCAAGCGTTTCAATATTCTTTGGAAGAACATTGTTTTCCATAAGAATTCTACGGTTTGCTTCCCAAAGGTTAAAGTGAAACTTACCGGAGGCCTTTTTTTTCAGTAATTCTGAATATTCAGGAAATGCATGCTTAACCGATTGAACTACTTCGTTTCCAACCTCGTAAATTTCTGGCCCTATGGAGGGACCAATAGCGGCAATGATTTCATGGGGTGAGGCTTCATAATCAACAATCATTTTTTGGATTGTATTTGCAAGTATTTTCTTTACTGTTCCCCGCCAACCTGCATGCACAACGGCAATTACTTTTTTTGTAGGTTCGTGCAGTAAAATAGGTACACAGTCAGCGGTTTGTACACAAATGCAAATGTTATTCAGGGGAGTTACTAAGGCATCCGTTTCTGTTATTTCATTTTCCGGAATTTCTGATACAGCTGAAACACAATCAGTATGTGTTTGTCTTGGAAAAACCAGCTGTGCCTGGTCAATCCCGATTTTTTCTGCCAGCATTTTTCGGTTTAGAGAAAATATCTCATTTGAATCTCCTGTAAACCTGGGGTTTGTAGAAGTCAGGGTTTGCTTTGTAGTTGTAAAAGCAAAAAGATTTTTATAAGGTTCGAATATTTTGTAATGTATAAGATTCGGTATGTTATCCATTTTTCAAAAGGTTATTTAATAAAGGTTTGTTCACTAAAGTAACGGTTTTTTTCTCAAGCGTTATCAGTCCGTCTTTTTGCATTTCTCCTAAAACGCGTGCAAGAGAAGGACGTGTTACTCCAAACAAATCGGCTAGTTGCTGCTGAGTGCTTTTTAATTCAATGGAATGAAATTTTTCTCCTGCTTGTTGTAGCAGAAAATGGGCTATTTTTTCTTTTATGGTTTTAAAACTTAAGAAATGAAGCTTTTGGGAAAGAAATTGTGCCCGTGTTGAAATAATGTTCAGGTAATTTCTGAGAATTTGAGTATTTAATTGAAGTAGTTTCAGAAATTCGGGTACAGGAATTGCTAATATTTTACCCTTGTTATTTGCCGTTACAGTTACCGGAAACTTGTTCTCCTTTCCAAACAAAAAAGCAGTTGCCAAAGGTTTAGGAGCTTCAATGTCTTCAATTTTAATTGTTTTTCCCGAGTAATCAATCATTTCCCCTTTTACACTACCCGAAACAATAATATAAAGGTGTGTGGCCTGTTCTCCTGCTGTAATAATAACTTCGTTTTTTGAGAAGCTTTTTATTTGATAATGAATTTGTTTTAAAAGACTTTTTACTTCGTCTTCTGAGAGTGATATAAAAACCGGGCATTGAGTCAAAAGTCTGAAATCTGTCATTTTATTGCTTTGTAACAATTGGTACAAGTTTGGAAACGAACAACTTTTATATTTGTTTTTATAAATTGACAAAAATTATGATACGCGAAATAGTTAAAATTGACGAAGACCTTTGCAATGGATGCGGTGATTGTGTTCCGAATTGCCACGAGGGGGCATTGCAAATTATTGATGGGAAAGCGCGTTTGGTTAGCGAATTAATGTGCGATGGTTTAGGGGCATGTATTGGACATTGCTCACAAGGTGCAATTACAATTGAAGAGCGTGAGGCCGACAAATACGATGAGGTTGTAGTAATTTCGCAAATGATAAAAAGCGGGAAAGCAACTGTTTTTGCGCACTTAAAACATCTCCAGGAACATGGGGAGACAGGTTTTTTAAATGAAGCTTTAGAATTTATTAAAGCTAATCGTGAAGCAATGCCTTTTAAAATCAGTGAGGTTCATGAGTTGTTGCATGGAGAAAAAAAGTTGTCTGAAAAAAATAAAGGAGCCAGTTGTGGTTGTGCTGGTTCTGCTCCTCAGTCTTTTAATGTTGCCGGAATAAAAATTGCTGCGCCGTCAGATGAAAACTCATCGGCTTTAACACAGTGGCCGGTTCAGATGCATTTGATAAATCCGGCAGCTTCTTATTTTAACAAGGCTGATTTACTTGTCGCAGCCGACTGCGCAGGTTTTGCCTATGGAAATTTTCATAACGATTTTATCAGAGATCGTAAGGTTGTAATTGCATGTCCAAAGCTCGATCATGGAAAAGAGATTTATGTGGAAAAACTGGTTCGACTAATAGATGAGTCGAGAGTAAATACGATTACAACTGTTATTATGGAAGTGCCATGTTGTGGAGGGCTGTCTCAAATGGTTCAAATGGCTGTTCAAATGGCAGAACGAAAAGTACCGGTTAAAGAGATTGTGATTAGTATTCGCGGAGATATACTTTCAGAAGAGTGGATATAGTAAAGACATTCTCTTTGTAATCAATTCTATTTGGTAGAGAAATTTGGCCTCGGTTTTTATTAGAAATCGGGCAACAAAGAGGAAGTTTTTCTGCGTAAATCTAATCTCTTCTATTATATCCAAACTCATTCGTAAACAAGTTGTGCTTCATGAATTCAGCTATTTAGTGTCTTTTTATGCCATTTGAAATAGAAAATAGCTGTATTGGCAAGTTCATTTGTCTGGAAATTTTGATTTTGACATTCAAAAAAATCTCTATTTTTTTTCATAAAACTATAATTTTTTGGAATTTGAGTCCCATGTTTAAATCTGTTGTCCCAAACAAGGAAAAATAAATTAATTATTAGTTGATTTTGAGCACGTTGTAAATTTTTTGTAAATTTCTAAGTAGCAGTAATTTAATAAAGTATTTTAGAAGTAGTCTAAATTAAATTAATCTTAAGGATTTTGATTGATCGATAAAAATTAATTGGAAAAATAATAAAATAGGTGTAACTTTTCACAATAATTTGATGGATTAAAATATTAAGGGAAGATACTTCACTAAGGTTAAAACCCAGTTATCCTTAAAAAGCAGTTAATTTTAATCTTTGAATAATGTTACTCGAATGTAAGTGACAGTAGGGGAACCCCTGTTCTGAAAAGAAAAAAAGGGAATGCTTTTATATAAGTACAGAAACATGTTGTATGCCTTTTAGTAATTTGTAAAAATTGGAAATTACACAATGGAATATAGTAATTTCTAAAATTTCTAATAATTTATTATAGTTTTGTCTTCGTTAGTGCTAAAAATGTGAATCTTATTAAAATTGACCCTTAGGTTATAATTATTTCCCAAAGTTAGAGTGAATAGCCAATAGGAAAAACTTAAATTTTCTTATCATACACAATTAGAATATTTGAAAAATAAATCATATGCTTCTCACGGTAATTTATTTATCGTTGCTTCTCTTGATTGGAATTATTTTCAATAATCCGAATTTTAATTATTTACATTACAAAATTATTTTCTATGCTTAAAAGAAGATATAAAAAGTCTGAGATTCACAAAATCCTTAAGGAATATGAGGATGGCAAAACCATTGCAGATATTCTCAAAGAATATGGTATAAGTCAGGCAACTTTTTACAATTGGAAATCAAAGTACGGTAATTCTTCTTCCAACGACATTTCGAAACTAAATAAATTAAAGGAGGAAAATGACCGGCTTAAAAGAATGTATGCAGAGTTAAGTCTGGAAAACCAATGGCTAAAAGGCCAATTGGAAGGGAAAGAATAAAACTATATGGTTCAGCTGAGCATATGAATTTTAATCATTACTTAGTGTTTTCTCCTTTGCTGCAAGTTAACTAAATGCTTATTAAAGATTGACCCCAGTTGAACTCATATCTTACTAAATTGACTTATGGATGATTGAAAGAAAGTATCTACTAGTTTATTGCTGAAATAGTATTGTGGTTCAGTTATTTAAATATTTTGTAAATAGTTGCAACTTTTTCAACTAATATGACTTTAAAACGTTGTTTATTTTTAAATTTGGATTTGAAATTAAGAGAGAACACGGGAAGCGAAGGATAAATTATCAAATCTATAATGATATGACCCACAAACAAAATTCAGGTTTTGCTAGAAATATTCAATTGGACATAAGACAAAATTTATACGAGATCAGTTTAGAACTGTGACGGTAGTATGCGATATTAATTTATGAAAAAGAATCGGAAAATTTAAAAATTATGGAAGTGGCAGTTTCACAAATCGAACAATTAAGAAATTTCATTTCTGAAATTACTTTTACAGATATTGAGAAAATTAAAGAAGATACTCTAATTTTTGAGGAGGGGATTTTTGATTCTCTGGGATTTCTTTCACTGATTAGTTATTTGGATGAAGAGTTTGGCATTGAAGTTAAAAATGACGAATTAGTTGAAGAAAATTTTGAGTCTATAAATGCAATCGCAGCATTTATTAATTCGAAAAAAGAAATTTTGTAGTAGATAACGGCTCAATGTGTGGAATAGTTGGTTACATTGATAAAAGTGAACGGGCAAAAGAATTGTTGTTAAACAAAATGCTTACCCGTATTCAACACAGAGGGCCTGATGAGTGTGGTATTTATGTTGATGGTAATGTAGGTTTTGGCAGTGTTCGCTTAAGTATAATTGATATTATTGGTGGACAACAACCACTGCCAAACGAAGATTTAAATCTTTGGATTGTATTTAATGGCGAGATTTTCAACTATATTGAGTTAAGAAAGGAACTGGAAGAAAAAGGGCATCGTTTTAGAACACAAAGTGATACCGAGGTAATTGTACATTTATATGAAGAATTTGGTGAAAGCTTTGTTTCGAAACTTAACGGGCAATTTGTATTTTCCATTTGGGATAAAAAAAATCAAGCCCTTTTTTTAGCGAGAGATCGTGTAGGAATTCGACCTCTGTATTACTATCAAACAGAAGATCTTTTTGTGTATGGGTCGGAAATAAAGGCAATATTTGAACATCCCAAAGTAATACGTAAAATTTCGACTACAGGAATTTCAGAAATACTAACTTTTTGGACAACAATTCCACCTAATACTGTATTTGAGAATATAAAAGAGTGTCCTCCTGGACATTACATGAAGGTTGAAGACGGTAAAATAATTCTTAAAAAATACTGGGAACTGAAATTTGCCAACAAGGAAAATTACTATTCGGGTAGTTTTGAAGATGCGGCAAATGAGTTTAGTACTTTATTCGAAGATGCAGTCAGAATTCGATTAAGAGCGGATGTGCCGGTAGCAGCATATTTAAGTGGTGGAATTGATTCAAGCATAACTACTGCATTTATTAAAAAGATCGAACCGAAAGTTCTACAGACTTTTTCAGTCGGTTTTACTGAAAAGGAATTTGACGAAACACATTATCAAAATATAGCTTCCAATTATTTTGGAACAAATCATGTTTCGTTTAAATGTACTACCAGGGAAGTGGCAGAAAATTTTCCAAAAGTAATTTGGCATACAGAAACACCCATATTAAGAACTTCACCATCGCCAATGTTTAGCTTGTCGAAAAAAGTAAGGGAAAACAATATTAAAGTTGTTATAACCGGGGAAGGCGCTGATGAAATTCTGGCAGGGTACAATATTTTTAAAGAAAATAAAATAAGGCATTTTTGGGCAAAAGATCCAAAATCAAGGTTGCGGCCTTTATTGTTAAAGAAACTTTATCCTTATATTACTGCACTTCAAAATGCAAATCCGAACGCTCTTAAAATGTTTTTTGGATATAAATTAAATGAGACTGATTCTCCGATTTATTCACATCTTTTGCGATGGAATAATTCTTCGAATATAAAAAGGCATTTGAGTGAAAGTATTTTGGAGGAGTTGAAATCATATGATTCTTATTCTAATTTACTATCTTCTTTAAATGGCGAATTGAATGATCTGGATCCACTTCTAAAAGCACAATATCTTGAAATGAAAATTTTCCTGTCGGGGTATTTATTATCGTCGCAGGGAGACAGAATGGGGATGGCTAACTCCGTTGAGGGCCGGTATCCTTTCCTTGACCATAGAGTAATTGAGTTCTGCGCATCTTTACCGCCAGATTTTAAACTGAAAGGGTTAAATGAAAAAGTTCTTCTTAAAAAAATGATGAAGGGTAAATTACCTGAAGAAATATTAAATCGTCCAAAACAAGCATACCGGGCACCAATTTTGAGCAGCTTTTTAGGAGAGGATGCACCAGAATTTGTTGGAGATTTGCTTTCTGAAAAAGCATTAATTGAATCGAACATTTTCAATCCTCAAACCGTTTCGAAGTTACTGTTAAAGATGAATTCAGGAAAAGCGTATTCCGAAATTGATAATATGGCAATTACGGCAATTATTTCAACACAACTATTATACAGACAATTTATTAAAGATTTTAAATATCTGAGTGATGATGAACTTATTGTTTGTTCGGTCAAATCAGAAGCTAATTTTTTAAACTAATTCGATGAAAGTAAAACCCAAATTTTCAAAAGAGATTTTAAGAATAGATGATGTTGAAGCCACTGTTAAAAATATCTGCACCCGGCTCAGGGAGGATATTTCAGGTGGAATGAAAAGAAAAGGTGGCATTGTTGGAATAAGTGGTGGCATTGATTCATCGGTAACATTAGCATTGGCTGTCAGGGCGCTAGGTGCCAGAAATGTAAAAGGACTCATGCTTCCTGAAAAAGATTCAAGCTCCGATAGTTTGACTTTTGCAAAAACCTTAGCAGAAAAATTTGGAGTGGTTTATGAAATTGAAGATATTTCGGGGGCACTTGATGGTTTTGGTTGTTATGCAAGAAGGGATGAAGCGGTGAAAAATGTTTTTCCAGAGTACAATCCAATCGAATATAAATTTAAAATTGGGATAACTCCAAATACGCTGAATCAAAATCTTCCGGCTGTATTTCATGCTACTATCGTAGATTCAGAAGGTAATGAGACCAGCAAACGATTACCATTAAAAGAGTATTTGCAGATTGTGGCAGCTTCTAATTTCAAACAACGTTCACGTATGTCAATGCTTTATTACCATGCCGAGAAAATGCATTATGCTGTTATCGGAACGCCAAATAAACATGAAGTAGAACAAGGTTTCTTTGTTAAACATGGGGATGGAGCTGCAGATGTAATGCCAATTGCACATCTTTTTAAAACTCAGGTTTACCAACTTGCCGAATACCTGGAAATTCCGCAGGAAATAATTAAGCGACCTCCAACCACTGATACGTATTCAGCCGAGCAAACACAGGAGGAATTCTTCTTTCAGTTACCTTTCCGTCAAATGGATTTGCTTTGGTATGCTTTTGAGAATGACTATGGACCTGAAGAAGTTGGAGAAGTAATGGAAATGTCAGCAAAAGATGTTATCGGAATTTTTAATGGATTCACTCGTAAGATTAAAACTACCGACTATTTAAGAATGTCACCCATAAAATACTAATTCTTAATATGACATCAATCCCACAAAGACTGCTTGGTGAAGCACTGTTAATTTCGGCCGAAAAGTATCCATCGAAAACGGCAATTATTGCAAAATCAGAAGAATACACATATTCCGATTTAAAAAACAATGCCGAGAAACTTGCTAATTATCTGGTTTCCTCAGGAATTGAAAGAGGAGATATGGTTGCAATATATTTGCAGAACTCCTGGCAGTGTGCAGTTGCAATTTATGGGATTGCTCTGTCGGGTGCAGCGTTTTTGGTTATTAATCCACAAACAAAGGCCGACAAATTTCAGTACATCTTAAACGACAGTGGTGCAAAAACACTTATTTCTGAAACCGGTTTACGCAGCGAGGTCGTTCCTGCATTAAAAGTCTCGAAATCAATTACAGAATTGATAATCACTGGTGAGCCGGAAAAATTTGCAGGGATTGAAAATGTTAAAATAAAAAGCTTTGAGGGCATTTTAAATCAGGAAAAAGTTGAAGCAACTTTACCACGAATTATACCCAATGATCTTGCAGCTTTAATTTATACATCAAGTAGCACCGGATTTCCAAAAGGAGTGATGATGACACATCAATCCATGGTTTTTACATCCTGGAGCCTGATTGAATATCTTCGGTTATCGGAAGAAGATCGTATCATTTTACTTTCGCCGCTTGCTTTCGATTACGGTTTGTATCAATTGTTGATGGCGGTTACAATGGGAGGTTCAATCATTATAGAGCAATCGTTTATTTTTCAGGCAACAATTTATAAGAATATCGAAAAATATAAACCAACGGTTTTCCCCGGTGTGCCAACCATTTATGCCATGATGATTGCGGCAAACAAGAAAAATAAGTTGGCGTTCGAAAGTATAAAAAGAGTAACCAATACGGCTGCGGCCCTACCTGCCGAATTTATTCCTGATTTAAAAGAGATATTCCCCAGTGCATTGATTTTTAAAATGTATGGTTTAACAGAATGCAAAAGGGTTTGTTACCTGGAACCTGAACTGGTGGATGAAAAACCCGGTTCAGTCGGAAAAGCAATTCCCGGAACAGAAGTATTTCTTTTAACTCCTGAAGGTGATAGAGTTCCGGCAGGCGAAAGAGGAATTTTGCATATTCGCGGACCACATGTTATGCTTGGTTACTGGCACAAAGAAGAATTAAGTAATGAAATGCTGAAACCTGGTTTTCTTCCGGGAGAAAGAATTCTTTGTTCCAATGATTGGTTTAAAATGGACGAGGAGGGATTTTTATATTTCCTTGGCAGAAATGATGACATCATTAAAACCAGGGGCGAAAAAGTAAGTCCGGTTGAAATAGAGAATGTTATTTACAAATTATCAGAAATAAAAGAAGCCGTTGTTTTTGGTGTTCCCGATGAAATTTTAGGAGAATCAATTGTCGCCATTGTTACTACTTACGGGAAAACATCGATTTCTGAGAAAGACATTCAAAAGGAATGTATGTCGAAACTGGAAAATTTCATGATTCCTCAAAAAGTACTGTTCATGGATGAAATGCCTAAAAATGCCAACGGGAAAATCGACAAAAAACGACTAAAAGAAAATTATCTTGAAAATGGAAATTGAAGTACTCTTCAATAAATTATTTAACGAATTAAGAGACAAAATTCATTTTCTGGAAGATAAACCGGAAGAGACAATTGAGTCCACATTAAAAGCATTGTGGCTGGCTGCTTCCGGAACGCCGGTTTCAGCCGAAAAGGCAATTGATACTGAACTTCCCGCTTTGTCGGAGATTCAGATAAAAAATCTAAACGAATTAATCCGTACCCGTTTAAATAATATTCCTCTTGCGCATATTACAAAACGACAGAACTTTTTGGGTATTGAATTAATTACCGATAAAAGAGCTTTAATTCCCCGAAAAGAAACTGAGATTTTGGGTAAGAAGGCGCTTGAGCTTTCGCTTGAAATCGCGAGTGAAAAAAATGAAATTAAAGTTTTTGATGTATGTTGTGGTTCCGGAAACCTTGGTGTTACCGTTGCAAAACTAAATCCGAAATGCAGGGTTTATTCTTCCGATATTTCCGATGAGGCAATTGAACTAACAAAAGAGAATATCGATCTGCTCAATTTAAACAACCGTATAGAAGCTGCTCAAAGTGATATGTTTGAGGCTTTTAAAACCGATACATATTATAAAAATATTGATTTAATTATTTGTAATCCGCCCTATATTTCAAGTGCAAAGGTTGTAAAAATGGATTCGGAGATTGCTCTAAATGAACCTTCTCTTGCTTTTGACGGTGGAATGTTGGGTATAAAAATTATTCAGAAACTGATAAACGAAGCACCGTTATTTCTGACCAACAAAGGGTGGTTGGTTTTTGAAGTTGGAGTTGGTCAGGGCGATTTCGTTGGTAAACTCTTGGAAAAAACAAAGCAATTTCAGCAAATCGGTTCCGTTTCTGATGATGCTGGGAATGTAAGGGTAGTTTTTGCTCAAAAATATTTTGAGGAATAAAGCAAATCGATTTATCGAAATAATCAAAGTACTTTTTATGACCACCAAAATGAAAACAAAGCTGGAAGAATCATTAAAACTTCAGAAGAAATTCAACGATATTATTCCCGGAGGAAGTCATACCTACGCAAAAGGCGATGACCAGTTTCCTGAATTCATGCCCATTTATCTTGAAAAGGGGAACGGATGCCATGTTTGGGATGTTGATGGGAATGAATATATTGAATATGCCATGGGTTTAAGAAGTGTCACACTCGGGCACAACTTTGCACCTGTTGTTGAAGCAGCATACAAACAAATGCTAAAAGGAACCAATTTTGGTCGTCCATCGATGATAGAGCTTGAATGTGCTGAGACTTTTCTTGGTATGTTTGAGAATGCAGAGATGGTAAAATTTGGAAAAAATGGTTCTGACGCAACAAATGGTGCCCTAAAAATTGCAAGGGCTTATACCGGGAGGGATATGGTCGGTATTTGTGCTGATCATCCGTTTTTTTCGGTTGATGACTGGTTTATCAGTACAACGCCAATGAATTCCGGAATTCCGCGAATCATGCAGGATTTAACAGCGAAATTTCATTATAATGATTTGGAAAGCATTGAAAAAATGTTTGCCGAACATCCCGGGGAAATTGCCTGTATTATACTCGAACCTGAAAAATATGATCCTCCCAAAGATGATTTCCTGAATAAAGCGAAGGAAATTTGCCACAAAAACGGAGCTCTTTTTATACTGGATGAAATGATTACCGGTTTCAGATGGCATAATGGAGGGGCACAGAAAGTTTACAACGTTGATCCCGATATGTCAACCTTTGGGAAAGCCATGGGAAATGGATTTTCTATATCTGCATTGGCGGGGAAAAAGGAATTCATGAAACTGGGTGGAATTAATCACGATAAAGAAAGGGTTTTCTTAATGTCAACTACGCATGGCGCTGAAAGTCATGTATTGGCGGCTGCAATTGCTACGATGAAGTTCTACCAGGAAAATGATGTAATTGGGGTCTTGCATGAGCAGGGTAGAAAATTGAAAGAAGGTGTAAACAAGGCATCACGTGAACTGGGAATTGAAGATAAAGTTTCAATAATTGGTCCTGATTGCTGCTCGGTTTATACAACAAGAGATAATGATGGAAATCCGTCACAACCATTTCGAACACTTTTTATTCAGGAGCAACTAAAACGTGGTTTATTGATGCCATCTAGTATTGTGTCTTATTCGCACTCTGATGAAGATATTTCTGAAACAGTTGAGAAACTTCATGATGCGATGATTATATACAAAAAGGCTTTGAACGAAGGAATTGACAGGTACCTTTCAGGAAGGCCAGTTGCGCCGGTTTGGAGAAAATACAATTAATAAATTTAAACAAGTTCTCGTTGATGAAAATACTAATTACAGGGAATATGGGTTACGTTGGCCCGGGTGTTGTAAGTAAACTGAGAGAGGTTTATCCCGATGGGGAATTAATCGGTTTGGATACCGGTTATTTTGCGCATGGTCTTACTAATGTTCCATTTTTACCTGAGACAAAACTGGACAAACAAATTTTTGGAGACGTTCGAAATTTTGATTTAAATATATTGAATGGAGTAGATGCCATTGTTTACTTGGCTGCAATTTCCAATGATCCCATGGGAAACCGTTTTGAAGATGTTACCATGGAAATCAATTACAAAGCCGCCGTTACTATGGCAAAACTGGCAAAAGAAAAGGGTGTAAGTTCATTTGTTTATGCATCCAGTTGCAGTGTTTATGGTGAAGCTGATGATAACGCCAAAGTAGAAAGTGACAAGTTAAATCCGCTTACAGCATATGCACGATCTAAAATTGCTACTGAAATCGACCTTGAACCGTTAGCAGACAATAATTTTACCGTTACCTGTTTAAGGTTTGCAACAGCTTGTGGATTTAGCAATCGGTTACGGCTTGATTTGGTTATTAACGATTTTGTTGCCGGAGCTGTTACTTCCAAGAAAATTGATATTCTTAGCGATGGAACTCCCTGGAGGCCGCTAATTAATGTGTTGGATATGGCCAGGGCAATTGATTGGGCAATAACCAGAACGAGTAATAACGGAGGTAAATTTTTAGCGGTAAACACCGGAAGTAACAAATGGAATTACCAGGTAAAAGAACTTGCACATGTAGTTGCGGAAGTTGTAGAGGGATGTAAAGTTACCGTTAATCAGGATGCTCCTCCCGATAAAAGATCGTACCGTGTAAACTTTAATTTATATGAAAAGCTGGCTCCAAATCACCAACCCATATTCGATTTAAAGACAACGATTTCAGATTTATACAATAATTTGATTGGTATGGGATTTAATGATGTAAAATTCAGAGAATCTCATCTTATGCGATTGAATGTAATCAAGCATTTACAGGAAATTGAAGCACTCGACAGCAACTTGTTCTGGAATCGATAAAATCCTTTCATTTCATGAAATTTACAGAAACCAAATTAAAAGGTGCATATCTAATTGAAATTGAAAAGTTGGAAGATGAACGTGGATTCTTCGGTCGTTCCTGGTGTGCCAACGAAATGAAGGAGCACGGATTGAATGCTAATATTTCGCAAGCCAATGTTTCTTTTAACAAAAAGAAAGGAACATTAAGAGGAATGCATTATCAGATTGCACCTTATCAGGAGGCAAAGCTTGTTCGTTGTTCAGGAGGAAGCATTTTCGATGTAATTATCGATTTAAGAAAAGACTCTCCTACCTATAAGCAATGGATTGGGGTAGAGCTTTCCAGCGAGAATTACAAAATGCTTTATGTGCCGGAAGATTTTGCACATGGCTTTATCACGCTTGAAGACAATACGGAGATTTCTTACATGATGTCTGAATTTTATGTTCCAGGGGCGGGTGCCACAATTCGTTGGAACGATCCGTTGTTTAATATTGAATGGCCAATTGAACCGGTACTTATGTCGGAGAAAGATGAATTTCAGGCTGACTTCAAAGAATAATTTTAACAAAACCAGCAAACAACATTTATGAATAACTTAATTGAAAAGGAAACAAAAGCAGTGGTTTCACAACTTAAGAAATTAAATACAACAAGTAAATGCCGATTTTGTGGTAATCAATTACAATACAGTGTAATTAATCTTGGCATGTCGCCGTTGTGTCAGAAGCATGTAAAGCCTGAAAATGCCAACGACATGGAGAAATTTTATCCGTTACATGCATTTATTTGCGATAAATGTTGGTTAATGCAATTGGAAGAATTTGCAACACCTGACGAAATTTTTGCTGACGAGTACGCCTATTTTTCTTCTTATTCCGAAAGTTGGCTGCAACATGCAAAAAAATACTCCGATTTAATGGTTGAACGTTTTGCGTTTAATGATAAAAATCTTGTTGTTGAAATTGCAAGTAACGATGGTTACCTTCTTCAATGGTTTGTAGAAAAGGGTATTCCCGTTTTAGGAATAGAACCTGCGTCAAACTGTGCAGAAGTTGCTGTAAAAAAAGGAGTAAGAACAGAAGTTAAGTTCTTTGGTAAAAAAACTGCACTTGAGGCAGCTTCAAAATATGGGAAAGCGAATTTGTTGTTAGGGAATAATGTTTTGGCTCATGTTCCCGATATCAACGATTTTGTTTCAGGAATGAAAGCATTATTAGCTCCGGGGGGAGTTATTACCATGGAGTTTCCGCATTTATTGCAGTTAATAGAAAATAATCAGTTTGATACCATATATCACGAGCATTTTTCATATCTCTCATTTGTTGCGGTAAACCGGATTTTTGCTCATCACGGAATAACATTATTTGATGTTGAGGAGTTGCCATCTCATGGAGGTTCATTAAGAATTTATGGGAAACATACCGACGATAATTCGAAAGCAATTACCGATAATGTTACCGGACTTTTAGCCCGGGAAATTGAAATGGGGTTTGAAAGTTTGGAATATTATGCTGCTTTTGAAGAAAAGGTAAAAGAAACAAAAAGAAAAATACTCGATTTTTTAATTGAAGCGAAGCGCCAAGGAAAAATGGTTGCAGGTTATGGTGCGCCGGGAAAAGGAAATACGTTGTTGAACTATTGTGGAATAAGGACAGATTTTCTGGACTACACGGTTGACATGAGCCCTCACAAGCAAGGTAACTTTCTTCCGGGAACTCACATCCCAATTTATCATCCCGAAAAGATTAAGGAAACAAAACCTGATTTTTTGTTTATTCTACCCTGGAATTTAAAAAAAGAAATAATGAACCAACATAATTATATTCGAGACTGGGGAGGAAAATTTGTTGTTCCAATACCGGAGTTGACTATACTAGATTAATTTGGTTTTTTGCAAAAATATCTCGAAATTGAATAACTTGGAATGAGTTGCGTGATATAGTCGGCAGGGATTTTACAAAAATATTTTTTATTAAGCACCTAACATATAATAAATTGTGAAAGTAGTATTGTTTTGTGGAGGACAAGGAATTAGGCTGAGAGATTATTCAGATCAAATTCCTAAACCGATGGTGAATGTTGGATATCGCCCAATACTTTGGAATATAATGAAATATTATGCTCATTATGGTCATAAAGATTTCATTTTGTGTTTGGGTTATAAGGCAGATGTCATTAAAAATTATTTTCTAAATTACGATGAGACCTTATCGAATGATTTTGTTTTCACGAATGGTGGAAAAGATATTGAACTTCAGAATTCAGATATCCATGATTGGAAAGTTACATTTGTTGATACTGGTTTAAATTCCAACATCGGTATGCGACTAATGCAAGTTAAAGATTATTTGAAAGGAGAAGAGATGTTTTTGGCTAATTATAGTGATGGTTTGGCGGACTTACATCTTCCTTCAATGATTGACTGGTTCAAAGCACAAGAAGATAAAGTGGCATCATTCATGTCATGTACATCAACTCAAAGTTTCCATTTTGTTGACAAGCAAGATAGTGGTTTAGTAAATGGGATTAGCCAGATTGGTAAATCGAACTTGCTTATTAATACAGGCTTTTTTGTTCTTAGAAACAATATTTTTGACTATATGGAATATGGGGAAGAGCTTGTTGATCAGCCATTTAAACGATTGATTGAAAATAAGCAATTGGTTACATGGGAGCATAAAGGCTTTTGGATGAGCATGGATACATTTAAAGACAAAAAAAACATTGATGATATTTACGACCAGGGAAATCCACCTTGGGAAGTATGGAAGAAGGAGGAAAAGAACGGAAGAAAAGTATCGCGAAAGAATAACAACATCGGGAATTATCATGAAACTTCAGTTTAATAAAAAATCTCCTTTAAAAGTTCTTTGTTTAGGCGCTCATAGCGATGATATTGAGATTGGTGCAGGTGGAACGATCCTGAAGTTAATTGATGAGTATCAGATTGAAGAAATCACCTGGGTTGTTTTTTCATCTAACGAAATCAGAAAAAAAGAAGCCATTTTAAGCGCTGAGAAGTTTTTGACAGAAGTCTCTAACAAAAATATAGTAGTAAAGGATTTTCGCGATGGATTTTTACCGTTTCACGCAATTGAGGTTAAGGAATTTTTTGAAGAACTGAAAAAGTCTGGTACTCCTGATATAATTTTTACACATTACAGAAACGACAGACACCAGGATCATCGCCTGATTAGTGATTTGACATGGAACACCTGGAGAAGCCATTTTATCCTTGAATACGAAATTCCAAAATATGATGGGGATTTGGGAAATCCGAATTTTTATGTTCAGCTTGAAGATGCTCATATAAGCAAAAGAAACCAGATATTACTTGAAACTTTTGTATCTCAGGCAGGTAAACATTGGTTCGATGATGCAACATTTAAGGCACTTGCGAGAATAAGGGGAATGGAATCGGCAACGTTATTTGCTGAAGCCTTTTATTCGCGAAAATTGTTTTTTTAGAAATCCATCCGGAGGGAAAATTGATGAATTTAATTGAAGATTTTCAGAAAATAGATTCCGATTATGAGGGGAAACTCATGTTCGAATTGACTGAACGTCTTTACCCAATATGCAGGAGTATAACCGGTAACGGTGTTAGGGAAACACTCTCAATTTTACAAGAATTTATTCCTATTAAAGGAACGGAAATTCCCTCAGGAACAAAGGTTTTTGATTGGGAGATTCCGGATGAATGGAACATTGAAGATGCATGGATAAAAAATTCAAAGGGAGGGAAAATTGTCGACTTCAAAAAGTCGAATTTGCATGTTCTTAATTATAGCATTCCAATCGATAAAAAAATTGGGTTAAGTGAACTAAAAGAACATTTATATACATTGCCAGATTATCCGGAGTGGGTTCCTTACCGGACATCTTATTATAAGCGTCAATGGGGGTTTTGTCTTCCGCATAATCAATTTGAAACACTGGAAGACGAGGAATATCATGTTAGCATTAATTCCAAACTGGAACCTGGTTCATTGACTTACGGAGAATTTTTTGTTCCCGGAGAAACGAGAAAAGAAGTCCTTTTCAGTTGTCATATTTGTCATCCTTCGTTGTGCAACGATAATTTATCCGGAATTGTAATTGCAACCTGGCTGGCAAAAATTTTGAGCAAACTTAATTTGCGGTATTCTTACCGGTTTTTATTTGTCCCGGGAACGATTGGCTCGATTGCCTGGCTTGCAATGAATGAACAAAGAACTAAAAATATAACGCACGGAGTTGTATTAACCTTGCTGGGAGATTCGTCAGCTTTCCATTATAAGAAATCACGACAAGAAACTGCTGAGATAGATCAAATTATGACATATCTTTTAAAGGATCAGGAAAATGCCAAAATCCTTGATTTTTCTCCTTACGGATATGACGAAAGACAGTTTTGTTCACCTGGTTTTAATTTGCCAGTTGGTAGATTAAGCCGCAAGCCTTTTGGCGAATTTCCTGAATATCATACATCTGCCGATAATCTCTCTTTTATAAAATCGGAGAATCTAAGTAAATCGCTCATGCTTTTACTAAAACTTATAACAATAATAGAAGGAAATAGAACGTGGATTAACTTAAATCCTAAAGGTGAGCCGCAACTTGGTAAGCGGGGTTTATACAACTCAATTGGAGGCATAAGCCAGCATAAAGATTATCAAATGGCGCTTTTATGGATTCTAAATTTATCTGATGGGAATTCATCTCTGCTTGACATAACTTTGAAATCGGGAATTAGTTTTGAAATATTATTGAAAGTTGCAGATGAATTAGTTGGTGTTGGGTTGCTAAGAGAGAAAATTTAAATACCCCTTTATTCATTAATTTTAAAAATATGGAGTTCACGGATTTATTAACTATTGCCATGCCTGTTTACGAAAGAAAGGAATACTTTCGTGAAGCCTTGGAAAGCGCTTTAAATCAAACCGTCAAATGCAAAGTAATTGTAATTGATAATTGTTCCTCGCACGATTTTTTTGAACAAATCTGTAAGAAAAAAAATGTTACTTATTATAGAAACGACTCGAACATTGGAATTGCTGGCAATTTTGCAAGAGGATTTGAGCTTTCGGAATCAAAATATGTTTTAAATCTTCAGGACGACGATGTTTTGCATCCGCAATACGTGGAATCGTTCGTTGATGCAGTTACTAAACATCCTGACATTGATGTTTTTTATTCCGATTTTATTACAATGACTTCGGAAGGGGAAAAACCACATCACCACACACTTCCATTTGGTTATATGGAGACAGGGGAAAGAGTGATTGAATATGGTATAAAATATAGGCTGGGATTTCCTTACATGACAAGTGCAATTTTAAAAGCCAAAGCACATAGCTTTTTGGAAATTAAAGATTTGATTGGATCTTATGATTGGGAATGGATATATTCAGTTGCAGATCGGTTTGCTTTTTACGGCGAATCAAGGAAACTATACAAATATAGAATCCATGATAATCAAACTACACATAAAACTGAATCTACCTTTTTACTTACACTCCCTTTTATATATGAAAATGTTTTAGATAAAAAGGTAACCGATCCAAAACTAAAGAAAAAGGTGCTGAAAAACGCATTTTGGGAACTGGTTCGGTTGAAATCGATGGCCGGAAAAAGAGAAATAAAAAGTCTACTGAACGGACAAAATAAATATGAACTTTATTTAAAAGAGAAACTTGACAGTAACAGACATATTAGCCTAATATTTCATTCTCCAAGATGCTTCGTTAAATTAATCTATAAATGTTCGTGTAAATTGGGGATTAATAGTTAGAATAAATAGGATATACATATATTTAGAGTTTAATTTCATTTGTGCATTTTGCAAACATGTTTGTGAATTGCGTGGTCTTTATATAAAAATCAATTATTAAATAGTTATAGATGAAAAAGATAATATATCTTAAAAACTATTACAAAGCCTATCTAAAAAGTCACATAAGATTAGGAAGAGATGAGAATTCTAAAGCTCCTTTTTCTTGATTTGGGAATTTTGAACTCCTCAATAGGAAGTGCAAACTTGGGAGACCTGATTATATACGAAAGTGTATATGAAAATTTAAGGAAGGTTTTTCATAGTGATTTTTTTACGAACTATCCTACCCAACTTCATACTTCTTTTGATGCAAAATATTTAATGAGCCAAAAAAAGTTGCTTTTTATTTCAGGGACAAATCTTTTGTCTTCGAACTTAGAGGCCCGTTATCAATGGAAAATTGAAAGTTCGCATCGAAAATTCTTAAACAATAAAGTTGTTTTATTAGGGGTAGGGTGGTGGCAATACCAGGGAGAAATAAACGGTTATACATCTAAAATATATAACTCAGTTTTAAGTAAGGATGTTATCCATTCTGTAAGAGATAGTTACTCGGTAAATAAATTGAATAGTATAGGAATTGAAAATGTTATTAATACCAGTTGCCCTACTTTATGGGGAATTTATCCGGAAAAATGTAAGAAAATCTCAACTACAAAGGCTGAGAATGTTGTAACCACATTAACCCATTACAAAAAAAGCCATAAAGATGACGGGACAATGCTGAAAATCTTAAGTGCTAATTATAAAACAGTCTATTTGTGGATTCAAAGTTATGCAGATTTATTATATCTCGACGAAATAGATCCAAAGGGAAAGAATATCGTACTTGTTCCTCCTACATTGGAAGCCTACGATGAACTGTTGGCTAAAGGTAAAATAGACTATATTGGAACAAGACTGCATGCAGGAATTCGCGCACTACAGAATGACCACAGAACTTTGATTCTTGCGGTTGACAACAGGGCTATTGAAATTTCGAATGATGTTAACCTAAACGTAATAAAAAGAGAAGATGTGAATGAAGTAGTACATTTTATAAATAAGCCATATGAAACAATGATAAAACTGCCTGAAAAGAATATTGCATTGTTTAAAGAATCGCTTGTAAAATTTAGAGGAGAAAACACTATTGATAAAATTTCTATTTAGATGTTACTTAACTGAATAACGATATTTTGAAAGTTTCCTGAAAATAAATAGTAACCCCACAATAGATGAATAAGATAAACGATTGTCAAATAATAGAATTACCCAAAATCCACAACCCGATGGGAAATCTTTCTTTTATCGAAGAAGAAAGGCATTTCCCATTTAAAATTGAAAGGGCCTACTGGATTTATGATGTCCCGGGAGGACAAATTAGAGGTGGTCATGCATTTAAAAAACAACATGAAATGATAGTCGCCATATCGGGTAGTTTTGATGTTGTTATTGATGATGGAACAGAACGTAAGGTTTATTCGCTCAACCGGTCGTACTATGGCTTGTACATTCCTTCGGGAATTTGGCGTCAATTGGAGAACTTTTCAACCAATTCTTTGGCTTTTGTTTTAAGTTCAACCCAATATTCTGCTGATGATTACATAAGGGATTATTTATACTATAAAAATATCTATACAAAAAATGCATAAGTCAACGGTATACGACTGTAATATAGCAGTATTGAATAAAATTCATAATAATGCAGGTAATATAACCGTTATTGAATCCAATCAGAATGTACCATTTTCGATTAAGCGGGCTTATTATTTGTATGACGTGCCTGGTGGAGGGAGCAGGGGGGGACATGCCCACAAAGAGTTATACCAGTTGATTATAGCGGCAAGTGGAAGCTTCGACGTTCTTTTGGATGATGGTGTAAATAAAAAAATTGTTCAATTAAACAGGCCTTATTATGGGTTAATGGTTGTCCCGGGCTTATGGAGAGAACTTTTCGAGTTTTCTTCGGGTGCCATTTGTTTGGTGTTAACATCAGAAATATATGATGAATCTGATTATATTCGAAACTATAAAGATTTTTTATCTTGGAAAGGGTTGGAATAAATTTTGGTTTTATATTGAACCCAAAATAGTGAAATAAAAAGTTCGTTTAACTTTGTAATTAACTATAAACGTGAAATTAACCGAATCAAACAACATCTCATTGTCAGGAGCCAATGTAAAATTAAGAGTGGTTCAAGAATCAGACGCCCGTTTTATTTTGAATCTAAGAAATGATGAAAGATTGAAGACTCATATTTCGCCAACTTCTTCAGATGTTGATAATCAAATCGAATGGATACGAAATTATAAGAAAAGAGAATCTGAAGGAAAGGAGTTTTATTTTATTTTCGAGGATCTTGATAAAAAATCATGGGGAACAGTTCGGTTGTATGATTTAACCGATGAAAGTTTTACCATTGGAAGCTGGCTTTGTTTGCCAGGTAAAAACGATAATATTGCAATTAGGGCTTGGTTGTTGTGTATTGAATTTGCTTTTGAAAAACTGGATTACAATACCTGTATGTTTGACATCAGAAAAACCAATAGAACAGTGCTTTATTTTGCTCGTCTTTTTAATCCTGAACAATTTAATGAAGATAATCTCAATTTCTATTTTCGATTAGAAAAGGGAACTTTTTATAAAAATCGTGAAAAGGTTGTAACACTTTTGAATCTTGGCAATAAAAAATGATAAAGTTTCTAGATTTAAAGGCTGTTAACGACAGCTTCGGGCCAGGTTTATTAAATGCAATTAACAGGGTTTTGGATTCAGGTTGGTATTTACATGGTAATGAAACCAGTGAATTTGAAAAGGAATATGGAAAATTTATTGGCACAAAACATTGTATTGGGGTTGCCAACGGGCTCGATGCTTTAAGATTGATTTTAAAAGCATATAAGGAATTGGGATTCATGAGTGATGGTGATGAGATTCTTGTTCCGGCTAACACTTTTATTGCTTCAATTCTTGCTATTACCGACAATCAGTTAACTCCGGTTTTGGTAGAGCCCGACTTGAATACCTTCAATATCGATCCATTGAAAATTGAAGAAAAAATTACCGATCGTACAAAAGCAATAATGATCGTTCACTTGTACGGACAAAATGCAATGCATCCGGAGATACAGAGACTTGTTGAAAAGTTTAATCTCAAACTGATAGAAGATAATGCGCAGGCAATCGGAGCTTATTACCATAATAAAAGAACTGGTTCGTTGGGGCATGCAAGTGGACACAGTTTCTATCCAGGGAAAAATTTAGGGTGTTTAGGTGACGGTGGAGCTGTTACAACAGATGATGACCAACTCGCAGAAATTGTGAGAGCATTGGCTAATTATGGTTCAACTAAAAAATACGTTTGCAGCTATAAAGGGCTAAATTCGCGTCTTGATGAAATACAGGCTGCAATCTTAAGAGTCAAACTCAAACGGCTCGATCAAGATAATTTTTACCGCTCGGAGATAGCAAGTTACTATTGTAAAAGCATTGATAATAAAAAAATAAATTTGCCGGCAACAATTAACTTTTTCGATGAAAGTGGAAGAAATTCGCATGTCTGGCATCTTTTCGTAGTCCGATCTAAGGAACGAAACAAATTGCAACAATATTTAAGTAGCAGAGGAATTCAAACACTTATTCATTATCCAATTCCTCCTCATAAACAATTGGCATATCGTGAGTGGAATCATTTGAGTTTGCCTATATCTGAAAAAATTCATAACGAAGTTTTAAGTTTGCCAATCAGTCAGGTAATTAGTGATGAAGAAGCAAAGCGGGTTGTTTACGAGATTAATGCTTTTAATTGAAAACAGTAATTTATTGGTTTAATTTAGTTGCAAGCAGGTTTTGTGAAATTCAGAAATGAATAATAATCGAGTCAATATATTGGTTGTTGGGTTACTTTCTACAGGTTCAAGTGCCTTAATTGATATTTTAAGAGAATATAGCAATATAAATACACTACCCGGAGAGTTTAATGATTTCAGGGCGCCAGGTTTAGTTGCCGATCAGTTAAAATCGGCTCCTTATTATATTAATAATGAGATTAATAGACTAATTACAATTAAAGGAAAAATTAGGTGGGTTTATAATATATTCCCATTTTTAAACCCAAAGTTTAGCATATTTAAAGGAGTTCGGGACAGGTATAAATACTCCATGTTGCGTTTGAAGCAACTATCTCTGTTAGAAAAACTGAATTCTAAGATTATATCAGAAAAATCGCTGGAAGAAAAATTCAAGTTTTCAAACGAATGGATACGCGAAGTTGGTAATATTGAAGGGGAAAACAAAGATTATATAATATTTAATCAGCCGCTTCTGCCTTCAATCGAAACAAATGTTTGGAAGAAGGTTTTTAATCCATTTAAACTCATTATTGTTTATCGGGATCCTAAAGATCAATTGGCTGAAATAATAAAAAAGGGCAATTTATTTGCACCTTTTGGCGATTCAAATTTGAATTTGGGAGGAGTAACTCTTGAAACAATTTATGGCAGATCCAGAGATGGAGCTTTGCGTATGCACATTGATGCAATTAAGAGAAGATTTGAATGGATAGATAGTTTAAAGAAAGACCTGAAAAGCGAGGAATTTTTGCTAATCGACTTTGAAGGATTAATCTATAATTATCCAAAATATCGAAACAAAATAGAGGATTTTATTGGGAATTTAAGTGCTGATAAAGAAAAACGAAAAATGTATTTTGATCCTGAAAACGCAAAATTGAACATAGGTATTTATTCTCAGTTTCTTAGTTTAGAAGAACAGAAAACTTTGAAAGAACTCAATAGATGGTACGAAACCTCAATAAAGGAAAATTTAATTCAATAATTAATTTCTGTTGGTCTTTAGTAAATAATTAAGGATTTAACAATAGAAGGCAAATTAATCGGAATAATAAAATGAGTAACGACGGGAATTGGGATTTAGTAATAAAACCGGAAAGCAGATTAATAGACATCGATTTTCATGAAATCTGGAAATACCGCACGTTGCTGGTGATGTACGTGAAAAGGGATATCGTTACTTTTTACAAACAGACCATATTAGGTCCGCTCTGGTTTTTTATTCAGCCGCTATTTACCACATTAATATTTATGGTAATTTTTGGCGGACTGGCAGGAATTTCAACCAATGGTTTACCCCAAGGGCTATTTTATATGGCCGGAATCTTATGTTGGAACTACTTTGCCGATTGTCTCAATCGAACTTCTATTGTCTTCAAGGAAAACCAGCAGGTTTTTGGAAAAGTCTATTTCCCAAGAGTTTTAGTGCCGGTTTCAATTATTATTTCCAACCTTGTTAAATTTGGAATACAATTTTTATTGTTTGCCATAGTATATGTCTATTATCTGGTGAAAGGAGTATCGGTTCATCCCAATATTGGAGTTCTTTATTTTCCGGTACTTATTTTTATTATGGCAGCCTTATCGCTGGGTTTTGGAATGATAATAACCGCATTAACAACAAAATATAAGGATTTGGTATTTCTAATACAATTTGCCGTGCAACTGTGGATGTATGCAACTCCAGTTATATATCCGCTTAGTGAGGCGCCTGATAAGTACAAAATGCTAATTCTTGCCAATCCAATGACTGCAGTAGTTGAGACATTTAAATATGGATTTTTAAATCAGCCTTCGTATAATCTTTTAAATCTTTTATACAGTTTTATTTTTTCAATCATTATACTTACACTAGGTATATTAGTTTTTAATAAAGTGGAAAAAGGATTTATGGACACTATCTAAAAACGGTTCTGGCAGGATGAAAAGTGAAGAAATCGCAATAAAAATTGAAAATATAAGTAAACAGTATCGTTTAGGTCAAATTGGTACCGGTACATTAAGCCACGATTTAAACAGATGGTGGTTCAAAGTGAGGGGCAAGGAAGATCCGTATCTAAAAATAGGTGAGGTAAACGATCGTTCACAAAAAGGTGAAAGCGACTATGTTTGGGCACTTCGCAATATTTCCTTTGAAGTAAAACAGGGAGAAGTGCTTGGAATAATTGGGAAAAATGGTGCAGGGAAGTCAACCTTGTTGAAAATTTTATCGAAGGTCACAAAACCAAGTACCGGAGTTATAAAAGCCAGAGGAAGAATTGCATCACTACTGGAAGTAGGAACCGGGTTTCACCAGGAAATGACGGGTCGGGAAAATGTTTATTTAAACGGCTCTATTATGGGAATGACAAAATCAGAAATAAACAGGAAGTTCGACGAGATTGTTGATTTTGCCGGAGTTGAAAGATATATTGACACACCAGTAAAAAGATATTCCAGTGGAATGACGGTTCGTCTTGGATTTGCGATTGCAGCGCATTTGGAACCAGAGATTTTGGTTGTTGATGAGGTTCTTGCTGTTGGCGATGCTGAATTTCAAAAGAAAGCAATTGGAAAAATGCAGGAGGTTTCACACAACAGTGGAAGAACAGTTTTATTTGTAAGTCATAACATGGGTGCTGTGCGTAGTCTGTGCAAAACAGGGATAGTACTGCAAAATGGTTCTGTTAGTTTTTCGGGTGAAGTTAACGAAGCCGTAGATTATTATCTCGACGAAGCTAAATCAAATCTGGTAGCTAAAGCAGTAATTGAACCAAAACACCGCAAACATCATATTGATAAAGATGTGGAATTGTTGGCCGCTGAATTGCTTAATGAAACAGAAATTGCAACTGATGAACCTTTAAAAGTTAAGCTTACTTTAAAAGTAAATAATTTGAAAAAGAAAGAAGTTCGGGTCAAAGGCATGATAAACGCAAATGCAAATACAGGCAGCAGGGTTGGTTGCTTTTTCTCCGGCAATTTTAAACTGCCGGACAATGAAGAGCCATTTGACGTAGTTGTTACTTTGTACAACCATAACCTGGCTAAAGGAGTTTATTCCCTTGATTTTAATATAGGAATAGGGAATCCAACAACATCATTTACCGATTTCGATCTGTTATACAATGTGCTGTCATTCGAAGTACTTTACGATAGCATGGAAAATAAACAGCTAATTTCAAAATGGGCGCCATTCTGGGGGAGTAGCTATTATAAGCAGGTGGAAATAGATGTCTTAAAGGAAGAGCCTAAATTAAATTTTAATTCGCTTTTAAGATAATCTGAACAAGAAAGCATGAAAGTTTACCAGTGTATTAGAGCCTATGATCCATATATTGATATTTTTGAGAAAAAATATAAGGTTAAGGAGAATAATTATACCTTTTCAGAATTACTGAATTTAATTATTAAAGATGGATTCGCAAGTACCTATATATTAAAGCCAGGGTTCGAAGCAGACAAGGACTTCTTTTATACGCTATGGAACTATAAAACTTTACAATATAAATGGGCAGAAGAAAAAGGACTAAAGACGAGAGATCTTGACGAAATTCGAGTTGCTCAAATTGAAGAATTCAAACCCGATGTTTATTATAACTTTTCACCTCACAAAGATAACAAGACCCTTAGCGAAATATTAAAGAAGAAGAATTTGGTTAAAGTATGTTGGGATGCAACGGTTGTTTCGTTACCTCCATTCCATGAAAACTATAATCTTCGTGCTACACTTTTTGAGCCTTTTGCAACCTTTTGGAAACAACATGGTTACAGCTCTTTTCTGTTGCCACCGGCATTTCCTGAATCATGGTTAACTCTGGATCAAGATAAAAAGGATATTGATGTTTTATTTTACGGACAATTTAATGAAGATTTTTTTTCTTCTAGAAATAGAATAATTCACGAACTAATAAATTGGAGTTCACAACAAGGCTATAAATTCGAACTGCATTTACAATTCACAAATAAAAAAAGAGCACTAATTAACGTCCGGGGGTTAAAGAAACTAACCCGATGGCTACCGGTTGCACCAGCTTCAATTCTTAAATATTCAATGCCACCAATTTACGGGCAGCAGCTTTACGAAACGATTGCCAGAAGTAAAATAGTAGTGAATGCATTTGGTAATTTTAATGGCCTTTATAAAGATAATATGCGAAATTATGAAAGTATTGGTTGCGGAGCAATACTAATAAGTGAAGAGGGTATATATCCTAAGCACTTTATTCCCAATAAGGATTTTTTTACGTATAAAAATAATGCTGAGTTATTTAGAAAGATACAACAGGTTTTGGTTGGATATGAGAAAATTAAGGCTGAGAATTTAGTGTCAAAAGAAAAATTAATGAATAGATATTCTAAAGAAGAACAATGGTCAACGTTTCAAAATGCGATCAATTCTTTGGCGTAGCATGTGATGCATTAATACATTTAATTGTATTGTTGATTTGAAATTCTAAAAAAGTATTTGTGTAGCAATTTAAAATTTGAAACGGCATCTTCATTCATCGATTTAGAAGCATTCTTAAATTATTATTGCTAATAATCATTATTTTTGAGAATTATTTATTGAAGAAGAAGGTGGTGCAAATCAATCAAATCGAACTGAAAAATAGTTTTGGTAAAGGATGGTATCCAGTAAAATAAATAGAGAAGCAAATTGCTTTTGATGGATTTGGGAAAGTAGTCAATTAATTTTTATTGGAATTTGAGAATGATAAACTAAAACTTTAACTAAAGTTACAGGCACAATGTTTAGAATGTAAATTCTAAACATGAACGCAAATCAATGCAGGTAGCTATAAGTTATGAACAATAAGAAATGGACAACACAAATATTCATAATCCCTTAGTTTCAATAATTGTTGTTACATACAATTCGGCAAAGTTTGTTATCGAAACCCTTGAGAGTGCTAAAGCTCAGTTATATAATAATATTGAGTTAATTGTTACAGATGATTGTTCAAAAGACGAAACAGTTAAACTCTGTAGCAAATGGATTGCTCAGAACAAAAATTATTTTGTTGACGCTAAAATAATAACATCAGAAGTTAACACAGGAATTGCATCAAACTGTAATAGAGGACTTCGTGCCTCGAAAGGAAAATGGCTAAAGTATATTGCAGGTGATGATTTGTTGTTGGATAATTGTATTGCAGATAATCTTGATTTTGTGAATCGGTACCCCAACGCAAAATTTATTACTTCAAAAACTGAAAATATTGGAGATAATGGGAACCCTTATTATTGTGGGCCTGATAGATATAAGGCGTTACGAAAATTTTATTTTGGGTTATCTGCAAAGATGCAGTTAAAAACATACGCCCGGCTACCAGTTTTTTTAAATTCCCCTGCATTTTTTATGAATAGGGAATTAATTGTTTCTGTGAATGGTTTTGATGAGGAATTTAAGATTTATGAAGATATCTGTATTATATTTCGAATAAATGATGTTGGAGAAAGAGTATATTTTTTTAATAGCGATACGGTAAAATACAGGGTTCATGAAAACGCAATTTCAAGAAATAAGAATAGTGCAGTCCACGAAAGAAGAAATAAGGAACAGATTCTAATTTTTAAAAAATACAGGAAGAAACACCTCCATATATATAATATTGTTGATTTGTCAGTTTTTTATGAAACATGGCTACTATACAAGTACAAAGGATTTTTTGGTATTAAAATGATATCTATTCTTCAAAAATTTAGCGTTTTCTTCTGGTATTTAAAACTTATTAGCCTCAAGTACAAAAAATAATAGCGTACATATTCGAAATTAGATTTTCATCAGGAAAAATCTACACTGTACCATAGACAATTCACGTAAAAAACAGATGTTAATTCAATTGAATTTATTTTTTAATTTATGAAGCCAGCCAAACGTGTTGCAATTAATACAGGAATCTTATATGCCAGGATGGCCATAACGATGTTCATCTCATTATATTCAACGAGGCTAATTTTAGCTGCTTTGGGGGCTGAAGATTTTGGGATTTTTAATTTGGTAGGTGGCACAATCGCGATGTTAACATTTTTAAATGTTGCAATGGCAGGGGCCACACAGCGTTTTATGTCATATGCCGAAGGTGAGGGAGATATTCAAAAGCAAAAAAATATTTTTAATGTAAGTGTTTTATTGCACTTTCTGATTGCTATTATCGTCATCATTTTATTGGAGATTGTTGGATATTTTCTATTTAAGGGAATACTTAAAATTCCAGATGAAAGAATAGGCATAGCAAAGATTATTTATCAATTTATGTTGGTAAGTACTTTCTTTACAATAATATCTGTTCCTTACGATGCGGTAATTAATGCACATGAAAATATGCTCCTTGTTGCAATATTGGGAGTTGTTGAGGCTGTTTCAAAGTTGGGGATTGCTTTTTTTGTAACCTACACATCTTACGATAAGCTTGGAAGCTATGGTTTATTTATGGCTTTACTTGCCATATTTTTATTAATTGTACGCAGAATATACTGTCATAAAAAATATGAAGAAGTTAGCATAAACATTAGGAAATATTATAGTAAGCCATTATTCTTCGAAATGACAAGTTTTGCAGGTTGGTCTTTATTGAGTAGTACTGCAAGTATATTAACTATGCAGGGAATCACTGTTATTCTAAATTCATTTTTTGGTGTTGTTGTGAATGCGGCTCAGGGTATTGCTTCTCAGGTTTCAGGGCAACTGATGGCATTCTCTAATACAATGTTAAAGGCATTAAATCCTGTTATAGTAAAAAGTGAGGGAGGAAACAATAGAAAACAGATGCTTAAGGCATCAATAGTGGGGAATAAAATATCATTTTTCCTAATTACATTTATGTCAATTCCAGTTATTATTGAAATGCCATTTATTTTCGGGTTATGGTTGAAGGATGTGCCTGATTATGCTATTGTTTTTTGTAGGTTGACACTTTTGGGTAATGCAATAGAGCAATTAACTGTAACATTTAATACTGCAATTGGGGCAATAGGGGATATTAAGAGAATTAGCTTTTGGAATTCAATTATTTATATTTTACTGTTACCTGTAAGTTATTTAATGTTCAGTCTTGGAGCAAATCCTGCGGCCATTTACATAAATTTACTATTTATGTTTATTGGGCTTTTTGGGATGAAGGTTTTTTATTTAAAACGATTGGGCGGTTTATCTTTAAAAGAGTTTTTTATGAATGGAGTAATTCGATCAATAGCGGCTTGTGCATTAGCATTTGTTGCAGCTCTAATTCCTTTAATATTTTTTGATTATGGCTTTTTTCGTTTATTTTTTGTAATTATTCTAAATTCTATTGTCTACTTAATTTCTTTTTATCTAATAGGTTTAACAAAAAGTCAAAAAGAAATGGTTCATATTATGATAAATTTTGTTTATGAGAAAGTCTGGTTAAAAGGGAGAAAAGTAATATTTTCAAATAAATCTTTGATGTAATTACCGATTTAACGCTAGATAAATTTTTTGAAGACTTGTAATGGATTAATTGCTTGTCCTAAATACTAATATTAGGATATAAAATGGTATATATTAGAAACATAAATGATATGAATGTTATGAAATTTTTTAAATCTTTCCATAATGAAAATAGTTGCAATTAGCATTTTGTCAGGTATGGAAGAAAGAAGGGCTATTAGTCAGGAAAAACTTATTAAATCGATAAAGTAATGTTTAAGTTAGAAATTTTCATTAACCGGTTCTTTAACGAAATATACCATTCAATGAATAAATCATCTTTGTTTCTTTTTAAATCAAACAAAAAAATTAGTCATAATGTTGATAGTGAATTTTTAATCTATCAAGGTATTTTACTGAAAGAAAATAAAACAAGTATTCTTAGGTGTGAATATGAATAAAATACAAATACATTTTCTAAAGGCTCTGCGTAAAATTTATGTAAAAAGTAGTCTGTCGGAAGAGGATAATAAAACGGATCGAATTATAGATCCCAATACAGTTGCCGATATTATTTACCGCAAATTATCAGGAGACGAACCTTGTATGATTGCTCGTATTGGGAGTAATGAATTAAATATTGTTTCAAATTATATTGGATGGCGTTATCATAAAAACGAAGTTATTAATTACATAAAGGGGAAGGTTCCACCCTGGTGGTGGGAAGAAGACTATATTCATTTAATGCATGAGGGAGCTGGATTTTTCCCTCCCACAGAAGCAAAAGTTGTGCAATTCTGTGAATTAATGATCAATGATATACCACAGGTTGATGTACTTGGATCATGGTTAGAGAAGGAAAAATTATTCGAAAAAGAACTGAATTCTGCAAAAAAAGTAAGATTGGTTACGTTGGATCCTTTTTGGGCAAATGAACCCTGGACAAAGGCATTGCATGGGAAAAAAGTATTGGTTATACACCCTTTTGCCGAAACGATAGAAATGCAATACACGAAAAGGAAACTTTTGTTTGACAATCAGGATATATTGCCTGAATTTGAGTTGAAAACAATAAAGGCAGTTCAAAGTATTGCAGGAACAAAAACTCCGTTCTCTGATTGGTTTGAAGCTTTGGAATACATGAAAAGTGAAATTGATAAAACTGATTATGATATTTGTTTAATCGGGGCTGGAGCATATGGTTTTCCTCTAGCCGCACATGTGAAGCGAACAGGAAAGAAGGGCTTTCATATTGGGGGAAGCCTTCAACTTCTTTTTGGCATTATTGGAAAACGATGGGAAAAAAATTATCATGAACTTTATGACTATGCCAGCCTTATCAATGAGCATTGGGTAAGAGCGAAAAAAGAAGAAAGGCCAGATAATGCCAATAAAGTTGAAGACGGCTGTTATTGGTAAGCATAACTTTTATTTTAAAAGGGTTAAATAATTTTTATATTTAAAGGAGGCTTTCAAAGATGAAATTATTATGGATTACAAATACGATTTTTCCCGCAGCTTGTAAAAAAATTGGGATTCCTGTGCCGGTTGTGGGAGGTTGGATGTATTCCAGTGCAAAGTATCTTGTTGATACATATAGCGAAATCAAACTTGGAGTAGCGTCCCTTTATAAGGGAAGCACTTTAAAGACGCTTGAATTGGATGGAATAACATACTATTTAATTCCATCGAAAGGCAATAATAACACATATGATAAAAATCTGGAAATTTACTGGAAAGAAATAAATAAAAGCTTTTCTCCAGAACTTGTTCATATTCACGGTTCAGAATATCCACACGGACTTGCATATGTTAACGCAAATGGGAACAAAAATGTAGTTGTTTCCATACAAGGACTTGTAAGTATTATTGAACGAAATTATTATGGAAACATCTCTTTTGGAAATATTCTAAGAAATATTACC